>CAMBLO010000069.1 GCA_945868505.1 uncultured Clostridia bacterium | reverse complement strand
TACCTGTACCATTGCCGACTTCAATATACCAAGGAAAATTTCTGGGCTTTCCATCCTTCCCGGTTGCCGCACGTACCAAGCGGAGCTTTGTGACCTTCGCTCTGCCGTTTTTATCCGGCTCACCGAAAATCTTCTCCTGCTTGAATTCAAATGTCTGCACACTATTTTTCACCTGAAGAAAAATATATTCTGCTTCATCGGGAGAAATATTGGCAGTCACACAAACGGTGTTCTTCCCGTTACCCTTGGTATAATCCTGCAGGACAATACCGATGCAGGAAATCTGCTTCACTCCGTCCTCGTCCTTATCACCAAAGGAATGGATATGGGCATAATAATCCGTCGGTGCCGGCTTCAGCTTATCCAAAAACTCCACCAGTTTTTTATCTGTCTTATATACGGAAATCTGTCTGGAAATATATCCATGTTCATTCATTGCTCGTCATCCTCTCAAAATTCTATCTATCTTTTTTACCAATAAAAAAGGCAGCTTCGTCAAATCTGAAATATCCAGAAAACTATTGCCGTAAATCCGTTCAATGTTCTCCTTATCCGATCCAATCGCTGCTGCAACAAACATAATGCCTCGGTTTGTATATTCTTTCTTGATTCCTCTCAGGTCTTCCTCTGCCGCTGTACCAATATACCCATCCCTGCCTGCGGGCTGTCCATCGGAAACCAACATCAGAAGCTTATTCTTCTCAGGCTGCTTCGACAAACGCTCTGCAACAAACCTGAGTGCCGCACCGTCACGGTTGCTGCACCTAGCAGAAATATCCATCAGCCGATACCTGTCCTTCTTATCTCGGGAATCAAAGTCTGTATAGGCATAAAGCTCCACGTCTATATCCTCCGTATGACCAACAATCATCACCGGAACCCCCAGCGCTTTACAGAAATCATAAACAATGATTGCTGCTGCTCTGGCATAGGTGGCACGATCCATACTTTCCATAGAGCCGGATTCATCCAATAATAAAGCTACCGCCAGTTCCTTCTTCTCGCTGGGCAGACATTTTTTGGAGAAAATACGTCCTTCCCGATCCATCAGCATTCTGGACTCTATTCTTCGTCCCATGACCAGACCAGTCTGCTTCTGATCATATGCAGTATCTTTAAATACCCGCATTAAACGCTTCTGCATCTGTCTGGAAATGGCAATCAGCGGCGGACTCGCTTCCTCATATCGCTCGATATAGGAAGGGTTTACCTCTTTCATTCGATTGACATTGATTCTTACACCCGTATGAGCATTTCCCATACGCAGTGCATTCGCCTCATCCTGCAGTTCCTGCGACAGTTCGTCAAACAGCTTTTCCTCTGCCTTTTCTTCCGCCAAGACGTTCAGGATGCGCTCAATATCCTCCGCAGAATATCCATACGAAACACCTTCGTAAGAATTATTGTATGTAATGCCGCCGTTTTCACCTTCACCAAACTCATCAGTTTCTGTCAATTCCATCCTGCCCAGTTCTTCCGCAACAACCCTTTGCAGTTTTGCTTTTTCCTCCCCGCAAATGATTTCCGAAGCCTCGACAGGAACAGGCTCGTTTTTACCCATAGGTGTACCGCTGGTTTTAACGATCTGACCTTCCATTTTCTCGGACAGATTGGTCTCTGCTTCTGCATCAGTCATATTTTTATTCTGTTGCTCCTCAGAGGCATCCTGCGCCATTTCCCTGATATAATCCCATACATTCAGAAGAATACGGTTGGTTGCATCACAACGATGTCTCATATCCTCATCATAAACCGCCTCATCCACAACCGGCAGCAGGTCGAGGAATCGATCCATGATCTCACCTGCGTACCCGTCACGGTTGTTGATGTCACCCTGCAGACAATACTGCACCAGAAGATTGGAAAATACACTAAATCTGTAGTTTCCGTTCTTCAGCTGTTCATCCACTGATGGCACCATTTCTGAAAATCGGATATTGTTCAGTGTGATACCGGTTGCAAAACGTCCGGGGAACGCATAGCAGATCTTTGCCTCAATATAGGCGTCCTCCAAGATATTTAAAACATGCTTTGATGCCTGCAGGACAGAAGCCATTTCCACGCTCTTTCCGTTCTTTAGAAAGTCCTGCATTTCCTGCAGGGCCTCCTGTTCATCTTCTGACAATGCCTCTTGCCGTTCAGGATATAATCTTCCACGCTGCAACGATGCAAAATAGATATCCGCAATCTTGAAATTCGTATACAGAATATGCCCGATCTCATGGGCATTCAATCCCACAAGACTATCCGCCTTGAGCAGTCTCGTAGGGAAACTCTGTGTGATATAGTTTCCTGTATTGATCGTAATTGTCCGATTGTCTGTACAGGCAAGCATAGCACCGGGGTCGGTATCATAAAGCGTCTTTACTTTGATTCCTTTACGATACCGTTCCGTTGCAGTCTCCGCAATATCCGTCAAATAGGCGGCAAACGCCTTTGAACGAAACAGTTCTTCATCTGTGATCCTCGACCTCTCCTCATGGAGCAGCCGGGTCATTCGTCTATGTGATGTTCTCATTCTTCGTTTATTCACTCCCTTGCAAATCTTCATTGACCAAAATATCTATGTTTATCCCATAAAACGCTGCCACTTCCTGCAGAAACCAAAGCGGAGGAAATCAGTAAAGCTGCGCCCCGGGAAGAAGTTGTCCTTCACATAGTGAACCAGGC
>CAMBLO010000068.1 GCA_945868505.1 uncultured Clostridia bacterium | reverse complement strand
GAGCCATCGAATCCTATCATAGAAAGCCTATTTACAGAAAATTTTTCACACCCTCCAAAAATCTGAAATCGTTCACAACCTTCTCTGTCCATTTCCTTTGCTATAGTCTGGATACTTCGATTCATTCTAAAAAGCTCATACAATTGCTGCACCATTCGTTTTTCTTCTGGGATATTTTCTAAGTAGCTGTAAGCGGATTTACCTTTGCCGTTGCCTGTAGTCACTCTGCGAACGGTAAATCCCATTGGAGTATTACCGCCGAGCCATCTTCCATCCTTCGCCAGTTCCATCATGTTATAGTCAGTAATTATACTTAAAGAAAGGGAAAGCCTAACCACTTGATGCATCTTATTTATCACTATATCAAACTCATAAATACTCTCTACAAATCTCTACTTGATAAAATGATTCAGAAACAAAAATCTACAACATAATTCACTTTAAAGGCACAATGCTTCAAGGCAACTGTGAAAAATGGTAGATTTTCTTACCCTTTTCCCTCATCTTTCTCTGCTTAAATAGTTTCAAAATATTTAAACTCTTTCTAAATTTGATGAGATAGATATTTGCCAAATTATAATATGTTTTATATAGCTGTGTCATCGACGTAATCTCCAATGAAATTTCAAATTCCAGCGATTTATCATTTCCAATAAAATTCGGACAAAGGATTGTATCCAGTAAATTTTTCTTTCTGCAAAGACTCAAAAAATATGAAATATATAAAAATTTATTATACGGCAACGACGATAGCTTTTCAAAGTGTTTTTGTAAAATTGAAATTTCCTTTAAAGTCTTTTTTCTCTCCTGACCTAAAAACCATTTTTTTAATAGAATTTCACTTCGCGTACATAAGTATTGAATTGTGTAACTTTCAAAATCCTGTGCTTTTTCACTACGATCCTCTGAACTTATGATATCATAGGTTCTGTTAACTCTTTCTGATAAATCCTTAAAGCTTATATGTGTTTCTTTCGTTGGTCTTTCATATTTTCGATCATGAGGCTGTACAGTGATTTCTCTGATTAACTGCTTCGCTTTCAAAAATGTATCACTGGCGTCTTTTTCTGGAAGAGAAAGAATATCTCCAAAAATAGTCTGCGTCAAATCGTTCGTCCCTTGAATCAGATTTTTTAATGTTTCTGGAGAATCATTTTTCCAGTCAAGAATCATTTTGGCAATTCTTTTATCCCAGTCTGCGTAGAGGCGTCCAATATGAATCCCCGTCTGGGATGCAATACGGAAGGCATTCATAAATTGATATGTCTGCAGTGCATTGTTTTTTCTATATTCCTCAAGAATCTTTTGAAATTCCAATTTCCATCGTTCAGGTTTTTCTTCCTTAGCTTTCTTACCTTTTTCAAAAAAGATCTTATCGCAGTCGTCCTTTTCATCTGAAGAAACCTTATCAAGAAATTCATTTGTCATCCCATAGTACTGAAACTTATTTTGAAAAGGTCTTAAAAGCTCAAGAATCTTCGGAGAATTGGATGCTTCATTATAACTAAAAAAAATCGCATTTCCAGTAAACACATCTTCTGGCAAAGATCGAAAAAAAGGAGTAACATCGAAAAAATCGCTTCCGCTATATCCTAAAAAAACAATATTGTACCCTTTCTTAAAATATTGTATCAGCTGTTCTGTGAATGGTTCCGGCAAGCTTCGCTTCACTCTACTAATCGTTGCCCCCATTTTATGAACTGCATCTTTCTCAACTGCTATCCCGTGAAAATGATAAAAATAATAATCGGGTAATACATGAATCGTATCCACCCCACAATGGGTTCCAATTTCCAATGTGGGCTCTCCCATAGCATATTCCACACAAAGGTCATAATTAGCGGTTATGACAATGCTCCCCTTTTTTGCAAAATCTGCTAACCGCACATGATTATAATTAGGCTCCGTTGCTGCAAAACGAGAAAAACCATTAATCAGCGGAAATCTCCGATATTTCTGCATCACCGTTGAAACAGAAAAGGAGGCATTCATAAATTCTAGATCCAACTTATTGATTGCATCAATGATAAATTCCAAACGCATTCCATAATTAGAAGCATTTGGAAAGTAAGAAATAGACTTCACGCCATTACTCCAAAATTTTTTTAAGGCTTTTGCCGCCGTTTCGCCAACAGCACTTTCCAAATAAAAATCTGCAAGGCTATTGCCCAAAGGCAAACAACTCGGATATTCTCCACTAATTCCTGAACCTGTCCAAAAAATCGTTTTTGATAAATCCATATTTAATGGGTTCATGTTACTTACAAGGATTTTTCGTATTTTCATATAAAATCACCTCTTTCAACAGCTGACATTTTATTATACTACAAAAACTGCTCTATAAAAAAGGGCAACTTAACAAACTGATAACCGATTATCACGGCAAATATCAAGAAATAGGTCTTAGCATAGCCTCAGACCTTTGCATACCTCTAATTTTTTCTTCTCCAAAACAAAAGCAATGATAGTTTCGCTTGATTTTTCCTTTTCTTCATATTGTTTACAGAAAATAAAGAACAGGTCTACCAAGCTTTGTAAATCCTTGTAGACCTGTCATAACCACATTGTTCTTAGAAAAAGTACAATAGCCCCTTAATAACTCTCATGACTCATTTTTTCCTGCATCTGCTTTGGTTTCAGTGCAATATTGCCACCATCAACTTCTAATATACCAACTAGTTTTGAAAGCATATATATTCAGGCGTCATCAATTCTTCCAATGGCTGTTTCTGATATGGTGCAAAACAAGAAAAAGCAATCATTCTCCATGCAAATACAAATTTGCTCCAAGTATATTCTCTATACAGTTATTGGCTATATAAATTATTTCTGCTATAATAGAATTCATAAAGGATAATAGCTAATTATCCTTTAT
>CAMBLO010000067.1 GCA_945868505.1 uncultured Clostridia bacterium | reverse complement strand
GCCGCCCGACAATACTCACTAGCTGTCCCTTCTTGAAATACTTCTCGGCAAATTCTCCCGCCTTGCCGAAGGCCACACAACCGATGAAATCTGCCTCTTGTTCTCCCTGCCGCTTAAATCTTCTGTTCACCGCAAGAGTATATCTTGCAACGGCCAAAGGCTCCGCCCCCTGCCCGTATCGCACCTCCGGGTCACGCACCAGCCTCCCCATCAAAATAACCTTGTTCATACTCCTACCTCGCCTTTCTTCTGTTGTATTGTTCTATGGCTATCTTCTTCCGCCGCTCCGCCTGCCCGTCCAGAAACATCTTCTTCTGTCTGGCTTCCCGGCTTTCTCTGTTCCGCTTGTCCCATGCAGCATATTTCCCGCACGCCCCATGGCAGCCCACGTATCTTTCCTCGCATCCGTGGCAGGGGCATTCTCCATCCCTCGCTCTCCGGTGCGTGTTCACGCAAAAGCTCATCCTTCCTCCTCCATTTCATCCAGTAAATAGAACCCGCCCTCCGGACGTTCCTCTCTCTCCGCTTCCTCCTCCAGATAATTCCTGCCTATGATCTCCATAAATTCTTCTCTGGTGTGTGTCTCCTCGAATTTCCTCTGGCACGCCTGCTTCAACTCTAAATCAAGCCCAGAATTTGGATATTTGTGCAGACCTCCTAATGCTGCCAGGTGTAACGGCTGCCACAGATACACCCAGAAACCATTCCTGTCTGAAATGCTTCTCCATCCTGGTCCATGATAGATATGGTGCTTGTCCAGTCCCTCTGTCCGTCCCGTCACATAGCACCGCTTATCCTTCCCCGTCAGAATGCTGTTCCCATGGCTTCCTTTCTCCGCCTTCCCCATAGTCTGTCCCTCCGTTCCGAATCGCCTTCATATATCTTGTGAATCCTGTCATTTCGCTGAAATAGTCAATTTCCTCCACTACCCGGTATCCCTTCGGCACTCTCAGCTTCTTGCTTTTCGCCACCTGTACCACCGTCTCCTTCGGCTTCCGCAGGTTCCGGCTGTAGTTCCACCGCCGTCCGTATTCCTTGTAGTTGTCCTTCGTGATGTAAAATGCCAGCCCGGTATAGTCCCCGCCCGGCTCCAATCTGGAAATCATCACACGCCCCAGCCCCCAAAGCTCCGAAATCTCTTTCAGTGTCACGTCCATGGCATTGATGATCATGTGGTGATGCTCCCGCCCCTTCTGCCCCACCTCTATCACGTAGAGGTATTTCAGCGCATCCAGTCCCTTCCGCTTCCGCAGCCGCTTGATCCTGCCAATGAAATTTCGGAGCAGCCGCAGCGCATCATCAATCCCCACCTTGTTCCTGTGGGTCAACGTCAGGAAGAGATCCCCCTCCCCGAAATTCTCGTTGATCATCCGTGCGCATTTCTTCCTCGTTTCCAGTGCATTGTATTCCTGCATCTTTTCCGGGCTGATGTTTTCCCGCATGGCTCTTTCGCATCCTCGCCCACGCTTTCCTGGGCTGTTGTATTCCTTCGCCTCGTAAACATCCCCCGCCCAAATCTTCTTTAAGTATCTCGGCATCTTTTCTCCCCCTCTGTATGTATTTCCTATATTCCCCCTATGAATATAGGAATATGGTCGAATTGTTAATCATATTATCAAGGTTCCAAAGCCCCCGCCGGAGCTTGATTTTTCAGTGTTTTTTTGCTATAATTAGGTTAAGTATTTCGGCGGATTTTCTCCGTCAAAGGCCTGCATCAAATCCCCCGTTTGATGCAGGTCTTTTTCTGTTCATTCTTCATTTTCACAATCACATTTCTCACCATGGTCCAGATGCGCACCGCAGTTTTCGCAAACCTCATATTTCATGTTCTTCCCTCCTTCCTCGCTTTCTTTTGCAACGCCCCTGCTCATACACTGGTGATACAGTGTCGCAACTTGCTGCAGCAGGTGGTCTCCCATCTGATACTCCCAGATCAGAGCAATCAGAACCATCCCGTCTTTGACCGCAATCTGAAATCTCTCCCCCTGCGAACGCAGATAGAATCTCAGGTAATCTGTTTTTCCCTTCAATACAGGCTCGATCTCCTTCACATCCACCCAAACCACGCCGTGCAGCATCGTATAAAACGGCATCAGCCGAAACCCGTCCAAGTCCACCACAAGCCCCGCCATGTCGCTTGTCAGCTCAATCTCTCCATATACTTCATTGGAGAGCATTTCTGGCTTTTCTTCTACCCTGTCCATGAAATATGTATCAATTCTTTCCTCCGAAACCCCCGCCAGCCGCAGGAAGTCTGCTGAATTCATTTTCGGTAAGCCTTCCAGCTTGTATTTCGCATATCCCGTGTCCACCCACTGCTCCCCGTTTTTATCTTCCAAAACGCAGGCAATCTTCGTTGCCTTTGCCCGCTTCGCAATATCCGCAAATTTCATTCATATCCCCTCCAAATCAGTATTTTCTTCATCCGCTCATTTTCCCGTTCCAGCTTCTTGTTTTCCATCCAAAACCCGATTGCTGTTACCGTGGTAAAAACCAAAATCACGCTGAAAATAATGTAAATCTTCTCAAACTCCACGCAGCCTCACCTTACTTCCCGCTCCATTCCGCCTGTTTGCACTCTTTATGCTCTCCATGCCGTTTTCTAGTATCACCTTTGCCTCAACCGTTCTTCCCGGTCGCAGTCCCATTGCCTCCGCCGCCTTCCGCAGTTCTTCCATACTTCTTTTTCCCATGTTTCTTCCTCCTTTTCTCCAATGGCTTGTCCGCTCCGTGGGGCAAAGCCCCTCTTATGTCTGCAATGTTTCCTTTTCCCTCTTTTTCAATGCAATCATCTTGCTTCTGTAAATAGCCTCCGTAATCTCAGCTTCCAGCCGTTCCGCCTCCTCAGGTGTTCTCTCCACATAAGAAACCGTAACCTTGTATTCCTTCTTTTTTCTTTCTCTCATAGTCCCACCTCCTGATAGAATGTATGACCTCAGGAATTTGTCCCATTCCCGCCAAAATTCCTTCGTTCGCATAACAAAGTATTCTTTGCTCCCTTCAATGGATGTAACTTTTGCCATGCCTGTCCTG
>CAMBLO010000066.1 GCA_945868505.1 uncultured Clostridia bacterium | reverse complement strand
TGTTGAGCCATCGAATCCTATCATAGAAAGCCTATTTACAGAAAATTTTTCACACGCCCTTTTTGTGTCTGCATTATTTCAGGATAACATTGTGGAATGTCTTTTTGCCTTTCTGCACCAGCAGCTTGCCATCTGTGAACAAGTCTGTTGTTACTTTGAAATCAACGTCCTTGATGGGCTGTTCTGCCAGCTTTACGCCGCCCTGCTGTACAGCACGTCTGCCTTCGGAACGGGAAGGAACCACTTTGATGGTGGTCAGCAGTGTCAGGATATCCATGCCTTCTGCAAATTCGGAGGCGGAGATTTCTGTGGAAGGAGCATCAGCAGTTGCAGCGCCCTTGCCGAAGAGGGCTCTTGCAGCTTCCTGGGCTTTTGTAGCTTCTTCTTCGCCGTGAACGATCTTTGTCAGTTCGAATGCCAGAACTTCCTTTGCCTTATTGATTTCAGCACCCTCCAGCGCGCCCAGACGGCGAACTTCATCCATGGGCAGGAAAGTCAGCAGAGCCAGACATTTTTCAACGTCCTTATCCCCAACGTTTCTCCAGTACTGGTAGAATTCGTAAGGGGATGTTTTTTCGGGATCCAGCCAAACAGCACCGCTGACGGTCTTACCCATTTTTACACCTTCACTGTTTGTCAGCAGCTTGAATGTCATGCCATAAGCGGGTTTCTGTGCTTTACGACGGATCAGTTCTACGCCGGCGATGATGTTGGACCACTGGTCGTTGCCGCCCATCTGCAGAGAGCAGTTGTATCTCTGGTTCAGTTCATAAAAGTCGTAGCCCTGCATGATCATGTAGTTGAATTCCAGGAAAGTCAGACCGCCTTCTTTTTCCATACGGGTTTTGAAGCAGTCTGCTGTCAGCATACGGTTTACGGAGAAATGCACACCAACTTCCCGCAGGAATTCGATGTAGTTCAGGTTTCTCAGCCAGTCGCCGTTGTTTACGATGATCGCACCGCCTTCGCCTTCATTGAAATCGATGAAGCGGGACAGCTGATTTTTGATGCAGGCTACATTATGGTCGATGGTTTCTACTGTCATCATCTTACGCATATCAGCCTTGCCGGAAGGGTCGCCGATCATGGCTGTGCCGCCGCCTACCAGACAGATGGGGCGGTTGCCGCAGCGCTGCATATGTGCCATAGCCATAACGGTCAGGAAATGACCAACATGGAGGCTGTCTGCTGTGGGGTCGATACCGATATAGAAGGTAACGCCGCCTTTTTCAAAAAGGGCTTTGATTTCTTCTTCGTGGGTCAACTGTTCGATAAAGCCACGTTCTTTCAATACTTCATAAGCATTCATAGTTTCATTCTCCTTTTCATATAGTCGTTTTTTGCCTTGTGCAAAAGAAAAGAGCCCTATCGTCGAAAGGACGAGAGGACCCGTGGTACCACCTTAATTTATGCTTATCAAAAGACAAACATCTTTCGGCTCCTGTAACGGGGAGCGGACGTTGTGCCATTTCCTGCACAAAGCTCATGAGGCGTAATTTACAAATACTGTACTGCAATCCTTTCAGCAACCGGACTGCTCTCTGCGGTTGTAACCAGCTTTGCCCATATACTCAATCTTTGCTGTTTGCATTATTACGAGGAAATTCTATCATACGTTTTTGGGAAAGTCAAGGGCTGCGCCAAGTTCTGCGATGCGAACAATCATTTCAACAGCTTTTTCCATGGAAGGGACAGGGACAAATTCATAATTGCTGTGGAAATTATGACCGCCGGCGAAGAGATTGGGGCAGGGCAGACCCATGAAGGAGAGACGGGCGCCGTCGGTGCCGCCGCGGATGGGCTGGATGATGGGGGTGATGCCGCAATCCAGCATAGCCTGTTTTGCAAGGTCAACGATTTCCATGTGAGGCTCTACCTGAGAGAGCATATTGTAGTATTCATCCCGCAGTTCCAGCTCGATGCAGTTGGGATACTGGGTATTTTTCCGTTCCACGATGAGGCGAATCAGATCTTTGCGGTGTTCAAAGGAAGTTTTATCAAAGTCGCGGATGATATAGGTCAATGTTGCGGAGGTGACATCCCCTTCAAAAGAACAAAGATGGAAAAAGCCTTCGTAGCCTTCCGTTTTGGCGGGAATCTCTCTTTCCGGCAGAAGAGAAGCAATCTCTGTACCAATCAGGGCGGCATTTACCATGACATTTTTCGCTGTGCCGGGATGTACGTTTTTCCCTTTGATGTGGATGATGGCGCGGGCGGCGTTGAAGTTTTCGTATTCCAATTCACCAATGCGACCGCCATCCAAAGTGTAGGCAAAATCTGCGCCAAAGGATGCTGCATCAAAGAAATCAACACCTTTGCCGATTTCTTCATCAGGGGTGAAGGCGATACGGATATCACCATGGGGGATTTCGGGATGAGCGATTAAATATTCCATGGCAGTCAGTATTTCGGCGATGCCGGCCTTGTCATCGGCACCGAGAAGGGTTGTGCCATCGGAGGTAATGAGGGTCTGACCGATGTAATCCTTTAAAAAGGAAAATTCCTCGGGAGAAAGGCTCGTTCCATTCAGGGGAATATTGCCGCCGTCGTAGTTTTCCACAATATTAGGAAGGATATTTTCGCCGCCGGCATCGGGACTGGTATCCATGTGGGCAATAAAACCGATGGTGGGAGCGTTCTGTGCAGTACCGGGGAGTGCAGCGGTCACATATCCGTATTTGTCAACGAAAACGGACTGCAGGCCGATAGCGTCACATTCCTTTGCCAGAAAAGCGGCAAAGGCAAGTTGGGTTTTGGTGCTGGGAAAGGTATGAGAATCTTCATCGGATGTGGTATGGTGTTTTACGTATGTCAAAAAACGTTCGGTAACGGTTTTCATAATGGCCTCCTTGGGATAAAATCAATGTTAATGCAATTCATATTGTAGCATGGTTTTACGGGAAAAGCCATATACATAAGAATTCGTTTTTGCTATATATAATGTAAGAAAAAATTTTGTCGAAAAATTTCAAAAAAAGGGTTGACAGTTGGAGGATTATGCTGTAATATCTATATCACCGCTGAGCGACACGAACATGGCGCCGGGGTTGCTAAAAAAAGAAATACAAAAAAGAGCAAAAAAATACTTGACAACCGGTGGACGGTAAGATATAATAATCAAGGTTTCGCTGCTCAAGAGAAAAGCAACTCAAATCCATGGAGAGGTGTCCGAGTGGTTTAAGGAGCTGGTCTTGAAAACCAGTGACTCCGAAAGGGGCCGTGGGTTCGAATCCCACTCTCTCCGCCAATTGAATATCATATTATGAACTGAGAGCATTTTTGGAGAAGTACCCAAGTGGTTGAAGGGGATCGCCTGGAAAGCGGTTAGGTCGTTAATAGCGGCGCGAGGGTTCAAATCCCTCCTTCTCCGCCATTTTATTGAAACCAAGTTCAAATGTGGTTGAAAATAAAAGACAAAGTACTTTAAAAAGTACTTGACAAGAAAAAGAAGATTTGATAAAATAATTTTCGCTGCTGACAAAGCAGAGTTGATCCTTGAAAACTGAACAATGGATATGAACACACA
>CAMBLO010000065.1 GCA_945868505.1 uncultured Clostridia bacterium | reverse complement strand
TTATCTCATAGATCAGGATAGAAGATAAGGCACCCGGTTGTTAAGCGCTTACTTTCTTCGTCCATGGACAGAAGAGGATGCAGAAAGTTTATTTGAATATGCGAAAGACCCTGCTGTTGGGCCAGTCGCAGGCTGGCCAGTGCATACAAGTATAGATAATAGCAGAGAAATTATTAAGGGAGTTTTATCGGCGGATGAAAGATTCCTGGAAAACAGTTTAAGGGGAAATCCTGTGATATAAGAGAGCTGGAAAAGGACCCGACTTTGGAAGTGGATTATATCATTGCGCAGCCCAGAATGGCCCATTATATGCAGGCAAGTACATTGATTTATGACATTTATCTGAAATATATTGCTCCGGAGGATATCCATGTTTATTCCATCGATGAGGTGTTCATTGATTTGACGACATATCTGGATTTTTATAAACTATCTGCCCGTGATTTGGCGGGAAAAATCATCAGTGAGGTCTATTATCAGACTGGAATTACGGCTACGGCGGGAATTGGTACAAATATGTACCTTGCAAAAGTGGCTATGGATATTACGGCGAAAAAAATGTCCCCGGATGAAAAAGGAATGCGGATTGCTGAATTGGACGAGATGTCCTATCGACATGAGCTATGGAACCATCAGCCAATCAGTGATTTTTGGAGAATTGGACGGGGATATACCAAAAAACTCCATGCAATCGGGTTATATACAATGGGAGATATTGCAAAATATTCCTTAAGCGGTCAGGGAGAAGAAAAACTGTATAAGCTGTTTGGCGTCAATGCGGAATTGCTGATCGACCATGCATGGGGATGCTTGCTTGGAACTATTTGAAGCTGTTATTTGAAGCAGCGGAACGATATGTGTTATTAGGGGTTCTGGTCTATACGGCGCCGATGGCATTTTCCATGGGCGGTTCCATGAATACCATCAATATCTTCCGAAGCTGGTGCAGGATGCTGGGCGGTCAGATTTTTATGATACTGATGAATGTCTGGTGTTTGAGGATATTCACTTCAATGTTTGCCAATTTTATCTCCAATCCACTTTCGCTGGAGAATGGGAACTTCCTGATCTGGTTTTTGTGTGCCATTGGATTTCTGAAGGTATCTCAGAAGATCGATAACTTCCTGCAGATGCTGGGCATCAATGTAGGCAGGACAGGCAGTTCCATGCTGGGCGAAGCAGCCATTGCCATGAAAGGTATCAGTGCTGCGGGAAAGACCATGGGCAGTGGCGGAGGTCATTCTTCCAATGGAAGCTATACCGGCTCTAGTAGTGAAACCATCCTGCAGGGTGGTCTGGCAGGCGCAGTCGGCAGGCAGTTCAACCAAAATGCCATCAGTAATATCACAGGGAAAAGTGATAGCATTGCTTCCAACATTGCAAGATCGGTGTATAACTCCTCCATCCAGAATGGAGGGGGATTCTCGACCAATGTCATCAGTACCGTTGCCAAGGGCGATATTGCCCGTACAGGCTCTATCAAAGGTGATGATGCAGTACAGGCGTTTCAGTCCTTCCATTCCTTTGGTGATAAGGATGAGGATGGAGTAAAGCAGATTTCCTGTATTGGTATTGTCCTGCAGGATTATACCAAGGGTAACGGGAAGAACACCGTTCGTGTGACTGCCAATATTTCTCCCGATGAAGCAGAGTATATTTTCCTGCAGGTGAAAAATAGTGTGCAAACATTTGAATTCAAGCAGGAGAAGATTTTCGGTGAGCCGGATAAGAGCGGCAGAGCGAAGGTTACAAAGCTCCGCTTGGTACGTGCGGCAACCGGGAAAGATGGAAAGCCCAGAAATTTTCCTTGGTATATTGAAGTCGGCAATGGTACAGGTATCAAGGTGAAAACAGACAAAGGTGGTTTTTACATCAAAAGTGAGTCCTATCAAGAGGAATCTAAGGTGTTTATCAATATTAACGACATTGATTTCTTTAAGCTGATGATCCGTGTCAGTAGGTACATTGAAAACTGGGAAGCTGCCGTTGCGCCCCATGTGATCTCTGCAGGGAAACAGGCCTTGGAGAAAGCAAGAGAAGCAGCGAAAAATGTAGCATCCTAATAGAAAGAATGGACGAAGAATGACAGAGCAAGAAGAAAGATTTTTGAAAAGGTATGTGAAATCTGTAAGGTGTCTGGGAAGCCCTATCACCTCCATTGTCTCAACTTCAGGAAATATGTAATGATTTTTCGTACTCCATTCAGGCGAAGGGGATATCACAAGTTGCAATACCTGTCATTACTCTGGCAAAATGCATTAAAACCTATTCATATTTATTGTGAAAATGGAGGGATTCAGCTATAATATAAAAAGAAATGTAATAGAAATGACGATTGAAAAAGATATGGAAATCGTACATGTGTGTTCTGAAACAAAAAAGATGATTTTTGGCGATTCGTCGAAGGGGATTATTCTTTTTGATTCGTATGCTAGAGACGATTATAATGATGACAGTCATATTTAATTGATAGTATTATTAAACCTCGAATCAAATGAATTATCTATTACTCGTCGCCAAATGAGAAGTATAGCAAATGCCATAGATTTTAAATATGATTGTGTGATTTCTGCTGTATTTCAAAACTATGAAATATTTAAGAAGTACGCTGATATTTCGAGCTTTTATCAAAATGTGATGAAAGATGGAGTTAGAATCGTATAGATTTTTATGAGATTGGAGAATGATTATGGGAACAGTTTTGCTTTATCATGGAAGTGGAGAAATAGTTGAATTCCCTGCAATTCGTAAAACAAAATATACGAAAGATTTTTCATGGGGGTTTTACTGTACAAGTAGCTATGTACAGGCTTATAGATGGGCAGAGCGTCGAAATAAAGGCGGTATTGTTAATGTCTATTCTTATACTGAAGATAGTTCATTGAGAATACTGAGATTCGATAAGATGACAGATGAATGGCTTGACTTCATTGGAAAGTGCAGAAATGGGTATATCCATGATTACGATATCGTGGAAGGTCCTATGGCCGATGATACCATCTGGAATTTTGTGAATGATTTTTTAAGCGGGAATATTAGCAGAGAAGTGTTCTGGGAATATGCAAGATTCAAGTATCCTACCCATCAGATTAGCTTTCATTCCATGAAAGCTTTGTCCTGTTTGAAGTTTGAGAGGAGTGAGCAGGTTGGACAATAATTGTAATACTGCATGAAGAATGACAAAAAAAGAAAAAAGTGAAAAAAAGCGGAAAATCCCGCTAAATACCGAAAAATCAACGTTTTCTAGGGGTGGCAGTTTGAAAATTGACATTCTTAATGACGCATGAAAAATAGAGGAAAGACAGGTTTTTGCAACCTGTCTTTTTCTTTTAAAAAAGTTTTTAAAATTTTAAAAAAGTCTTTAAAACCTTTATAAATCAACGTTTAGCTGTTTTTAAAGATTTTTAACTTTAAATTTTGAAATGGAAGAAAATGGGTTTTACTAAGGAACTAAATCAAAGGAACTACCATTTTTGTTCCTTAGCCAGAGAAAGCTTGAAAAATCAATGTTTTCAAGTCTTTCTTTTTTTGAACTTGAATTTACAATCTAAGTGCAACAGATAAAAAAGACTCATAGTCTGGTACAA
>CAMBLO010000064.1 GCA_945868505.1 uncultured Clostridia bacterium | reverse complement strand
GCTCGCACCCACGCGGGACACGGTAACGAGCCCCTGGGCCTTCTGCGCCTTCTTTCTCTTCTTGGAGTAGTCAGGCATTTTGAGGTCAAGCCACACGCCATCGGCATGGGTGACGAACATATTGTTGAGAATACGGCGGGCGAGCTGGAGCAATTCAATCTTGATACGGAGCTCGACCATGAGCAGCGTATAGAACACACCGCCCGAATGGAAATTTGTGACGACGAACCCCTCTTCCTTCAGCTCTGCGACCTTCTCGTCTTTTGCCTCTTCGAGCGTCGGGACAGGGATGACGGCGTCAAGTATCTCTTTGTCGATCATGCTGCTATCACCTCCACGCTGACCGCTCCAATGACGACGTTTAGCTTGCGGGCTTCGCTCTCTTCTCCGAAGCGGAAAGAGCAGCGGAGCAGGATGACGTCGTCGTTAAAATCTATGCTGATCTCGATGCTGTCCGGGAGAATGACCTCCCGCTTTTGTAGTTTTGACCTCGCCCGCTGCGTGATCTCTAAACGGGCGAGCTCAGAGTCTTCGGACTGGATGAAGTCGTAAAGGCCCCACCCGAACTCCGGGTCATAGAACAAGTCTCCCGGCTGCGTGATCGCCTCGAGGACAATGTTCTGATATAGGCAGTCAAGCCCGGAGCAGAGGGGGGCGTCTCCGTCCGCCGCCTGAGTGAGCTGCCACTCATCGTCGAGCCGGATGTCGGTGTCGTACAATCCCGTCACAAGCTCACCTCCCCGATGATCGACGGAGTGAGGTCTCCGTATGGGAGAGCGACCGCTACCACGGCCCCCGCCTTGAACTGACTCTTAGACTTAATTCCGGGAATGGTCGGAAAGTCATCGTCCGGGTTCCCGAAGCGGTCGAGGACGGTCAGGGTGTACTCGTACCAGTTGGCGGTGATGTGCCCGTTAAAGCTGCTGCCAGTGTCATCATTGTGGATGTTCTCTTTCACAATTCTGCGGTACAACTCCAATACATCCATCTCATCTTCTTTGTTTCTCAGATTGATTGGATTGATAGAATCAGTATCACTAAAATCAGTATTATTATATTCAGTATAATTTGCTGGCAACTCAATGCCACTCTGGGGCTGCATCTCTATGCCACTTTGATTTTGCATTTTTTTGCCACTCTGGAGGTGCATATCTGTACCATTTTGGAACTGTTTCTTCGTACCACTCTGAGATGGTACTTTTTTACCAGTCTGGAGGAGTATTTCCGTACTGCTCTTGAGTGGCATATCTTTACCACTCTGGAATGGCAGCACTTCCCCCTCAGATTCAATCTGTTTTTCATCTTCTGCCAACCTGGAATATTCATGCTGAACAATGAAGTTTTTCAGATAGATTAGATCCGGCTTTCCTAGCCCCTGCCTTTTCTTCTCAATCAGGCCAATTCCGGACTTCGAATCCAGTTCTGCCATCAACGCCCCAGCTTTTCTCTGACAGCATTCAAATTCTTTCATTACCTCTTTCAGTGTAAAAATGATATATACCCTGTTATCTTTATCGATCCACCTATTTTCTCTGGACAAAGACATCCGATCTAACATAATGCCATACAGAATTTTGGCATCACTGGATATTTTCTTAAAGCGTTCATCACGTACTAAAACTTTAGGCAAACGGAAAAAGCTGAATTGCTCCGCCTGCGAACCATAGAAATAGTCAAATTTCAAATTATCAGCCATGGTTATGCCCTCGCTTCCATTCCTCCAGCAACTCAATAATCTTCTTTTCGATATCTTCTGCTGAGTACTCCTCTGAAAAGTATTTTTGAATCGTCTTTGCAGGTATTGATACATTTTTTATTACTTGTTTTCTATCCAACAATATTTCTTCGATTTTCTCCTCCGATAAAGTTCCCGCAGCACTCATCTCTTTCATTTTTTCTGCCATATCAATATTAGGATAAGCCTTTAATTCCAGTATAGCTTCCAGTAAAACGCTTTGCTCCGTCTCCGTAAGAAAAGAAAGCTTTTCAGCCGCCTTGAAGGTAATCTTCTTTTGATCAACCAAATCTAACAGTTCTTCCTGTAAATATGTCAATCTGATATAGCGTTTGATTTGCCGCCCGCTTTTATTATTTTCTTTTCCTAATTGTTCCGAGCTGTTTTCCCATGAGCCTTTTCCCTGATGTTTTAATGCCTCATACTTTATTCTGTATGCCCATGCCTTTTCACTGTACAGCAGCTCCTCTCTTTGGTTATTAGAGTCAACCATGAGTATGGCTGCTTCATCATCAGTCAACTCTCTAACAATCACAGGCATAGAATCCAAACCAGCTCTCTCACAGGCTCTTTTTCTTCTATGACCAGATACTATCTCATAGCCGCCCAAAGAACGGGGACGCACCAATGCAGGCTCCAAAACGCCATTCTCCTTAATACTTTCTGCCAATTCATCCATTTTTGCATCATCAGTCACTCTAAATGGATGCTTGAAATATGGATGCAGATTTTCCAATGGAACCAATATCACTGCATGATCATTGGACTCTTTAGGGATACCAAAAAGGCTATCAATGCTTTCAAATTTGATATTTTTAGCAGTGCTTTCTCTCATTTTCAAGCACCTCCTTTGTCAACGCTTCATAAGCCTGTCCAACTGCCCCATTTGGATCATACCGAAAAATACTTACCCCTTTAGCCGTTGTTTCCGCAGCCCTAACAGATGAAGGAATTTTATTGTCAAAAACCCTTACGATTGTTCCATAATTCTCTTTCAGAAGTTCGTTTATATCTCTGGCATTTTTAGTCCGTCCGTCAAACATTGTCATCAGAACTCCTTCGATTTCCAATTTAGGATTCAACTGACGTTTTACCTGAGATATGGTTTTTATCAGCTGCTGCAATCCTTTCACAGGCAAATAGGCGGCCTGAACAGGTATCAGTACGCTATCCGCACATGCCAATACATTGATGGTCAGCATCCCCAGAGATGGCATACCATCGATCAATACATAATCATATTTATCTTTGATCTCCTCTATGTAACGCTTCAATACCAATTCCCTGCTCATTACATTAACCAGGGAAATTTCCATGGCAGATAAATCAATATTGGATGGCAGCACATCTACCCCTTCGCTATGACGAAGGATTGCAAAACCGTCCTCCATATCAACTTCATTGATGATATTCATCATTACAGATGCTAATGTATTACTAATCTCATCTGGATTCGTAAAGCCTAAGCTAGCCGTCAGATCGCCCTGCGGATCTGCATCAATCAGCAATACTTTTTTTCCTTTCCTGGCTAAGCCAATACCCAAATTCCCACAGGTTGTTGTCTTTCCCACGCCACCTTTTTGGTTTACAACCGCAATCACTTTACTCATTGTATTTCCTCCTTTATGAAATAAATCCCTATGTTCTTATACGATTCCAAATATCTCTTTTGCAACAAAATTTGTGCTATGATTGAATCGATATATCATAATGATTTTTTATAGTTCAAGGGCTTTTATGATTATTTCTTCCATAGAGATATCCGCGGCATAAAATACCTTCGCCGATGTTCTTAAGATATTTTTCCTATAAAAGATTTTCTAATTTGAAAAAGCACTGCAAATTTGCAGTACTTTTTCAAAACAACATCTTGCATACAAAACCAGGCCAAATCTTAAATACAAACAACATATTGATATGTAACAGCAAAATGATGCCCCTTAAAACTCCGTTTATTTCTTAAAAACTCAATAGTTCGTTCGGGACATATGTTTAAAA
>CAMBLO010000063.1 GCA_945868505.1 uncultured Clostridia bacterium | reverse complement strand
CTATCATAGAAGGTCTTGCTATTTATGATTTTACAGAGATTTTTTCACAGTCTCCGATTTATAGTTTTATGGAGTATATTTGCGCTGCTGGAGGTCAGGATGCTGTTGTTTTTGGAATTTGACGACCTTCGTGGTCCATTTCAAAATTGTCCCGATGAATCAATTCGGAAATGGGAACGATTTCAAAGCCTTTTTCCTTCAATCCTTTCAAAATAGTATCCAGTACTTGAGGGGTGTATTTGGCGTCGTTGTGGAAAAGAATGATGGAGCCGTTGCCTAAGTGCTTGTGATTCAGGACTTGATTGATTTCTGCTTCTGCGCCTTGTTCCTTCCAGTCAAGGCTATCAATAAATGAAACAAAAAGAAAAGTGTCCAGAAAGCCTGAAAAATCAGGGATTCTGGATGCCTTTTTTTAATTTGAAGCGAACATCTATGCCGGTTTCGGAGAGGATGACTTCCTGTATCATAGAACGGGCGAGAGTGCGCTTTTCTTCTATGTCCATATTCTCCCAGTCTGCAGCGGTAAAGGGTTCGACTTCTGCGATATTATATTCTGTGATGGATTCATTATAGCGGTGCATGAGAAGCTGTTTTTCATGATGAAGGGTTTCGATGCGCCGATTGATATATTCTGCAGAGATATTGCTGACTGATTCCAGAGTGAGAAGAAGGTTTTCTATTTTAGAATCCAATTCCAGCATTTTTTGCTGATACTCTTTGGAAACGGTATCTTCGGTATGTTGGTGTGCCAGGTGATAGGTGGAAGAATGTTCTATCAAGCGTGCCTGCACTTCATTTTCCACTTCACGGACACGGTGGGTTTGCTTTGCAGTGCAGACCTTATGCAGATATTTCCCGGAGCAGGTGAAATAGGGGATACGTCCATCCTTTGTATTGCCGAAGCGGACGGAGAAAGAATAACCACAATGACCGCATTTGACAAGACCTGTCAGCCATGAATATTTCCCTTTGTATGCGTTTTTGATTTGCCGGTTATTGGAAAGCTTTTGCTGGCAGAAAAGGAAGGTGGAGCTATCCACGATGCCTTCATGGTGGCTGATGGCAAGAAGATGTTGGGAAACATCCTTATACTTTCGTTCGCTGGCATCACGTTTTCCGACCAAGATACAGCCATGGATACCATCAAAATCATCAGGTTCATTTGCCATGATAGCACCTTTGGATTTATAAAAATTATAGATGGCTACATCTGCCTGCACGTATGCGGGATTTTTGAGAATGGAAGATAGCTTGACATTATCGAAATTTACGCCGCCGGAGGAGGAAACACCATCCCGTATGAGCTGCCGTTGCACATCTGCCAGACTGGTATATGGTTTGGAGTATAATTCAAAGATACGCCGCACCACTTCTATCTTTTCATTGGGCTGGCAGATAGTAGCTTTTTTTCCATCAACGGTGGTTTTCACAAGATCGAAGCCGAAGGCAGCGGGGCCGCCGCCCCAGGCACCTTTTCTGACACGGGAATAGTAGTTATCACGGACACGTTCTGCAATGGTTTCCCTCTCAAGCTGGGCGAAAACAACGATGATATAGAGCATAGCCCGCCCCATGGGGGTAGAAGTATCGAATTTTTCTGTAGCGGATACGAAAGAGATCTGATTCGATTCCAGAATATTGATGAAATCCGCAAAATCCAGAATGGAGCGGCTGATACGATCCAGACGATAGACAACAACCTTTTGTATTCTGCCGTTTTTGACATCCTCCATCATTTGATGGAAGGCGGGGCGGTTGGTATTTTTGCCGGAATAGCCGCTATCCTGATAGATTTTAAATTCTTCGTTGAACACTTCACGCTTGGCATATTCGATCTGAGATTCTATTGAAATGCTGTCTTTTTTTTCAATGGATTGTCTGGCATATATCGCTATCATAAAAAAGACCTCCTAATTCCATTTCCTGCAGAAAACAGGATGGGGGATTTTTTATTTTGCTGTTATTTTGACTTTCTTTTTGAGATGAAATCACTAAGACAAGAGTATATTATGACTAAGAGCGGAATTAGTATCCATGGTGCAATAGAAATAAGAATAAAAAATAATTCTGGATGACGGTCAAAGAAATTATCTTTATTGGTTTCACTTAAATCTTCTTCGATATTCTTTTTTTCGGATTCTGATGCAGATAAATTCTTTTTAGAAGGAAAAGTTTCTTTATTTTCAAAATGCTCATAAGCATCAGTATATCCATCAATAAAACCATTAGCTTGCCCTATTAGTTTATATATGGATGAGGAGTCAAGATTTAGACCAGCCTGATAGAATGCATCACTTTCGTATTCTTTCAATCCTCTATCAATATCATATAAACCTTCTTTATAGCCGGAAACATAGGAATTTGAGTATGCCGTAGTATATTCATTTTCGTACGGGAATTTAGAATCTTTGTTGGAATATGGCTTAGGTGAATCAGGATGCTCAGAATAGTATTCAAGTGCATTGATATAACCATAATCATAGCCATCTTTAAGACCGTCAGTGTATCCTGACTCATAACCATTTTCATAGTCATCCTCGATGAATTCTGGTTCTTTAGAAGGTGGATTATATGAAAACTCATCACTTATACCATCGTTGTAACCACCATTCGAACCAAAGAGATGTCCAAAACCGAAACCTTCTGTATAACCAGTGATGTATCCTTCTTTATATAAATCAGTCTCCTCTGCGTATATTGATAAAGGAAAAGATAAAAGAAATAGAGTTATAACAAAGGCTATCTTTTTCATAGGAGTACTCCTTTCAGAAATCAATGAAAATAATATTATTTAGGCGGGTGATGCGCCGTTTTTTGCTTTGGAGGAATATTTTTCATCTTCCAGCAGGACGGTCATGCGCTCAGTAATTCTGATTTGGTCGGTTTCATCTAACTGGACGTAGAGCTTTAATGCAGTAGAAGCATTTTTTCCATATTCCTGTTCGATTTGTTGCATGAGGAGGGGGTGACATTTGATATTGTCAGAAATTCTTTCCATAGGAACATCATATCCCATAAGCCATGCTTCGCTGACACCAAGAGCCATACCAATAATTGACAACTTATCTTGTCTAGGTGTAACTTTGCCGGAAACATATTGGCTTAAATCATTTCTTCCAATTCGGATATCGTGTTCATCGCAAAAAGGTTTGCATTTTTCCAGAATATCAACTTGTCGAAGTCCAGTCATATTCATATATTCTTTTAGTCGTTCAGAAGTTGTTTTTTTCATTCGTTCACCTCCTTAATGGAAGAATAACACGGTTTGAACAAAAGTTCAATAAATATCAGCAAAAAAAATTCAAAAAAATTGAATAAAAGTATTGCTAATGTGTGGAAAATATGATATTTTGGAATTGTTCAAAGAAATTGTACAAAAGCCGGGGGTGATAAAATGTCATACGATTATAGTAAGCTGAAAGGGAAAATTGTTGAGGTTTTTAAAACACAGAAAAACTTTGCAAAGGAGATGGAATGGTCTGAGAGAACACTGTCTCTTAAACTGAATGGCGGTGTTTTTTGGAAACAGGATGAAATTACAAAGGCAATGGAATTGTTGTGTATTGAGGAAAAACATATCAACGAATATTTTTTTGCTCAGATTGTTCAATAATATTGAACATATGAAGCGGTGTAAGGAGGGGAGGGCATGAAACTGATTCGGAAGATAAGAAACAAAATAAAAAGGATGCCAGAGGAGCATCCAGATTTTCCGCTGTATTTGTCGATTGCGGCATTTTTGGCATCGTTTGTGAAGCCTATTATTTACCAGATATTAGGGATAACAATTCCATGATTTTAGAGCGGTGTAAGGAGGGGAGAAAGATGAAATATACATGTCCGAAGTGCGGAT
>CAMBLO010000062.1 GCA_945868505.1 uncultured Clostridia bacterium | reverse complement strand
CGTATCGGAAGGTGCGGCTGGATCACCTCCTTTCTATGGAGAAAAGCGGAGAAAAGCTAGATAAAAGCTTTTGTCAGAATGGATTGCTTGCAAGACAGGCTGACAAAGAGGTTTTAGATAGGTTTGCGGAGCAAACGCATGAGTAATGCAAAGCATTACGAATGGCTTTTCGCAAACATTTTCAAAGCTAAGGTTGTGACAATACGCTATTCTATTTTGAAAGCTTACGGGGCTTTCGCTTTTTATATACGGATGGGTGGATTCCCGAGCGGCCAAAGGGGGCAGACTGTAAATCTGTTGCGATAGCTTCGAAGGTTCGAATCCTTCTCCGCCCAGAAAAATGAGGACAGGCTTAACAGCCTGTTCTTTTTTTGCCTCTTGACATACCTAGATTTTCTATGTATGATAAAAACACATAGAAGTTCTAGGTATGGAAGGGGGTGAGGATATGGCATCAGCATTATGGGGCAAATTTGCCAGTGAAGTTTTGAAGGAAGTCAGGTTCAAATATGACCATAACGCCATTCGGCAGGAACTGGTGGAACACATGGAGGAACTGTATGAGGATTTGCAGGCGGAAGGCATGGATGCCCCTGTGGCAGAGGTCATGGCGGTGGAATATATGGGGGATGCTGCAGAGATTGGAAAGGCCCTCAATGAGGAACATAGCCCGCTGCTGGGGTGGGCCTGGAGAGTGAGCCGTTGGGCGGTCGTGGTGGTGTTTTTGATATGTATGGTCTGGTATGGGGGCGGAACCATCAAAGCCATTGCAGAAGGTGTTTTTGCCGAATATAAGGGGCGGGTGGTCAGTCCGTTGGTTTATACCATGGAAGTGGATCAGACAGTGGAATGGTATGATGCAAAGCTGCATTTTGATGAGATTCTGTATTATGAGGATGAAGTGCTGGAGGTTCGATTTAGCTATTTGAACTGGAATGAGAAGTGGAACCCTAGCGGCGAAAGCGATATCACAAGATTTCAGTTGAATTTTGCCTATGAAGATGTAGAAGAAAAAGTAATCATGAAGGATTCTTATGGAGAAGTGGAAAATAAATTAGGTTCTGGGGTTTATTATAAGAATCAGATCTTCATAAAGAACTTTCCCGAAGATGTAAAGAAACTGTATATTGGCTATGATAAATCTGGCTGTGATTACATTGAAATTGATCTTTCGGAAGGGGGAGAAAGATGAAGAAAATGATCAATGCCAAGCGAAGAAAAGTAGAAATCCTCTTTTGCGTTTTGGCGATTCTTTTTATGGTATTTCTGACAATGAAAGCAAATGGATTGTATATCGATCCGGAAAAAGCAGCTTTTGACGCCCAGAGACTGGAAGGATATGATCCTTTTGAAAAGATACTTTTCCAGAAGGATTCGGAGCTGGGAGACAGACGAAGATATTATGTAGGTTTGGGGAAACAGCCAGAAAAAAGAGAGTTCGTCTCTATGATAGATGAACAGGAAACAATGATTGGAAAAGAAGTTAAAAGGCTTCCTGTATATTATGATAAAGAGGGATATCTGATTATTGTGGAATTGGCAAAGGGCTTGCTTTGGCGCGTAGAAGATGTTCGCACAGAGTATTTTCATATTGTACCCATTCATGCTTACTATCAGGAGGATATGCAGATGATGCTGGGGCTTTGCTTACATCCGGAGGTTACGGAAGTGACGATGAAATGGGGACATTGGATGGAGGATGCAGAGGGGAATTGGGTCACCTATGATATGGGAAAGGCCACATATCCGATTGGGGAAGATGGCTTCTTTTATCAGGAAGTGGACACGAGCAAACGGCTGAAATATGAAGATGGCAGTGTTAAAAGCATACAGTGTACGTATTTGGAAGGGCGAGACAAGAATGGAAATGTTTTGTACCGGGATGGCATTGATGACGAGGGGAATTGCTGGATCGGCGATTATGATTATGGAATGAAAAAAGCAGATTGAGGAGGGAAGGTTATGGATAAAAATTTGATCGGCGGCAGCACGGTTTTGATGCTGTTGGCTTTGCTGGAAGAAAAGGACTGTTATGGGTATGAAATCATCAAGGAATTGAAGGAGCGGAGCCAGAACGTATTCCAATTCAAGGAGGGGACGCTGTACCCTGTCCTGCACAGGATGGAGAATCAGGGGTATGTGAAGTCCTACCGCGCCAAGGCGGAAAACGGCAAGGAACGAAAATATTACCGCATTACGGCGGCGGGAAAAGCCCAGTTGGTGGAGGAAAAAAAGCAATGGGAGGTTTTCAGCGGCACTGTGAATCGGGTCATTGGGGCAAGAGGCTTCGCCTGAGAGGGGTGAAAGGATGGAAGAGAAAAAATGGGAGAATTACATTGACGAAGTGCTTTCCTTTGTGAAATTCAAATATGACCATAAGGCCATCCGTCGGGAATTGACGGAGCACATGGAGGATATGCGGGAGGATTTGATGGCAGAGGGCATGGATGAAGCTGCGGCGGAATATCTATCGGTGGCTTATATGGGGGATGCGGCGGAAATCGGAAGGGCCCTCAATGAAGAGCATAGCCCTCTGCTTGGGTGGATCTGGCATCTGGCAAAGGGACTTGTATTGGTGGCGTTTTTGGGAACGTTTATGACATTGTTGTATCTAGGATATAGCGTGGTTTCGCCTTTATATAGTGATTATAGAGAAATTACCGACAGCCCAGTGGTTTTTACAGTAGAAAAGAAGTTCAAAAGCTATGATGATACATTGATTTTGGATGGAACGAAGCTCCATGAGGATGGCACATTGGATATTCGTTATAGAGTGAAGCGGAATCCCTTTGCGAAAAGTATTCTGGTTTTTCGAGATGTGGACAGCATCATTTTGGATGAAGCAGGAAAAAATATGCATATTGGTACAGGAGGCTTTCGGTCAAATTTTGTTTCAGGCAGCAAGGGACAACGCATTTGTTTTGTGCCCAAGGAGGCGAAAACACTGGTGCTGTATTGGGGAGAACTGATATTGCAGATAGATTTGGACACAGGGGAGGTGGCAAAGGGATGAAACGAAAAAAACAAATTCTGCTCTGTTTTTTGATTGTGGGAGTGCTTGGGTTTGCCCATATTCGTGTACAAGAGTTGTTTTTCAGTCCGGAAGGTGTTTATCAGGCTTATGAGAAAGGACATCACAGAGAGTCTTACGGGGGTATTGTGCTGGAATATGAGACGGAGACCGGGAAAATGTTGGTAGGGCGTCAACCGGATGGGCTGATTTTTACGCCTGTGGAGAAAAAGGGCTTGCTTTGGACATTGCAGGAGAAAGGAACTTCCGGTCTTTGGACGCTTCAGGAAGAGATTGGGGGAATCATTGTGGATGGGAAGCATTTTGTTGGACTTTGCAGAAATTCTGAAATTGCAGAAGTGGCTTGTGTATATGGAAAATGGAATGACGAGGGAGTTTGGAAGCTGCGAAAAAGCAGTGGGCAGGTGGATGAAAATGGAATTGTTTGTTTTGAAATCGATTTGCCTGAAAATGAACCTGCAGACTACTTTCTGGAAGGCAGAAATGCCGACGGAGAGGTGCTTTATACCATGGGGGATGGAGGATTAGCGGAGTCCTTGCGAAGCGGCAGTTTTGCGTTAAAAGCAAAAGATGCGACGAAGCCTTTTATCACTGCTCCAGATATAGAATAGCCATTGATTTCCCTGCTCTTTTTTCGGGCAGGGAAACTTTTTTGAAAAAAATGAAAAAAGTTGTTGACAAAGTTTGTTTCATTTGGTATATTAATTGAGCGGCTGAAAACAACGCAAGATTTCAAGATTTGCCCGAGTGGCGGAATTGGCAGACGCACAGGACTTAAAATCCTGCGGGGTAACACCCGTACCGGTTCGATCCCGGTCTCGGGCAGCTTCATAAAAAAATATCTTCTATTATGCCCAGATAGCTCAGTTGGTAGAGCAGTGGACTGAAAATCCACGTGTCACTGGTTCGATTCCGGTTCTGGGCACCATATATGCGCGCGAGTGGCTCAGTGGTAGAGCATCGCCTTGCCAAGGCGAGGGTCGCGAGTTC
>CAMBLO010000061.1 GCA_945868505.1 uncultured Clostridia bacterium | reverse complement strand
TATGCGGGAGCATATTTCTTATGTAAACCTTACGGTAAAATACGGCTAATAAAAGAATTGACCCAAGGCTTGTGCTTTGGGTCGTTTTTTTATGAGGATGGTTGGTGGGTTGGCGTCTTTCGCTTGAAATTCAAGTTCTCGCTTGCTGAGAATCCAAACTTGCGCCATTCGGCGAAAATGGCGGTCGGTGAATAGGAGCATTCGCCCACCCCCGGATGTTTCTCGGCAAAAAAACAGCCTTTCCCCAACTTTTTTTGAAAAAAAGTTGCAAAAAGCCAAATGGTCGCTACGCTCCTAGGAAGCAAGCCGCCATAGAACCTTTCGTATGGTTCTCCCATTGCATCGCTTTGCGATGCTAGCCAGAGGCGCAAAGCGCCTCCAAAAGACCCTCTAACGAACTAAGGGAAACGTCGTTTCCCTTAGTAATCCCTTCCCCATGAGCCCCTTCGGGCAATATAAAGTGCCTTTCCGGCAAGGCTTGCTGTCTGTCCTTGGGGCAGGCTTATATGGATTGCTTTAAATTTCTGAAAGCATCGAATAATTCTTCCAGTAGTGTGTCTAATTTTTCTTCAAAATCGTTCAGTTGTTCACTGATATAAAAAGTTGCCATTGAATAATGTATACTCAATTCTTCTTCATTTTTCCAAATAGCATCTTTTAACACATAAACCAATCCGCAGATACAGTCCAATTCATGGGTCATTTTTTCTAAAACTCTTAGCTTTTGGTGCATTTCATTCATTTTAAAAACCTCCCTTTTTATATAGGATAACATGAAATCAGAATATTTTGCCGAAATGCTACAATTCTGTAGCAGGCGCACCGCCGCCGCTTTTCTCTATGCCGTAAGGCACTGTGGGGAAGGGTGTTTCGAGGGGAACTTTGTTCCCCTTGAATCCCACGGAGGGTCTGGGAACCTTGGACGTGGTTCCCAGGCTTTTTGTTACTTTTTGTGCGCAAAAAGTAAGAAAGGGTATTTTTGTTTTGCCAATGTAGTTCCAAACGGGCGGGCAGAAGGTTTGCAGAAGCGGATTTTCGCCCGACTGGGCGCATTTCGAGAAATTCCGAAGCCGATAGCCTTCAGCTAGAACCGAAACCCTTGATTTTCCGCCATTTTTATGCTACAGTAAATAGAAGTATGTCCCTTTCTGCAAAGGGATTTTTTGGAGGGAAAATTTATGGATTTTAAAATAGAAATTGCAAAACTTCTGGCTGCAGCTGCGGATATTTCCGTAGAGGATGCGGCTGCGGCTGTGGAAATTCCTGCGAAAAAGGAAATGGGGGATTTTGCTTACCCTTGCTTCCGTCTGGCGAAGGTTTTCCGCAAAGCACCCCCGATGATTGCCAATGAGCTGATCGAAAAAATTGAAAAGCCCGATTTCATTGCAAAAATGGAAGTAGTTGGTGCTTACATTAACTTCTTTGTGGACAAGGGTGTTTACGCAAAGCAGGTGCTTTCCGCTGTTTTGGAACAGAAAGAAAACTACGGCAAAAGTGATATGGGCGCAGGCAAGACCGTTGTCATCGACTATTCCTCTCCCAATATCGCAAAGCCCTTCCATGTAGGTCATCTGCGCTCTACGGTAATCGGTAACGCTATTTACAAAATTCATGAAGAACTGGGCTACCATTGCGAAGGTGTCAACCATCTGGGGGACTGGGGCACACAGTTCGGCAAGCTGATTGTTGCCTACAAAAACTGGGGCAGCAAGGAAGCCGTGGAAAAAGACGGTATTCAGGAATTGATGCGGATTTATGTTAAGTTCCATGATGAAGCAGAAAAGCATCCTGAGCTGAAAATGGACGATGAAGCTCGTCTGTGGTTTGTAAAGATGCAGGAAGGGGACGAAGAAGCCCTGACCCTGTGGAAATGGTTCTATGATATCAGCATCAAGGAATTTGAACGTGTTTACGAAATGCTGGGCGTGAAATTCGATGCTTACACAGGGGAATCCTTCTACAATGACAAAATGGATGCCGTTGTGGAAGAATTGAAGGAAAAAGGTCTGCTGAAGGAATCAGAAGGTGCCATGATCGTAGATTTGGAGGATAAGAATATGCCTCCCTGCCTGATTATCCGTAAGGACGGCGGTACACTGTATGCTACAAGAGATATTACTGCGGCGCTGTACCGCAAGAAAACATACAATTTCGACAAGTGCATTTACCTGACTGCATTGGATCAGAACCTGCACTTTGCCCAGTGGTTCGAGGTTATCCATAAAATGGGTTATGACTGGTACAAAGATTTGATTCATGTACCCTTCGGTCTGGTTTCTCTGGACAGCGGCAAGCTTTCCACCCGCCACGGTCATGTTGTACTGATGGAAGACCTGCTGAATCAGGCTTGCGCCGAAACAAAACGCATCATCGAAGAAAAGAACCCCAATCTGGAAAATAAAGACGAGGTTGCAAAACAGGTTGGTATCGGTGCTGTTATTTTCAATGACCTGTATAACACAAGAATCAAGGACGTTGTGTTCTCTTGGGAAAGAATGTTGAACTTCGACGGCGAAACAGGCCCTTACGTACAGTATACCCACGCTCGTGCCTGTTCCATCCTGAAACGTGCAGGGGAGTTAA
Source organism: uncultured Clostridia bacterium (assembly GCA_945868505.1). Lineage (GTDB taxonomy): Bacteria > Bacillota > Clostridia > Lachnospirales > Anaerotignaceae > Anaerotignum_A. Next base: position 1,714 of record CAMBLO010000061.1, on the reverse strand, counting down.
ATTTTGAAAACGTTGATTTTACAACTCTGTCCGATGGGGCATCTCTGGATGTCTGCAAGCTGCTGGAAGCCTTCCCTGATAAAATCAAGGATGCGGCAGCCAAGCTGGAACCTTCCGTTGTTACAAGACATTTGGTTGCCATTTCTCAGGCTTTCAATAAGTTCTACCATGACAACCCCATCCTGAACAGCGAACCCGAAGTAAGACAGGCTCGTCTGGCGGTGGTTGTGGCAGTGAAAACAGTGCTGAAGGAAGGTCTGCGTCTGCTGGGCATTTCCGCACCGGAGCAGATGTAAAGAATACGAAAGTGTTTTCAATGCCATTGGCAGTGTAGGCTGCCGCATTTCATGCATGAAAGTTTGATTTTCTTTTTGAAAGAAGGTTGTTTTTGTATGAAAAAGTTGAAATTGTTTTACAATCCCTTTTCCGGGAATAAGAGTTTTAAATTTGATTTGGATGTCTGCATTGGCGTCTTTCAGGAGGGGGGCTATGAAGTCCATCCCTTCCGCACCCTCCACCCCGGGGATATTGATAAGCACATTGCCCAGATGGACCCCAATTACGATATCATCGTTGCTTCCGGCGGGGATGGTACGGTGAATATTGTGCTGAATGCCATGATGCGGAGGGGTCTGCATATTCCTTTGGGCATCATCCCTTCCGGCACAGCCAATGACTTCGCCACTTATCTGGGCTTTAAGAGCGGACAGGTGGAGGAGGTTTGCAGAACCATCGTTTCTACAAAGCCTGTGGATATCGATTTGGGTCTGGTGAATGATTCCATCTTCTTTATCAATGTCTGTGCCGGTGGTTTCTTCACCAATGTTTCTCAGACGGTGGATAAGGATGTAAAAAATGCTCTGGGCAGCCTTTCCTACTATTTAAAAGGGGTAGAGCAGCTCCCTCAGTTCCGCAAGATTCCTTTCCGTATCACCACCAGCAAGGAAGTCATTGAAGAGGATTTGTATTTTTACATGATTCTCAATTCCGCAGGAACGGGCGGCTTTACGAACCTTTCTCCGGAAGCATCTATTACCGATGGAGAATTTGAGTTCATTGCCATCAAGGGCCGTCCCCTCATCGAAATGACACCTGTTTTGATGAAAATGATTACAGGGGAACATATCCACGATAAAAATGTTCTGTATTTAAAGGACAATTATTTCAAGATCGAATGTCTGGATGAGACTTTTAAGATCATGGAATCTACGGTGGATGGGGAAATGGGGCCAGATATGCCCTTTGAGGTGAAGGTCATCCCTAAGGCGATTCCTGTATTCGGTAAATTTGAAGAATTGGAAAATAAGCATGAGCCTAAACTGAATAGCTGGCTAAAAAATGTAGGTATTCCTGTAAAATTATGATTTAAACTATAATAAGCCATTTATAATCTGCCTTGGCAAGGATGAAATGGCTTTTTCTTTTATAGAAGTTTGTTTCTATGAAAAAACACTATGCGCTTTTTATACAAAGAGACATAGAAAAAATTTTAATTTTTCGGTTTGCAATAGATTCGGATTTCGTATACAATATTTCTGTAGGGATATCCTTGAAAGAAGCTAATATTTCGTGCGTATAAATACAGAAACGGAATTTTTCCGGGAATGAGAACCAGCACAGAATTTTTAGATAAAAAATTCTGTGCTGGTATTTTTTTACGCTTGAATTTACAATCTAAGTGCAACAGATAAAAAAGACTCATAGTCTGGTACAA
>CAMBLO010000060.1 GCA_945868505.1 uncultured Clostridia bacterium | reverse complement strand
GATTGGGTCAATTATCTCTCGGCGTTTTCGGTCATTTATCATCCGGCCTTGACAGCAGTACAAAAGACCTTTTGAATATCGTGGAAATGCTCAACGCGAAAGGGGTGCATCTGGTAAGCAATAAAGAGAATATTGATAGTAGTACCCCGACAGGAAAGCTTATGCTTACCATGATTGGGGCTATTGCGGAATTTGAGCGAACAAATCTTTTAGAACGGCAGCGGGAAGGAATCGCCCTTGCAGTAAAACAGGGGAAGTACAAAGGGCGCAAGGAGGTTAAAATTGACAATTTCGAGGAAAAGTATCAAAAATATAAAAACAGAGAATTGAACAAAGTGCAGCTTGCAGCAGTGTTAGGTATTTCACGCCCCACGCTGAATAAACTGATTCAGAAATACGAACAGGAACACTAAATACTTTGGACAAAAATGCTAAAGGTTGAAAAAACCTTTGTGAATATCTTGTGGGATGTTGGAATAAAAAAATAGAGACTTATGTGTTGTTCAGTCTCTATTTCGCCTCATCATCAATATACTCGATAACATCCTGGACACGGCATTCCAATAATTTGCAAAGCAATGCAATCGTGTTTGTTGAAACACTTTTACCGCTTTTAATGGAATAATAGGTTGCCCGGTTAAAGCCCATTTTTTGTAATTGGTAAGATGTAATCCCTTTTTCTTTCATTGTTCTGAATAGCGGTTCATAACTCATCGTAGCGGCGCATCACCTTTCCTTACAAAAAGTATAGATGCTCAATTTTTTATTGAATATGTCTAAATATCTGAGTATAATAAAGGGGGATGGATGAGTTGTGAACCGGAGGCGTGGTTTTGAATAAATTTTCAGAAAGGCTTAAATATCTGAGGAAGATAAAAGGCATTACGCAAGTAGAATTGAGTAAGCATCTAGGGTACGGATATACTGCGATTTCAAATTACGAAAATGCTAAGCATCAACCGGATTATGATACTTTGATGAAGATTGCCGAATACTTTGGGGTATCTGTTGATTTTCTGGTCGGGTATGATGATTTCATGGAACGGACAGACTGCATTCTGGAAGAAATAAAGTTACTGAAGAAGTATAGAAAGTTGAGCTTAGAAGAAAAGCAGATTGTCCTCCAATTGATAGAAATGTTAATAAAAGAGCCCACTACATGATTTGCATGAATGGACTCTTTTTTATTTTCATTCCTCTTTGAAGCCGTACACCACATCAGGGTTCATATTTAAGCAACGAATTTTATACCAATCTTCATATTCTGGGTCATTAATTATATGGGTTCGATTTGGGTGGTATTTTTCCAACCAACGAATTACATGTTTTTTTTCACCGTTTGTTGGATTTCCTTCAATTCGCAAATAAGAAACGTTAATGTACTTAAATTCACCGTCACATAAGTAATCCACTCTTTGCAGATATCCGCCATCGTCCCAAAGACTAGCGATAAGTCTGATTTTAAGTGGGCGATTTGAAATTTTAAATTTCTTTTTTCTTTTTTTTGCCATAAAAATCACAATCCTTTTTTTTGATTAGATAATGTTGAATGGTAACACACGACCGGAAATGATTGGTCACGTAGCAAGATACATATAAGACTGCTACCCGGTCGAATATGGTGTCTTGTTCCATGTTTATAAGCTGTTTTCGGTGTTCGCCTCTGCAGCGGTAGGGGGTGTCCAGATTTTCTCGTAATTTTTTCCCATTGACTGCAAAGGCTTTTTGTATTTCATTTTTATAAAAATCACGGCGTTCTGGATATTCCTGCATATCCCGGCAGACGGCAGAATACACATCCTGCGCACGTAATGCGCGCATATGATGTAAATCGGCGTCATTTTTCATTTCATCCGGTGTAAGCAGAAATAATCTTCCCTGTTTCACCGCTTCATTCACATAATTTTTAATTTCCGATACCTCATCGGCAGTGCGAAGAATGTTTATATTTTGTTTGCCACCTTTTCCTTTTGTGTGGATTTCCGCGTAATCGTTTGCGATAAAATTGATATCGGCAATTTTTAATCTGCGGAGTTCGGCTCTGCGCAATCCCAGAAGACGATTTACTTCCAAGGATTTTTCTGCACGACTGGCATTATAATCGTCATTTTGCGCAGGATTAACTCCGCGAATTGACTTTGTATAATTTCTTTTTGGATTTTGTCGAAAGTACGGGTAATGTCCTCACATTTGCTGAGTTTTTTCTTTGTGCAGCGGTCTTTTATTTTTTGTGGTCTCATAATATACTCCTTTCTACTGGAAAATTTTCCGAAAAAATGAATATCCGGAAAAAATTCGGAGATGTAAATCATTTTTCGGAAAAACGATGAATTGCCGTAAATTAGCCATTTCTGACACATTCCGAATGGTATTTCTTTTCGTATATAATGGATTTTTCGGATAATTCCCGAAAAATTTTCCGAAAAATTAAATTTTCGGAAAAAATTCGGAAAAATTAATCATTTTTCGGAAAATATGATTACTTAAACCGAAAAATACGATGTTTAAATAGGATTTAACTTGAATTGGTCTATGATTTAATACATTTTTCCGAAAAATTTTCCGAAAAAAGGGTTATTAAAAAAGTACTATGTCATGGCAAAACTCCTTTATCCTGTTTAGGGCAAAAATCATTAGCGTCTGAGAGGTCATCTAAAAACGAATTTATACACGATATATTCAAAAATTTTTCCCCTTTGCAACCTGTCGGAATTCACCCCAGCTTTCCACATCCAATCTCTTTCAATCTCTTCCCACTTAATCTAAAAAACGGAATTCGTAACTGCTTTTATTCTCAATGAAAACGCCAAAAAAGCCCGGAATTACAATGTTTTTTAAACGGATAAAGATAGAATTGAATAGGGCGGATTCCGTCCGGATTCCGTCTGTTTTTTTGGTGGGTGAGGTGTTTTTTGGGGGGGATTGACGGATTCCGAAATATAAAAAGACCTCGACCATCTTTGCAGATGAGCAAGGTCTTTGGTGGTTTTATTGAGTTTTATTCGAAGCAAAAAGGATAAACATTTTTGCCCCTATGAGGATAATTTGTTTTTGCTATATTAGTTGTCATTATTCCCATTCGATGGTGCCTGTAGGCTTGGGAGTCAGGTCGAACAGCACGCGGTTTACGCCTGCAACCTCGCTTGTGATACGAGTTGTGATATGCTGCAGCAGGTCGAAAGGAACGTTTTCAACAGTAGCTGTCATAGCATCGATGGTATTAACAGCACGGATGATGACACACCATTCGTCAGCACGTTTGTTGTCTTTTACGCCAACGCTCTTCAAATCGGGGATGGCTGTGAAGTACTGCCATACCTTGCCTTCCAGACCGTTTTTCGCAAATTCTTCTCTCAAGATGGCATCAGATTCACGAACAGCTTCCAGTCTGTCTCTTGTGATAGCACCCAGACAGCGAACACCCAGACCGGGGCCGGGGAAGGGCTGTCTGTAAACCATGCTGTCTGGCAGGCCCAGAGCTTTGCCGCAGGCACGCACTTCGTCTTTGAACAGCATTTTCAGGGGTTCTACCAGTGCAAAGTTCAGGTCCTCGGGAAGCCCCCCTACGTTGTGGTGAGATTTGATAACTTTTACTGTTTTTGTACCGGATTCGATGATGTCGGGGTAGATCGTACCCTGACCCAAGAATTCGATGCCTTCCAGTTTGCGGGCTTCTTCTTCGAATACACGGATGAATTCAGCACCGATAATCTTACGTTTCTGTTCGGGATCGGCAACGCCTGCCAATTTGTCTAAGAAACGGTCAACAGCGTCAACATAAACCAGGTTTGCATCCATTTCATCGCGGAATACTTTTACAACCTGTTCAGGTTCACCTTTCCGCAGCAGACCATGGTTTACATGAACACATGTCAGCTGTTTGCCAATGGCACGGATCAGCAGGGCAGCAACAACGGAAGAGTCAACGCCGCCGGACAGTGCCAGCAATACCTTTTTGTCACCAACCTGACGTCTGATCAGTTCGATCTGGTCTGCGATGAAGTTTTCCATGTTCCAGTTTGCTTCTGCTTTACATGTATCGAAAACGAAATGTTTCAGAACAGCTTCTCTTTCTGCATCATCTGCGGGGAAAGCGGCACCGCCCTTGTGGTCTGCTTTCAGGATGGGCAGACCTGCGCCGTAAACAGCTTCGCTGGCGTCAATTTCAACACCATCTACCACACGGTTGGGGCCGCCATTCAGGATGATGCCCTTTACGCCGGGCAGAGCAGCCAGTTCTGCAGCAGTAATGTCATGGGGATGAATTTCTGTATAAACGCCCAATGCACGAATCTCGCGGGCAATCTTAGGATTTTCTTCGCTGCCCAGATCCAGAATCAAAATCATGTCCTGTTTCATATATACCTCCTGTTATGATAAAAATAATATACATTTCTTAGATACTTTATTTCCGCATCCGCAGGAAAAGGAAGCGGCGGCACAGCCGACATTACCTTTTCCAAGTCGTGGTATGAGCAAGCTTTGCTTGCGAATTGTATCATCCACTGTGGAACAGCGGCAAGACGCTGTAAGCGGCTGCTCCACAAACTCGGTTTGTGGATATTGTACCATAGAGAAATAAATCAGAAAATAGAAAATTTGCATTTTTTTGCAGAAATTTGCGGAAAGA
>CAMBLO010000059.1 GCA_945868505.1 uncultured Clostridia bacterium | reverse complement strand
TTCACAGCAGAAGAAATGCTGAATGATCTGATTGTGGAAATCGAAGAGAAAGGCTTCACAGCCGGCGCAAAATACACGGCAAGCCTAGGCAAAGAATTATTCACAGAATAATGAAAACAGCCCCTCGAAAGAGGGGCATTTCTTTTTAAAATGGGTCTTCTCGGACTTGAACCGAGGGCCGTCCGGTTATGAGCCGGATGCTCTGACCAACTGAGCTAAAGACCCAGGTTGCCCCGGTTACCAGTCGGGGCGTTTGCGCTTTTGCCGTAGCGCAATTTTAAGAAAGGCAAAACCAGATGACTGTACATGCGCCTTTATTATATCATTTTCCTGACCTCACGAAAATGATTTTTGAACATCCGAGGAATCCTCGGCAGCTCATTCTTTCGTCAGCACAGGCACATTATTATTAATATGGTTCTGGAATTGTTTTATATCTAATCCTTGTCAAATCAGAAACCAATGACGCTAACTTGAATGCGATATCAGTAGATAATCGTGCATATTCCATAGCCTTTTGCTCTGGCACATAACGATTCACACATTGTACAGAAACATCAACCGCAGCTAACAGCTTTTTAATCTCAGCAAATGCCGCTTGAAATTCTGGATTATCCGGAATATCTACCACTTCTCTCCTTTTAGGCTTTGGTTTCTCAACCTTCTCTTCTCTGTTTCTGAAATAGTGGTTTACTAATTCACGTTGTACCGACCAAGCCAAATCATCAGTAAAAGATTTGACTAGCATGAGATAGCCTGTTTCAGTAATCAAATGCAACTCGTTAATTCGACGACCGACGAAATTCGTCGATTGTTTATAATCCCTGAGTGCATCACCAATCAGAACAAAGTAATCCACGCCTTCAATAAATCTTTTTCTATTTTCTCTAAAGTTTCTGGATGCTGTCCCAACTGCCCTTTGATGCACAGTATCGATATCAGCAAATGTTACTACTCTCTGTCCTGCATATTCTTTTATGCAAAGTTTCTTTTCTGCAACCGTTAATTCCATTTGATATGTCCTCCTTGATTTTCAGCCTTACACTTGTTATAATCAAGGTAACCAGTAGTAAGGCTTACTGGCTACCCTTTGTGGTTTGAAACAGGTTTGTGATTGGTCGTCGTCAACCTGTTTCTTTTTTTATGCTTTCACCTTGCTATCTCTGACGATTTTAGCGGCGGCTTCTGCATTTTCTGCTGTTGCTTCAATCAGTTTTGCGATGTTTTCTAAGTACTGGTTGAGTTCTGCTGTTGTCATTTCCATTTCCTCACTTCCTTCTGTAAGAGTTTTCCTCTGCCTTACAATGATAGTATAACAGAACATGTACATGTATTCAATGGTCATATATAACAAACATGTACATGTATTTTTATTTAAATTGCACATGTACATATTCTTTATTATATAGTATAATTTATTTGCAAGGTAAAAAAGGGGAGGTTTTTATTATGGCATTAACTGAATCTCAAAAACAATCTCGATATGATTATGCAAAGAAGAATCTGAAACGCATTCCGTTGGATGTTCAAAAAGAAAAATACGAAGAAATTAAAGCCGCTGCTACAAATGCCAATAAAACTGTAAACGGTTATATCAAAGAAGCCATTGACGAAAAAATGCAAAGAGAAGCAAAATAAATCTGCCCCATCGGATTTCTCCGAAGGGGCTTTTCTCGTCTTACACTTTTTCCAGCACAGGCACTTTACCCTGACTGCCGACCTGATAGCCTACCAGTTCTGCAATGTCCCTTGTTTTGATGTAGGTAACGCCGTCCTTGCGTATCATGTTTACTTTACACTCTTTACCGTCTACAATGATCTTATCTTTTTCTACCACTTCCAGCACCTCCTCATCATACTTTGTCAGTCCATACTTTTCGATCAGGCTGACCAGCTTATCTGTATAGCTTACATCCGTTGCCCAGCCATCGGCCTTAATCAGCCTACAAGCCTCCTTATAATCCGTCACACCTTTCAGATTGGCATATCTGGGATACTGCAAGAACACATAATACCCCCTGATGCCTGCCTGCACATTCGGATACGCACGAAATACAGCATTGACGATAAAGGCTTGTCCTGCCTTCGTCTGCTCCTGTGTTTTGGAGTTATATGTAGCACCCTTCCAACCGGTTCCGGCCTTCATCCCGAAGAAGTTAAACGCCTTTTGGGACAGCATAGATTTCCCCCAGTTGCTTTCTAAGATAGCCTGTGCGATTGTCAGAGAGGGCAGGATTTTAAACCTCTCATATTCCGCCACAGCCGCTCTGCCGATGGTTTCAATAAATTCCTTATTCGTCATGTTATACCTTCTTTCTTTTTTTATATAAAAAAGCGCCCGATTTCTCGAACGCTCTTTCTGCTTATGCGCTTGCCTTCAAAAACAGCAATCTGAATGTTTCTCTCCCTTTTGGGGTAATCAAGGTCTGCGTGCTTGCAAAGCCCGTTTTCTCATTGGAAAATTCCTTTACTTCAAACAGACCGTTGTTTTTATCGGCACAAGGCTGAATCTTCCCTCGCTTATCACGATAGATATATTTTTTCTCCAGCAGGAATCTGATAAAATCCTTTTCCTTAACCTGCAGCTGCTTTGCCGTTTCTCTGAAATTTGTCAGCAGATTTCTGTCAACCAATTCATCGAAATAGTCCGCTTTCGGTTTCATAATCTGGTTATCGACCGTCAGCGAGGAATTGACTGCCTGCAACGCCTTATTCTTGTCCTGCTCGTCCTTCAAAGCCGTACACAGCTTAATCATCATATCGGGGTTCAAAATTGCCTGCTCCAGTGTTTCAGGGGTCATATACACCCCATGCTTGCGGATGGAGGGCAGTACCTCAGATGTAACCCACTTGCGGAAAGGCTTCGCCTCTGGCTTGTCACTGCGGAGAATGACGTTGTATAAGCCGCTTTCGTTGATACAAAGCATTTCTCTGTTCTGACCACCTGTCACGAATTTAATTCGGGTCAGCTCGTCAACATCCAACCTCTCTGCTGTTTTGTTTGTATCCGATAAATCCAATACGCTACACACATCTTTCAGCACCCACCAAGGTTCGCCATCCTTCTGGATAGTTCTAACCTCGTTGCCGTTGTAGTTAAAAATCTGCAATTCATTCATACTTTCACAACCCTTCTTTCTCGAACGCTCTTAATCACTTCAACAATTTCACCGCAAAGCTGCTGAATTTTTTCCATTTCCTCACGCTTTGCATAATTTGTTATTTCAGAGGATATTGTCAAATATTTTTCATCAAATTTAATCAGCATATTAAAACCTCCTTGCCCTTCTGCGTTACCGATTCTTATAAATATTTTTGCAAATGAAACCAACTGCAATAGCGATTGACACAATCAACAGCATTTTCATATTTACAACAGATGAACAATGTGGTATTCTTTGGATGAGAAGGGGCTTTTGCCCCTCCTGCTATCCAAGCAACCTGTCAATAATCATGAGGACTATTCCGGTTGCTAGCCCTGTCAGGAATTGAACTGCTATTTCAATCCAGTTGATAGGGCTTTTTTTGTTGTTCATCTGTTTCCACCTCCTTTCTATGGTTTTATTATACAGCATTTGCTAAACGTTGTCAAGTGTTTTATTTATGTTTTTCTAAACATTTTTTCTATTTTGCTTGATTTAATTTAGCAATCGCTATATAATATAAACAGATAGGAGGTGCTTAAATGACAATAGAACAAAAAATCGGCATGGCACTGTCATATAAAGGTATCAGCCAAGCAGAACTTGCAAGAAGAATTGGTACAACTCCATCCAATTTAAACCAAAAGGTAAAGCGAAACACACTCACCAAAGAAGAATTGGAACAAATTGCCGAAGTCCTTGGATGTATTTGGCGTGCAGAGTTTGAATTTCCCGATGGCACTATTATTTAAGACCGCCCCTCGCGGTCTTTTTTTATTCCCCATCCTCTACACCTTCCTTCCCCTTCTGGTACTGTGTCCCGAAGTAGAACGCCACCACCACAGAGAAAATCGTCAAAAACTGTTCTCCGCTGATACGCCCCACGACAGCCAGATAAGAAAAAATGACCGTCAGGATGATGGTCACAATACTCTTAACTGTCAGCAGGTTTTGAATTGTGATTTTTGTTGTTTCATTCATTTAACTCTCCCCTTTCCAGCTTCACCCGTTCTTCCTCTCTGGTTTCAAAGAAGGACTTCAAAAAATACCCAAGCATCACGCCGATAATCGTATCGGTGATATTGCCGGATAATGTCTCTGCAATCTGCTCCCTCCCCAGAAAGGCCAGAACATAGGTCAACTGCAAATCAAAAAGAGCGATGAACAGGATGGCCCGCACCGCTCTTTTGGTAAATGTCTTTTTATTGAATCTTGTTTTCGCCATATCCGCCTCACTCCGCTTCCGTTGGAAGATTCAAAAACTTTTCGTGCAAATCATCCATCACGCCATTTTCGCCAAGGGCATGATACCGCACCCAGCAGTTTTCGAAATTCTCCCTGGCGTAGATGGGCGCATACCCTCTTTCGCTCCACTTATTATAGTCAGCGATCATCTGGCTGCGAAGAAGGGCCTGCACGCCTTTTTTGACTGCCATATTATCGGCGGCATTCTTTTTCACCATGGAATGGAGATATTTGAACCCGCCAAGGATGATGGTCGGCACGCCAAGCAGGCATAAAATCTGATAGATTGTCATTTCTTCACCCCTCTCAAGCTTCCATCTCTGCCGTGATATAGGAAAATTCCTCTGCGGTAATCTTCCCATCCTTCTGCATCTGCTCCAACTTTTCCATTATCACTTTTCCATTTAAAAAAAGCCTTCTCAGGCTTTCAACTAACGTACTCATAAGATTCCCCCTTCCATGAGTTCCAGTGTGTAATTGTCGATGGCGGCTTGGACGATTTCCTCGTTTTTGGCTGTCACCGCCGCTTCGATGCGGTCAAGTTGTGTGGGTTCCGGTGTGTAATTCAGCAGATTCTCTCTGTCCGCCTCAATTTCCGCGTTACTCCGCAGCATAACCCGCTCTCCGTCCCATTTGTATCTGGGAATGCCGTCCTCCGTATACAGCCTGTCAAAATAATGGCTCTGGCAGAGGTTGTATCTGTCTCCTGTGCCTTCATCAATGA
>CAMBLO010000058.1 GCA_945868505.1 uncultured Clostridia bacterium | reverse complement strand
CATTTACTTCGTGAAACTGCCTTTCTTTTGCGAAAAATTGTATTGTTTTTACGCCATCTATGATATAATGATTATACAAAGAATTTTTCAACATCGCTATAACTGAACTCAGATTTAGGAAATTTATAGGTTGTAGCATACTCGCAATCGAAAGAAGGTTTCACCGAGGACAAGTCGGCGAAGCCTTTTTTCATTAACTCAGCCCTTTTTAAGCCATGAGAAGGAATAAACAATTTCGCATTTTTAAACCGATTATCATTTGAAAAAACCTTGACTGCAGTGTTTTAGCAGACTTATAAGAATCCATATCCATCATGTTCCTATTGATTATCACTGAATTCCAAATAATTTACATAATATTATTATGGTAATCTATTATATTCCTCTAACCAATTTGATTTGATGATAAAAATTGACAAAAAAACAGGATGACATCATTTGACATCATCCCACTTCTTCCATTCTTATGCAATTACAAGTAACTACTAGGATTTACGTATGCACCATTTTTCAATACAGAGAAATGGCAATGGTTTCCAGTAGACCAACCGGTACTACCGCATTTTGCTACTGTCTGACCACGGCTGACAACCTGTCCAACTTTCGCTACCAAAGAAGAGTTATGTCCGTACAAAGTACTCAGACCGCCGCCATGATCGATGATAATGGTATAGCCATAGCCATTCATCCAACCGGAATATGTAACCTTACCTGCCTCTGCTGCAACGATCGGTGTACCATAGTCTGCAGGAATATCCAGGCCGCTATGGGATTCTGTTTTGCCTGTAATCGGGCTAGTACGGGTAACAAATCCACTACTGATTCTGGAATAACCCGGTACGGGCCAACCCAATGTGCCGTTGCCGGTATAATATACTGTGGAACTGCTGCTGCTTTGCTTTGCAATCTGACTCAGAACTTCCTGATCGGCTTTTTCATTTGCCGCAATCATCTGTTCGTATTTCTTTACATCGTTTTGATAAGATGCAACCAAAGCTTTCTTTTCATCAACGATTTCCTGTTGTTCTGCCAGTTTTTCCTCCTGCAGTTTTACAACTTTTTCCTGTTCTGCATGGTTTTCTTCGATTTCTTCTTTCTTTGCTTGGATGGTTTCCTGAGTTTTCTGCAGTTCATCCAAAATTTCCTTATCGTATCCCATGATATCATTTACATACTGCATACGAAGGAACAAGTCTGAAAAACTTTCTGCTTCAAAAAGGATTTCCAGATAACCGGTTGAGCCTTTCTGCTGCAGGAAGCGCATACGGCTCCCAAGCAATTCGAACTGCTCATCTCTTTTTCTGGTAGCTTCTTCTAATTCTGCTTCCGCAGCTGCCAGCTGAGCCGTCAGAATATTCAAATCTTCCGTTGCCGCATCCAATTCCGCCTGAATACTATTCAGAACCTTATCCATGGCTTCCATTTCCTGTTCGGCAGAAAGCTGTTTGCTTTTAATGCTTTCGATTTCTTTCTTTGCTTTTTCTGTACTGGATGCTAAATTCTTACGCTTTTGCTGCAATTCAGAAATTGTAGCTGCGCTTGTACTATAGGTAGGAATGGCTGTAACGGCTACCGCAGCAGCCAATGCAGCGCATACGAATTTTTTCATTTTTTTCATGCTTAAAACCTCATATTACTTTTTATTTTATCTTATTATTATAAAGATTTATCTCCTTATTTTCAACGAATTTCTGTTTATTTTAAGGATTTTTTAAGGATTTCGCAGTGATTTCAACCATTTTTTCCGAAAAAATTCCAATTTCATCGCAAAGGCAAATGGCATATTGGGGAAGCAAATCCTGATATTCCCTGAAATACAGCCGTTTTCCTTCAAGTATCATTGCATCCGCAAGGATTCTATCCTGCACAAAAGAAAGCTGTTCCATGGGAAGGTTCAGACCACGACCATCCCATTTGATGAGGCTTTCTTTCCTCGCCCAAAGGCGATAAAATGTCTCGATACGTTCTGTTTCCGCCAGTTTATCCAAATAAGCTTTTTCTGCAGCAGACAGAATCCGTGTTGTTCGCACGGGCAGTTTTTCCTTGATCTGCTGAAGATCCGCACCGATGGGTGCGTTGGAAAAAGCACAAATTGCATAGTGCCCCGAGTGGGACAAACTAAAATGAAACGCAATATCCTTCAAATAAGGTTTCCCGTAGGCTCCAGTTTCCATCTGATCTATTTTATCCCCCAGACCAAATTCGTCTAAAGCGATCCGCAACAGAACCCCTGCACCCAAAGAAAGTCTGGCGGTCATAGGATTTTTGTATTTCTGTATTTTTTCTCCTCTTTCCACAGAAATCATAGACATCCCTTTTTGAAATAATGCCTCCTCTTCGAATATCGTTACATCCATGTAAAGAAGTTTCGCCATTTTCTCCCCTCCTTTCTTTTGATACAAGCAAGCACAAAAAGCAGGGTTGTATCAACCCTACCCTTTTTATGCTTTTTGGATTATTTTACGATCAGGTTCACGATTTTGCCGGGAACATAGATTTCTTTTATTACTGTCTTGCCTTCGATTCTGGAAGCCAGTACTTCTTTTGCCTGCGCCAGAACATCGTCTTTTGCAGCATCTTTGGAGATTTCCATTTTGCCTCTCAGCTTGCCGCCGATCTGCAGAGCGATTTCCACTGTATCCTGAACCAGTTTGCTTTCGTCTGCTTTGGGCCAGCCGGCATCGAATACAGTACCTTCGTGACCCAGTTCATGCCACATTTCTTCTGCGATATGGGGTGCAAAAGGAGCCAGCATAACTGTAACTGTTTCCAGAGTTTCCTTGGACAGGCCGCCTTCTTTTTTCGCAACATCCAGCAGTTTGTTTGTGGATTCCATAAATGTGCTTACGATCGTATTCATTGCCAGAGATTCTACACGGTTTGTAACGTCCATGATCATCTTGTTTACAATGAATTCTTCTTCTTTTGTTGCAGCTTTAGGCGCATCTTTGTAGTTGTAAACCATCTTCCATACTCTGTTCAGGAAACGGAATACGCCATCGATACCGCTGTCATCCCAGTCACAATCCATTTCAGGAGGACCTACGAACAGTTCGTACATTCTCAGGGAGTCGCAGCCATATTTTTCTACCAGTTCATCGGGAGAAACAACGTTGCCCAGAGATTTGGACATCTTACCGCCGTTCTTTGTAATCATGCCCTGGTTGAACAGTTTCAGGAAAGGTTCATCGAAAGGAACTGCACCGATATCATACAGGAATTTTGTATAGAAACGTGCGTACAGCAGGTGCAGTACAGCGTGTTCAATACCGCCCACATACAGGTCGATAGGTGCCCATTTTTTCAGAGCGTCCATGCTTGCCAGTTCTTTATCGTTGTGAGGATCTGTGTAGCGCAGGAAATACCAGCTGGAACCTGCCCACTGAGGCATTGTATTTGTTTCACGTTTTGCAGGTTTACCGCAAACAGGGCAAGTTGTATTTACCCATTCATCGATATGCGCCAGAGGAGATTCGCCAGTGTCTGTAGGCTGATAGGATTCTACTTCAGGCAGCAATACAGGCAGCTGATCTTCGGGAACGGGAACAGCACCACAATGTTCGCAGTGGATGATGGGGATAGGTTCGCCCCAATATCTCTGTCTGGAGAATACCCAGTCACGCAGTTTATAGTTGACTGTTTTTCTGCCCCAGCCTTTTTCTTCCATGAGGAAAGGTACTTTTTCCTTTGCTTCGGAAACAGTCATACCATTCCAGTCACCGGAGTTGATTACAATGCCTTCGCCTGTATATGCTTCTTTCAATTCGCCCATATCTTTGCCATCGGGAGAGATAACAGGAATGATAGGCAGATTGAATTTGGATGCGAATTCAAAGTCACGCTGGTCATGAGCAGCTACTACCATGACAGCACCAGTACCGTAATCAGCCAGTACATAGTCTGCAACCCAGATAGGCAGTTTCTTTCCGTTTACAGGGTTGATGCAGTAGGAACCTGTAAAAGCACCGGTTTTTTCTTTATCAGTCATACGGTCTACAGAAGATTTTGTGGAAGCTTCATAGCAATATTTATCTACTTCTGCTTTGCATTCAGGTTTTACCAGAGCATCCAGACCCTTATATTCAGGTGCCAGTACCATACAAGCACAACCATACAGGGTATCAGGTCTTGTTGTATAAACGGTAATCACTTCATCGGAATCCTTCACCTTGAAGTCAACCTCAGCACCGTAGCTCTTGCCGATCCAGTCTGTCTGCATTTTCTTAACTTTTTCGGACCAATCCAGCTTATTCAGATCTTCCAGCAGTCTGTCTGCATAAGCTGTGATCTTCAGCATCCACTGACGCAGGTTTTTCTTTGTAACAACGGAACCGCAACGTTCATGGACACCGCCGGCAGCTTCTTCGTTTGCCAGTACGCATTTACATTTGGGGCACCAGTTCAGGGGCATTTCTTTTTCATAAGCCAGCCCTTTTTTGAACATCTGCACAAAAATCCACTGTGTCCATTTGTAGTACTTGGGGTCAGTTGTGTCTACTTCTTTATTCCAGTCATAAATGGCACTGATTTCATGGAGCTGTCTTTTTGCATTCTGGATATTGGCATCTGTAGAAATTCTGGGGTGTGTATTTGTTTTGATGGCATAGTTTTCTGCAGGCAGACCGAATGCGTCCCAACCCATGGGATGCAGTACCTGATAGCCTTGCAGCACTTTATAACGGCTGACTACGTCAGACAATACATATCCTCTCCAGTGGCCTACATGCAGACCGGAACCGGAAGGATAAGGGAACATATCCAAGCAGTAAAATCTGGGTTTTACATCGTCTTCTTTGTTGATGGGGTTCTTTTCCCATTCTGCACGCCATTTTTTCTCAATGGTTCTGAAATCATAGCGACTCTCCATAGTAAATTCCTCCTTAAAAAACCTTTGTTTTTTGATTTTTCTGTGAAAACTAAAAAGCCCCTCCGCCTCAGTTAGAGACGAAGGGACACTCCGTGTTACCACTCTAGTTTGCCCATGTGTTTCCCGGGCACACTCAAAACCCATAACGGTGGCTGCCGCTGCATCCTACTTGTTTGTCACGTTCGGTGCAGAACTCCAAGGCCAGTTCTGCTTTCTTCTTCTGCTGCCTCGCACCGACCGACAACTCTCTGAAAGAAGCTTCAAAAGCATACTATTCCTCTTCAATGTCTTTTCACAAGAACATTTATATCATATTTACCAAAATAAATCAAGTATTTTTGGGAAACTTT
>CAMBLO010000057.1 GCA_945868505.1 uncultured Clostridia bacterium | reverse complement strand
CTATGGGTTGTGTGTTCATATCCATTGTTCAGTTTTCAAGGATCAACTCTGCTTTCTCAGCAGCGAAGATTATTTTATCAAATCTTCTTTTTCTTGTCAAGTACTTTTTAAAGCACTTTCGAAGTTTATTTTGTTTGCTACTTTGTCAGCAGCGAATAACATTTTATCAGATGTTATTCTGTCTGTCAAGCACTTTTTTCGATTTTTTTCAATCTCTTTCGTGCTTATTTCTGATATTTCGCATCAGCAAAAGTTATTATATCAGTTCCGATCATTCTTGTCAACGTTTTTCTTTCAAAACATTTCAATTTAATTCGGCTTCTGTGATTCGATTTTCTCAGTTTGTCTTGCTTTCTTGCAAGCACATTTAGATATTATACTCCTCTTTCTCAAAATGTCAACACCCTTTTTCAACTTTTTTCGATTTTTCTAAAAACCAAAGAAAATCTGCCCCAAAAGCATAAAACAGCAAGAATCGTCGAGAGAATTCCTTTTCCATATAGTAAAATGATAGCTGTAAGGAGGGAAGTAAAATGATGGAACAGGTTTTGGCCGTCCAGCGGATGCAAGATTATATTGAAGAAAATTTGGATAAAAGGATCACCCTGTCCGATCTGGCGCAGGTATCCCATTTCTCCCCATGGTATTCCTATCGCTTATTCCGGGATCATCTTGCGGTAACGCCGGCAGAATATATCCGCAAGCTGCGTCTTTCCCGGGCAGCCCTGTGCCTGCGGGATGAAAACTGCCGCATCACAGATGTAGCCTTTTCTCTTGGCTTCGGCAGTGTGGATGGGTTCACAAGAGCATTTTTCCGCGCCTTCGGATGCACCCCCAGCGATTATGCAAAAGCCCCTGTTCCCATCTCCCTTTTTATTCCTTACGACGTAAAATACAGAGCATTGAGGAAGGAGAACATTGATATGAAGAATTTACAAAGCATCTTTGTCCAGACCGTTCATAAACCGGAGCGACTGTGTATCCTGAAACGGGCTGTTCATGCAGACGATTATTTTTCCTATTGCGAAGAAGTGGGCTGCGATGTGTGGGGCATTCTTATGAGCATGAAATCCCTCAGCGGCGAGCCCGTATGCCTGTGGCTTCCCGAAAAGTACAGAAAACCCAACACCTCTGTCTATGCGCAGGGTGTGGAAGTGGAAACAGATTACGCAGGCGTTATCCCCGAAGGCTTTGATGTCATCAAACTGCCGGAAGCAGAGTATCTCCTGTTCCAGGGTCAGCCCTTCCCGGAAGAAAACTACAGTGAGGCCATTCAGGCAGTGCAGCACGCAGCCGATACCTACGGCCCCGCCTTCATCGGCTACCGCTGGGATGAAGAAAATCCTCGTATCCAGCTGGAACCCAGAGGCGAGCGAGGCTATATGGAGCTTCGTCCCGTGAAAAAAATGAACCCTTGAGAACGATTCCCAATAAAAACCTTTCCGGAACAAGATAATCGCCGCCATTTTTCATAGAACCAAACTTGTCCAAAAAGAGCATCTGCCTGCAGCCTTTTTAGCCGTAGTTCAGATGCTCTTTTTGTCATTCTCTCATTTTACGCTTTCGCCATCCTCTTTTCTTCCATTTTGGAAACACACAGGGTACAAGCCGCGTCACCGGTAATATTTACTGTTGTACGTCCCATATCAAAGATACGGTCGATACCGGCTACCAGGGCGATGCCTTCTACGGGCAGGCCAACGCTCTGCAATACCATAGTCAGCATAATCATACCTGCACCGGGCACACCTGCTGTCCCAATAGAAGCCAGCGTTGCTGTCAGAATAATGGAAAGCTGCTGCCCCAATGTCAGTTCGATGCCAAAGCACGTTGCGATGAAAATGGAGCATACGCCCTGATAAATGGCAGTGCCGTCCATGTTGATGGTGGCACCCAAGGGCAGCACGAAGCTGGCAACGTCCTTCTTTGCCCCCAGCTTTTCCACGCATTCCAGGTTCAATGGCAACGCCCCTACGGAAGATGCGCTGGAAAATGCCATCATAATGGCAGGCAGCATCCCTTTGAAGAACTTTATAGGGCTCACACCTGCAAAAGTTCTTACTGTTGCAGAATATACGATGATCATGTGCAGAATATAGGCAATATAAGCCACCGCCAATACTGTCAGCAGATCCCCCAGAATTTTCGGGCCGTTTTCCGCCACAACGGGTGTAATCAGACAGAATACACCAATGGGGCTCAGTTTGATGATGGCATCCATGATATACATGGATACCGCATTGGCACTTTCCACAAAATCAGAAAACGCCTTGCCCTTTTCCCCAACGGCAATGGTGCCAAACCCAAAAAACAGAGCGATCACAATCACCTGCAGCATATTCGCATTGACCATAGGCGCTACCGCATTACTGGGGAAAATATTCACGATAGTCTCAATGAAGCTGGGTGCTGCGGATGCTTCATATTCCAGACCGGATGTTGTCAGTTCGTTGAAGAAGTCCTTGCACAGGTTCGCCATCGCCAGACCAATCAAAACCGCCAAAGCTGTGGTACACATATAGTAGCAGATGGTTTTCACGCCGATACTGCCTACTTTTCTCATGTCCTTCATGTTAGTCACACCGCTCATGATGGAGAACAATACGATAGGTACAACAATGAATTTCACCAGATTCAGGAACAATGTCCCAAAGGGCTTGATGTAATTTACTGCAATTTCAGGCGTTTTCATCAGTGCCGCACCAGCCAGAATCCCCAGAACCAGCCCAACAAAGATCCATAACGCCAACGGACGTTTTTTCTTTTCTTTCGCCATTCAAATTCCTCCTCTTTTTATTTTCAAAAATAATTCCGTTGTATATTTTACAATACCATTCCTTGTTTTTCAACGTTTTCTCCCATTTTCCATAAAAAAACAGCTTTTTTTCGCAAAAAAGCCGCTTTATATGTCAGTATTTTTCAATTTCTTCGTTTTATTCCAGCAAAAGAACTCTTTCCCGCAGATTTCGGATATTTTTCTCTCATAAAAAGGGCGCCTTTTCAGGCGCCCTCATGTTTCTTATTTTATCCTGCGGATAACTTCCTTATGTACTTCTTATCTGGGGAAATTGATCTGCGCCTGAGCCGCAGCCAGTCTAGCGATAGGCACACGGTAAGGAGAGCAGGATACATAGTCCAGACCGATCTGGTGGCAGAATTCAACGGAGTAAGGATCGCCGCCGTGTTCACCACAGATACCCAGATGGATGTCAGGACGTACGGGTTTTGCTTTTTCTACTGCCCACTGCATCAGCAGACCAACGCCTGTTCTGTCCAGTCTAGCGGTAGGGTCAACTTCGTAGATATTCTTGTCGATGTAGTCAGCCAGGATCTTACCTGCGTCGTCACGGGACAGACCGAATGTCATCTGTGTCAGGTCGTTTGTACCGAAGGAGAAGAATTCTGCTTCTGTAGCGATCTGGTCAGCTGTCAGTGCAGCTCTGGGGATTTCGATCATAGTACCAACCAGATAATCCAGTTTCTTGCCTTTTGCTTCGAATACTTTTTCAGCTGTTTCTACAACGATATTCTTAACGAATTTCAGTTCTTTGATTTCGCCAACCAGAGGAATCATGATTTCAGGTCTGATGTTGATGCCTTCTTCTTCGGAAACTTCAACAGCAGCTTCGATGATTGCTTTTGCCTGCATTTCAGCGATTTCAGGATAGCTTACAGCCAGACGGCAGCCACGGTGACCCATCATAGGGTTCAGTTCGTGCAGACCACGGGCTTTGATCTTCAGTTCTTCCACTGTTTTTCCTGTCATTTCTGCCAACTGTGCGAATTCTTCTTCTGTGTTGGGCATGAATTCATGGAGAGGAGGATCCAGCAGACGGATAGTAACTGGTCTTTCCCTCATTGCTCTGTAAATGCCCTTGAAGTCTTCTTTCTGGAAAGGTTCGATGCCAGCCAGAGCTTCTTTTCTTTCTTCCACTGTATCAGACATGATCATCTTTCTGAATTTCATGATTCTGTCAGATTCAAAGAACATATGCTCTGTTCTTGTCAGACCGATACCTTCTGCACCGAAGTCGATGGCAACCTGAGCATCGTGAGGTGTGTCAGCATTTGTTCTTACTTTCAGCACTCTCTTCGCATCTGCCCATTTCATGAATGTTTCAAAGTTGCCTGTGATTTCAGCTTCTACTGTAGGAATATCTTCACCATAGATGTTACCTGTGGAACCATCCAGGGAAATATAGTCGCCTTCTTTGAATGTTCTGCCGCCCAGTGTGAAGGTTTTTGCTTCTTCATTCATCTTGATTTCTTCACAGCCGGATACGCAGCATGTGCCCATACCACGAGCTACTACTGCAGCGTGGGATGTCATACCGCCGCGAACTGTCAGGATACCCTGAGATGCAGCCATACCTTCGATATCTTCGGGGGATGTTTCCAGACGAACCAGAATGACTCTGTCGCCGCCTTCTGCAGCCGCTTTTGCTTCTTCTGCTGTGAAGTATACTTTACCTGCAGCAGCACCGGGGGAAGCAGGCAGACCTTTGCCCAGAGGTTTTGCAGCCTTCAGGGCATCCTGATCGAATGCAGGGTGCAGCAGCTGATCCAGCTGTTTGGGTTCTACTCTCAGCAGAGCTTCGTCTGTTGTGATCAGGCCTTCTTCTACCATTTCAACAGCGATTCTCAGAGCAGCGTTTGCAGTTCTCTTACCATTTCTTGTCTGCAGGAAGAACAGTTTGCCTTCTTCAATGGTGAATTCCATATCCTGCATATCTTTATAATGGTTTTCCAGTGTGTTTGCGATATCCATGAACTGGTCGTAAACACCGGGCATATCTTCTTTCAGTTTTGCGATGGGGTTAGGTGTACGAACACCGGCTACTACGTCTTCACCCTGTGCGTTTACCAGATATTCGCCCAGCATAGCTTTTTCGCCTGTTGCAGCGTTTCTTGTGAAAGCAACACCGGTACCGGATGTATCACCCATGTTACCGAATACCATCATCTGTACGTTAACTGCTGTACCCCAGCTGTAAGGGATATCGTTCATTCTTCTGTAAACGAAAGCACGGGGGTTATCCCAGCTGCGGAATACAGCCTTTGCAGCTTCGAAGAGCTGTTCCTTGGGATCCTGAGGGAAATCCTTGCCCTGGTCATCCAGATAAATCTGTTTGAACATTGCTGTAACTTCCTTCAGGTCGTCAGCTGTCAGGTCAGTGTCATATTTTGCACCAACTTTTTCTTTATATTCGTCCAGTTTTCTTTCAAATTTAGATTTGGAAACGCCGATAACAACGTCTGCAAACATCATGATAAATCTTCTGTAGGAGTCATAAGCAAATCTTGTGTTGCCTGTTTTCTTTGCCAGACCTTCTACGGAAACGTCATTCAGACCCAGATTCAGAACTGTATCCATCATACCGGGCATGGATGCTCTTGCACCGGAACGAACGGAAACCAGCAGAGGGTTTTCGGGGTCGCCCAGCTTTTTGCCTGCCATTTCTTCCAGCTTAGCCAGTGCAACGTCGATCTGTTCGATCATTTCGGGTGTCAGTTCTTTGCCGCCTTCGTTATATTCCGTACAAGCTTCTGTTGTGATAGTGAAGCCGTGAGGAACGGGCAGTCCCAAATTTGTCATTTCAGCCAGGTTCGCGCCTTTGCCGCCCAGCAGGTTACGCATGGACGCATTCCCTTCGCTGAACATATAAACATATTTCTTGCTCATTACACATTACCTCCTGTATCCTGATTGGATATAAATTTAGGGTCTTTGGCCGCAGCCCTTGGGCTGCATTTCAAATCAAAAACGATCCATTAAAAATTATACCACCTTTGTAAAAAAACCACAATATTTCCAAAACCTTCTCGTCGGTTTTTCCTTCTGTGCCAACGGGGCAAAATTTCTTTGGCCAATTCCACAAAAGGAAGCCCCAAAAACAAGCGCAAAATCTATGGTTTTTTGACAAAAGATGGAGTAAGCTCTCCCATGTGGGTCAGCATATTGCCATGCGGGACAAAACCCGCCCCACTGGTACCACTTTTTCATCTTATGTACCAAAGGAAAATTCTTCCCCTATATTAAGAGTACTCCAATTCCCCCCAATGTGCAAGAGCGTATTTTGTACTTTTTTCAGAAAAATCGTATTTTCCTGTACGGACTTCCGTTTTTTACAAAAAGACAGGCCTTTTTCGTAAAACCATTCGTAAGGCT
>CAMBLO010000056.1 GCA_945868505.1 uncultured Clostridia bacterium | reverse complement strand
GCCGCCCGACAATACTCACTAGCTGTCCCTTCTTGAAATACTTCTCGGCAAATTCGCCTGCCTTACTGAAAGCAACGCATCCGATGAAGTCTGCGTCCTGCTCTCCCTGTCGTTTGAAGCGGCGGTTCACCGCCAAAGTGTATCTGGCAACGGCTAATGGTTCATTGCCCTGAGAGTATCTTACCTCCGGGTCTCTTGTCAGCCTACCCATTAAAATTACCTTGTTCGTAGGTCATGCCTCCTCTCACATCCATGTTTCAACTATGCATTTATCATCTCTTTTATCTCTTCCGCACCATAATGCAAAACCAGCTTTGTTCAATTCCTTTCTGCATTCTTCTAAATTGGTCGAAAGAAAAACTACATTCGTTGGCTTATTTCCGTCAAATATCCGAATGGCAAAACATGTCGGAAAGTCTTTCGGTTTATTGTAAATAACCGCTACCGGAAAAATCAGCTCACTGAAATCCACGTCTTTTAACGTTCCTACAAACTTGTTTTTAATCATCTTTGCTTCCTCCGTATTCTCCATAATCCATGCCTCCCTCCCGGATGGCCTTCATATATCGCACCCATCCGATTTCCTCGAAGTAGTCCTCTGCAGAAAAAACTACTTGGTATCCCTTTGGAGGTCGCAGCGGAACTTTTTTCTTTGTTTCCTTTACCTGCTCAATCTTGATTTCAGGTTTCTTGAGATTGCGGCTGGTACTCCATCGCTTTGCCCCTTTTTTGATATTCTCTTTGGATATGTAGCTGGCAAGGCGATTGTCCTTCTGATTTTTGTACAGCCGTTTAATCAGAACGGTACCATTGCCCCATTTTTCTTCCAGGATTTCTTGCGCCTCTTTCACACTCAGGCCATCAAAGGCATTCATAATTACATGATGATGCACTCTTTGTTTTTTTCCCTGTGTTTCAATAACCGCTATATACTTCAGCTCTGAAAATTCATTTTTCTTGCGGTGGCGATTTAATCTGTCACGGAAATTTCCGAATTCTCTTTTGGCATCATCTACCGTTACCTCCGCTGCATAGGTCAGCAGAACGAAATAATCCTTTCCGGAGAAATTGGCATTGATAGTTCTTGTCAGGTTCTTTCTGGCAATCTGCAGGTTCCGCTTCGCCTGCTCTTCTGAGGTCAGATTTTCCCGTCTGCCTCTCTCATATTTTTTCCCGATGGTCCGTGGACAGTAAAATTCTTCTACCTCGTAAACGTCCCCGGCCTTTATCTTTTTTCTATATTTTGGCATCCCTGCTTCTCCTCCATTCTGTATTTCTTCTATATAAATAGGAGAGTGTCCATTAAGTTAATTGCTTTATGGACAATCGAAAGAGGCAATCGCCTCCTTGTAAAAAGGTCTCAGGAAATGCCGTTCAACATAGCGAAAACCATTGATTTCTCAACGTTTCTCTGCTATACTGTTAATAGATATCTACGGTCTCCTGAGACCCGTTCCCGTCTGTTCCAGCAGGCGGGATTTTTTTATTTATCAATCATATAAAATTCTGGCCCAGTAGCATTCCTCGCAGTGTTCCACTTCCTGCGTATCCAGTGGGCAGGGTTCATCTACTGCATAATCCGGCTTTGCACATTCACAGGCCATATGCGTTTTGCGCTCTTCTTCGCAGTCGCACTGTTCGCCATGGTCCAGATGTGCGCCGCACTCCTGGCAGACTTCATACTTCCCTTTGTTCTTTCTTGCAGCCATGTTCCTCAGCTCCTTCCTCTTCTTCGATTTCATAATCCGGCATATTCTCTACTGCATTCAATTCAATTCCATTCTTCTGAGTTCTTCCGTTTTGCAGCGCTCCAACAGGTTTTTTAAATCATCAGAAAGCCCGCTGCTTCTCCATGTATCAAATTCCATGATAACCGCTGTTAGAATCATGCCTTCTTTCACAGCAATAGCCCGATGCTCCCCCAAATTTCTTACAAAGAAACTCCTGTAGTCCATATCTTTCTTTTCAGTTGGGGCCAGCAATTCCGTATCAATCCAAATCATGCCGTCCATGGTGTAAATTGGCGTCAGAAGGTTTCCATTATAAATGATGGAAATACCCGCATCTTCTGCTGTGATTTCTTCTTCTCCCTCTACATAGTCACGGAACAATCCTTTTTCATCTTCTTTTATTGCTGTATGCCATTTTTCTCTCGCATCATCTGATACATTCATAACTGTCAGAACCGTATCCTCATCCAAAATCGGCATATTTTCCAGCTTATAAGCCGCTTCACCTGTAGAAAGCCACTGCATTCCATCCTCATCTGTCATTAAGATGGCTGTTTTCTTCCGCTTGGCCAGCGCTGCTACCTTTGAAAATTTCATACTGTCACTCCTTATAAATTATCCTGTACGCTCTGGCAGAGGGCCTTCAATGCAGTCCTCAGCTTGTCCGCTTCCTCCGCCTCTCCTGCTTCTTCTACCTGACTGATGCATTCCAGCATCTGATTGATATTGTTCTGGACGCCACACTTTTATTTCAACATCCCGGGGACGCTGCTTCGAGAAGCCATGTTTTCATATTGCAAAAACCTTCGATTTCTGCTACTATGTAAGTGACTAATTTATCCGATCCCCCGAGACGTGCCACCGTCAAAGTGGATATTTTATTTTTCTATTTCGTGAAAGCATTTTTCGTATGTCATACCTGTTTCCTTCAAAATCAGGTCAATGACATACTTCGTGCATCCTCCTTCTCCTCTCATGAATCTGCTTATGGTTGGTTGACTTACTCCTATGTTCCTTGCAAAATCAGAAACCGATTTACAGTTTATATATATCCATGTTTCCAGATTAGGATAGATGCTCCATCCTGGTTCTTTCATCTACCCGTACTCTCCTCGCACATCTCATTGCGGAAAAACAGGTATTCCAAAATCACATTTATCAGCAGGCTTGTCCCAACGCCGCACAGCAGGTATCCGCTTCCGAGCCAGTACAGGAACGTACTTATCGTTGCTAAATCCATCGCCGCTGCAATGACCACATATGTAATAATTTTAAGAGCGATACGGATTGGTTTCCGCAGTCGTCTGCGTTTATTTCTTTCCGAATTCATAGCCATCTATAAAACCCTCCTGATATGCTTCAATAAAAATTTTCTCCGCTTCTTCAACCAGTTCCGAAACCAGCATTTTAACGTATCCATTAATCTTCTCCTGTTTTAACATTGTTTTGATTACATACACCCTTTCCAGATGTTCAATCCGTGACATCTCCCTCCCCCTTTCGTTATTGAAAATAGGCTTGTCCTTTCCATGGGGCAAATGCCCCGTCATGCTGTTACTGTATCCGGAGGTTCATCCAGAAAATCAACTGTATATCCATGGGCATTTGCTACCGCACTGATGGCCCGCTGGTTTAGCCGCTTCCCGAACTCCGCCTTTTCTTTCTCGCTAAGGGAATCGTATGGAATGACCTCGTCCCCTCTTACGATTTTTGTAATTACCTTCAAAGGTTCCTGTTTTGCCATAGTCAACACCTCCTGTTGCATGGTATGTAAAACGGTTTTTGTCCTATTCGTTGACAAATATTTTAATAGATGAAGTAGTACCATTTCCCGCCGATATATCTCGGATGAACATTTACCTTTTCCTGTTTTTCTGAAACATTTTGTTCCTGCTCTTGACCATTAGGACCGCAGGAAGATAATCCAATCATCGCAATAACTACAAATAACAGTAATCTCTTCATTTTCCACCAACTTTCTCTCTTCCACTTGACATTTTCTCTCCCCCTCCTATCCTTGAATTATGAAAGGATGATGATTTATGAAAAATGATGATTTTAAAGTTGCAATGCCTTCCGATGAAATGATTGAACTTAGCAAGCAAATTTCCAAAAGAAAGCAAAAAGAAATTCGCAAGAAGAAACGCAACGAATGGTTATCAAATAATTTCGTTGCCATCCTCGCTATCGCCGCTACATTTGTTGTCGCACTGTTAAAATTAGATTGATTACGCTCAATACGAGGATTGCGTAATATAATTTTTTATCTGGCATTTTTGCCTTTTTCTTTTCGATATCCTTAATGCACTTTTCTAAATCTTTTTCCTTCATTTGGAACACCGCCTTCCTCTATTTTCAGAACGTTCTAATAATTGCCGCCACGCTTATCAAAATCGAAACGATTGAGATAGCGTGTTTTTTTATGTACTGGTTCATTGGGGACACCTCTTTCTCCGCTTTCTTTTTCGATATTTTTGTGTTATGCTCTCCTCAAAGGAGATGATTTCATGCTTTTAATTTTAGATTCTGCCATTACAACTACTGAAAAATTGGCTCAATTATTCCAATCGTTGTCCAACGCTCTCACTAATAATGTAGCTCTGGTCATCTCTTTAGTTAGTATCAGCATTTCTATCTATAACTGGTATCGCTCACGCATCAGTATCAAATTCTATGACTATGATGTTGCAAAAAACATCTACAAACCAACACATCAGTATGAATACAACTACAAGGATTCAACTACAATTGCATTCGTATATGTAGAAATCAGCAACCTGTCCTCTTTACCTTGTACAATCAACCAGTTCACTCTTTCAGTAGATGGTTATCCTGATACTTTCTACCGTTCATCTCACGCGGTACGTAAAGAATATGTTCTTGGCAAAACAAAGCCAAATGTACATCAGTCTATTTTTGAAGAAAACATCCTAAAACTTCCGTGCGCATTACAGCCTTTCGGCTTTGCATACGGTTATCTGGTATTTCCTTACTGCCCAGACTACCAAGGCGAAAATTTAAAATTCACCTTAAAAGCACGAATCGGGAAGAAACATTTCAAGTTTTCTCAGAGTCTACACACTTGGGAACATATTCGAAATCTCCAAGATCACCAGTAAGGAGTACATATTCATTGCCGTCTTTATCAAAAATTGTTTCCGGCAATTTCATAATCGAATTTTTGTTAGCACGTTGCAGCGCAATATTCTCCATTATTAGCTGTTCAATGTGCTTCTTCTTTTTGAAAAACATTGGTGGCACCTCCTTTCTTTAACTTGCGTCCTTTCTTCTTCCACTTGACATTTTTCCCCATTCCTTCTATGCTGAAAATGCAAATAATGATATAGAGAAAGGAGACCTTATCATGTTTTTAATTCCCGACAAATATCTCAGCACACTTTCTTTTGTTCTGTCGGTTATATCCATCATTTCTGTTGTTGTCACCATTCGACAGAACAACAAAATTCTCGAGGAAGCAAATAGACCATACATTACAATTTTCTTCGATTCGATCGTAACAACATCTAGAAACAACTTTTTTGTTCTGAAAAATTTCGGCTCCACAAGCGGAACTATCACAAAATTTATCTTTACGGATGAATTGTCCACATCCTTTCAGGGACACGCCCTTTTAAACGAACAATTTGACTGTATAAAAGGCATGGTGCTCGCACCAGGGCAAAGGATTCTGTTACCATACGATGTGGGCGTTCTTAAAACAGATTCCATTCGTTTCGAAATTACATACCAGTCGAATTTTAGTTCCAAAATATACACCGAAACCCTCAACATCGATGTCAAGAAAAGGAACCACATGCCAGTTTCAAGACTTAAAAAAGAATCTGCCGAAGAAAACTTCGAAAGCGTTCTGATAAATATTTTGAATGATATGTCAGAGAAAAATCTTTAATATTAAGTCCTAATATGTATTAGGACTAATAGCAGCACTGCTATAATCTGAAGAATTTGAACAAGCCATATTTTTATCAAATCAACAACATTTAGCAGTGTTGCACTTTCTGTTTTTCCTTTTCCATAAACGTCCATATTCCCTCCAGATCACACCATATGTTGTAGTGCCAACAATGCAATCGCAATGCCCAATACTATTTGCACAAACTGTATTTTTCTCAAATCTTTTTCGTTCAAACTCCTTCCTAAGAAAGACTTTATTTTCTTTTTCATTTGGATCACCTCCTTTAACTTGCGTTCTTTTCTGTTCCCACTTGACATTTTTCTCTCCCCCTCCTATCCTTGAATTATGAAAGGATGATGATTTATGAAAAATGATGATTTTAAAGTTGCAATGCCTACCGAAGAAATGATGGAGATAAGCAAGCAATACACAGAGCGGAAAAGGAAAGAATCAAGAAGCGCATATCTCAAAGAACATGCTTTTGATATTCTTAACTTAATAATCGCCCTCTCTGCTCTTGCTATCTCTTTCTTTGGACTCTTTTTGCCAAAGGGTTAATAATCTGCCGACATTCATTCCGACAGAGAAAGA
>CAMBLO010000055.1 GCA_945868505.1 uncultured Clostridia bacterium | reverse complement strand
TTGAAAAACAGGCGGAGCCTGAACAGCTTCCGGCAGAGGTGGATTTGGAGGATCTGACTGAGGAGGAACGTCAGCAGATTTCTTTCTGGAAACGGACGCTGGAGGGATGGCATCGTTATCGGGATGAAGCGGCGAATAAGGAAGTTGCCGATCGGGAATTTGTTACCATGTTCCTGATCCGGCATCCGGAAATGACATTGAACCGCAGAACTCTTTACAGAAAGTGGAAAGGGCTCAATTCTGAGGGTGAAATGTCATTGATTGATAAGAGAGGAAAGCACAATAGTCACAGCAAAAAGCTGGATCAAGAGGTATATGATGTTTTTGAGTATTATTACCTCGATCAGAGCAGAAAGAGTGTTACTCTCTGTATGACCCTAACGGAGCTGAACTTTAAGCAGGCTGGGAGAGAGGATCTGCTGCCGCTTCCATCAAAGAGTACCTTTGAGCGAGCAGCACGTTCTATTCCCATCCCTTATATAAAGTATTTCAGATATGGTGAAAAGCAGTTTATTGGCGAATGCTCTCCTTATATCAAGAGAATTTATGAGGATCTGGATAGCAACGATATCTGGGTGGCAGATAACCATACCTTCGATATTATGATTGAAAAGGATGGAAGCCCTGTTAGAGTATACCTTACAGCCTTCATGGATGTACGAAGCAGGAAGATGATGGGATGGTGTATCACCGATGCACCATCTTCGGATGCAACGATTTATGCACTGAAAAAAGGGTGCGAGGAGTACGGTGTACCAAAGGCACTGTATACAGACAATGGGCGAGAGTTTCTTTTCCATGATTTGGGCGGGAATGGTTTCCGTAAAAAGAGAAAAGGAGAGGAGCTGAAGCTGCCTAGCATCTTGGATGATCTTGGTATCGAATTCAGAACTGCGCTTCCCAGAAACGCCAGAGCGAAGGGTATTGAGAGAGCCTTTTATACAGTAAAGGAAACATTTTCAAAGCTGTATGACGGATATACAGGCGGTACGATTCTCGAAAAGCCGGATAAGCTGAAGGAGGTTGTGAAATATCCTGATAAGTTGACTGCACTGGAAGATTTCAGGCAGCAGGTGGATACCTACATAAGAGGTTTCTATAACAAGCAGCCTCATCGGGGCGTCGGCATGAATGGAAAATGCCCGGATGAGATATTTGCAGAAAACCTGATTGAAAGACGGATTATCACAAAGGACAAGCTGAACCTGATGTTCATGCGTTATGCGAAAGGGAATAAGGGAACGCTGCGTGTTGGAAAAAACGGTGTCAGCCTGAAATTCTACGGACAAGAGCTGCAGTATTGGAACGAAGAATTATGGCGTCTGTACTACGGTCAGGATGTATATGTAAGATATGCTCCGGATGATTTGTCCAGTGTCCGTGTATATAATTTGGAAAAACAGTTCATCTGTACTGCGGAGTTGAAAACTGCTATCGGATATAGGGCAACCAAGGATGAAATCCGGGCCGCCACAGCAGAAAACCGCAGAGCGGTGAAAACGGTCAGAGCATACAAGCAGCAGAAGGGCATTGAAGCGGAAAATGAGCTGCGCCTGATTCTGGATGCCGCTGCGGGAAACATGGACGATTTTTCTATTGATCCTAAAGTGATACGTCCAATCTACAGTAAAGACGGCGAAGAACTGCGGAAGGCTGTCGGTGACTATGATGAGCCTATTGACTGGGCAGCCGGCATTGAACGGCTGCGAAGAGCAAAGGAGGACAAATTATGATGGGAGAAGAACAAGCACGTAGCTTGTTACGTGAATATAAAGAAAAGACCGGGAAAACGCAGTCCCAGATTGCAAAGGAACTGGGAGTGTCCGATGGGCAGCTGAGCAGTTTCCTGAGTGGGACATATAAAGCACCCCATACAATTATTCCAAAGATAGAACAGTTGGTTCAAATCAATGTTCAGAAAGAGATTGCACCCAGAGAACCCGGGTTTAAGCGGACAACAGTAAGCGGCATTGTAATGGATCTGATTGCTTACTGCCACATCCAGGGCAAAATCGGTGTTGTTTATGGGGATGCCGGTATTGGAAAGACTATGGGTATCAGAGAATACGCGAGGCTGCATCCTGATGCGGCGGTAGTGATTACAATTTCTCCCTGTTTTGCAACCATGACGGGTGTAAATGAGCTTCTGGCGGAGGAATTGAGAATCAGAGAAAAGGTATCCCGTAAGATACAGACAGAAGCGGTCAAAAAGCTGCGGGGAAGTAACAAGGTCATCATTATTGATGAAGCACAGCACCTTACGGTTAGGGTTATCAACCATTTGAGATGTCTTGCCGATGAAAGCGGTGTAGGGATGGCGTTTATTGGTAATGAAGAAATTTATCTGAAGATGAGAGGTAGCGGGCAGGCCTCCTATGCACAGCTTTATAGCCGAATTGCAGATAATAAGCACGTTTTAACAAGTAACATCACCAAAGAGGACATCGCCCTGGTATTCAGCGAGAGTGGCATCGATGATGAAGCTGTAGAAGTGCTTTTTAAAATATCCAGAACCAATTACGGTCTGCGTGGTGCGGTAAATGTATTTGTAAATACAGCCGCAGTGTTTGGGCAGGTCTCGGCGAAGCATATTGCAAGAATGGCAAAGGAAATGAATATTGCATGAAGGTGAGAAATGATGTTCAGTAAATTTACCCGATATCCGGCTAAGGAGCAGGAAATCATTAAAGGATTTTTTAAAGAACTGGCAAAACGCACTAGGAAGAGCGGAAGGATCTCACCGAGCCGCCAGCAGAACATCATGGCCGAGTGGGAGCCTTACGACATTGATGTTGTAATGGATTCTATTTCTATCTATTTGAAAATGGATACGACTGCTGCTCAGAATGAGCGTTATTTAAAGGGAATTATGCGAAATAAGCAGAAGGAGGCGTCACATGGAGAAAGCGGAAAGAATCATCGAGCAGAGCAGAAGCAAATTGTTGGGGACGAAGGAGAAAGACTCCAAAAGTATGCAACGGGAGGAAAGATGCTTACCTGTGACTTCTGAAAACGAAGAATGCCCATATGGGTTATGCGATGGCAGCGGATTGATCTGGGTGCCGGAGGAAAATGGCGGATATCCCTGCAAATGTATGGAACTGCGGAATAGCGAAAAGAGGATGTCCTTTGCCTGTATTCCCAGAGAATTTAGAAATATCAAGGTCAATGATTTTGAGGTGGAGGCATATCGGGAGGCAGAGAGCCGACAGATCGCCTATACAGCGAAGAAGGTTGCAATTCGATACATAGAGGGCTTTCAGGAACTGGAGGCAATGGGAAAGGGCCTGTATTTTTACAGTAAAGAAAAGGGCAGCGGTAAAACCATGCTGATGATTGCCATGGGGAATGCTCTGATGCGTAAGCATCAAAAACGGGTACGATTTGCCACCCTGGGTGATCTGCTGGAGGAGATCCGAAAGACATTCGATCATTCCAGTGTGGAATCATATTCGGATATGCTGGAAGAAATCAAAGATGTGGATGTTCTTCTGTTGGATGATATTGGTGCAGAACGTGCCACAGAATGGGTCAATGAGGTATTTTATAATATCCTCAACCGCCGTATGACAGCGAAGAAGATCACGTTCTTTACATCAAACATGAAAATAGAGGAGCTTCCGTATCATACACGCACCATTGCACGAATTGATAAAATGGCAATGCCCGTTAAGTTTCCGGAAGAATCTATCCGGAAAAAGATTTCTCAGGAAGAAAATGAAGAAATTATGAAATTCTTAATGGCGGAGGAGGAATAGGACATGAGCGTAGGAGCGGCTTTTGTATTTGGCCTTATTACAGCATTGGCACTTATGTTCGTAGGAACAGGTATAGAGCGGCTGTCTTTAAGAAGAAAGAAAATGGATATGGAATATTTGATGCAGGAAGAAAAAGTCCTTATGCTGGAAAAAGAGCTGGAACAGATTAGAAGTGGAAAAAAGGAGAATGAACATGGCGAAGAATACTGTGGCGCAATTTGAGTTGGAGAGCTGGACTGAGGCAGATCTGTCATTGAAAAAGGTTGCTGAGTGTCAGCTTGCGTTGGATACCATCGAGGCAGAAATGAATATGAAGATTAACGATGCAAAGGCTGAGGCAAAGAAACTTGCGGAGCCGCTGCAGCTGGTGATTGAGGATCAGAAGAAGCTCATTCAGGACTATGTTGAAGGTCATAAGGCCGAATTGGAGGGGAAAAGTAAGCAGTTAACATTTGGTCGGGTTGGCTTCCGTCAGTCTACCAGCGTGACTGTTCCAACAAAGAAAATCCCCAGAATTATCGAAAATCTTAGAAAATTTGGAATGGAGAACTGCATTAAGGTCACAGAATCGGTCAACAAAGATGTATTGGCCACATATGAGAGCAAGGATATCGTAAAGATTGGTGCATCTGTGAAAACTGTTGATCGTTTCTTCTGCGAGCCTGATAAGGAAAAGGTACGGTGATTTTATGGCACAGGCAAAAAGAACCCCGGCGCAGCTCCGTAGAATCTATGGTCTGGCAAAAGAAAGGGGACTTGATGATGAGATGCTGCATAGCTACGTGTTCAATTTGACAGGGAAAGAGAGTTTAAAGGATATCACAGTCACCGAGGCAATCAGAGTGATTGATGCATTGGCTCCTTCCGGCGGTTCTGTTGCGGGCGGTATTACAGTGAAACAGCAGAAATATATGCTGGCGTTGGCAAAGGAGCTGGGCTGGGTCGATGAAAGCGGGGACGTTGACGTGAAAAAGTTAGATGAATTTGCCCTGAAAAATTATAAAAAGTATGCTGTGAAGTGGCTGACCACAAAAGAGGCCGGTAAAATGATTGAGGGTATGAAAGCGATCTTGAAAAAGGATAAAAAGAAAAAAGGAATTGCCATTTAAAAAAGAAGGTGGTAAGATATGGGCGAAGAAAAAGAAATACGTTTGGACGAATTGAAGGAGCAGCATAGGGAATATGCTCGCCTGATAGGCGTTGAGAACTTTGTCCATTTATCGGAAGCCTACGGTGGTACATCAATCTACATACCGAAAATTGATGATCTTTTGAAGAATCGTAAGTATGCTGCCATTATGGGCGAGTTTAACGGCGGCAATATAAAGTATTTGGCACGGAAATATAACGTATCCGAGAGAACCATTTACAGATTGGTGAAGGGGATGATCAAATCGGCAAAGCTGAAGCCGTTGGAAGGTCAGGTATCTCTTTTTGACAATGAAATATGACACTGACATATGGAAGTGTCGAAGGTAATGAATTAAAATGCTGGTAGAGAGTAAATCTTTACCGGCATTTTTATTTTGCCGGTTTTGTGAAGAATACGGAAAAACAGAAATGGGGAGATGAGGTTGGATCATAATAGACTGGAAATCCTGAAGGCCAAGGAGCTTCGGGGCAATATTATCGAAAGCCTGTATAATCTGTATCCGCAGGAGGTTACAATCAACACGCTCAAGCAGTTGTTGCGGTATAAGGGCTATACTTACGAAACAGAAGTGCAGAAGGCACTGTATTATCTGCAGGGAAAAGGATATATTTCTCTGGCAGCGGAAGAAACTGAGGTTGAGTATTGGGAAAATGAAATCGTTCTGACACCGCTGGGTATCAACCTGGCCGAAGGTGATGTAGATGATATGGGGGTGAATCTGAATGTCTGAGAAAATATTGGAAGTTACAGGGAAAATGATTTTGAGAGGAAATATCCTTAAAATTTGTGAGATAGCGCAGCCGCTTGGTGCAGCACAGGAAGTCATTATTGGTGCCATGCGAAAAGAAGGTTACTCCTGCAGTACGGAGGACGTAAGGAATGCCTGTGAGTATTTGCAAGGCAAAGGATTGATCCTGCTTGAGGACATCCATAATGATGTACTGCAAATTCATCGTACACTGGCGAAAATTACGCCAAAGGGCATTGATGTTCTGGATGGACTTGTTCCTGAAGATGGAATTCAGCTGTGAGGTGAGCCCATGAGCAGAGGTAATGGTAAAAACAGGAGTCATGGAAAAATTGATCGGCTGCCGGATGAGCTTCGCAAAGCAGTAGAAACAAAGCTGCTGGAAGGATATACATACGGTGAAATTTCGGAATATCTGAAGAAGATGGGACAGGATGTACATCTTTCCTCTGTTGCCAGGTATGGCAGACCATTCTTGGCAAAATTCGAGTCCGTCCGGATGGCAAAGGAATTTGCCCAGTGCATTGCTGAGGATAATCCGGATCGGCCGACTACAGAGCTGCATGAAGCGAATAATGCGTTGATCAGCCAGATTATCATGGAAGCGTTGGTTTCCGATGATGTTACTCCGGAGGAGAAAACGAAGATGGCAAAGTCGATTGCTACACTGCAGCGGGCACAGGTATCTACTGAAAAGTTGAAAATTGATTCCAGAAAGGCTGCAGGTGAAGTACAGCAGGCCCTGAAGCTTTTGAAGGAACAGGTATTTACAGAAATTGGTCAGGATCACCCTGACATTGCAAATGCAATTTTACAGATTGCAGACTCCGTAGAAGCGCAGATTGAAGCGGAGAATAAAAAGTGACCCCGTAAACGCCGTGAGAG
>CAMBLO010000054.1 GCA_945868505.1 uncultured Clostridia bacterium | reverse complement strand
TGTACCAGACTATGAGTCTTTTTTATCTGTTGCACTTAGATTGTAAATTCAAGCATAAAAAAAGCGTGCATTCCGCACGCCTATCCTCTGATTATTTTTCCATTTTTACGGCAAAGCTTTCCGTCAATTTCTGATAACATTCCTCGCAAAGGTCGAAGCAGTCCTGTCTGCCATCCTGATTGGAAAAATATCCCCATGTTTTTTCTCCATGGAAATAATCCGCTGTATCCAAGGGGATCTCCCTACCGCAGCCATTGCAAACTACCTTGCACAGAACTTTTTCTTCCCGCATTGCTGCATGATATTTTCTCATCTTTCTTCCCCTCACCTTTCTATTTCTCTCTTTCGTTTACAGTTCATAGGATATCATTCTTTTGTCGAAAAAGCAAAGGGGAATTGATGGCAGGACTGGCAAAGGCAATCCTCCTGCCCCTGCAAAAATATGAGAAACGGTTGTCTTTCCTCCGCCTGATATGATACAATCACAAATAGAAAGACAGAGGTGTTTAAACGATGGAAAAAATGAAAACGGCTTTGTCTCAGTGTCGTGTCTGCCCCAGAAACTGCGGCATTGACCGCACCGCAGGCAAAACAGGCTGGTGTCGTGCCCCCTATCTGCCAAAGTTGGCGCTGGTCAGTGCCCACCATTGGGAGGAACCGCCCATCAGCGGCACAAAAGGCTCGGGAACCGTGTTTTTCAGCCATTGCAATCTGGGCTGCATATTCTGTCAAAACCATGATATCAGTCAGGAAGGCTTCGGGCAGGAAATCACCGTGGAACGTCTGGCGGAAATTTTTCTGGAACAGCAGGAACGAGGCTTTCATAATGTCAATCTGGTTTCGGCGGTGCAGTTCATTCCCCAAGTGGCAAAGGCTTTGGAGTTGGCAAAAGAAAGCGGGCTGAAAATCCCCGTAGTCTACAATTCCAACGGCTATGAATCTTTGGAAGGACTGAAGCTGCTGGAGGGGCTGGTGGATGTTTACCTGCCGGATTTCAAATATTGGAACAATGCTTTGGGGCAGGAATATTCCAAGGCCCCCCATTACAGGGAAACGGCAGCGCAAGCCATTCTGGAAATGCGCCGACAGACAGGCGAAGAAGTTTTCGATAAAAACAGCATCCTGCAAAAGGGTCTCATCATCCGCCATCTGGTATTGCCCGGGCAATATCGGGACAGCTTTCAGGTGCTGGATTGGATTCGGGAAAATCTGGGGGAAAACGCTTATGTTTCTTTGATGAGCCAGTATACCCCTATGCACAGAGCGAAGGAATACAAAGCCCTTTCCCGCAGGCTGACCACCTTTGAATATGATAAAGTGGTAGACCACTTCTTCGAAATTGGTCTGAAAAACGGATTTATGCAGAAACGTTCCTCGGCAACGTCAGAATATACCCCTGCCTTTGATCTGGCAGGTGTAGCTGATGCCGAGAGTTTTCATCAAAGAGAGGAGAATAAACCATGATTAAAAAAGAAAGAGTTGTTACCGTAGAAGGCCTGAGAGACGGCAAAGGCAGCGTAGAAATCCACCACATTCTGGAAGGTGCTGATCTGATGGGCCACGGCACCATGTTTGCCCGTGTCATCGTAAAACCCCACAGCAGCATCGGCTGGCATCAGCATGTGGGCAATACAGAGCCCTACTACATCCTGAAAGGTGTAGGCACCTTCGTAGATAACGACGGCACCAAAACAGAGGTCCACCCCGGCGATGTCTGCACCATCGAAGTGGGTCAGTGGCATTCCATGGAAAACAACACAGACGAAGATATGGAAATGGTCGCTTTCGTTATGAACGACGGTCTGAAATTCTGATAACCAAAAAAGAGTCCTTTCGGACTCTTTTCTTTTTATCTGATAAATTCGATTTCTTCTGCAAAAATCGTCAAGTAACCTGCTTTGCCATTGTTTTTCCACAACAGACCGTGATATTCATTGCCGCCTTCCGCGGGATGTACCTCCTGATAGAGCCAATCCGCCCCCAGCATATAGCCATCCTGTTCCAGAATCTTATACTTCTTGAAAATGACTTTCTTTACATCAGAGAAGCAAGGCTCCATTTTGAATGCCAGTTGGTCATCCTTCATTTCCACAGCTGTGATACGGCTGTCATGGAAATTGAATTCCTTCTGAATTTCTTCCCCAACAGCTTCTTTCACGGAAGGGCAATAGGTTTCCCAATATTCCTCCACCACTGCATCCATCTGCTTTTCATTTTTTTCACAGATTTCCTTCAGTTGTTGTCTGACTTCTTTTGTCGCGATATCCAATGCCAGTACACGTACATCTGCCACCTGTTCCAGAATTTCCTTCGGCAGTCTTTCCTGCATGGATTTTACAATATTTTCATGGGTAGACTGGAATTCAGCCTCTGTTTCCGCCTTATCAAAAGAAGCATGATCCTTTTCTGCCTCTTCTTTTCTTTCTTTTACGAAAGCACGGCGACGACGCAGATACAGATCATGATAATATTCTTCAGAAAATGTTTCTGCGTTTTTGGATACCTGCATATTCAAATGGTACCCTACGACACCGCAGGATGCATACCATTCTTTGGTAAAATACTTCATGTCACATTTCCCCCTCTTTCTTCATCGTATATCATACCACCCCTACACAATAAATGCCATTCTACATTCTTAACAAATTCCCACAAAAAAAAGCGGACAATTTCGTAGCAATGCCCGCCTTTCTAATCTTTTGTATATTATTTATTTTCATCACCCAACTGATATACACGGATGATGGAGGAAATTTCCTGTACCATGGACATAGAGGAAAGCACTGTCATGGCATCTCTGAATCTTTTTTCTTCCACTTCATGGGTCACGATAACGATTTCCGCTGTATCGCCAATCTTGGCTTTCTGCAGCAAAATGGAAATGCTTACGCTATTGCTTGCAAATACACTTGCCATGGATGCCAGAGTACCCGCTCTGTCCTCAAGCTTCATACGAATATAATAACTGCTCTTTGTATCGCCAATTTTTTTGATAGGCAATTCTTTATAGCAGCTGCAGCCGATACGGCCATTGCAGTGGAACAGCATATTTCTTGCCACATCCATGATATCGCCTACAACAGCACTGCCTGTAGGCAAAGCACCTGCGCCACGACCGTAGAACATGGCATCATCCACCGCATCCCCATGGACAAATACTGCATTGAATGCATCATTTACTGCTGCCAGAGGATGATGTTCGGGGATCAAAGTAGGATGTACCTTTACTTCGATGCCGTTTTCTGTATTCCTTGCGATCCCCAGCAATTTGATAGTGCAGCCCAGCTCCTTGGCATACCGCATATCCTTTGCTGTGATCTTTGTAATACCTTCCGTAAAAACATCATTGAATGTCACAGGTGTGTGGAAAGCAATAGACGCCATGATAGCGATCTTACGGCCTGCATCATAGCCTTCAATATCTGCCGTAGGGTCTGCTTCTGCATAGCCCAAGTCTGTTGCCATCTGCAGGGCTTCTTTGAAGTCCATGCCCTCTTCTTTCATTTTTGTCAGGATAAAATTCGTTGTACCATTGATGATACCCATAATTTCTGTAATATTGTTGCCCGCCAAACACTGTTTCAACGGGCGGATGATGGGAATACCGCCGGCAACGGCTGCTTCAAAGAGCAGGTCGCATTTGTTTTTCGCTGCGATATCCAGCAATTCATGACCATGCATCGCCATCAAGTCTTTATTAGCTGTTACAACGTGCTTGCCTTTTTTCAGTGCTTCCGTAATATAGGTGCGGGCAGGTTCAATGCCGCCCATCACTTCTACGACAATATCAATACTGTCGTCATTGATGACATCTTCAAATTGATCTGTCAGTTTTTCCGCAGGAACAGCATCGGCATATTTCGCCTTGTTGCGTACCAAAACCTTTGCCACTTCCACCTCAGCACCAATTTTGAAAGGCATTTCTTCCTTTTGATTTTCAATGATTTTATATACACCGCCGCCAACTGTGCCCATCCCCAGCAGGGCGATTTTTCTTACGATCCGCTCCATATTTTTTCTCCTCCATAGGTATCCATATTATCATAAATACAAATGTCTTTCACAAGTGATATTAAGATTTTAACACGAAAATCCCTCTTGTCAATATATTTTGTCCTTTTTTGGCATACACTTTTCCATCGCAGAAACACACTTCGTATGCAAATGATTCACATACACAATTTCATTCTCATCAACTTTTCTTTGCAAATTGAGCAATCGGTTTGGAAAAAAATACCCTTATTTCGTCATATTTACAGAAGATTTTCTGATCTTTTCCTAGTATAATAACAACGTTCTCATGGTAAAAAAACAAAGAAAAAATGATGTGCAGGAGGGCATAGCTATGATCAAAAAATGGTGGCATGATAAGATCGCCTATCAAATTTATCCCAAAAGTTTTTGTGATTCCAACGGGGACGGCATCGGCGACCTGAAGGGCATACTTTCCAAGCTGGACTACCTGCAGGCTCTGGGTGTGGATATCCTCTGGCTGTCCCCTGTCTACAAATCCCCTTTCGTCGATCAGGGGTATGATATTTCCGATTATTACAGCATTGCAGAGGAATTCGGCACCATGGAGGAATTCGATGAACTGCTGGCAGAAACCAAAAAGCGGGGTATGTATCTCATCATGGATCTGGTGGTAAACCATTGCTCCGACCAGCACCAATGGTTCCAAAAGGCTCTGGCCAACCCTGATGGCGAGGAAGCCTCCTATTTCTATTTCGTCAAAGGCAAGGACGGGCAGCCCCCCAGCAATTACCGGGGCTATTTCGGCGGCAGCACCTGGGAGCCCATCCCCGACACAGACAAATTCTATCTGCACAGCTTTGCCAAGGAACAGCCCGATTTGAATTGGGAAAATCCTGTCCTGCGCCGAAAAATATACGATATGGTGAATTGGTGGCTGGAAAAAGGGCTGGCAGGCTTCCGCATTGATGCCATCATCAACATCAAAAAGGTTCCCGGCTTTCCTTCCTATGCTCCCGATGGTCCCGACGGTCGTGTTGCCGTCTGCAAGATGGTTGAACAAGCCAGCGGCATTGGCACATTCTTGCAGGAATTGAACCAAGAAACCTTTGCAAAATACGATGCCTTTACCGTTGGTGAGGTTTTCAATATGCATCCCGCCGAACTGGAGGAATTTGTTGGAGAAAACGGGCATTTTTCCACCATGTTCGATTTCAGTGTCCAAGAATTGACCTGCGGGGAACATGGCTGGTATGATACAAAACCCCTTTCCTTCGACAGTTGGAGAGAAGCCATCTTTGCCTCCCAGAAAAAAATGCTTTCCATCGGCTTTCTTGCCAATATCATCGAAAACCACGACGAACCCAGAGGAGCCAGTCGTTATTTGCCTGATTATGCCCAAAACGAAGCCGGCAAAAAAATGCTGGCCACCACTTCTCTGCTGCTGCGGGGCATTCCTTTTCTTTATCAGGGACAGGAACTGGGCATGACCAACTGCCACAGGAACAGCATCAGCGAATATAACGATATCAGTACCCTTGACCAGTATCAACTGGCATTGGACAGCGGCTGCAGTGAAGCCGAAGCCCTGCGCTGCTGTTGGGAAAACAGCCGCGACAACGCCAGAACGCCCATGCAGTGGAGCGCAGAGACAAATGCAGGCTTTTCCACAGACAAGCCTTGGCTGGAAGTGAATCCCAATTACAAAGAAATCAACGCTGCAGAACAGGAAACTCGCGGGGACTCCGTTTTGCAGTATTACCGTCGGCTGACTGCACTGCGAAAATCCCCTGCTTATGCGGATACCTTCGTTTATGGCGATTTCATTCCTGTCTTTGAAACGAAAGACCACATTCTAGCTTATTGGCGCATCCATCCGAAAACGAGTCAAAGAATTCTGATTGCGGCAAACTATGGCCCTGAAGCCCAAGCCCTTCCCCTTCCCACAGGGGA
The DNA here is from genome assembly GCA_945868505.1 of uncultured Clostridia bacterium. GTDB lineage: Bacteria > Bacillota > Clostridia > Lachnospirales > Anaerotignaceae > Anaerotignum_A. Next base: position 839 of record CAMBLO010000054.1, on the reverse strand, counting down.
ATATAAACTGCTTTTGTCCAATATGGAAATTTCCGTAGAAGAAACACTGTATCTGCCCAGTTGTGCCGCCGCTGTTCTGCTGTGGAAAGGAATCTTTTGATCTGCTCTGATATGATTTGACAAAGGGAGGAAAAGTGGTTTAAAATAAGAAAAGAATGCCTTAATATAGTAGAAAGAAAACGAAGGATGGCTTATGCCATTGATGAAATAGAGGTGAAGTCAGAATGACTGGTGCAGAACGACGCAAAAAAATTTTAAAATTGATGAGGGAATCCTCTACACCCCTTTCCGGCGGTGCCCTGGGAAATGCAATGGGCGTCAGCCGTCAGGTGATCGTACAGGATATTGCTCTGCTGCGTACAGAAGGTCATTCTATTCTGGCAACGGCTCGGGGCTATCTTCTGGATGAACCAAAAGAAATCGTACGTCTGTTCAAGGTTTGCCATGATGAATCCCGTACAGAGGAAGAATTAAAGACCATCGTTGATCTGGGCGGCTATATTCTGGATGTCATGGTAAATCACCGTGCCTATGGAAAGGTCTCTGCTCCCCTGAATATCAAAAACCGCAGAGATGTGCAGGCTTTTATGGACCATCTGAAATCCGGGAAATCCTCTCCCCTGCTGAATGTCACCTCCGGCTATCATTTCCATCGTATCTCCGCCGAAAGCGAAGAAATTCTGGATGAAATCGAAGAAGCTCTGCGTCAGAAAAATTTCCTGACAGAGTTTTTCCCCTATGAAAAAGAAGAACTATAAAAACAGGCCGTTTCCAAAAGGAAACGGGAGGGTGTGAAAAATTTTCTGTAAATAGGCTTTCTATGATAGGATTCGATGGCT
>CAMBLO010000053.1 GCA_945868505.1 uncultured Clostridia bacterium | reverse complement strand
TTGTACCAGACTATGAGTCTTTTTTATCTGTTGCACTTAGATTGTAAATTCAAGTGCAAAAAAAGAGCCCTTTCGGACTCTTTTCCATTTTTATTTATTTACGATCTGGCAGGTATAGGCATTGACGATATAAGGCTCTGCCTCATCCATCAGATAAATGCGATAGCAGGGCTCCAGAGAAATGACAGCCATATCCGCTGTGCTGCTCTCCATCTGGTCATAGCCCAACTCGATCCGATTGATGGTAGCTTCCCCTTTTTTCGTTTCGCTCTTTTTCCATTCCCGCATAAAGGTCAGCAACGCTTCATCGGAAAAGCTGATATCCTGTTTTTCCCCGTTATATCCCTTTACCGGGCAATAGTTGAAGGTAATCTCCCGAATCCCGTCCTGAGTCACCAGCAGAGAGAAATAGTTGGAAAACACATTTTCCCGTTTATACACGCCATAGAAATTCACACGGAAGCCCTCCGCTTCTTCTATCACCATAGGCTCGCCATAGGTGCCGAAAAAATGCTCTGTGCCGTCCATAAATTTTTCTGCTGTACGCTGTGCCTCTCCACGGGTCAGACCTTCCTTCCCCTTGACTATGGACCCTTTTTCCCAATGACCAAAGGCACCTTTCAGCACCAGCATGGCATCCTGCCCCCGATAAATGGTCTGGTCGCCTTTGGCGGTCACTGTTGTTTTTTCACTGCCAAAGAACAAACGCTCCAAAGTTTCCTTATTATAAGAAGGGATCTCCACCGCCAGACGGGACATAGGGGAATGTTCCGTCAGCAGGTCTGTATACATGGCAATGCCGTTTTGAGAGAGGACTTCAAAAATGGCACGTTCCTGGGCCGCAGTCATGGTATTTTCCTGTCTTTGCTGATAATTGAGCCCTGCCAGCACCACATTGATGAGTACCAGCAGGATAATGACGAACTTCTTCGCATTCCCCCATTCCATGCACATCCTCCTTTCTCAAATCATTCCCCCGCAGACATACCGGTCAGATCTTTTCCCTGATCCGTATCCACCACAAAGGTATAATCATACAGCGTTACAAACCATTTCAGGCGCATACTGCCTGTCAGGTCTACATGATAGCCCAAAGAGATATTCTTCACATCAGTGATATCCTTCTCCTCCACAATGGCTTTATAGGTCTTGTTGGCATCATCCAGCGCATCGATAAACTGCACGTTAATCTGCTCATTTTTTTCTGCCATGGGGCTGAAATTCACCGCATAGCGACGATATTCCTTGACCGCCTGATTTCGTAGGGTCACCTCGATGGCATGGGGCGAACCGATACGATCCCTGAGAGACTGGGACAGATTCACCGGCAGATTATCTACCGCATAATCGAAGTAATAAATAACCTCGTTATTGATGGTACGTTCGATATCCGCCAGATAAATATCCGTTTGCAGGGAATTATCGTTTTTCAGGAAATTACAGCAGATCTGATAGCCTTCCAGCAGCCCTGTCCTTGTGTCTCCTGCATAGTTTTCATAGCTGTAGTATTCCAAAATCTTTTCTTCCGGGTAATATTTCACTACCGTTTCGCTGTCACTGAAGGTATAGATACCGTCTTCGTTTCGTTCGCTCCAGTCCACAGAGAAATTGCGGAAGAAGTTTTTCACAGTATTTTCCAAGGTGGCACGGCTGGGTTCTCCGTCCTTTTCAAAAACAAAATCCCTTTCCAACGCCGCATATTGATAGGGCAAGCGGGCCCACTGGGGCAGGAACATATTCCGCCACAAAACAGAGGCACTGGTCCTCTGACCTGTGGAAACATAGAGCATATCGCTGTCTTCCGTGGTCAGTGCTTCATACAGGGTAGTGGAAGCACCGCCGCCTTCCCCACGGAACAAAACACATTCATTGGTTTCGGAATTCACAAAATATGCTAGGCTTTCTTCCCCGCTTCTTCTTGCCGGCACAATGGTGATATAATCGAACTGTTCCAGCTTCTGATTGGTTTTCAATTCTTTATAGTTCGCCAGATATTCCTCTGAAGCGATCATAAAGTCATACTGCATGACGATACAGCGATTGGCAAGGATTTCCTTCCAATCCGCTGTGCTTTTTTGAGGTGCAGTTTCTTTTTGGGACAAAATCTCCCCCAAAGCCCTGTTTGCCATATCCAGCATGGCACTATTCCCCACTTCATCGGGATAATAGACGGAAAAGGTGCCTTCGCCCTCCCCAACGGCATATCGAGTGGCAAGGAGAACATCCCCGTCGGCTCCCTGTTTATCGGAAGTGAAATAGTTTGTCAGGGCATAAAAAAAGTTATGGCCGTTTGTTCCTTCCAGCCATAACTCTCCTGTCTGATAAATCGCAGTTATGACCAAAGCAACAATGACAAAATTCATGATTTTGTATACTTTCATTTGATCCCACCGCTTTTTCTATTCAATTTGATTTTTGGTTTCTCATTTCAAAGTCGCATTCAGCCCGGGCAGGGCAATCATCCGCTGCAGCTGGCTTTTCACTGCCTGAGGGATACGCTTTACGACCACTTCTGTGGTGCCATCTTTCCCCTCCACAGTGATTGCGATATAGTTGTTTCCCCTTTCCAAAGGAAGGGTCGTACTGAACAGCCCCAAGGAGCCTACGGTAATGGTGTTTGCATAACATTCCACCATTTTACCGAAACGATCCAACTTGGAGATGGTAAAGGTGATCTTTGCGCCGGGCTTTGCTTCGCCATAAAGGATACGGCTTTCATCAAAGGTACATTCAATCTCTTCACTTTCCATATCCAGCCCGCTGGTGATCGTTACAGGGGCTTCCGCAGCAAAGGCACTGACAGGAGAAAAACAGAATACTGCCGCCAAAATCAAGCCAACCAGCTTCTTTTTATATGCTTTCATAACCTGTCACCTCCTTGTGCTGTCATTTTCTCGTATCTTGACGAAACGTTGCTGAAGCCTTCTGCTTCATCAACCCGCTTGCTCCGCAAACTTTTTGCTGTTCTTCTGTATTTCCGCCTTCCAGCAGTCGAAATGCAGACCCACAGCAAGTTTTCTTCGTCTATTACAAGTATAACCCACGAAGGTTACAATTATGTTACAACACCCTTACAGTTCTCTAACAATGTTTTCCAATGGGAAACCCGCGGTAAAGATTCTCCCGAAAACGATGTTTTTTTGCCGTTTTATGTGCTGCTTTCTTCCCGTTCATAATCGAGGACGGGACGTTCCTTGGGGAACCACATGGTCATGGTCGTTCCCTTGCCATATTCACTTTCCGCCGTCAGTCTGCCGCCATGGCTTTCCATGATTTCCTTGGCAATGGCAAGGCCAAGGCCGGTGCCGCCCATGGCACGGCTGCGGGCTTTATCCACCCGATAGAAACGTTCAAAAATACGAGGCAGGTCCTCTCGGGAAATACCCATGCCCGTATCCTTCACATGAATCTTGTAATACTGTTCGTCCTCTGTGATATAGATACGGATGGTAGCCTGTTCCAAGCTGTATTTGATGGCATTGGTCACGATATTATTGACCACCTGACCAACACGGTCTCGGTCCCCATGGATCACTACCATATGTTCATAAGGCTCGAAGGACAGTGCCTGCCCCTTGGCTTCCGCATGAATCTTGTTCTGACGGACAGTCATATTCAGGAAATCATTCATTTCGATCTCCGTAATATCCAACCGTACCTGTTTGTTATCGAAACGGGTCAACTGCAGCAGATCGCGAACCAAAAAGGCCATACGGTCTGCTTCGCTGTCGATGATGCCAAGGAAATCCATGGCGATTTCCTTATCCTCAATGGCACCTTCCAGCAATGTCTCTGTATAGCTTTTTACTGTGGTCAAAGGTGTTCTCAGCTCGTGAGAAACGTTTGCCACAAATTCCTTCCGCATATCATCCAGTTTTTTCTGTTCTGTGATATCCTGCAGCACAACAACCAGACCTTCTACTTCCCCATGCTTATCATAATAAGGGGAGAAATTGGCATTGATGAACTGCTTGCCTACAGGGAAAATGACCTTTTTGGAAGGTTCGTTCCCCATATCCAGATAAACGGAAGAACTGATATCATAAGCACGGATAAATTCTGTGAAATTCATTTCCATTTTTTCCACGCCCAGCATCACTGCCGCAGCCGCATTAGCCAGCATCAGCTCGCCGTCCTTGCTGAAGGAGATCACGCCGTCGCTCATGTTATGGAGCAGGATTTCCAGTCGGTTCTTTTCTCTGGAAATTTCCGTCATATTTTTTGCCAACTCCGAAGCCATGTAGTTGAAGCTGCTGGTCAGCTGACCGATTTCGTCGCTGCTGCGCACCTTCAGACTTTGGTTCATATTCCCCTCCGCCATGCTCTTGGCACCTTTGGTCAGAGCCAAAATAGGCCCTGTCAAGGTCTGAGCGAATACATAGCCCATGACAGCAGCCAAAAACAGGGCAATGGCAACGGCTGCCACAATGGTATTGGTGGTTTCGTTCAGGCTGGTCTGCATATCACTGGCATCCAGTCTGGTATAGATGATATAGGTAGTCTGCCCTTCGCCGACCCCCGCTTTCACAGGTACTGCATAGCTCATCCATTCCCGCAGAAGCCCAAAGGAATCGGTACTCTTTTTCTGGGTGGAAAAAGAGGTCATGCCATTCATGGCTGCGATGATGGACTGATCCGTGTAAATGGGATAGGGTGCTTCCGTCACAGTGGTAGACGCCAGCGTCTCCCCGTCTGCATCCAAAATATTCCCCTGAATCCCTACGGCATTGGAGACCGTTCGCAGCAGCTTCGCCTGAAATTCATCGGGATCGCCGCCCTCGATCACCTGTTCATTGATTTTTTCTGCATAAGTCTCTAATTGCTGTCTGGATTTATCGATCTCGATATTCCGCAAAGACAGCAGGATATAGGTCCCGCTGACGATCATTACGATCAAGACCAAGCCCAGATACATCACAATGAGCTTCCATTTAATACTACGCAAAAGCTTTTCCCTCGCTTTTCTTAGCAATCAAAATAATAGCCTACGCCCCTTTTGGTCAGGATATACGACGGTTTACCAGGGTCATCCTCGATTTTTTCCCGCAGACGGCGGATGGTAACATCTACCGTACGCACATCGCCGAAATATTCATAGCCCCAAACCTTTTCCAGCAGGGTTTCTCTGGAAAATACCTGTCCCTTCTGGGCAGAAAGGAATTTCAAAAGCTCGAATTCCCGCAGAGTCAGGTCGATGATCTTGCCATCCTTGCGAACTTCGTAACGATCAGGGTTCAAGTCCAGTCTGCCAAAATTGCCTTCTGCCGCCGTTTTTTCTTCCGCCGCAGGTTCTTCCCGCAAAGCGGATTTCCGCAGGTTCGCCTTCACACGAGCCATCAGCTCCCTAACGCCAAAGGGCTTTGTCACATAATCATCAGCCCCCAGTTCCAGCCCCAGAACCTTATCCAGTTCCTCTGCCCGGGCGGTCAGCATGATGATGGGGGTATTTTTCTTTTCTCTGATTTTTTTGCAGGCTTCATAACCATCCATTTTCGGCATCATGATATCCAGCAGGATCAGGTCAGGATTTTCTTCCATGGCCTTTTTCACGCCTTCTTCCCCGTCTGCCGCCTTGATGACCTGATAGCCTTCTTTTTTCAGATTAAACGCAATGATATCGACGATATTCTTTTCATCGTCAACGATCAGAATTTTTCTCTCCATTCTTTCCCTCTCCCTTCGGAAAGCTTTCTGTATATTACTCTATAACGTTATAATTATACAAGAAAAAACGAAAAAAGTAAACATTTCTGTCTATCTTGCCAAAACCGTCCAGAAATGCTATTTTTAATATAGAGAAGAAAACTGCCCCAAAAAGGAGGAATATCCATGAGTATCTTAGGTGCAAAAAATAAGGTTATTGCCGGGGATTATTCTGATGGGAAAATCATGCTTTCCGGCGGAAAGGTGGTTCTGTCCATCAGTTTGGGAAATATGATCGTGCTGAATCAAAAAATGGTAGCCAGCCATCATGTAGAAAGCGAAGTCAAAGGCAATCATAAGGTTTCCATCACCTTTGCCGATGGCAAAAAGAGCCTGCTGGAACTGGATGATAAGCTGTGCAAGGCATTACTGGAACAGCTATTTTGAGGGTATCGACTTTGCCGCCCCCCTTCGTCGTAATCCTGATTTCGACGAGTTGGTAAAATGATAGGCACATTAGATTTGCACATGCAAATTGGAATTTGTCGGGGTTCGCTGTGGATAGATGATTTTAAAATGGAGGATATTATTTATGAGTGGAGTAAAAAATACAAACAACAAGAATATTGATAACCTCCAAAGGATTACTTCTGTTTTGAGTTTAGTTCTTTCAATACTTAGTATATCTGTTGCCTCTTGGAGTGTAATACAAAGCAATAAGAATGCAGAAACCGATAGACGTGTAGATACATATACTGAGGCTATCGTATCACTAGACACATTGTGCTTTTATGAGTGGAGTTTGGAAAATGGATATGGAGAGACATTTAACATTGAAATAGATGATCAGTGGCTCAAAAACCAGATGCTTGATGCGGTAAGGATTAAAGCCAAACTGGAAATATTTGATAAAGCAAAGGCAGATAGTTACTGGAGTATTGTTTCACAAATATTCGATTCAGAGCATAAATTTGATTCGGAGGAGTATGAAAAATTAGAGAAAGCAATTAGGAACGAAATATAGTGTGACAGATAACTATTTTTATTAATTGTTAGTTTTTTTATAATTATTGGAATTGTTTCAATGACATATGTTAACAATTAATTATACGAAAGATTCCAGTTTGTCGAATCAGCGTAAAAAAGCACCCGTTCACTTTTGAGTAAGTGA
>CAMBLO010000052.1 GCA_945868505.1 uncultured Clostridia bacterium | reverse complement strand
TTATCTCATAGATCAGGATAGAAGATAAGGCACCCGGTTGTTAAGCGCTTACTTTAAAAAATGAGCGCTTTGCTTATAAGTGGATTTTATTTCTTGGATGCTTTTTCGAAAGAATATCTTTTTGTTTTTTCGAAGCCACATGTGTATAGATTTGTGTTGTTACAATAGAACTATGCCCTAACAATGTTTGAATATAACGTATATCTACATCTTCCTCTAATAATAATGTTGCAAAAGAATGTCGAAACATGTGTGGCGTAATATGTATCCGAACATCTGATAACTCCGCATATTTTTTAATCATAATCCGCACAGACTGTTCCGAAAACCTTCGATAAAATCGATTGAGAAAAAAATATTCCGTTTCATCAATATATTGAGAAAAAGCATTATAATATATTTTCATTGCATTCAAGACATCCTGATTTCCTATTTGAATCATTCTTTCTCTTGCACCTTTACCATATATTTTAATAATTCCATCAACTAAATCAACATCAACACTTTTTAAACAACATAATTCCGAAACACGAATACCTGTTGCAAAAAGCAATTCTAAAATTGCAGCATCTCGAAGAATAAAATTATATTGCTGCTCTGTTAAATCGGTTTGATTTTTACTTTCATATACCAAAGACAAAATTTTTTCAATCTCCGAAAGCGGTATTGTTTTAGGTAGAATATGAGGCTCATTCAGTTTTATTCGTATTTTCCCAAACGGGTTCTTACTAATAATTTCCTCATACTCTAAATAACTACAAAACGCTTTTACACTAGCCAATTTTCTTTTGATGCTCTTTGGCTTATAGTTTTCATGTAACCATACAATAAACCTATTTATATTTCTACGATTTAGTTCCTGATCAGTTTGATTTATAAAATCCCACAATTGATTTAAATCAATTTTATATGCTTTTATCGTTTTTTCATTTAATCCTTTTTGCCATTTGCAATAGTCCAAGTATACAGATATCCATTCCTTTTCGATTTTCATAATTGAATCCTCCTTTTCGTTATTAGTACAATTATGAATCAAAACCCGATAATTGTCGAAATGGTACAACAACCCATATAACTTAATATGAAAAGCATTTGCCACGGATCTAAAAATCATTTATCAGGCTGCGACTGAAGAACAAGGGCAGGCAAATATGAAAGTCGTTACAGAAAAATGGCAGGGTAAATATCCCAATGCCATGAAAAGCTGATCTTCTAACTGGGATGCCATCTGCCCGATTTTCAAGTTTTCTGCCGAGGTTCGCAAGGTCATTTATACGACCAACGCTATCGAAAGTCTGAACAATACCTATCGCCTACTGAATGCCTAGAGAAGTGTATTTTTCAGTCTCACAGCTCGGATAGGGGCTCTGTACCTGACAACCTTTGAGACATCAAAAAAATGGACTGTGACCCTCCACAACTGAAGGCGTGTCTATGGTGAACTTGGTATCATGTACAAAGGCAGGCTGCCAAAATAATAAAAAATAAGCACGCAAGAAGTCCTGAAAAATCAGGATCTACTTGACATGCCTGCATTTAGTTACTATAGTGTCTGTAAGGCTGGATAGTTGGAAATACTCCTGTCCAGCCTTTAAATCCTATCATAGAAAGCCTATTTACAGAAATTTTTTCACATTATCCCTTTTTTATTGCAAAATAAAATATTTTAGTTCTTCCGTCGTATGTACCAAATGGGCGGCTCCTTCTTTCCGCAGAAATTCTTCATCCCGAAAGCCCCATGTGACACTGACACAGTCCATCCCTGCATTCTGCGCAGTCAGGATATCCACCTCAGAATCCCCCACATACAAACAATCTTGGACATACACCCCAAGCCATTCCGCCGCTGTAAGCACCATATCCGGTGCCGGCTTCCGCCGGATGCCGTCCGCTTCCCGTTCCCCCGCCGCTGCATCGATATATCCCGGGAAATATTTTTCGCATAACCTCTTCACAGCCAAATCAAATTTATTTGAGACTACGCCAATTTTGATTCCCCTTTTCCGTAGCTCTCCCAGAAGGGGCAAAATCCCATCGTATGGAGCTGTTTTTTCCTCCATGTGTCCTTTGTAATACGTCTGATATTCTCCTAGATATTTTACGAAATCAATTTCCGTAATTCCTTTTGGCAAGGCTTCCTTCATCAACCGTTCACTGCCGTTGCCCAAAAAACTGCGTATTTCTTCTCTATCCCGCAAGGGAAATCCATATTTCCCCAAAATCACATTCACGCTATCCGCCAAATCCTCCAGCGTATCCAACATTGTTCCATCCAAATCAAATAATATAGCTTGATATCTCCCCATGGTTTCACCTCCATTTTTTCTCCCATTGTACCCCTCTTTTATCCCTATTTCAACAATATGAATTTTGTATGGATTTTTTTTGCCCATCCCCTTGCCATTTCGTCCCAATGGGGCTATAATATAATTGTATTCAAAAAGATACACTTTTTCCAAGTAAATAAAGCATCGGTCTCATCAAAAGACTGTCGCACTTTTTCTTTTAAAGGAGGAATTCTTATGGCAAAGAAAGTATTGATGTTAGCAGGCGACTTTACAGAAGATTATGAAACAATGGTACCCTTCCAGGCAATGCAGATGCTGGGCTATCAGGTAGACGTTGTATGCCCTGATAAAAAAGCAGGCGACATTATCCGTACAGCAATTCACGACTTTGAAGGCGAACAGACATACTCCGAAAAGAGAGGTCATAACTTCGCACTGACAGCAGATTTCGACGCTGTAAACACAGCAGATTACGCTGGTCTGTTCATCACAGGCGGTCGTTCTCCCGAATATCTGAGACTGACACCCAGAGTTATCGAAATCGTTCAGGAATTCTTTGCAGCAAACAAACCCGTTGCAGCAATCTGCCATGGTCCTCAGATTTTGACCGCTGCAAACGTTCTGAAAGGCAAAAAAGCAACTGCTTATCCCGCAGTTGGCCCCGATATCACACTGGCTGGCGGCGAATATGTTCCCGTAGATGCTGCTGAAGCAGTTGTAGACGGCAACCTGGTAACTGCTCCCGCATGGCCCGGCGATTCCGCTATCGTAAGAGAATTCGTAAAACTGATGGGCACAAAATGGGAACTGTAATCCCTACCATAATTACATAACATCTTCCTAAGCTAAAAAACAGGGAGGACTTTTCTTCGGAATTGCCCTCTCTGCTTTCTTTTTATCTCAAATGCACCGGAACCTTTTCCTCGATCCAAGCCTTTCCCTCCTTCACGCCGCAGTCATAAGCAAGAATCTTCACCCCCGCCGCCGCTGCATCTCTCAGGGCTTCTGTAAATTTTCCGTCTCGTTCTTCATTGGGGTGAAATTCCTTCACGCCTTTCATCTGGATAACAAACAGCACTGCCACTTCATAGCCTTCTTCCTTTGCCTGAATCAGCTCACGCAGGTGCTTCGTCCCCCGTTCCGTAGGCGCATCTGGAAACATGGCAATGCCATCCTCCTCCAATGTCACACCTTTCACCTCAATAAAGCCCTTTTGCTCCCCCTTCTGGTAATAAATATCAAATCGGGAATTTCCAAATTTCACTTCCCGCTTCAAAAAATCCACTTCGCCGATTTCTTCTATTTTCCCTTCCGCCAAAGCCTCCGCCGCCATCTGGTTTGGTGCTTGGGAATCCATATTCACCAACATATCTCCCTTATAAATGGCAATCAGGGAATATTTCGTCTTTCTCCCCTCTTTATCCGCTTCTTCCAGAAAGACCCTCGCCCCTTCCATAAGCAGTTCTTTGCATCTGCCTGTATTTTTCACATGAACCATTTCTTCCTGCCCGTTCAGCTCCACGAAAGCCGTAAAACGGTTCACCCGCCGCAGGAATTTTGCTTCTGCCATTTTTCCATATCTCATATTCTTCACCTCTTTTGCTATAATACCACATCCATCCATTGAAAGACAGCTTTCCCTTTGGTATGATATAGAAAAGACTCTGCCTAGAAATGAGGGATAACAATGGATTTCTTCGAAAAACCTGATTTGGAACAAATACGAAAAGACCGAGAAAACAGAGCCTATCTACGCAATCATTATCATACCCGCTTTCTCATCGGCACCGCAGCAATGGTCATTGTCGGTATCCTGTGCTTTCTAACTCAGGGGAAAACGCCAGAAAAGCCGGAACCCACACAACACGATTTGGAAATCGCAGAAACACTGGCAACTACAGAAGGCAGAGAAGCATCCATCGCAAAAATGTATCCGGATGCAAAAATCATCGCAGAAAAAGATATCGGCAGCAACATCATCAGTGTCTTTGAAGTTGGTGAACAGCATAGCTTTTGCGTATTTGAGTCTACAGAAACCGGTTATTGGCAAGAATATTGTGGCAATCTATTTCCCAATGAAAGTCTGGTAAGAGGAACTGCATATCTAAAGGGTAATACCTGCGAATATGATATTTATTTGTTAGGTTCAGAAAAGTACGTTTCTCTGCTGATCGACCGTGAAAACATCATATACCCTAAAAAGTTTCAGCAGGAACACATTTACTTTGATGATGCAGGGCTTGCTATCATGCAGCTGGATCCGGAAATTCACGATTCTGCCCCTCGCATCGTTGCTTATAACGCAGAAGGAAACTATTTTATTTTGGCAGATGGCACCCTATAAAATGTGCAGTATTGTATATCTTGTACTTTCCTTCGTTTTATTTTATAATAAAAACATGAAAAATTTGAAACCGTTTGAAACTTAGAAAGGAGTCCTTCTTTTGTCAAATATCGCAATGGAAGAAAAAATAAGAAATCTCTCCGCCGATTATATTTATCAAGAAGCCGTTGGTTCTCTGCTGCTGATGCTGATGAGTGCCATGGAGGACGCGGAAAAAGGCGTGACGGCTCTGCCCTATGAAATCCCCGCCGATGTAAAAGAAATCAAAGATGAGATCAAAGCCTATCTCATCCGTCTGGAAGATTTGCTGGACAGCGATACCGAATCCCGCATGGCTGCTCTGGAGGATTGCATGGAGCTGAAAAAACGTCTGCTTTCTATCTATGAAACCATTTACAGCTATTTCTCCCAGTGGAATATCATTTCCACTCTGGTCAGCGATCAGGTAGCCCTTCGCAAATATAAAGAGGACGGCGTTTCCCAGAAACAGGTAGAATGGTCTCTTTTTTTCGCAGATTGCCATGCTTTCATGGAAAGCGCAGAAAACCTTTTGGATCAGAAAAACTATATGGGGCAGATTTTGAAATGTATGCCCATCTATATGACAAGGGATAAATATTATGATAACGTCCGTGCTTCTCTGGATGCGGCTTTTGCAGGGGAAAGCAGAGAATTTATCGAAGCGTCCTTAAAGGCCTTTGAAGGCTTTTGCAGTCCCCAGGAAAACCCTCTTTATGGAAAGTATTTCCCGGAAATTGCCGAATGGATTGGGCAGAAGAGGATGCAGCTTCCCCATACCCTCTCCGAGGATGAGCTTTCTGATTTCTATGAAGAGCTGAGGGAAGTTTTTGAAACATTGGAGCAGATTGAGGAATATTTTTCCTGCATCCTCCACGATATCAATTCCCTCATCCTGCTGCTCTATCTGACCTATTCCTTTAAGGATATCACAGAAGGCAGCGCAGCCTATGCCGACCTGTATCATACCGTATGCGCCTTCATCAGCGACCAGCTTTCCCTAACGGAAAAAGCGGCATATCTGGATACCTTGATGGAACAACTGGAAGCCGCCGTAGAACCCGTCATTGATAAAGCCAACGCCATCGGCAAGGAAGAATTTGAACTGCTGCAAAAGGCAGGCTCCTTCGCAGGCTTCTCCGATGATACAAAGAAAGTCCTGATGACAGAAGAATTTATCCGCGAATGCTTCTTCGGCGATCTGAATGATGAATTGTTCCATTTCGATTTACCCGAGGATTTACCCCCTGCCACAGCAGAAGAAAAGAAGGCTCTCTTCGATGCTTTTATCGCAAAAACAAGAAACCATTTCGATACGCTGCCCGTTCAGACAAGAAAGCTGGCAATGCAGAACCTGACCGGTGCCCTGCCTCCCATCTATTCTGTCCATGATGTGATGGATATGATGATGGAAGCCATCGACAAGGCATCCTCCGAGGAACAGAAAGTCCTCATCGTGGATAAAGTCGGCATGGTATTCAGCGATAACGGCTGGCAGTCCATCACAGAAGGCCACGATTTTGACGAGGAATGTGGTTGCGGCCATGACCACCATCATCATCACGATCACGACTGCGGCTGTGGTCACGACCATGACCACCATCACCACTAAGGAGGGATTTTCATGTTTACATTCAATCATTATAATTATAACGTGCTGGATCTGGAAAAAAGCATGGCTTTCTACGAAGCTGCTCTGGGCCTGAAGGAGGTTCGCCGCAAGGAAGCCCCTGACGGTAGCTGGAAGCTGGTGTATCTAGGCGATGGCAAATCCAATTTCACTCTGGAGTTGACATGGCTGAGAGATAGAAAAGAGCCTTACAACCTTGGTGAAAACGAATTCCATCTGGCATTTCAAGCTGATGATTATGAAGCGGCTCACAAAAAGCATAAGGAAATGGGCTGCATCTGCTTTGAAAACCCCGAAATGGGCATCTATTTCATCAACGATCCGGATAATTACTGGTTAGAGATAATTTGATTCCATAAAGCAAATGAGAGGCACTATGCCTCTCATTTTATTTTTATAGCGAAGTACTGCGCTATCTGTCTTTTTTAATAATAAATAGCCATGATCAAAAATCTACACATTCAATATTTATGTAGCTTTGCTAGGCATGACAAACGTCTTTATCATCCATTGCACGCTGTTTCTTCTAGTATATTTCATTCAACATATACCAAAATACCAGCAATGGGCCAATCAGGATTCTGGTATACCATAATCGACTCATGATATTTTTTTCTAAGGGTACTGTATGCCGTATGCAGGTTTTCTTCTGAAATCGCAATGGCTACCGCTTCAAAATCCACATTTTGCTCTTTCTTTTGAGCCCGCTTCTGAATATCCGCATCCATCAGCCTTCCCAGATTCTTTGTCTGTGGCGTTTCACATTTCAATTCCAGCATCGTTTCCCTCTGATGGATGGTGTTCGCATAAAGATGGATATCTGTACGGTAAAGGTTATTTGTATAATCATCCTTTACCTCTAACAAAACCGCATATCTGTCCTTATATTTCTCCTGCAAAGAATACGCAAACTCCATCTGAAACCAACGCTCCCAGCCACCAAACTGTTCCCTCATGAATGTAACTTTCTCCTGCATGCCCTGATCATTAAAAAACGCCTGCAGCTCACTGGAAATCCGCATAAATCACACCTCTCTTAAATAGGACAGCAAAGGTACATTTGGTATATCCATTTCAACGGCAGATGTCCCATCTGCTGTATGTTTCAGCATAAGATTCGCTGCACCATCCTGTTTCGCAATCAGCTCCTGTATTGCTCGATATGCTTCTTCATAGGAGCTTTTCAATTCGCCCATAATCAGCTGCAGATTCATCCCCAAATCATGTAGATCTCCAGTCTTTCCTTCCATAATATATTCCTTACTTTTCAGAAGGTCGATCCACTGTTTCTGAATCTCTTTATATGTTTCATTACTGTCACGCAGGTTACTCATCTGGGTATCCAAATATTCCACATCCGCTTCCGCGCCTGCTTTCTTTTTTGAAAAGATCAGACGATAGCAAATAAAATTTTGGAATACCTTCTTATTTTCGATGATCCCACGCCCTACATACATCCGGTCTACGATCAGCATGTGCATGGTCAATCCAGGTCCTACCGAGACATGTTGAATATCATATGTATACCCTGCAGATTCCTTCCATCTCAGGGACACCAACGCATTTTTTAGAAAATTAATCGCGATAGATGTAGCCATTTTCGTATAGTTCTGCAAAGCGGAAACTGCTTTCTGCTTTTCCGAATCTTTTTGTTCTTCTCCAAAAATTTCGTCACTGGTCTTTTTGATTACCTGACCAATAGTTTCCATACTGAATTCTGTTTCCAACTGATAATCCCTATGTTCCTTGCTTTCCAGTTGAATGCAGCCGTCCATTGTATCGGTGTAAAACGCTTTGACTGACATATCAAATTCCGTTCGATATTTCTCCGCTACTTTACTTATATCCGCATCCAAATCATTCATAAATTTCGTAAATTCCTCATTTGTACCATTCAGATTCTTGATTGTAGGCGATTTTCCCATTATGCTTCATCCTTTCTGTAAATAACATAAGCCGTATTTGTTACAACTGTCAAGGCCGGATGATAAATGACCGAAAACGCCGAGAGATAATTGACCCAAT
>CAMBLO010000051.1 GCA_945868505.1 uncultured Clostridia bacterium | reverse complement strand
TTCCTGATGAGGAATACTATAAAAATAAACAGCAAAAAAAACGATTTTAAAAGTGCTTGAAAACGTGTTTAAAAGGGGGCAAAAAACCCCCTTTTTTTAATACATAAATTTTTTGACATTTTTGATGAAGCATTTTGACATTTTTAATGCCGCCTTACAAGGGCTTGGAGCGAGTGGTGAAATATACTTTTAATAATGTTGGAAATATGTTTTCAGTAAAATTTATGTTTGTTTCGAATATCCAAAAAACTAAAATTTAGAATGGTGAAATGCTGTACGGTAAATTTGCTCTTGAAAAGTATTTATTTCATATGTTAGGTGATACTATATCGTAAAAATGAATGAAAAGGACGGTCAGCATATGAGTAATAATATGGATTTGGGCTATGAAATGTTTTGCTATCAGTGTGAACAGACAGCAAATGGAAAGGGATGTACGAAGCTTGGCGTTTGTGGAAAGACACCGGAAATTGCCAATCTGCAGGATTTATTGATTTTCCAAATCAAAGGCATCAGCTGTTATGGGAAAGCATTGGCAGAGGAGGGACAGAGTGTTGATAAAGACGTGATTCGTTTTATCGAAAACGTTCTTTTCACAACGCTTACCAATGTTAATTTTGATGCAGAAGTACACATAGAATTATTGAGAGAATCCCAGAGAATCAAAGAAAATTTGAGGGGGATAGCAGGGAAGATGAAAAATCATAGGGTCTACGCTTCTTACAATCTGCCGGAAACAAAAACGGAGATGCTAAAGGATGCGCCTATGGCAGGAATTATGTATGACAAGTCTTTAGATCCGGATATCCGTTCTTTGAGGCAGACGATTTTATATGGGCTAAAAGGAATCAGTGCCTATGGGCATCAGGCGAGAGAGCTGGGCTATTACAGTGACCAGGTGGATGATTTTTATATTCAGGCATTGGAAGCTCTCACAGATGACAGCCTTACGGTAGAAGAACTAATCAGGATGACTATGCGTACCGGAGAAATGGCGATTGAGGTCATGAAAAAGCTGGATGAAGCCAATACAGAGGTTTATGGGAATCCCTCTCCCCACAAGGTTAATATTCACATGAAGAAGGGACCTTTTATTATTGTTTCCGGTCATGATTTGAAGGATCTGGAAATGCTCCTGGAACAGACAAAGGGGACGGGAGTCAATATTTATACCCACGGTGAAATGCTGCCGTGTCATGGGTATGAAGGATTAAAAAAATATCCCCATCTTGTGGGAAACTTCGGTGGGGCATGGCAGGATCAGCAAAAGGAGTTCGACAATCTTCCGGGATGTATCTTGATGACAACGAACTGCCTGATGCGGCCAAGAGAGGGCTATAAAGACCGAATCTACAGCACGAATGTGGTAGGCTGGGAGGGGGTAAAGCATATCGGCAAAAAAGAAAACGGGGACAAGGATTTCAGTGAGATTATTCAGCAGGCAATCGAACTGGGCGGCTATTCGGAAGATCAGGAACCCCAAGAGATTTTGGTCGGATTCGGGCATCATGCAACATTAAGCTATGCTCAGGAAATCGTGGAAGCAGTAAAGGCAGGTAAAATCAGACATTTCTTCCTGATTGGCGGCTGTGATGGAGCAAGACCCGGACGAAACTATTATACAGACTTTGCAAAAATGGTTCCAAAAGACTGCGTGATATTAACGTTAGCATGCGGAAAATACAGATTTAATAAACTGGATTTTGGAGAAGTAGCAGGTTTGCCAAGACTCTTGGATGTGGGACAATGCAATGATGTTTATTCTGCGATACGGATTGCAACAGCTTTGGCAGATGCCTTTGATACCGATGTGAATGGACTGCCCTTGTCATTGATCGTATCATGGTATGAACAAAAGGCAGTTGCTGATTTGCTGGCATTACTGAGTTTGGGAATCAAAGGTATTTATTTGGGGCCTACCCTGCCGGCATTTTTGAGCCCCAATGTCCTGCAGTATCTGGTGGATACTTTTGACTTGCGCCTAATCAGTAATGCAGAAGATGATATTAAGACTTGCTTGAAACAAAATATTTAAGAAATTCGGAGCGGGTGATGAAGGTTGCCGGCTCCATTTGTTTTGGCTGGTGCATAGGCATGAAATAAATCCTTTGAATGAAGAAGCGTCTCGAAGTATATTTTGGGGTGATGCACATCGTGATTTTCGTTTTTTACCAGAATCTTCGCAAAAACTGATAAGAGGTTATTTGGATAAAATAAGTCAGCCATTGGATACTGATAAATTTATGATTCAAGTGTTACCGTTTGAAGCAGACAATGATGTTGAACGATATAAAGTTGTAAAACGGAAGGTTGAAGATTTTATCGGTGATTTGCACTTGAATATTCCGGGGCTTGGAAAGAAATTATTAAGTGTTTGGCATGAGAAAGTTTTCAAAAATGGAACAAAAAAAGATGCTGCAAAATGGAACAAAAAAAGATGCTGCTACTCAGTTAAAGAAAAAAGATATAGTGTGACCACTTATGGTTATCGCTAAAGACAGTTGACGAGACAGCGATAAAACAGTATAATGAAGAAGATTTGAATGCCCCAAATGCGGAAGGGGAGGGTCTCTTTGGCATAGTGGCATCCAAAGGAAACTATTACCTTATGGCATTGAGTGAATGCCGGGAATATTTATGAAAAAGGGAGAAGATCCAAATGAAAAAAAGAATATTGACAGTACTTCTTGCAGGCGCAATGGCGATCAGCATGCTGGCAGGCTGCGGCAGCGGTTCTGCGGAAACAACAGATGGAACAACAGCAGAAGGTGCACTGAGCGCAGTATTTGTCGTAACAGGTCAGCTGGGTGACAAATCCTTCAATGACTCTGCAAACGCAGGTATCACAAAAATGGCAGAAACACTGGGCTGCACAACAAAGGTCATTGAAATTGGCCGTGACCAGACAAAATGGCAGCCTACATTCGAAGATTTGGCTGAAGAAGGTGCATACGATCTGATCATCACAAATGGTTCTAATGCAGGCGAACTGGTACTGAGCATTGCTGATATGTATCCTGAACAGAAGTTCGTTCTGTTCGATATGGAAATGGAAGGCGACCACCCCAATGTATATGCCATCAGCTATGAACAGAACGAAGCATCCTATCTGGCAGGCGTTTTGGCAGCAATGGTAACAGAATCCGATATGGAATTTGCAAATGCAGATAAGAAGATCGGCTTTGTGGGCGGCGATGAACACCCCATCATCACAGACTTCTTGGTAGGTTATATCGAAGGTGCAAAATCCGTTGATCCCGATATCAAGGTTTATGTATCTTACATTGGTTCTTGGGATGATACAGCAAAGGGTAAGGAAATGGCTATCGCTCAGTATAATCAGGGCGTAGATATTATCTTCCCAGCAGCGGAACAGGCTGGTCTGGGCTGTGTAGAAGCAGCTGTAGAAATGGGTAAATACATCATCGGTGTTGACTCTGACCAGGCAATGCTGTTTGATGGCGTAAGCGAAGAAAAAGCAAATGCCATCCTGACATCCGTTCTGAAAGAAGTAGGCAACTCTCTGGTTCGTGCGGCATCCATGGAAATGGAAGGCACACTGCCTTGGGGCACATTTGAATCTCTGGGTCTGGCTGAAAACGGCGTAGGTCTGGCAGATAATACATATTATCAGGCAAATGTTCCTGATGACATCAAAGCTGCAGTAGAAGCGGCAAGAGAAGAAGTTTCCTCTGGTGCGGTAACAGTAACATCCGCACTGCATGCAGATGACGCAACTTCTCAGGCAATCATTGATTCTGTTGCACCCTAATGTATAAGATAAAGTAAATCAATGCAGGTGTCCTACTACAGGGCGCCTGCATTTTTGAAATGCTTGAAAAGGAACGATAATTATGGAAAAAGAAATTTTGAAAATGAAGCAGATCACCAAGATATACGGAAATGGTGTCATTGCCAATAAGGATGTATCCCTTACCGTAAACCGTGGTGAGATACATGCCCTGATGGGAGAAAACGGTGCCGGGAAATCCACATTGATGAAGATCCTCTTTGGCTTCGAAGATAAGGACAGTGGCGAGATCCTTTTCGACGGACAGAATCTGGACGGAAAAAAGCCTGCGGAAATCATCGAATGTGGTATCGGCATGGTGCATCAGCATTTTATGTTGGTGGAATCTCTGCGGGTTTATGAAAACGTGATTCTTGGTATGGAGCCGAAAAAGGGCCTTTCCACTGATAAGGAAGCGGCTATCAAAATGGTAAAGGAGCTTTCTGAAAAATATAACCTGAGCGTAGACCCTATGGCGAAGGTATCCGATATTTCAGTTGGGCTGAAGCAGAAGGTAGAGCTCATCAAGGTTTTGGCGAGAAATGCGAGACTGCTGATTCTGGACGAGCCTACAGCGGTGCTGACTCCCCAGGAAACAGAGGAACTCTTTGAACAGCTGTTGCTTTTGAAGAAAAATGGACATACGATTATCTTCATTTCCCATAAGATCAAGGAAGTAAAGCAGATTTGCGATCGTATTACCGTTTTGCGACGGGGCAGGTTGGTAGGCACCATGGATGCAGCCAATGCCACAGAAGAGGAAATCTCCAAATTCATGGTAGGTCGTGATGTTGTGCTGAAAATGGATAAAAAGCCTGCTGCATTTGGGGAAACCCTGCTGAAGGTAGAAAATCTCAGCTTTGAAAATAAAGATAAGAAAAAAGTCCTAAATAATGTAAATTTCGAAGTAAAAAGAGGGCAGATTTTAGGAATTGCAGGGGTCGAAGGCAATGGGCAGAACGAACTGGCGGAATGTATCTTTGGTTTCCACAAAGGCGTGGAAGGGAAAGTTCTGTTTGAAGGCAAAAATCTGCTGGAAGAATCCATTCGCCAAATCCGTGAAAATGGTGTTTCTTATATCCCCGAGGACCGTCTTTCCACAGGGGTTGCTACGAAGGTCTCTATCTGGGAGAACCTTGTTTCTGACCGTATCGACAGTAAGCTGTTGCGCGTAAAACGTCTGTTGAGCCAGAAGAAGATTCAGGAAATGTCTCAGCAGCTCATCAAGGATTATACCATCCTTTGCAGAAACGAAAATCAGGAGGTGGGTATGCTTTCCGGCGGGAATATGCAGAAGGTGGTCGTTGCCAGAGAATTTTCTGCCAACCCCGACCTGCTGATCGCCAACCAGCCTACCCGCGGTATCGACGTTGGTGCCAACGAATTTATCTGGAAACGCATCATAGAGCTGCGGGATCAGGGCAAAGCCATCATGTTGGTTTCTGCCGATTTGAACGAGGTTCTGGAATTGAGCGATAGTATCATGGTTATGTGCGATGGCGAGGTTGCCGGTTATTTTGAAGATAGTAAAGAGGTCAGCGAATACGAATTGGGCCTGTATATGCTGGGTCTGAAAAAACAGGGACAGGAGGTGGCAGCGGAATGAAAGCAATCGCAAAAAAAAGAAGTAAATTAGGCCTGGTAGAAGCATTGCGTACCTGCGTTGCCGTAGGTGTGTCTTTGCTGCTGGTGTGTATCGTTGTTTTCATTATCAGTGCTACCCCCGGTGCTGCGTTGTTCGATTTCCTGATTGGCCCTCTGACTTCTCTGCGTCGATTTGGTAACGTGATTGAAGCTTGTGTGCCTTTGATGTTTACAGGGCTTTCTGTTATCCTGCTGCAGCGGGCGGGGCTGTTCAACCTTGCTATGGAAGGGGCATTCTTCATTGGCTCCGTTGCGGCAACGGCATTTGCCCTGACCTTGGGACTGCCTGATAAGCTGAATCTGATCGTGGCACTCATTATGGCCTCGCTGGCAGGGGCAATCGTTTGTGGAATCCCCGCCTTGCTGAAAGTGAAATGTAATGCAAACGTGCTGGTAACTTCTCTGATGCTGAACTATGTTTGTCTCTATTTTGGTATGTGGATCATTGTGGATTTCTTTGCAGACCCCGGAATGAGCTCAAACTACTCCTATGCCTTCCCCGAAGGTATGCTGCTGACAAAGCTGTTTCCCAAAACACGTATTAACACAGGTATCCTTATCTGTGCCGCATGTATTTTTCTGGTATGGCTGCTGCTAAATAAGACCTCCTTTGGTTACAAGGTAACGATGGTTGGTAAAAATGAACGGATGGCCCGCTATTCCGGTATGAATATCGGTCAGCTGATCATAGGTTCTTCTCTGATCGGCGGCGTGCTGGCAGGTTTGGGTGGCGGTGTCGATCTGTTCGGCATGTACCCCAGATTTCAATATTCCGGTCTGCCCGGCTATGGTTGGGATGGTATCCTGATCGCCATTGTGGCGAGACATAAGGCTCAGTATGTGCCTTTTGCGGCATTGTTTTTGGCATATCTGCGTATCGGCGCAGATATCATGTCCAGAAATAACGATATCCCTTCGGAAATGATCAAGATCATTCAGGCTATCGTCATCGTTCTGATTTCTGCCCAAGCGATCTTGAGCAATTATCGCCGCAGTATCGTTGTGCAGGAAGCCAAAGAATACGAACAGGAGGTGTGATGAGATGAGTGCATTTTTACAAACGATTTTAACACCTGATTTTGTATTTACAGTCATCCGTGTTATGACGCCTATTCTGTTTGCGGCATTGTCCTGTATGGTATTCACCAAGGGTGGTATAGACTCCATTGGTATCGAAGGTATCATGCTGATCTGTTCTATGACGGGACCTGTGTTCAGTTATCTGACCCAGAGTGCCATCGGCGGCGTCATTGGTGCCATCGTAACAGGCATTTTGCTGGCGTTCCTCTTTGGTTATGTGACATTGCAGCTGAAAGCTGTGGAGATTTTGGCAGGTATCGCATTGAATACCATGGCTAGCGGCTTAACGATTTTTGTGATTTATTATGTGGCAGGAGAAAAAGGCTCCACGCAGAGTCTGTTCAGCCCTGTGGTGCCTAATATAGAGATTCCTGTTCTGAGCAGTATCCCCATTTTGGGGGATATCCTCTCCGGACATAATATCCTTACCTATCTGGCGATCATTTTGACCTTTGTATTGGCCTATGTATTCTATTCTACGCCTTTGGGGCTGCGTATCCGCAGCGTGGGTGAAAACGCCCAGGCGGCGGCCTCCGTGGGCATCAATGTGATGAAATATAAATATATCACACTGGCCATCGCCGGTACTCTGGCAGGTCTTGGCGGCGCATTCATGTCTATGGGCTATGTTTCTTTCTTCTCTAAGGAAATGATCGCAGGCCGTGGCTTCATCGGCATGGCGGCAGAAGCCATGGGGATGGGGAATCCCTTTGGCATCTTCTTGGCATCGGGTCTGTTTGGTATTGCCGATTCTCTGGCAGTACGTCTGCAGCTGTTGAATTTCCCTACACAGTTGATTCAGACTATTCCTTATATGATTACCATTATTGCCATCTCTATCTATTCCTATAAGAGAAGCAAACGGGAAAAGAAGTTGTAAGGAGGAAGAGTATGAACGCAGGAGAAAGAGAACTCAGATGGATACAGGCAGCTTTGCCCCAGAAAGCGGAGGAGAGCTGCGAAGAAAACTGGATGAGTTATTTGGAAAACGGCATTGCTTCTGACAAAAAGCTGTTCAGAGATTGGAACAGTTTCGTACCCGGTTCTCTGGCACCCTGCCACCTGATTGTGGCAGCAATCCAGTGTATGCGAAATAAGGGCTATGATGTGACAGAAGCAGAAAAATATATTGATGCGGGGCTAAAGGCGGAAGCGGAGCAGGACGGCGCTGCCATTCAAGTAATCTCTGCAAAAATTTATCAGCTGTTGAATACAGCGCCCAAGGACCCTGCATCGGATTATTGGAAGTATAAAGAATACAAAACGTGGGAAGAAGTTGAAGCAGTCTGTACCTTCCCGGAAGCAAAACCGGTGGATGTATTCTCTGCTGATTTTGCAGAGCGCATCCGAGCGGGCTGGCTGAGTCAGCTCATCGGCGGTGCATTGGGAACACAGATCGAAGGTTATCTGACGGAAAATATCCGCAAGGTTTTCGGGGAGGTGCGGGAATATCTCCGTGCCCCGGAAACCTATAATGATGATATTACCTATGAGATTGCCTTTCTGGATGCCTTCCGTAAGGAAGGATATGAAATCACCTCCGAACACATTGCAGATCGATGGCTGGAGTTGATCTCCGATGGCTATTCTGCGGAGGAGGTTGCCCTCAGAAACCTGAGATGCGGCATCCGTCCCCCGGAAAGCGGCAGATTCCTGAATTATTATTCCGACTGGATTGGCGCCCAAATGCGTACGGCTATCCATGGCATGGTGGCTCCTGGCAATGCAAAGCTGGCGGCAAAGCTGGCGGCATTGGACAGCGTAGTCTCCCATTCCAATTCCGGTCTGATTGGCGGTATCTTCAATGCAGTGCTGGTTTCTCTGGCCTTTGTGGAAAAGGATATGAAGGAAGTAGTGAAAAAGGCCATTTCCTGCTTGCCAAAGGACAGCGAATACTGTGCCATCGCCAATTTTGCACTGAAACAGTGTGAAGCTGCTGCAAGCTGGGAAGAAGCATGGCAGAAATGTGAGGATAGGCTGATCAAAGAGTACAACTGGATCCATTGTTATCCCAATCTGGCTGCAGAAATTGTGGCCCTTTGGTTCGGCGGCAATGATTTTGATGAAACAGCTTGTATCATTACCATGTGTGGGCAGGATGCAGACTGTACCGCAGGGCCCGTACTGAATGTACTTGGAGTTGCCTATGGTATGGAACAGATTGCAGAAAAATGGCTATCCCCTTTGGGTGGTGAAGTGTTGACCATGATGCGTAAATATCGTAGATTTTCCGTGGAAGAGTTGGTTGGCTGGACTGTGGAAAGCGTGCGGGATGCAGTGAAAAAAGGATAAAAAAGAAAAGTCTTGGAAACAACAGTTTTATGCCGTCTTTAATATGGTTTTGTATAGAGAGATTTTACAATCTAATCTAATTCGAAAGTAATTTGTCAAATCATTTAACTTCTATTTACATTGAGGTGGTGAGTATGCTCGCCAAAGCGGAATAACAACTAGAATATAATGTGTTTTTAGTGTCATTTTTATGCGTAAAAATGGCACTTTTTTATTCTCCCCGTAAGCGTTTTCTCACTTCTCTGAATGGTTCCGGTAATTCTTCCGGAGACATATTTCTTGGCACTTCTGTTGTCCGTAAACGCACAATAGTGAGTACCGTGTCGCTTGCCAGTTTTTATGAGATAATTA
>CAMBLO010000050.1 GCA_945868505.1 uncultured Clostridia bacterium | reverse complement strand
CTGCCAACGCTCATGAACAGAGGAGCGAATACCAGAGATACTACTGTCATCAGTTTGATCAGGATGTTGATGGAAGGACCGGAAGTATCTTTGAAGGGGTCACCAACTGTGTCGCCGATTACGGCTGCTGCGTGAGCATCGCTGCCCTTACCGCCGTGGTTGCCTTCTTCGATATACTTCTTCGCATTATCCCACGCACCGCCAGCGTTGGACATGAAGATCGCCATCATAACACCTGTTGCCAGGGAACCAGCCAGCAGACCGCCCAGAGCGCCTGTACCCAGCAGCAGACCAACTACCAGAGGAGCTGCAACTGCCATGATACCGGGAACCAGCATTTCTTTCAGAGCTGCTGTTGTAGAGATTTCTACACATTTCTTGTAGTCAGGTTTGCCTGTACCTTCCATGATGCCGGGGATGGTACGGAACTGACGTCTAACTTCTTCGATCATCTGGAATGCAGCTTTACCTACGGACTGCATTGTGAATGCAGAGAACAGGAAAGGCAGCATACCGCCGATCAAGAGACCGATGATAACTCTGGGTTCCAGCAGAGAGATTTCTGTCAGTTTTACAGCTTCTGCATAGGATACGAACAGAGCCAATGCTGTCAGGGCAGCGGAACCGATAGCGAAACCTTTACCCATAGCTGCTGTTGTGTTACCAACTGCGTCCAGTTTATCTGTGATGTTTCTTACGGAGTGATCCAGACCACTCATTTCAGCGATACCGCCAGCGTTGTCGGCGATGGGGCCGTAAGCGTCAACGGCTACAGTGATACCTGTTGTTGCCAGCATACCTACTGCGGACAGAGCGATACCATACAGACCGCATACTGTGAATGCGATGTAGATACCTACGCAGATCAGGATGATGGGGATAGCTGTGGATTCCATACCTACAGCCAGACCGGAGATGATTGTTGTAGCAGGGCCTGTTTCAGACTGGTCTGCGATTTTCTTAACGTGTTTGTAATCACCGGAAGTATAAACTTCTGTGATCATACCGATGATCTGACCAACAACCAGACCAGCGATCACTGCGATAGCAGCCTTCATGTTGCCGAACAGCTTCATGCTCAGGGCAAGGGAAGCGATTGCAACCAGAATAGCTGCTGTGTAAGAGCCTGTTTTCAGAGCTTTGTGAGGGTTGGAGTTTTCGTCGCCCTTAACAAAGAATGTACCGATGATAGCAGCCAGGATACCTGTAGCAGCCAGCACCAGAGGGAATACTGCACCTTCTACGGAGTAGTAAACCAGACCCAGTGTGATTGCGGAGATCACGGAACCAACATAGGATTCGAACAGGTCGGCACCCATACCGGCAACGTCACCTACGTTGTCACCTACGTTATCGGCGATAACGGCAGGGTTACGAGGGTCGTCTTCAGGGATACCTGCTTCTACTTTACCTACCAGGTCAGCACCAACGTCGGCAGCTTTTGTGTAGATACCGCCGCCAACACGACCGAACAGCGCGATGGAGGAAGCACCCAGAGAGAAGCCGAACAGGATGTCAGCATTGCCTGTGAATGCGTAAATTGCGCCTACGCCCAGCAGACCCAGACCAACTACGCACATACCCATAACTGCACCGCCGCTGAATGCGATAGACAGGGCTTTGTTCATACCGCTTGTTCTAGCTGCGTTTGCAGTTCTAACGTTTGCATTTGTTGCAACTGTCATACCGCAGTAACCTGCAATAGTGGAGAAAATCGCACCGATTACGAAGCAGATTGCTGTAGGCCAGCTTACACCGAAGCCGATCAGTACAAACAGTACAGCTGCGAAGATAACCAGAATTTTGTATTCTGCAGACAGGAAAGCTCTTGCACCTTCTCTGATGCTCGCAGCGATTTCTTTCATTCTGTCCGTACCTTCGTCCATTTTGTTAACTTTGCTTGCCAGGACGAAAGCGAACAGCAGCGCCACAATGCCAAGCACAGGCGCCAGGTAAATCAATTTTTCCATAATAATCCCCCTGTTTCTTAAAATTAGAATGTGGATGATAATAACGTGGAATATGCCTGCCGGTGTTGCCGAAGCAAACGGCATCTTCCACAGGTCAGCGTCCGGCTCATTCCTTTCATGGCGTCCCCCAAAGGGGATGTCATGAAAAAACAAATACACTACCGATTTCCTGTGTGCATGAAAGCCCTGTCTTTGATCTGCACACGGGCGGCGTGTATCCTTTCCAAACGTCCCTCCCTGTGGACCGAGTCATATTCTGTCCCACACATAAGTATAAACGAAAGGGTTCAGAAAAATCAACCCCCATACCGCACGCAGATATACTAAATTTGTGGGTAAATTTTGTTATTTTTGAACAATTTCTCCTTGTATTTCTATGCAGAAAAGAAAAACCCTCTCCCACAGAGGGAAAGGGTCGATTTTTCATTCGGTTTTACTGGCACAGGAACTGTGCGACCAGCGGAAGGGTCACTACGGAAATAATGGTGGAAACGAAGGTATACTGAGAAGCCCGCTTTTCATCGGCACCATACTGGTCTGCAAAGGAAGGCAGTGCCGCCGCCGCAGGGGTACCCATCAGCACCACCAGCACGCTCAGAGCCATGCCGCTCATAAAAGTGCCGCAGATGAGCTTTGTGATGATGGGCATTACGATCAGCGTAAAGAAGCTGAACACATAAACCAGCTTGTCCCGGAAGATTTCTTTCACATTTGCCGCTGCCAGCAGAGAGCCGATATAGATCATGGACAGACATACAGTAGTATTTGCGGAGTACTGCAATACATCAAAGATGGGCTGAGGCAGGGAAATGGAATTGACGAAGCAGAACACACCCACCACTGCAGAAAGGCAGATCAGGTTGATGAATGCTTCCTTCATCATGCGGCCTGCGGATTTCTTGATGCCGCTGCCCATGGCAAACAGCACGGAGCAGACAGTAAACAGGAATACGTTGCAGGTAAACATGACAGCCACACAGAAAATCAGACCCTCTGCACCGTACATGGCCAGAATCAAGGGCTGGCCCATGAAGATTACGTTGCTGTAAACGCCGCCGCCGCTGAACAGACCCAATTCTCTGGGCTGCAGCTTCATCAGCTTACCCACGATGAAAAACATCAGCGCACCGATGCAACACATCATATAGGTAGCGATGCAGGACACCAAAAATCCCTTAAAGATTTCAGGGGAATATTCCCGCTGCAGCAAAACCACCATGTTGCAGGGCACCGCCACACGGGTCAGCACGATGGAAAGCCCCTTGGCATTTGCCAAAGATAAGAAATTCTTTTTATGTAATACAACCCCAATGACCATCAGGATAACCATTGTGAGCAATTGATAAATTACAGGTATCGCCATTGTTTTAACTTCCTTCCTCGATGGTGCAGCATTTTAAACTATTTTTTCCATAAACCAGTTTTTATTTTACTGCAAGTTTCCCGTTTTTGCAACGTTTTTTCAGAGGAATTTCCATTTTTCAAATCGTTTACAAAAAAATAAGATATCTTATTTTATAAAATCAGATGTCTTATTTCGATAAATCAGATGTTTTGTTTTCATCCATAGGAAAAACCCGCTGCACCGACTTTGCCACCAAAACGCCAATGACCGCCCCCGCCACTACATCCGTGGGAAAATGCACCCCCAGATACAGTCTGGAAAAGCCCATCAGCGCCGCAAAGGCATAGGCTGCCACACCCCAGCGTTTATCCATGGCATAAATAGCCGTGGCTGCCGCAAAGGAAGCCGACGTATGCCCCGAAGGGAAGGATGGATCCCCCACCGGCGGAATCAGGATATCATATCCCAAAAGGTCATAGGGTCTAGTGCGATTCACCAAGGGCTTCAACAGCAGATTGCACACCAAGGCATT
The DNA here is from genome assembly GCA_945868505.1 of uncultured Clostridia bacterium. GTDB lineage: Bacteria > Bacillota > Clostridia > Lachnospirales > Anaerotignaceae > Anaerotignum_A. The sequence goes on along the minus strand of CAMBLO010000050.1, from coordinate 6,035 downwards.
TGCCGCCAAGGAAAACAGTAGCAAAAGCCCTCGTTTCTGCCAAATTTTATGCTTGAGCCCCATCAAAAGAAACAACAGTCCCAAGGCGATGAAAAGAAAGCCGCCATCCCCCAGAGCCGAAATAAAAATCATGATATTGTCCAGAATAGGATTGGCGCAGGTCTCCTTCAGCCAGAGCAAAAACTGCCCATCCATTTCCAAAAGCCACTCCATGCAGCGACCTCCTTTCTCCTTTTTTATGCAATCCATCGTATCATATAGGATATCCAGCGGTCAATGAGAAATGTATCGAAAAAAGAGCCGCAGACCGCTTGCTCCAAAAAACGAAAAACCGAAAGAACCCCCGATCCCACGGATTTCTTTCGGTTTTCGTTTTTTATGAGTACGCCTCGAAAAGTGCTTTTCAGCTTCTTTCTCCCATTTGTTATTGAGATACAATCTTGTAGATATTGGCCTTATGGAAGGCTGCACCAACGACGAAGAAGATCACCATGCCTGCCACGCCCTGAAAAATATTTTCAGGGATAGATGTAGCTGCTACGATGAAACTGCTTTTCAGGATGCCGCCGCCGATGAAATAGCCAATCACCATCCAAACGATACCAACAACGGATGCTGCCAGGTTGCGGCCTGTGAAGAATTTTTCTCTATCACATGCACCACCGGCAATCTTACCGATGAGCCAACCCATCAGACCTTTGATAATCAGAGTGAAGGGTGCCCAGTGTGCATAGCCGCTCAGGATATCTGCCAGTGCAGAGCCGATGCCGCCGGCTACCAAGCCGTATCTTGCGCCAAAGAATACACCTACCAGCAAAATCATGCTGTCCCCCAGATGCACATAACCCTGTGTAGCGGAAACAGGTATCTGGAATATCATCGTGCATACCGCCACCAGCGCGATCAGCAAGCCATGGATGCAAAGCTCTTTTGTTGTCATTTTCATTTTAAAATCCCCCATTTCATTATAATGCAATCTCTGTTGACAGGATAGCATATTGCCCCGGGGGATTTCCACCTTTTGCCTCTATCAATCGGCAATCGTACCCATACAATTTTCAGAAGTGTATCGATATATTTCTTTACATAGGCGGTAAATACATCAGGTAAGGTGCTGTCAGAATCGCCATTCCCAGAGCGATTTTTTTCTTCTGTCCTTCTTCCAGCTCCAGCTTTTTCAGCACAAATTTTCTCTGGAAAATATAAATCAAGATGCCTGCCAAAACCACCGCCGCTGTAGTGAATAAAAAGGAAGGAAAACTGCTGACGGACCGATACACATTCACGTTAGCATCCTGAAAAACATCGCTCAAAGCCTCGCTGAGTGCCACAAAAACCCCCGATGCCAAAACATCTGCCAGAAAGCCAAAGCCCCATGTTTTTAGGATGGTCTTTTTATACCATTCCTTCTTTTCCCGCAGCTTCAGCCATTGAAACAAAAGCAGCAGCATGATGCTGTCCACCGCAAAATTGGCAGGCAGCAAAATCAACAGCATAGGCGGAAACAGAAGCCCAAAGAAATAAATGCTCCACATGGGAAAAATCAAATTATATAGCTTAATGTCTCTTTTCATCCAACGGCCTCCTTAATGCCAGTCCATTATTGCATAGAAAAAGAAAAGGGCACCCTTGTGTCTCGGTGCCCCCTTCTTAAAAATCCTTATGCGTCTTTGATGGTGCTCACATAACCATCTGTTGCAAAGGTCAGTTTAACATCATAGCCCTTATTATCGGCCTTGCCATCCTCCAGCTTGCTCTGGTCCAGCCCGTTTACATCGCAGCTTGCCAGCTTGCTGGGCAGGTCAAAGGAGAACTTGTTGCCGCTGTCTGTCTTGATGCGCACATAATCGCTGTCGCAGGTTGTCAGTTCGCCTTCTGCTTCTTTGACATATACCTTGATGATTTCCACCCTGTCCTTATCGTCCAGCGTTGCTTCTACATAAACCTTTACATCGGGATCATCAATCAGCTTCTTGATGGTATCCAGAGATTCGCCGGGACCACTGTAATTGGTAATGCTGATTTCAGAGGTTTTGCTCAGCCATCTGTAGGTCTTGCCTTCCACCTTCAGCCCATCGGCTGCCGCTGTGGCAATCCCCTTCACCTGGGTGCCGGTATTACTATCCTTGATACCGTCTACCATAGTGATCTCATTGACAATGCCGCTGCTGCCAAATTTCAGTTCAACGGTTTCACCGATGTATTTGGAGCTGGAGCCAACCAAATCCTCCAGTTCAAATACATTTTCCTTTTCGCCGTTCAGCTTGGGAGAACGCTGGGTCAGCAGCTTAAATTCATTGCCGTCCGCCGTTTTGATCTGAATATATTTTCTTCCGTCATTATCATTGGATTCAGGTTCAGGCTCAAATACCATCAGTTTGCCTACCGCCTTTGTCACTCTTGCTTCTGCTTTCATAACCTCATTGTCGCCATTTGCCTTGATTTCTGCATACAGTTCAATGCCGTCATCATTTGCCAGCTTCGCCAGCATGGTCTTGGACTGGGTGTTTACACTTGACAGGACCAAATCACCACTGTCATATTTTTTCAGCATCTTATATTCCACAGTAGAAGTCTTGAATTTCAGCACATCATCAACCAAAGAAGCCACTGTGCCCTTTCGTTCTGTTTGATGGTCTTCGGAATTCTTCCATGCGTTTTTACTTGTAGACAGATAAACCTCGCTCAGCTTGCCGCCCTTATTTAGAGTAATTTGGGCATAATCAGGTTCTTTTCTATCGTAATAGTTTTCTGCTCCGCTAATCTTTACACTGTTCCAGTCCTTATCATCCTCATCCCATGTATAGAATGTGATGTTATCCACAGGATTGGTGGAACCAAATACATAAGCAGTTTCCTTGCCGCCGAATTCCAAAACCATCTTCTTATCAGAAAAGCTCTTCAGCTTATAGGTCTTGCCTTCCTTTTCCGCATTCGCTCCGCTAAAGGTATCCTCGGACAGTTCCACTTTCGTCGCCTTATCCTGATCATTTACTGTCAGCTTTGCATAGGTGGTGCCGCTGTCTGCCAGCTTCTTCAGTTCGGACAGGCTCACTTTTTCACCCGCAATATAGAATGTACAATCACTTGCGAAGTAGATCGTCTTTTCTGCACCGCCGTCAGTCAGCTTAATAGAAATGCTGTTATCGCCAAAGCTCTTCACCTCGCCCATGGTGGTATATTCCTTAGTAAAGGTGATATACAGTTCTTCCACATAGGTTACGTTCTGATAGCTGCCGTTTACCTTTTCCCGTTCCACCTTGGTAATCAGCCCTGCATAAGCATACTCATTATTATGCTCGGACAGGATATCCTCCAAGTCCTTGCGGGCTACCTTTTTACCTTCCACATAGCAGTCTGCACCGGAAGCCAGAGGGTATTTATCGGTTTCACCGGTATTTTCATTTTCCAAAGAAATTTTGTTGTCCTTGATGGAATTGATATAGCCCGTAATGTCGTATTTTTCCTGGTCTGTGGTGGCCTTCATCACTCGAATAGCCACCAGATTGGAGCCGCTGAACATAAATACCACATCGTCCCCCTTGGACAGGCGGCTCAAAGGCATGGTTTCCGAGGTGTTGCCCACATAAACGGGAATCCCCCCTTCGGAAGCATTGAAGCCTTCTTTTCTGCCATTTTCATCCTTAAAGGTGATATAGTAATTGTCGCCATTTTTCAGCAATTCAACAATCTCCCCGCTGCTGCTGATACCATTGGCTACCACACCATAGGTCTGATTCAGCATGACAGCCATTTCCGCACGGTTGATATTCTTTTTGGGATTGAAACGGTTATATTCATCGCCGCTGAGAATACCCATTTTCTTCAGCATACTCACCTGTTCCGCAGCATTGGTGGAAATGCTCCAGTAATCCGCAAAGCCCTGTGCCCCGGAGATATCTCTTTCCTTGCCGAAAATCTTGCCCATGGCATTGCCGAACATGATGGCTACATCCTCTCTGGTTGCCTGCTGATTGCCGCCGGCAAATTTGGTTGCCACCATCTGCATATCAATGATGCCGTTATGCAGACCATAAGCCACTGCCATCTGGGCCCAGCTGGGCACCTTATATGTATTCAGCACTGCCATATAGGAATAGGCATCCACCGCATCTATGGGCTGTGCCGCCCCTGTTTTGATCAGTGCATTATAAACCATCTGCATGGCTTCGCAATAGGTCACATTATTGCGGGAACGGAAGGTACCGTCCTCATAGCCGCTGAGCAGCCCCTTATCTGCCACGCTGTTGATGACTGCCGCCGCACCGGCCCAGGGTACATCGTTGATATCTTTAAAATTTGCTGCGTATGCTGTCATGGGCAGGCAGGATGTTGCCATAGCCGCAGACAGAAACAAAGCCAGTTTGCGTTTCATAACTTTTACCCCCTTAGGAATCGTTTTTGCAATACAATAGATCCTACTTTTCCATTGTTATCCTTAAGTTTACCATATTTGTTGGATTCTGCCTAGCCCTTACATCTTAAGGTTTTCTTACTATTTTCTGGAAAACAAATAAAATATCACTACGTTATCTCACCCCGCCCGTTTCCGTTCCATATCCTCGATAAGAGAAACAATATGGGTATTCATGGTGATGGATGTGCTTTCGATATATTCATCCGCCTCCTTGGCAGCAGAATCTGCTTCTTTTTTGACGCGGCTCATGTCGTTTTGTTCCATGTTTTCTTCCAGTCTCAGGCCAATGATGGCTGTATGTCCTTCCACCACAACAGAACAACCCGTTACTTCATCAATCTGATAAATCCGCCGTTTGATGGCAACTGCCCGTTCTTCCGAACTTTTTTCCCCCTTCATATCATCATATTTTACAAAATGCAGTTGGGATAAGTTGTTCTCCGTCGCTTCCGCCCTGCACCCCGGCAGCATTGCCGCCAGCAAAAATAAGACCAAGCCTGCCTGCTTTTTCATTTCCGCCGCCTCCTTTTCCATTAGTATGCCGTTTTGGCTGATTTTTATAAAAACAAGATTTGTCATCAAAAAGGCATGGAAATGGTGTATACTAGAAGAAATCAGTAAAAAAGGAGGACTTTTTTATGCACGAAAAAAGAAAACATTACCGTGTGGCAATGAGGGAAATCAAGGAATCCCCCGCAGAGGGCATCTATGTGACCAATGAAGAGCTGAGAAAGTGCAGCCTTTATGCCGGCTTCCTATTCGTGATCCTGACCATTTTCGCCTTTTTCAACCGAAAAAACTGACACAAGAAAAATTGCAAAAAAGGCATCATCGATGTACTCGATGATGCCTTTTTCTTTCAGACCTTCTTAGCCTTCATATCCATCCTCATTTAATTTAAAACGAGAAACCATATTGTTCATGATATTTGCCTGGCTGGAGAGTTCTTCACTCGTCGCAGCACTTTCTTCTGCTGTCGCAGAGTTTGTCTGGACAACCGCAGAAATCTGCTCGATACCTGTGGTTACCTGTGCAATGCTGTCTGCCTGCTCATTAGAAGCAATAGAAATTTCCTGAACCAGCTTTGCAACCTGACTTACATTATCCGCAACAATCTGCAGCGCACCGGCTGTTTCTTCTGTGATCTTTCCGCCATTGGCAACAGACTGAATGGTACCTTCGATCAGCTGTGTTGTATTCTTTGCTGCTTCCGCAGATTTCTGTGCCAGATTTCTTACTTCATCCGCTACAACCGCGAAGCCCTTCCCGGCTGCGCCTGCACGAGCCGCTTCTACAGCCGCATTCAAAGCAAGGATATTTGTCTGGAACGCAATATCATCAATGGTCTTGATGATCTTTTCGATCTCGCTGGATTTTTCAGTAATATCCTGCATTGCTTCAGACATTTCCTGCATCTTGTCATTGCTTCTTATTACTTCTGTACCCATTGTATCAGCAATTTCATTTGCCTCTCCTGCTTTCTGGGCAGTCCGTTTTGTTTCATTAGAGATTTCTTCCATTGTGGCAGAAAGCTCTTCTACGGTAGAAGCCTGTTCCGTTGCCCCCTGAGACAGATCCTGAGATGCAGAAGCCACCTGTTCCGCACCACGATTTACCT
>CAMBLO010000049.1 GCA_945868505.1 uncultured Clostridia bacterium | reverse complement strand
TTTCTCGATTGACTCTATATTGCTTTACTTGTATTCAGTTTTCAAGGTGCAAGTTTTGTTTTATTGCGGTCTTTTTTGCGACCGCTTAGATATATTATCACGGGAGCAACTTCTTGTCAACAACTTTTTATCTTTTTTTCAAAAATTCTTTACAAGCATGAAAAAAGCCTGATTTTATCAGGCTTTCAAGTAAATATCGTCAAGATCAGATACAGCAAAATGTTATTTTCATATAAAGTATTTGCCACGTAGGTTTGTTCCATGGCTGCAAAAACCCCATCCAATTTCCCACTACACTGGAAATAGGTCAACACCATACAGCCCAGCCAAACAAAAAACAGTCCCTTTGCGCCGCCCACCAGAAAACCGCTAAAACGGTTGAAGAAATTCAATATAGGAAGCTTACTGAACAGATGCAATGCGTTCAGCACCACCGTCACCCCAATATAAATCAGAAGAAATGCCAGCACCACGCTCAGCACATTCATGCAGACATTGGCAAGAAATCCGGCGATATACTCCTTCAAACTGTCCACATCCAGCAGCTGATAGATCACAGGATTGTTATTTTCCAGCAATGCCTCCTTCAGAAAGTTCGGCAGGGGCATCCCCTCAATGATTTCTGTCTGCGCTGCCATGGCTCCCTCTTGAATTGCCGCATCCAAGCCCATGGACTTCTGAATAGAGCTGGATAATTTATCAAATAAAAAAGTCCCCCGCAAAAACTTCCCCACAGAAGGGCTTACCAGCTTCGACCCGATCAACGCCGCCAACATAGGCAAAAACCCTAGGGCTGCCCGAATAAATCCTTTTCGCCACGCCGCAGCAGCACACCCCAAAATCACCGCCACTACAATGGCATCTAAAATCAAACTCATCCATTTTCCTCCTTTTCTTCTATTATAATATAGAAAGAAGAAAGGCGGCATACTGAAATTTTTGCCGCCCATTTATTTTTCTTATTCTTCATTTTCCACAGATGGTTCAGCCTTTTCCCCATCTCCGGTCTCTTTCTGATCTCCCGCAGATGTGTTATTTTCCACAGTTTTCTCTTCCGAAGCATTCTCCGTCTGGGGATTTTCTGTAGGCTTTGCCGTTGTTTCTCCACTCTGTGCCTTCGTCATATCATAAATGGAAACCTGTTCCTTGCCCACTGCCATCACTCTGTTCAGTTTTTCCATAGGAATCAGGTCGTTCATATCCGCCGTTGCGATATAATTCCAGTTTTCACTGCCGCTATGGGTCACACCGGTGTAGCTGCGGTCATTGCCGATGACAACTCCTTTTTCAGAAGAAAGCAGATACGTTACGCTTTCCCCTGTTTCAAAGGAAGCCTTTTCCTTGCCGCTGCCATCCAGCCAGCAAACTGTCCCCTTGGCTCTGCCGTCCTTATCCGCCATACTATCCCCCAAGGCCAGCACAATATATTCTTTATTGCCCAAGGCTGCCTGATCGATGGTATTTTCCAGAGGATAGTTCCATAATTCGGAGCCATCAGAGCCAATCCCATAAACAGCCATATCAGAGATCACTGCCAGCGCGCCATTCTTACGATAACTTACCACAGGAATGATCTCGTTTGTTTTTTCCAGTGCCGCTGCAAAAATACTATCGGTATAGTTCTCACTATCATCCGCACTGATATAAAACAAAAGCACTCTGCCGATGGGGGCAATATCCGTCGTATCCAGATAGCTGACCGCAAAGGCCTTGCTGTCGTCGGAAATATCAGAAGAAAGGGGATAAATGCCGCTGCTTTCCTCCACCCGTTCCTTCAAAAGGGTTCCTTTTGCGTTGTAAATGCGGATACGATAGGCATTGCCGCTTTTTGTGATGAGAGAAAGATATCCGCTTTCGTTCAGGGCAAACTGCACAGGGGAACCTTCCGCCTGCAGGTCATAGAGCATACCGTCTCTGTTATAGACCCGAACCATCTTGCCGCCCATATCGCCTACCGCAATATACTCTCCCTCCTGAACCAGAACAGGAGAGGTCATATTGAAGGTATCGCTCCATTTCTGGTCACCCATAGAAGTATAGTATTTTACACCGTCTTTTGTGCAGAGCAGAAATTCCTTCCCAAAAACCGCCATGGTCGCCTTGCTGCTGATATCCACCGCCATGCTTTCCGCAGGAGCCGTTTCCTCCGACGGAGCAGTTTCTTTCTGCCCCATCTGGCTCAGGAAAGACTGGAACATCCCCTTCCCATAGAAGGTATCGATATAGAGGCCCCCTGCCACCAGGCAGACCACCGCCAATACGCAGACCAAAACCGTCAGGCTTTTATTGCTTATATTCAGTTTCATTCTGGGATTTTTTCTGCCCATTGCCGCCTCCGCTTATTCCTGCAAGTTTCTCTGTACCAAAAACATGGCTCTGTCGTAATCTTCTTTTTTCACATAGATCAGATATTCTGTCTGATGATCGATGGTATTATCGGTATGATCGGAAGTCATTCTGCCTCCCACGAAAAAGTCTGCACGGTCAGAAACACGCACTTCATAGGAAATATCGAATTTCCACAGGATATCCCGAACCTCCGCCTGTTTTTTCATATCGAAGGTACAAAGTAGTTCTTTTCTGTTCCATACTGTAATCATGGTAATCCCTCCTGATTTCTCATTCAAATCTTTTTTCTATCATACTATACTCCCGTATCTTTTGCAAATCTCCCCCGCCCCATTTTCATAAAAAAAACATTAAAAAAACACCCTGAAAATCCCCTTTTCTGCGATCTCCAAGGTGTTTGACGAACATTCTTACATTTCTTTTAAATGTTCATACAATGCGATATATTTTTCTGCGGAGCTTTCCCAGGAATAATCGCACAGCATAGCGTTTTTCACTACATGGCTCCATTCTTCCCTGCCCATGTGATAGGTGCGCAAGGCTTCATCTACTGCCCAAAGCAGACCCATGCCATCGTAATGTTCAAACAGGAAACCATTTCCCTGTTTTGTTTCAGGGTTATAATGCTGGATGGTATCCGCCAAACCGCCGGTCTTGCGAACGATAGGCACGGTACCGAAGCGCAGGCTGAACATCTGCCCCAGACCACAGGGTTCAAATTTGGAAGGCATCAGGAACATATCTGCAGATGCGTAAATCTGCTGTGCCAATGCTTCATCAAAGAAGATATTGGAAGAAACTCTGCCGGGATAGCTGTTCTGCATATTGCGGAAAGCGTGTTCATAATGGCCTTCCCCTGTGCCCAGCAATACAAACTGCACATCTCTTCTCATGATTTCATCCAGAACGGGTGCCAAAATATCTACGCCCTTCTGATCCGCCAGACGGGTAATCATGGCGATCATAGGAACATCTCTCTGTTCCAGCCCCAGTCTTTCCTGCAGGGCCCGTTTGTTTTCCGCCTTGCCTTCAGGATGCTCCGCGCTGAAATGTTTTACGATATATTTATCTGTTTCAGGGTTGTTTGCCACAAAATCGATCCCGTTGATGATGCCGCAAAGCTGGTGGCTTCTACTTCTTAAAATGCCGTCCATACCGTAGCCGTATTGCGGTGTCTGAATTTCCTGTGCGTATGTCTCGCTGACGGTGCTGATAAAATCCGCATAGACCAGACCCATTTTCATATAGCTGACAGAATCATAGAATTCCACATTGTTGTATACCCAGCCGGGCACACCCAGCATCCCCATGGCTTCAGGAGCGAATCTGCCCTGATACTGCAGGTTATGGATGGTAAACAGTGTTTTGATTTTGGAATACTGCACAACCTTGCTGTAAATCTCTTTCAGATACATACAAAGAGGACCTGTCTGCCAGTCGTTGCAATGAATGATATCGGGGTAGAAATCCAGCATAGCCAGCATATCCAGCACTGCCTTGCTGAAAAATGCAAAACGTTCATCATCATCCCCGAAGCCATACAGACCGCCACGGCCAAAATAATAATCGTTTTCAATAAAATATACGGGCACATCGCCGGGTTTCACCAAAACCTTTGCCCTCTGCTTTCGCCACTGCAGATGAACATCAAATTCCCCAGCCAGTTCCACGTCATACATTGTTTCGTTTTTGATTGCTCTATGTCGAGGGATTACCACACGGACATCCACGCCTTTTGCACGGAGTGCCTTTGGCAAAGAACCAACAACGTCGCCCAAGCCGCCGCTTTTGATAAAAGGCGCCGATTCGGAGGCAACCAGAAGTACCTTCAAACCTTTTTCCATTATTTATCACCTCATTCATATCATACAATGAAAAATGCCTAACAGCAAGAAAAAATCATTCAATTTTCTATAAAAATTCACGATTTTTTTAATATATAGAATTTTTCCCACCTTTATATCTTTTTCCAAAAGTGTTATACTAGGATTGGATTTTTCAAAAGAAAGCATACAATATCCAAAATTTATATAGAAAAGAGGTATGAACCATGAACCATGCGATTCCCGAACGAAAGAATACCGACCCTCGTTTCCATTGGCATATCGAGGATTATTTTAAAACAGATGCCGATTGGGAAGCTGCCTATACCACTCTGGAAACCAGCATCCCCGAACTGACAGCCTTTTCCGGCAAGCTGGCGGATTCCGCAGAAACCCTGTTCTCCTGCCTGAAAAAAAATGAGGAACTTTCCTTAAAGCTGGACCACATTTACACCTATGCCTCCATGCGCCTGCATGAAGACAGCGGCAATGCCTTCTATCAGGGCATGGCATCCCGGGCAGAAATGCTGCTGATTCGCTATTCCGCAGCCATTTCTTTCCTGACTCCCGAAATTATTGCCATCCCCGAGGAAAAACTTACCGCCTTCCGAAAAGAAAAATCCGCAGATTTCGCCATTTATGACCATTTCTTCCATACCTTGCTGCGCCAGAAAGCCCATACCCTTTCCCCTGCAGAAGAAAACCTGCTGGCGAAGGCTGCAGAACTGGGCGGCGCACCTCAGCAGATTTTCACCATGCTGAACGATGCGGATATCCGCTTCCCTTCTATCAAAACCGCAGACGGCGAAGAACTGGAGCTGACAAAGGGCAGATATGTGACTTTCCTGGAAAGCCCCGACCGTTCCATCCGTGAACAGGCTTTCAAAAACCTATATTCCGTCTATTCCGGTCAGAAAAACACCATCGCGGCAACCTATGCTTCCTCTGTGAAAAGCGATGTTTTCTTTGCAGAAGCAAGAAAATATGATTCCGCCATGGAAATGGCTCTCTCCGATGATAATATCCCCCTGTCCGTTTACGATAACCTGATCGAAACAGTCAACAAAAACCTGCCTCTGCTGCACCGCTATGTCTCCCTCCGCAAAAAGGAACTGGGCGTAGAAGAACTGCACATGTACGATCTGTATGTACCGCTGGTGCCCGATGCAGATGTAAAAATCCCTTATGACGAAGCAAAGAAAACCGTCAAAGAAGCATTGTCTGTCATGGGCAAGGAATACAGCGCAGCTTTGAAGCACGGCATGGAAAGCGGCTGGATTGATGTTTACGAAAATAAAGGCAAGCGGGGCGGTGCCTATTCTTGGGGCAGCTATGGGGTGCATCCCTTCGTCCTGCTGAACCACAATGACACCATCAATAGTATGTTCACCTTAGCTCACGAAATGGGGCATGCGCTCCACAGCTTCTTCACTTGGAAAAAACAGCCCTATCTCTACGCAGACCATAAGATTTTCGTAGCAGAAGTGGCTTCCACCTGCAATGAAGCCCTACTGATGGAACATCTGCTGAAAACCACGGAAGATAAGACCATGCGGAAATATCTCATCAACTATTTCCTGGAGCAGTTCCGCGGTACCCTTTTCCGCCAAACCATGTTTGCGGAATTTGAAAAAATCACCCATTCCATGGCAGAAAAGGGCGAACCCCTCACATGGGAAGGCATGAACCAGATTTACCACGACCTGAACGTGAAATACTTCGGCGAAGATATCGTCATCGACCCCGAAATCGATATCGAATGGGCTCGCATTCCCCATTTCTACAATGCCTTCTATGTATATCAGTATGCCACAGGTTATAGCGCAGCCATTGCCCTGTCCAGAAAGATTTTGAACGAAGGACAGCCCGCCATCGACGCTTATCTGGATTTCCTGTCTAAAGGCGACAGCGAATATTCCATCGATCTGCTGAAGGGGGCAGGGGTAGACCTTTCCACTGCAGAGCCCATCGAGAATGCAATGCAGCTGTTCAAAGAACTGCTGGGTGAATTTGAAACTCTTTCATAACCAAAACGACAAAAAAGCCCCGAACCCATTGATTCGGAGCTTTTTTTCTGCAGTAAAGCCGGATAAATCCGAACCTTCCACATCTTTAAGAGTAATTGTTTTTGTGCCATCTTTATAATTGAATGTCAGAATGCATTTATCATCATAGAGATATACCGCATTCACAAAGCTGTCAATCAAGCGCTGGCGCTGTTCCTGATTTTTAACATCACATTTTCTAAAGCGGTAAATAAAGAACGCTATCTGCTCTCTCGTTAACATAGGCCTTTGAAACTCTTCTTCCATTATGCTGATTTCAAGCTGACTTTTCCGTTCCTCCAATTCTTCCAGACGCCGCTTTGTGGATGCCGTAAAAATACCTGCTTCAATGGCATTCAAAACATTGTTGATACTCCTTTCCACTTCTGAAAGCTGTTTCTTCAAAAGAGGAAGCGTGGTATTTTCTTTTTTCTGCAATGCAAAAAGGGTATCAATCAGACGTTCCATCAATTCATCATCCATAATCGCCTGCATCGTATAATGAACCACCAAATCTTCAATCCAATCTTTCTTTACGGCTTTTTTCGTACAGGTTTTCTTTTTTTTGGTATTTACACAGCGATAGTAATGGTGAACCTTTCCGGTATGGCTTGTACCGCTTTCTCCAACCATAAAAGCACCGCATTTTCCACAGTACAGTTTTGTCGTCAGTAGATAATCATCCTCCGCCTTATGGCGGGCAGGGGCTTTTTTATTTTTCTGCCGTCTCTCCTGCACCTGCTCAAACAGCTCCTTCGGCACAATTGCAGGAATTACATCCTCTTTTACAATATCGTGATAACGATACTCTCCAATGTATTTCCGATTCCGCAGCATTCGCTCAATGACATTCAGGGAAATTTCCTTGCCACGAATCGTCCGAATTCCTCTTGCATTCAAATCATCGACAATTTCCTGCATGGTTGCCCCTTCCTTGTATCTGACAAAAACCTCCAAAACAATTGGTGCAAGCTTCGCATCAATTTGATAATAGAGGTTTTCATCCAGACAAAGCCCCATCGGGACACTGCCGCCGTGATGCTTGCCCTTCAAAGCATTTTCGGTCTTTCCTCTTTTTACCTTTTCCGACAAATCTACAGAATAGTATTCCGCAAACCCTTCCAGCACTGTCTCCATCAGAACGCCTTCGCTGCCCTCAGAAATGTTTTCCATAACGGAAATGACTTTTATCCCATGTCTTTTCAATATATGTTTATAAATGGCACTGTCATATCTGTTTCGTGAAAATCTATCTAATTTCCAGACAAGGACAACGTCAAACATCTCATTCTCGCCATCCTTAATCATTCTTTGAAATTCCGGGCGATTGTCCGTTTTTGCAGAATACGCTCTGTCTATGTAAGTCCCTAAAATAGTAATGCCTTTTTCTTCCGCATATTTCTTACATTCTCTTAATTGGCCTTCAATGCTTTCTTCTCGCTGATTGTCCGAAGAATACCGTGCATAAATAACACCTTTCACTTCTGCATCTCTCCTATCATCCGAATCATCGTTTCTTTTAGCCTTTCGTTATATGGAGATTCCGGGTCAAAGCACATCTCAATAAACTGCTGCATCTCACTACTTGCCATAAGCTTTGGCTTATGCTCGTACAGCTTGCCTTGGGGGTTGTCAGTACGGGCAAAGATATAATCCATGGATACATCAAAATAGTCCGCATACTTTCTCAAGTTTTCTGCAGTTGGAGTAGCAGTTCCCTGCTCATATCGGTTGATGCTGGACTGCTTCAATCCTAACAACTCCGCCATCTTCGCCTGTGAAAGCTTCATACTTTCTCTCAATATTTTAAGCCTTTGTCCCATTTCTTTCACGCTTATCACCCCTTTTTGTTTGTAAATTATACCACATTTTAGCATATTTTTCAATTTTAAAATAGCATCACTTATTAGAAACGATAGTCACTTCCTGTGTTTCAGCATTCCAGGATACCACCAAAAAAAGATTTCCAAATGCTATCAGCGAGTTATTATCCTACTTTAACGACCTTATCACCTTCATCAGCATGAGTATTTCTACTTAGTTTAAGCTTGATAATGAACGCATTACCAAGTCTACGTCTTTGTTTTCAAGCTCCTGAATGATATGTAAATAGGTTTTCTGCGTTGTGGTCATACTCGAATGCCCTAACCTCTGTGCAACACTTGCAATGGAAACTCCTGCAAACAATAAAAGTGAAGCGTGTGTATGACGCAATCCATGAACAGAAATAACCGGAATATTAGCCTTTTTACAGTGGCGTGTCAAAATGTCATTTACTGTCGAGTTATAGACCTTGCCCGAAATAAATATTGGCTCATCTTCTGGTAAGCCCTTAACCAAAGTTGAAAATTGAATGATAAGTTGCCAATCAATTTGAATTTTCCTTATTGATGATTGATTTTTTGTGGGCAAAAATCCACCTTCTCCTTTATAGTCCCAAGTCTTATTTATGGAAAGTGACTGCCTCGAAAAATCAAAATCCTTAGGAGTGATTGCCAACGCTTCAGAGAAACGCATCCCAGTTTTAGCCACAAGCAAGATAAACCAATCCCAGTTTAGTTCCTTCCCTAAATCTAAGTCGGAAAGCAGCTTATGTAGCTCAAATTGATTGAGATACTTAATCTTTTTACGTCTTGGCTTTTTCCCTTTGATTATCGCCTTTCTAGTAGGGTCGCGTTCAATTAACCCTTCATCGACAGCATCTAAGATTGCTCCCTTTAATTGATGATGGAAGTCCATTGTTGTCTGTCGCTCATGTAGGTTTGCATAATCATTCAGCAATTTCTGATATGTAATCCTTGTAAGTTCACACACTTTCAATTCAGGTGCTAAACGCTTAATCCAAGATTGGGTAAGCAAATATTTATCCATTGTAACCTTTCTGATTGCCCCTTCCTTATAAACAGTAATCCATTGAGCATAATAGTTGTAAAATAAGTCTGTTTTATTTATGTCCTTCAGCATAGTATCCTCCTATATGAAAATGTATGCCCATGCTAATGAAGGGTGATAGGATTTTCAAGAACATCAAAAGACCCAATTACACTCTTCCTTCCTATCACGGAAAATATGTATACCTTCTTCATCTTATCTTAACATTTTTCAGTCTTATGTTGCTGACAAAATCTGCATCCGAAATACCCTTAATCTGCCTATTATTACTTCCAATAACAAAAGAGCCAAGGGTAATCCCTTGACTCCTTCAAAATTTTGCACATTATTCTTTTGTTTCCGGCATTTTAATATCAAATCCTCCACTGAGAATAAATTCACGAAGCAAGTTATCAACTTTTATATTGACTTTGGGTGGTATTATTTTTGTTTCCTCTATCTTTTCAAAGTATTCCTTTGCTTTAGCTTTGTCTACTGTCTTTTTCAACTCGTCATATCTTCCAAACTCATTGATATTAGTAGAGTTCAATTTCAAACTCATAATATTCCGTAATTTTTCTTCATCAATTCCTAAAGAAACCGCTAATCTATGAATTTGGTCATCTTTCGCCTTCGATAAATATTCTGTGATGTAATCTCGAAGTGTTTTTCCTTCTGCCACAACTACATCTCCTCTCTGAATATCATGGAGAAATATATTGGCATACTTCTGTTCTTCCTGCGAAAGTGTGGCAAAGGTTTTATGAAGTTCTGTTTCAGCTTGTTCAACAGCTTCTTGTGTTGCTCCTTCAAGACTTAGCAATTTCAAATACTTCTCAAAACGAGAATTCATGTATTCAGCATCGATTAAACCAGTATCAATTTCCGTAATATATCCAACAAGGTCATACGGAACATCATCTTCACCAGTTCCTCCCCCTCCACCGCTAAGTTCCTTATATCGCAAAACTAAAACCAAATAAGTTTTTTCATCAAATGGTATTTCAATAGTTTCTCCGGTTTCTGCATTGTCATAAGTTGTAATTCCCCATTTGAAACCCTGGATTTTAGCTGCTTCCAAATAGCCGTTGAATTCATTAAAATCCTTTGCAAACTTTCTGCACACAGTTGCATCACTTGGTAGTTTTTCAAAATTCTGGATACCGGCATTGGAAAACAATGCATAGATGTCAAGAAATAGGTCATTCATCATCTTTAAGTTCTCCCCAAGACGTTGGACAAATAGACCTAGCGGTTTATCTCCCGAATAAAGCTTAACCGCTGCATTGATATTATTTTCCATCGTATGCGGTTTTCGATAATATCTAATCGTACCAAAAGGTTTTTCGGGACCAAGCAGACGGTTAGTACGAGAGAATGCCTGAATGATATTCTCATACAGAAGCACCTTATCCATATAAAGTGTGTTAATCCACTTTGAATCAAAGCCGGTAAGCATTTGGTCTACTACGATAAGCAAATCAATCTGCTTTTCAGGCTCACTTTCGATTCGCTCATAAGGTTTCTTGTGCGCCAAACGAGCTGCAATGTCCTTTTTCATCTTCGCAAAAGTCGGAATGGTAAAGTCCCGACCATATCTATCATTGTAATCTTTGATTATCTTAACAAGGCCGGCTTCTTTAAACGCAACACCTCCACAATTGTCAATACTAGGGTCAAATAAAGCAGTTACCTTTAAATCCGGTTTTGCATGTTTAATCATTTCAAAATAGTTGATTGCTTCCGGGATACTGCTTGTTGCGAAGATAGCATGGAATTTTTTGTTATGGCTCAGAGTAGCCCAATTCTCCAAAATATCTCGTACAACAGTTGTAGTATGTTCTTCTGTTTGGTATTGAATGTTTGGAATATAGTCCTCAATCCCTTTTATGTATTTCCCATGATTATCAAAATGCCCCGTCATTCCCACCTGACTTGCATCCATATACTTGTAATATATTTTGCTCTTTACAGGGTCAGCAATAGCCTCTTCTTCACTCTGCGCCTTAGCTTTTTCCAATGCCACCACCTTGCGGACATCTCTATCTTTGAAGGTAAGGACTTTATAAGGGTCAAATCCAAGAACATTCTTATCTCGAATACCATCAGCAATACTGTATCTATGCAATTCACTACCAAACACTGTAGTTGTCGTATTCTTTTTCTTTTGATTTTCGTCTTGGATAGGTGTTCCTGTAAATCCAAAGAAAATAGCTCTTGGAAAAGTAGTCTTAATTGTAATAAGCATGTCTCCAAAAGTAGAGCGATGTGCTTCATCTACAATGAAAACAATCCGCTTCCTGTTTATGTATTCAATATCACTCGCTTTAAGACCGCCAGCTTCATCCTTAATATTGCTCATTTTCTGAATAGAAGTGACAATAAGCGTATCTGCGGGGTCAGTACTCTTTAATTTTGTAATAAGCACCCCTGTATTTTCTGTTGATTGAACAGATTCATTTTCATCAGCAAAGCCACGATATTCTTTTAATGATTGTGTACCAAGTTCAATTCTGTCCATCAAAAATATTACTTTATCCGCATCTTTTGAACTTGCAATCAACTGAGCAGACTTAAAACTGGTCATAGTTTTTCCAGAACCCGTTGTGTGCCATACATAGCCGCCAAGCTGATTGTTGCCTTCCCATTTGGTTTTTGAAACCTTATCGGAAATCGCACTTGCAGCAAAATATTGGTAACTTCGCATTACTTTCAATACACCATCGGAATCATCTGCTACTGTATAAAATCCGATAAGCTGATGTGCCATTGGAATAGAAAGTAGCGTTGAAGCTACCTTATCCCATTCATTTATCGGCTCATTATTGTAGTCTGCCCAGTGAAAATAGTAATCTGGGTTAAATTTGCCATCCGGACCAGGGTTAGCAAAATAAACAGTTTCATTAGGCTCCATTGCAACAAAAATCTGAACCAACGAGAATAATCCACTAAAAATTCCTTCTTGAGAATACTTTTCAATTTGATGATATGCTTCACTTACCGGAATTCCACTTTTCTTCAATTCAATATGAATAACTGGCATACCATTGATAAGCAACATCAAATCTCCACGACGGTCATTCAAAATTTTTGATTTAGTTGGGAACTTTGGCTGCTGAACAATTTGATACCGACTCTGCCCAGCAGCAATCTCGCGTCGGTCATAAATTTTCAGGCTAACTTCCTTACCAAAATGAAGTTTGTCATCAGGATTATCTCTAACGATAGAAACACTTTTACCATTGATAAAGCCGTTCAATTTCAAAGGAGTTCTTAATTTCTCAATTTCCTCTAAAATCTGCTGCATTTCACCATCAGTAAGTGGGTAATCATTCAATCGGTCAATATCTCTATTGTTCTCAAAAAGAATATTCGCCCAATTTTGCAGCAAATCTTGCTCGGAGTAATTTTTCAGGACTTCTTTTTCCCACCCTTTTTCGGATAGTATTTTAATTAAAGCCATTTCAAAATCGGACTCTTTATTAAAAATCATTGCGGTTTCCCCCTTGCTTTCAAAATCCGCTTATATTTCTCAAACAAACATCTTTTCAAGACACGCTTTTTTAAGATTTTTCAACTTTTCTAACTTACGCTGATGAAGGGTGATAAGGT
>CAMBLO010000048.1 GCA_945868505.1 uncultured Clostridia bacterium | reverse complement strand
GTATTATAGTACATCTGTTTATAAATCGTGTCCACTTATTTAATATAGATCCAATTGAAACGGGAGAAGGGATAAATATGACAAAAGGGAAAGATATATTCTGGGGGATTTACGCAGCAATAATTCCTTATGTTTTTATCAAGGGATCGGTATACATTACATGGATACTGAATGAGTACAGTTTAAGAACTTATGATGCAGCTGGACCTATGATTGGGATATTTGCGATGGCTATTCTAATGGGGATTATTCTGGCATCTTTGGCAATGCATTACTTATCAAAACCGATTGAAACAAGTAAAGCACCAAAGATTGGGTTAATCATTGGTTTTTTGTATTGCATTGCAGCGGTATTGTATTGGCCTGTTTTGTTTATTAGTGGCGTTAATTTGGAATTCTTATTCAAGCTGCTTCTTGCTAAGGGGGGAGAAATGCAGATTCATATCTTTTTAGGATTTTACATTTTCCTTCTTGTTTATTACCTGAAAAAGCATACTTTTGTGACAAAGGATCAACTGATGAAGGGTATTGAAAGTGAGAATAAACAGACAAATTGATTTATTCTATTGGGGGAGATATCATTAAAAAAGTACTTAAATACATTGTTTTGGGGATAGTGCTGGTTTTAGTTGGTTTTTGTATTTATATGGAATGCAAATTTTCAACGATAAAAATGGTAAAATCAGAAATGACACAGGAAAAAATACTGAAAGAATGTCCGGAAATCGCGATTACAGAAGAGGATCTTGCATTAGAAGAGTTTATTCTTGGACTGCCAGAAGTTCAAATGATGATTAAACAGTCAAAAGAAAATGGTTCTTATGTATCAGTTAGTAATGAAAAGGCATTCGAATTGTTGGCAGGCTGGATAGAAGATGGATGGACAATGATAGAGTTAGGTTATGCGGACAATACTGTATATCTATTTTGGATAAAGGATGGAGAAAAAATTTTATCATATAATTATTCTGTAGATGGACGAAATTCCATGGAAAAAAGTATTGGTATATATCAGAAACACCAGAATGGAACCACATCTTTTGACACACTTTATGAGAACATAAATGGAAGTATAAAAAAGATTGTGTTTAAAAGACAATGGTTTTTTTGGGCAACTGAATTGTTAGAAAACGGATATACGGATAATATATTTTTGGAACGTAAGGGAAGTGGCAAGCTCTAGAACAAAGGAATGATATTATGAATAGAAAACTGATGATTGGCGGTTTTATCGTTGCCGTAATCTGTGTCGTAGGAAATATCTGGTCTCAGTGTATCCAGAAGGAAGTGGATATGACAGAAGCACAGTATGATTATTATAAATCTTATTGCCTGACTTCGGATGATATTACAAGAGTAGATATTTTATCAATGTCTACAGAGGTAGGGATCCGTGAAACCGTAGAGCATACCGTTGTTGATTATAAATCTGGCGAGCTGATGGATTATTTGAACTACTGTGACAGTGAACTTTTTATCGAAGACTATGGTGAATTTGTCAATATTACATATACATCAGATGATCAAAAAGGCATCTTGCTGAGTTATGATGACGAGGGATTTTTATATCTGGTTACTTATGATCCGGAAGAAGATGCCATGATATATTTGAAAAAAGACAAAGGGACTATTGTAAAGAACTACATGAATTCTATTGGGAAGATCATAGAAATTGGGTGATTTCAGGATGGATATGAAAAATATAAAGCCTGTAATGGGTCTTATAGCTTTTACTGTTCTCGGTGTTTTTGCCTTTGGGATAAATCTTGTGAAAAGTGATACGAAAGGACATTTTCAATTGGAAACCGTGGAGGGTGACAGTAGTGTACTTGCCAGCTTTCCGCTTGAAGGATACGGCGGGAATACAAAAGAATCTTTTCGTTTTTCCATGATTGATGGTGAAATTGATTCAAAGCATTATGGTTACAGCGAAGAAAGAATGGGGAAGATCCTTGAATCTGAAGCATTGGGTGGAACAGGATTTTTGAAATATGTATATGAACCTGCACCAGGCAGTGACGTATTTGCGCAAGCAATTATTATTGCTGCAGAAGATGCCAATACAGTACAGGAGAATATCGTAGATGAGAGCCTTGAACGAGTTCGTAATATGGAATATGAGCAAGGTATTACTATTCGTACGGATAAAGTAGATGTGTTTTGTGAAACGGAAATTGAAAGATCTACTCAGAGAATAGGTATTGGCTCTTGGAGCGTAAAGCAGGATATGGCCAGATTTGATACGGGACTTTTCATGGCCGATAAGGAATATTTCTTTGTAACAGGTACGGGCGCAAATGGTTATTATGACTATGACAATTATTACAATAACTATGACTATGCACTGGAAGGAAGTTGGCATAGTGAGGATAGATTGACAACCTATCAGGTAAAAATCGGTGACGAGGCATATGTAGTTGTTGCTCCTGATGAAAGATGTGGTGGTCAGACTCATGTATTCAAAGTCACTGCATTTCCGGAAGACCACCTGTTTGCTGCAAAAGATAATTTCTGGGATACCGTCCATTACAGAGATATGGTAGGCAAGGCAGAGCCGATCATTCCGGTTCCTGAGTTCAAGGACGGTCGTATTATTGGATTAAATAAGATCGAAGAAAAAGGACTTCTTCTGCTACATACCATCAGAGGAAATAATGCATTTACGGATGTTTATGATACAAAAGGGATGTTTTTAGGCAGTGCCGAAATAGAACTGAATGGTAAATCCTATGGATTTGTTGAGGTAAGTGTCATTCCATGGGAAGAAGGCATTTCTGTAGATGTCAGAATGAAAGAAGATTATGATGTGAACGGAGCAGTTGGAAAAATGCTCCTGTGGATCGATAAGGACAATCATATCCAGCAGATTTCCCGTGATGCTCAGATGGATCATGCTATCGTAAGAAATGATCTGGTGCTGTATCTGGATTCTGATAGAGAGGAAGACCTTCCTGTGATCGGTATTATGGGATGCAATATGAATGGTGTGGATTATTTGCAAGTGTGTGACCGAGAAAGTGGACAGGTTCTGTTCAAAGGAGAGTTTGTAGTGAAATAATAATGAAAGAAAGGGCTGTAGCCTATGAATCAGCAATTTATTCGTGGATTAACGATCGATTGGGATAAAATAGATCAATGCAGTTATTTAAGGAAGATCGAAGCGATCAATGGGCTGGAACACCTGGAGTTTAAAAAATCGATCACATTTTTAGTCGGTGAAAATGGAAGCGGTAAATCCACTTTATTGGAGGCGATTGCCGTTTGTTATGGGTTCAATCCTGAAGGCGGAACGAAGAATTACAGTTTTTCTACATATGATTCTCATTCAGAACTATGTAATGCAATGAGGATCGAAAAGGGAATCCGCAGAGCAAAAGGCGGATATTTCCTTCGAGCTGAGAGTTTTTACAATGTGGCGACACAGGAAATGGAATATGCTGATGAAAGACATCCCTCTGCATTATACCATGAGAAATCTCACGGAGAGAGCTTTCTGGCTTTGGCACAGGAGCAGTTACGTCCTGATGGAGTATATATCTTTGATGAACCGGAAGCGGCATTATCACCACAAAGACAGCTGACATTACTAACAGAGATTTATGAATGTGTAAAGAAAGGATCTCAGTTTATTATTGTAACGCATTCTCCGATTTTGTTAGGGATTCCGGATGCGGAAATACTGACTTTTGATGATGGCGCACTTTATATTTGTGAGTACGAAGAAACAGACAGTTACAAGATTACTGAGATGTTTATAAATAACAGAGAACAGATATTGAAATGATTGAGGGTGAAAAAGTGTCTACATATAGAAAATATAAGTTAATTTCAACTGGACTTCTTTTATTATTTGGATTACTTTTTCCGCTTAGATTTACTGATCCACTCTCAGTTACGACAGTTCCAGAAGATTTTATTAAAGAATTAGGGAAAGAAGAATTTAAAAAAATTGGCATAGTATATACACCTAAATTGCTTCCAGAAGGGTATTACATAGAGAGTGTTGAACTAATTTCAGAAACAGAAGCTGATGAAACAGATGCCTATTCAGTAAAGGCGCTCTTTCAAAACGATAATGGAAAGCCAATACAATATATTCAGTCTAAGAATGAGGGCTTCAATCAAGAATTTATCTATGAACATATTGCAGGAACGGATACCATCAGGGAAAAGCATTTCTATTTTAGAGAAGGTAATCCCGAAAACATGGTGTTCTGGAAGAATCAGGATGGACTGTATATTGTTTATGCGACAGATTGGTCTGCTGATGATTTAAGGGATTTTGCAAGAGATATTGCAGGGAATCCAATTGTAAATGAAAATTAAAGTATTAGGGATAAGGTTTTTAGAATGGAAACAAGGAAGAAAAATACGTTTAACTATTAGAGCTGTTTTGCCGTATCTGCAATGTGCCTAATAAATAAATTCATTGGGATACAAAAACGAAAACTGCATTTATCAATACATATGTCTATAATAATATATGAAAAAAGGATCAATGAATAAAAAAGTAAGAGGCGACTCATAAGTATTCCCCCTTATTTTTACTATGGCTATATCGTTGTCCAAATTTTGGATACAGAAAACATATAAATAATGATTTAAGGATAAATTACGATATTTTCTTACGACTTTCTTACGATATCCTGCCATTGATTGAAATGGGAATGCTTAAAAGATATAGTAGGATTTAGAGAGGAAATAATAAGGAGGGGAGTCAGATGAAAAGAGAATTATGTGTTGCGATGAGTATTGTGTTATTGTTCGGGGGAGTAACAGCAGATGCAGCCGAACAGGATATTTCCCAATATCAAACCACCTTTACAGCAAAAGTGGGAACAATGGATTTTTTTAAGAATGATAATCTATGTCCACTAGATGCTCCGATTTACATAAAAGATGGCTATGTTATGCTTCCATTGCGTGTCTTTCTTACTGCTATGGATGATAATATGATGCATTGGAGTGCAGATACAAAAATCGCATGGATTCAATTGAATGGCCATTTGGTCGTATGTAATGCAGGGAGCAATACTATTACAGTGAATGGTGAGAATATTCCTGTTATTGGTTTCATGGAAATGAAAGAGAATAGGATTTTTGTTCCTCTTAGAAACTGGAAAAATATTTTGAGTGCTTGCGGATATACAGTAACTGATAATGATATTATTTGGGATGCGAAGGAAAGAATAGCAACTGTAACGGTGAAAGATGAAAGCAGAATAATAAAAGTGCCAGAAGAAGAATCTTTCCTTACAGGAGAAGGAGTTAAGGCGGAGTATTCTCTTCCTTTGACGCAAGAGTATGATGATATAAAAAATATAGGCAATGGCTGCTTCATTGCTTCAAAATATCCAGAAGAAAATGTAGGTATCGGGACTTCTATGTTGGGAGAATCCTATTATTTAATCGATGGTTCAGGAAAGCAGCTGTTGGCATTTGAGAATAATGAGATCCGCCATCTGTGTGATGCTGGAAATGGTTTGTTGAAAATTAGTTATGAAGAAGATGATGCTGCCATCATTGACAGAAAAGGCAGGGTTCTGTTTTCAACGCCTTATTCTATTGGGGATTTTTCTGAGGATTGTGCAGAAGTACGAAATAACAATAGATGCGGATTTGTTGATGCAAAAGGCCGATTGATTGTTCCTATGGAATATGATGACATCAAAGCATTTTCTGAAGGTTTTGCTGCGGTATTTAAAATTGAATATCTGGATGATGGTCAAATCATCGATAAGTGGGGCTATATCAATAAAAATGGTGAAGTGGAAATTGATTTACAGTATTTGAATTGTGATCCTTTTTGTGAGGGACTTGCCGCTGTTGAAACAGAAGATGGTTGGGGATTTATTGGTAAGTCAGGAGATTATGTTATCGTTCCCCAATATAAATGGGTAGGCTATTTTGTCGATGGAAAGACCTTTGTAACTGAAAAAGACGGTTTGAAAACTTGGGTTATTGATAAAAGCGGAAAAAAACTGAAACTGATTACAGAAGGTAAGGATGTTTCTTATGTCAAAAATTCTAATGGAGCGATCATTTATCAGCATCCTTATTCTGGATGGAGTGACGGCGATGATGATATGTCAGGCGTTTCCTACTTTGATGAGAACGGTCCAATTTCCGAACAGACCTTAAAAATCAGATTGCATGAGTCGGAAGGGTTAGCCGGCATCTATGATTTTGTGGCTGACAAGGGATTCTATGTAGATGAGAACGGAAAACAAGTGATTTCTGAACTGTTTGATCAGGCAGAACCATTTATTGATGGGTATGCTGTAGTTGCAAATGAAATAATATTGGAAGATGGTACTGTGGATGTAGAATGGGGGATCATTCAGCATCCAAAAAATTAAGGAGGAGAAAACGATGAAAAGAAAATTATGTTTGGCAATGAGTGTGATGTTGGCTGCAGGCATGTTGCCTGCTTACGCTGCAGAGAGAGAATTTGAAGAAATAACTGATACATATACTGCAGAGGTCGGAACGACCTGTTTTACAAAAAATGGCGCACGACAGCCTTTGGATGCTGAAATTTATATCAAAGAAGATTATGTCATGCTGCCACTGCGAACTTTCATGCTGGCGGTTGACCCCGATGCAAAGATGGAATGGGATGATACAGAGAAAAAGGTACAAGTGGAACTGGAATCAGAAGAAATCATCTTTGATATTGGGAATAATCAGATTCTGATTTATAACAAACCACTGAAGGTGTATG
The DNA here is from genome assembly GCA_945868505.1 of uncultured Clostridia bacterium. Taxonomy (GTDB): domain Bacteria; phylum Bacillota; class Clostridia; order Lachnospirales; family Anaerotignaceae; genus Anaerotignum_A. The sequence continues at coordinate 6,002 of CAMBLO010000048.1, read as the reverse complement.
GTGAAATGGAAATTTCTCAGAACCGCATTTTTGTTCCCATTAGAAACTGGAAAAATATTTTAGAAGCTTTTGATTATACTGTTGATAAAGATGACTTGAAATGGGATGAAAGCACAAAAACTGCGGCAGTCATTGTTTCAAAGGAAATCGCCGTGGAAAAAGAAAAGGGAGACTACGATTATAATAAGCTTAACGAAAAAACGATTTATACGTTAGATCTTTCAAACAAATATGACGAGATCGAAAACATTGGTGATGGTTTTTTCATCGCTGAGAAATATATGGAGGATAATATCGGTCTTGGTCAGGGAATCGGCAGTTCTGAAAATGAATATTATCTGATCGACAGTACAGGGAAGGTATATTTGAAATATGAAAGCAATTCGATTCGTAATCTGCAGAGTCTTAATGATGGCTTATTCCTTGTAAGAAGCAAAGATAGATCAAAATTTGACCAGGTGATTGATAAAAATGGAACTGTAATTTTCGAAAGTCCTTATGATTCTATCAATCCTTTTTATGAAGGTTTGGCTCAGGTTTCTTCTGACAGTTTTTCGGGATTCGTAGATAAAAGCGGAAATCCTGTGATTACACTTCAGTTTGAATATGCTGAAAACTTTTCTGAAGGGTTTGCGGCAATTTGTGTAGGAATGGATTTAGAAGAAGATACAGCAAAATGGAATTATGTAAATAAAAACGGCAAATATATCAACGGCAAAGAGTATAGAAACTGCCAGTCTTTCTCTGATGGGATGGGCAGAATCATTACAAGAGATGGCGTGGGCTATATCGATAAAGCTGGGAATGAGATCATCAAACCGCAGTATAAATGGGGAAGTGCCTTTAAAAATGGAAGAGCCTATGTGCTGGAGAAAGAAAGCAATGAAGTCTGGCTGATTGATAAAACAGGTAAAAAACTGAAAAGTATCACTAAGCCCGACAAGGATGCATATATCAGTGTCGATGAAAATTCTCATATTCTTGTAATTGAGGAAATCGTGGAATTACCTGATGGTGACCACAAACATGTGCAGACATATTATGATGCCTATGGAGAGGTTTCTCAAGACAACTATCGAATCAGAAAAGCATATTCTGAAGGATTGAGCCCTACTTATAATGAAAAAACAAAAAAATATGGCTATTCTTCTAATGGCTATTGGAAAATCGCTCCATTGTTTGATGAAGCAGATCCGTTTAGGGATGGTTATGCGGTAGTTCGTAATGCTATCGAATTAAACAATGGTGAAGAAGATGTTGATTGGGGGATTATTAAAATGCCTAAATAAAGAGGCGGTATGACTATGAAACGAATATTGATATTTGTCATGCTTTCTGTTTTATCCTTTTGCTGGACAGGCTGTTCAAAAGAAGGTTCAGAACCTTATGTGGTACAAACCTATGAAAGAAATGTAGAAGACGCAGTAAGTAATCCTGATTTTAAAGAAGAAGTTGTTTATCATACATATTATAAAATGAACGATGGTACATGGAAAACAGAGGATCATTCCTATCAATATTGTCTTGAAATTACAGGGCAACTTCATAATGCTGTGAAAGATACTACATATATTTATCTTAGTAATATTGAAGATATCAGTTTTGAGCAGGCATGGAAAGCAAGTGGCTTAAGCAGCCTTACAACGGATTATTTTAAGGTAGAGGATGCAATTCTTGTAGGGATGATTTATCCAGAAGTAGAGATAATTTATTCAGAATAAGAGAAACGATGATGAAAAGAAAATGTTTGAAGATCAAGGGAGTATAATTATGAATTCTGTATTATTTGAAAAATTTATAGAAATCGATGCAGACATGTGGTGGATTGGTCTAGCTAAAGAAGATGATTATCAATATTATTGTACGCCAATAGGAGCTGAAATCATTGGATAGGATAATGGTATTCTGCGTTAATCCGGAAAGCTGTTGTGATTATAATGTTTATCCATTAGCTGAAAGTTTTGAAGACTATATTAGAATATTACTGGCTACAAGACACACGAATACCTCTCAGCAGATTATTCTTTGGAATACGAAAGAAAAATATTTGGATTTTTTCAGTATACTAAATGAGGCAGAGTATCAAAATGATCCAAAGGTCGTTTTTGCAATCAATGCTATTCAGAATCAAATGAGACTTGATCCAATGGAAGAGCCATATGAATATGTTAGGAATGTACAGAGGGATTTCCCCTATAAAAAGATTCCTTTCAGTAATGAGTATTCTACAGGTCAGTAATGATAATTGGAGGCGTGTATATGAAAAAGAAAGTTTGTATTATTATTACAGCTCTTTGCGTAATCGTATTGGGATATGTATATCGAACACAGACCGTGTCGAATCTTCAGGATATTACCTCTGAAACTGATCTTGTAGAAGCAAATATTTATAAGCATTCAGGACATTCCGATCATAAGACTTGGTCTTTATATCTGGAGAACAAAGAGAATGTTGAAAAAATTAAAGAGGCAATGTTAAATACAAAATGCAGATACCGTTGTGGGTATAATATGATCGAATACTCAGACCAGGTATTATACAGCCTTTCTTTTTTCGATACAGATATGAATCCATATTGTTTTTCTTTTGTAGATGATGGAAGGGTGTATTCAGATAATGGTTATTATGTTCTGACAAGTAATTATTCAGATGACAGCCTTACGAAAGTAATTGAAGAAATCCTTAAGAAACATCAAGATGAAGTAGAAGAAAGGTGGCTAGAAAAATGAAGAAAAAGTTTATTTTCGTTATCCTATTTCTCATGATTTTTGCTCCAATGCCTTTTGTTTGGTTTGGATATGGAGAGAAAGGAATCTATGGTTATGCCATGTTACGGGATGTGTTCTTTTTAGGGGGCTGGAGCATGACCCTGATTTCTTTTGCATTTTATAAAACAGTATTACGTGCTTTTCGAGGGGTCGGAACAGCAGCTGTAATATGGAGTTATTTTCAAGTAGCTATAGATTTTTGCGGACACCTTCCGATCGACTATAGTCCCATAAATGCTTGTAAATTTCCAATGTGGATTAGTTTAATTGGATCAAGTGGTATGTTCTTATCATTTTGGTATTACTATGACCAAATGTGGGAGAAGGAGAAGTAATGCAACATGGACAGAAAGATAAAAAAGAAGATTTGCTATGCTATATGGATTATTATCATTGCAATCATAAGTATTTTGAAATTAGATATATTTTGGCATGATGATTCTATTATTCTGGGTTATGGACTATTGATAGTGACTGTCATCTCATGTGTGGTTTATATATGGATTATATTCAGTATGGATAAAAGACATAGGTAATGAAAAGAGGGCTTATAGATGAACTAATTAAATTACACATTCATAATTGGTGCAATATCAGTGGGCATTCAAAATAATTCATATCAAAGTATGGGGATTTCCTTTTTCATAGGAATGATACTGGTTGGAATCATTTATTCGATTATGAAAAAACCACGCTTGCAGCAAACAGATACGGAGAAAGAAGTATTACTATAAAAACAGAGGATGATAAAAAGAATTGAATACCGAAAGGAGAAATTCTGATGAAAGTATTGCCAGAATTCCTGATTGGATTGACATTTATTGTATCTGGTTGTTACAGCGGGTGGAAAATGCATAATTCTGAAGGTCGTTATCATCAGATGACAGGGCTGGATGATGAAGAAAAAACCTATGTGCGTAAAACCAGTGCTAAAGGAAGTATTTTGTGTGGTATAGGTTGGATCATACATGGTTGTATTTCAATTTTCTTTCCTAATCCGCTCATTATTTGGTGTGGAAAAATATTGATGATTGTTGGCATTGCTTATATTGTGATCCCTTATATTAAGCTGGATCGCTGGCTCTAATAATGTTACAATACATGATCCTGTTTTAGTTAGGAGAATTAAAATGAGAAAATGGCAGTTTATATATTTCGCCCTGGCGGCAGTATGGTTAATCATTACTGTGTCACCAATTCCAAGAGAATATATCAACCAAATGAAACTAGTGCAAATTGCACTTGTTATTGTAATTGTTATTTGCGGCTTCTTGGATAGAAAACATAGATAATACATATTTTGGAGGAATCCAAATGAAAAAACTTACTGCATTATTTGCTTTCATAGTACTTACTGTTTTTTTATCAAATACGGTTTATGCCAATAATCAATTCATAGTATTGCAGGAAAGTGATATGCCTTATGATTTCCTTTCCAGACGAACAGAGGCACAATTAGATGAACTGTACAGATTATACGACACAGAAAAATACTCTTATGATAGCTCTGAGATCTATGAACAGGAAGGTACTACAGCATTTGAAACTGTGGTGTTCGTAAATCGTTCAGAAAGTGAGAATTACATAGAGGATATTTGTTTGCTTGTGTTCTATCAATCAGAAGATGCTTCTTTCCTGAAACAAAGAGAAGGGGATGTAAGTGTACTGTGGGATACTAATATAATTACTTCTACTGGAGAGATTATCGTGAACTGTTATTCCGGCAGTAAAGAATACTATCATGCTGAGCGTCTGTCAGAGGCGAAACAGGGAATAGTGGGTTATACGATTGAACTAAACGGAAATGATCTCAGCGGTATTGCTGCAATAAAGATGGTACCAACGGTTTATCCATCTGAATTTGATACGAATCTGGCAGATATGTTCGATATTGAATATACAGAAAACTCCAATTGCACTGTTATTATGGTGATTCTTTGTATTCTGGCTGTCGTTTTCCCATTGCAATAATAGGAAATAAACAAGGAGGGAGAGAATAAGAAATGAGTGAATTTTTTTTCTTTGCTTCTAACCACCCTTTAGAAGAAATAGAAAACCCTCATTATAAGAGTTTTTCAATCAATGAAGCATTGGCAAGAGGTATTGAGCTTCCTGAACTTGTTTTGAACAGTACAACTATCGACAGAAACAAACCAAATGTCATTCTTTGGTGTGATCTCTGTTTGAAAAAGGAAATCGATCCTATTACACGAAAAGTAATTGATAATGGGGTTGATGATGATTTCTCCATAAAAAGATTAGAATTATTTCCAGAGGTATATTCCACAAAAAAATATCTGGCAGAATTAGAATGGAATGCTTATTCCGAAGGCTGTGCAAGGCATATCGTCGATTACATCCACAAACATATGGAACAGGCAGATGAATTGGAAATCTGGCATGTATGGCTTTCTGATAATGAAACGCCAATCATTCATAAAACGGATTTCAGACTGGAAGATGTGACGGCAGAAACGCTCAGAATCTTAGATAATTCGCTTGTTTCCACGATCCCTCCTCAGCATCATTGTTATACGATCAGGAAATAAAAGAATGTGATTGCTATGAAAATGAAGGAATCAACTAAAAGCCTATTTTTGTTTCTGGCTGAGTTTTTACTCTCAGAGATATTTTTCATGAATGTATATCTCTTTAGATAGACTTTGCACCAGAAGTACTTCTCTATTTATGGGTGATCTATTTGCTGTTTGATTCACTTTGATAAGCATATTGTATTTATGGTTTGATAATCGGTAACACAGTCGGTTTATTTGTTGGTTAATTTGTGGGAGATTACATAAGAGCCCAAACTAAATATTCTTGCGTAAAGAAACCGTGATTCCGGAACACTGGAAACCTACATTCCGGATGCGGAAACCGCCTTTGATTGGCTTGATTACCATTCATAAGAAAACGAGCTAATGTCAAACTCAGAACCGCTTTGCGGGGCATTAGCCAGCTTGACTTTGCTGATATTTCTTTTGTACTTAGCATCATTTGCATAGGATTTGGGACAAAATGAGTACCTACATATAAAGCTATGACCTTGACACTATATTTTGTCTGTGATACTCTTGTATTGTAAGTATTGATTTTATACCAATGTCCGTAAGGATTGCGGTAGGTTGTTTATCGATTAAGAAGCGTTTTGTTTTTATGCGTCTAAAAGGCGAAAAAACGTAAGCGCCAAATATGATGGTGCCTTTGCATCTGAGCATTTTTTTGAGACAATT
>CAMBLO010000047.1 GCA_945868505.1 uncultured Clostridia bacterium | reverse complement strand
TGGGTCAATTATCTCTCGGCGTTTTCGGTCATTTATCATCCGGCCTTGACACAATATATATATTTCGGAACTGCTTGGGAAAGCAACCATTGATACAAAAACCAGAGGTATCACCAAAGGACGGAGTGGTTCTTCCAGTGCAAATTATCAGAACACAGGCAGAGAACTTCTGATGCCAGACGAGGTGCGTATGCTGGATAATGACTACGCATTGTTGTTTATCAGAGGGGAAAGAGCTGTATCTGATAAAAAATATGATCTGATGAAACATCCTAATATTAAACTTACGGAAGACGGCGGAGCAGAAAGTTATTATAGACCATTGAAGAATTTGGATAAACAGCCTATTTATGATTTCTCTGCGGAAGATCTGCAGATTGAGTTTGATATGACTGGTATTGAGATTCTGGAATGACAATGGTATAATCAACTTCAGAGGAGGGATAGCCATGACTGAAAAAGAGAAAAACATGAACGAAGAGACATTGGATACTCAGACGGAGTTGAACATTGCAGTGGCAGAATTAAATATCCTGAACCAGACAGATACAGAAGAATTGGAAGAAGCCCTTGAGGAACTAAAAAAGAAATATGGAGTTTGAATGAAACAGCTTATTGAAAAATAGGCTGTTTTTATTTTTTGAAATAGGAGGTAAGTATGAAACGGAAATACTTGTTTTGGAGTAGTTGCATTGTATATTCACTGATGTTCCCAATGGTAGTATTTGCAGAAACAACAGACCCACTGGCAACGATAAATAATCTTTCAACCTTTGTATTTGCAGCAATTAAAGCCATTGGCGTGATTATCCTTGGCTGGGGTGTCGTGCAGATCGGTCTGAGTTTACAGAGTCATGATGCCAGCCAGAGAAGTAATGGTTTTTTGACATTTTTCGGTGGCTTGGTGATTGCTTTTGCAAAAGAAATCCTTGATTTAATTTTATAATTAAAGTCGAAAAAATGTATAGTGAATGAAAGTTTTGCGGTTATAAACCGCAAAACTTATTGATTATTCTGTGCGATTGCGGTAATATACATATAGAGGTGATGCGAAATGATTTATAGACCTTTATATGTAGATAAGATTATGGCATATACAGATACACCTTTTGTAAAAATTCTTACAGGTGTTCGTCGTTGCGGCAAATCTACCATTCTAAAAATGATTATGGAAAAACTGCAGAAGGAAAGGAATATTCCTGAAGATCAGATCGTGAGTTATCGTTTTGATTCCATGGAATATGAAGATATGACTGCGAAAGAAATGTATGCAGAATTGAAAGGACGTTTATATCAGGGTAAAAAAACATACTTTTTTCTGGATGAAATGCAGGAAATTAAAGGTTGGGAAAAGGTAGTAAACTCCTTAGCATCAGATTTTGATGTGGACCTGTATGTAACAGGTTCCAACTCTCGCATGATGTCTTCAGAAATATCGACTTACTTAACGGGAAGATATGTGGCATTCCATATTTATACATTATCTTTTTCAGAGTATCTGACATTCAAAAGTCAGTATACTTCTCTGGAGGATCACAAGTCGGAACTGGCAAATTATATTCGCTTAGGTGGTTTTCCGGCAACACATTTGCAGGCATATAGCCAGGATGAAGTATATACGATTGTAAGGGATATTTACAATTCTACGATTTTTTCTGATATTGTGAAACGCAATCAGATTCGTAAGATTGACCAGTTGGAACGAGTAGTGAAATATACTTTTAATAATGTCGGGAATACATTTTCTGCAAAATCTATTTCTGATTATTTGAAAGCAGAACGCCGTGCGTTAGATAATGAAACGGTGTATAACTATCTGGAAAAACTGGAAAAGGCTTATTTATTGCACCGTTGTTCCCGTTATGATCTGCAGGGTAAAGAAATATTAAAAACACAGGAAAAATTCTATTTGGCAGATACTTCTTTGAGATATAGCGTATTAGGTTATAACCCTGATACTGTCGCAGCCGCATTAGAAAATGTTGTATATCTGGAACTGTGCCGTAGGGGATATAAGGTCCACATTGGTAAGATTGGAGATGCAGAGATAGACTTTGTTGCAGAACGATTGAATGATAAGATTTATGTACAGGTAACACAGCGGATTGCATCCGAAAAAACGGAAAAACGTGAATATGATCGCTTGTTGGAAATTCGGGATAATTATCCAAAGTATGTTTTAAGAACAGACGAATTTGCAAGTGGTAATTATGAAGGGATTAAAACGATGCATGTTGCGGATTTTCTATTAAGTGAAGATTTCTAAAAGATGTAATGAAAAGGCATTTCTTATGAAATGTCTTTTTTATTATGGGGAGGTGGCGGTTTGAATGAAAACTGGATTGTAGAAAGTTTGAAATGGACATTTGAATTATGGAATGAAAAACAGGCAGAAATATGGGAACTGATCAGCCTTACTCCACAGGAGTTCAAGGGTGGCCATATATGGTCATTGGCATTGACAATCAATGATGCATTACAGGCCATTGGATATGGACTGCTAGTTTTGTTTTTTGCCATCAGTATTTGCAAAAGTACTATCAATTTCAGGGATTTTCGCAGACCAGAACAAGGTCTGCGTTTTTTTATACGATTTGTACTGGCAAAAACAGCAGTAACTTATGGTATTGAGTTGATGAATACTGTTTTCAATATCTGTGGTGGCATTGTATCTTCTATTGCATCGAAAATGGGGAATATGACCAGTGCTGTATCATTGCCGGAGGAACTGGAAACAGCTATCAATGAAGTTGGTTTTCTGGCGAGCATCCCCTTGTGGCTTATCACAATCATTGGATGTCTGGTTATTATCGTACTGTCCTTTGTGATGATTTTGACGGTATATTCGAGATTTTTCAAACTCTATATGTATACCTCATTTGCACCCATTCCATTGTCTTCCTTTGCAGGAGAAACCACGTCTTTCATGGGGAAAGCCTTTATCAAAAGCTATGCAGGGGTATGCCTGGAAGGGGCTGTAATTGTCCTTGCCTGTATCATATTTTCGGCATTTGTTTCCGATGGAGATATCACTCTGGCAAGTCCTGACAGTACAGCGGTAGTGCAGGTGCTATCCTATCTGGCTGAAATCATTTTCAATATGCTTGTCTTGGCAGGATTGGGATAGATCTGTCAACGAATTTATCGAAACTATCTTCTATCGCATTGGTACAGGATAATCAGGAACGGTTGAAACTATTGTACGATTTTTTCAGACCGGAGGATGAGCCTGATCTGAATATTGACCTGAAGGAACTGATGCGGCGAGAACATAATTTCAAGGACAGCATTTGCCCGGATAGTATGCAGTTCAAGGCAGATCATTTTGAAATGGATGACAAGGTTGGGCGAGTGTTATTTCTGAAGGATTATGCTTCGTTTATCCGTGATGATATGGTGGCAAAACTGACGGATGTTTCCAGAAACATCATGCTTTCCATTGATATTCTCCCAATTCCTACGGATGAGGCTGTGAAAGAGATACAGAACAAAATTTTAGCGGTGGAAACGGATATTACCCGTTGGCAGAGAAAACAGAACGAAAATTACAATTTCAGTGCAACGATCCCCTATGAAATGGAACTGATGCGGACAGAAACGAAAGAATTTCTGGATGACCTGACGGCAAGGGATGAGCGAATGATGTTTGCCCTTTTGACAGTAGTTCATCTGGCAGACGATCTGGAACAGCTGGATGCAGATACGGAAACCCTGCAGAGCGCAGCAAAGACCAGTTTTTGTAATCTGTCTATTTTGCGGTGGCAGCAGGAAGATGGACTGAATACGGTTCTGCCCTATGGTTTGCGAAGGATACATACTTTGCGAACGCTGAACACTGGCAGTGTGTCTGCATTGAATCCTTTTTCCGTGCAGGAAATCAGGGACAAAGGCGGCATCTATTATGGTATCAATGCCATCAGCAGAAACCTTATTATTTGCAATCGAAAGAGCCTTTTGAACGGTAACGCCTTTATTCTTGGGGTATCCGGTTCTGGTAAATCTTTTATCGCAAAAGAGGAGATTGCCTTTATTGCTATGGCGACAAATGATGACATTATTATTGTCGATCCGGAAAGAGAATATGAAGAACTGGTACGTTCTTTGGGCGGCGAAGTGATCCGCTTTTCTCCTGATACCAAGAATTATATCAATCCTTTGGATATGAGCAGGGACTATGGAGAAGGGGATAACCCCTTATCACTGAAATCCAGCTTTGTCATGTCCCTTTATGAAAATCTGAATAATGGCAGAGTCGATAGTGGTGCAAACTCTCTGGTGGATCGCTGTATGAAAAATATCTATCAGGAATATCTGAAGGACTATGATGGAGAGCCTCCAACACTGAAAAAATTGCGGCAGGAATTGCTCAGACAGGAGGAACCTTTAGCGAAACAGATTGCATTAACCTTGGAACTTTTTACAGAGGGTAGCTCCAATGTTTTTTCTCATCAGACCAATGTGAACCAGAATAGCCGTATTGTTTGTTATGACATTTTGGATTTGGGAAAATCTTTGAAAACCATCGGGATGCTGATTATGCTGGATTCCATCCTGAACCGTGTTATGAAGAACCGTAAAAATGGCAGACGAACATGGGTGTATATCGACGAGATCTATTTGTTTTTTGCCAATGAATATAGTTCCACTTTCCTTTCGGAAAGCTGGAAAAGATTTCGAAAATATGGGGCATTAGCAACAGGTATTACGCAGAATGTTTCTGATTGTCTGCGGTCTGATATGGCAAAGACCATGTTTTCCAACAGTGAGTTTTTGATTTTGCTGAATCAGTCAGCCAATGACAGAAAGGAACTGGCAAGGCTGTTCCATATTTCTGATACACAGATGAACTACATCACAGACACACAGGCAGGACGAGGACTTTTGAAGGTCAAAAGTTCTCTGGTACCGTTTATCAATGAATTTCCAAAGGATACGGAATTGTATCGTTTGATGACAACAAAACCGGAAGATCGGTAACAGTAGGCGGACAGAGTTTTTGTTGACTTACAATAAATAGTTATACTTTGACAATAGAAAGCTATAATTTACAATAATTATCCATACTTTTATAAATCCCTATAATTTGACAATAAATCCCTATAATTTTGTTGAGAATTTTACAAAATTAACTTATAATAGTGATTAAAGGGATGGTGATTGTATGGCGAAACGGCACCGAACATGGAATGAGCAAAAATACCGGAGATATATAAAGGAAGGCAGAGGTCAAGGGACATTATCTGCCTATAAGCCTTGGATTATGATCCATGATTTTCCAAGCCTTGGCATGGTATCCAGAGTCTTTGGTAATACGACGGGACGTATCCACCATTTGTTGTCAAACATGGAGCTGTCTTATTTTTATATCCTTGATTGGTCAGATAAAGTTTGTGATATACGAGAGCAGTATCCCCTGTTGAATATTGCTGCTGTGCTGGAAATCGCTGATAAGGCGGGAATCCGTTATCCTTTTGATAATGTGAGCGGATTCCCGTATGTCCTTACCAGCGATTTTCTGATTACGACTTCAAACGGAGAAATGGTAAGAAGCATCAAAAAGAAAAAAGATCTGGACAATCCACGGGTCAGGGAGAAGCTGGAAATAGAGAGGAGGTATTGGGCAAAGCATGGCGTGGACTGGAAGCTTGTGACAGAGGATGAAATCAACCAGCAGAAAGCCAGGAACATAGAATGGCTGTTTCAGGCATCTGGCCTGCCGGAGACATTTGGGAATCTGGAGTTTTTTGAGGAATGCCTGTCCTGTTTTGAGGATATTTATTTTCACACGGATTATTCGATCCTTATAGTTGCAAAAGAGGTGGAACGCAGATGCCAGCTGGATGCAGGCATGGGGATAAAGGTTTTCCAATATCTGGTGCAGTCTAAACGGATTCCCTTTTATATAGAAGGGACGCTGGAATTAAATGCTGCCAGAGAACAGGGTTCTGCGGGGAGGGCATTTTCACATGGGTAAAGCGATTTGCATAAACCAGATATTTTACGATCAAGAGGAGGAGGAGCAGTATCGTATACTCTGGATATCGCCCAAGGCAGAGTTTGTATACTGGATTAGGCTGAAAAGCAGTTCCCGTATTCCGAAGAAGGTAGAAACTGCGATTTTGACAAGTTATCTTGAAGGCGGCCGTCTGATCGAATATGAAGAATCCTTTTCTTATCCCAAAGAATTGACTTCGCAGGAAAAGGAACAAAGGGACAGAATATGGAAGATGATGGAGAAAGCGCTTTTGGATGAGCCGGGAATTTATGACAGGCGGGGACGACGGAGCCATCTGGAACGCATTGAGAAAGAAACTGGAATTAAGAAACAGAACCTGTACGCCTATCTGGCAAGATACTGGAAAGGCGGGAAAACACCGAACGCTTTTATTCCGGAATATAAGAAACGCGGAGCCAGGGGCAGGCAGCGTGTGGGGACAGAGAAGCGTCTTGGCAGGCCGTCGCACGCAGAATCTGCTTTCGGGAAAGTCTTGGACGAGAATGATTTCCATAATTTTGAGAAAGCAATAAAGAAGTATTATCTAACAAGGAAGGAACTGTCCTTCCAGGCAACCTATGAAAAAATGCTTTCCGACAGCTATTCTGTGGCGGTAAAAGATAATGGGGATGCAGAACACTGGCATCTCCTGCCACCAGGGGAAGCGCCATCCATCAGGCAGTTCCGCTACTGGTATCAGAAAAACAGGAATCTGAGAACTGAGATACAGAAACGCAAAGGGGATGCGAAATACGAACTGTCCAGCCGCAGCGTCCTCGGGAAGTCTGATTATGGGCAGATGGGACCTGGCTCAAAGTATCAGATAGATGCCACAGTCGGGGATATTTATCTGGTATCACAATTTGACCGCGCCAATATCATTGGAAGGCCGGTCATGTACTTTGTGATAGATGTTTTCAGCCGCATGGTCACCGGGATGTATATCGGTCTGGAAGGCCCGTCATGGGTCGGAGCAATGATGGCGATTGCCAATGCCGCATCAGATAAAGTGGCATACTGCAGGGAATACGGGATCAGCATTGCTGCGGAAGAATGGCCCTGCTATCATATACCTGCTGTTATCCTTGGTGACCGTGGGGAAATGGAAAGCAAAAACGCTGATAACCTTGTGTCAATGCTTGGGGTTCGGATAGAGAATGCGCCGCCCTACCGTGCAGATCTGAAAGGCATCATAGAGCAGCATTTCAGGACTATCAATTCCAATGCCACGGTTTTCCTTCCTGGCAGGGTGAAGCCAGATATGGCTGAACGTGGTGGGAAGGATTACCGCCTGGATGCGAAACTGGATATCCGGCAGTTTACCACCATTATTATTAAATGCGTGCTTTATTACAATAACAGCCATTATATGGAATCTTTTGAGAAAAGTAGCCGGATGATGGAGGCGGGAGTAGAATCTGTCCCATTGAAGCTATGGAACTGGGGCTGTCATTGCTGCCCCGGATCACTGAGGGTGTTTCCAGAAGAAAAAGTGAAGCTGGCGCTGATGCCGACAGAAAACGCAAACGTCACAGGAAAAGGAGTCAGGTTCAAAGGTCTTTATTACAGCAGCCAGGAAATGGTTGACGGGCTGTGGTTTGAAAAAGCACGTTCAAAGGGGAGTTACCGGCTGAAAGTTTCTTATGACCCAAGGGACATGGGGAAGATATATGCATGGGATCAGGAAAATGAAATCCCGCTCCCTTGCTATCTGCTTGACTGGGAGAAAAAATACACTGGGAAACAGCTTGGGGAAGTACAGTATGAACAGGAGAAAGAAAAGCGGGAAAAGAAACGGCACCAGGCACAGGAAACAGAGGCAAAGATCAATCTTGGGCGGGAAATAGATTCTATCATAAAGGATGCGGAGAAGCTGTCATCGACGCAGGAAAACCGCCCTAAATCAGAGCGGATTGCCGGGATCAGAGGAAATCGGAAGGAAGAACGGGAACAGATCAGGAAGCAGGAGGCCTTCACTGCTGAAGTGGAAAGCGCCGCAGAACAGCCAGGACGGGAAGAAACGGAAGAAATCTCCCCTGCTATGCAGATGATCAGAAGAAAGATGGAGGAAAAGATAAAGGATGAATCCTTATATGGAAAAGGCTCGTTATCGTGAGCAGGTGATCCCGGAGTACCGGGGGAATCCAATGATTGAGGCACTCCCAGAGATATGGTCGGGCGAAACAGTGGTGGAGATGCTTTCAGAGGATGCGCCATACCATGACGGTGAGCGTATGCTGGATGCCCATTACCGTATGCACTGTATCCAGCGCCTGTTCCATTACTTCCAGCCATTAGAGCAGCACATAGACATCGAACAGCGGATTTCGAGGTGCATCCGCCAGGGCTACCTGAACCGTAACCCGCTCTCCCGGGAGTATGCCAGAACCCTTGCGGATGGATATGAAGCACTGGCAGACAGGAAGGGCTACCAGTCGATACGGGGATTCCGCCCAAACGCTTCCGGGTTTACCATTATCGGGATGTCCGGCGTGGGGAAAAGCACTGCAGTCGAAAAGATACTGTCCTTATACCCTCAATGCATTGAGCATTCCTGTTACTGCGGCCAGCTGCTCATGGTGACACAGCTTGTGTGGCTGAAACTGGACTGCCCGCATGACGGCTCAATAAAAGGACTCTGTTTCCAGTTTTTTGATGCCGTTGACAGGGCCACCGGCACGGATTACTTCCCAAGGTATACGAAAGCCCGCTACACGGTGGATGTGCTGATGGTTTTAATGACGCAGCTTGTGAACTTGTACCAGATCGGGATACTCATCATAGATGAGATCCAGCACCTGAGCCTTGCAAAAGGCGGAGGCTCGGAGAAGATGCTGAATTTCTTTGTCACCCTTGTCAATACCATAGGAATCCCCGTAGTGATGATCGGGACGACAAAGGCAATGTCTATCCTGCAGAGTGAGTTCCGTCAGGCCAGGAGGGGAAGCGGGCAGGGAGATTTGTTGTGGGACAGGATGCAGAATGACCTGTCATGGAAGGTTTTTACGGCATCCATGTGGCGTCATCAGTGGACGAGGGAGAAAGTTGCCCTGACAGGCGAAATAAGGGATGCCCTTTATGAAGAAAGCCAGGGGATCATCGACATCGCCGTAAAGCTGTATGCAATGGTACAGGTTAAGGCGATCACAACAGGAAAAGACATGTTCGGCGTAAAAGATTTCCATACGGCTGCAACAGAAAAGCTGGGTCTGGTCAAGCCTATGCTGGATGCCCTGCGTGCAGGGGACAAGAAAAAAATCCAGCAGTATGGGGACATTTCCCCTGTCAGTATAGAGGATTACCTGTCGGCTTATGCCTCTGCTGTGAAGCAGCCAATACCGGAGAAGAAGGCAGAAGAAAAGGTTTCCATGCTGGAGAAAGCTGTTCTGAAACTATTGGAGCTGGGAGTTGAGCCGCCAGCAGCGAAACGGCTGGCAGGAAAGGTGGCAGCGTCCCATGACAATAAGCTGGATGTCACGACTGTGGTGAAAGAAGCGTATTACCTGTATGTTATGGATGGGAAGGGAAAAACGGAGGACGGAGACGAGCTGGATTTAAGGGCTCAGGATGGTTATGAGAAACTGAAAGAGAAAGGCATGGTTGATGGAATGGAGTGGTGATCTTGCGGAGACTGAAATTTTTCCCTGCGCCTTATCCTGACGAGTGTTATTACAGTATTTTTTGCCGATATTTTGCAAGGAGTGGCAGTACGTCGAATAAGCGTACAATTTTTGAACTGTTTGGTGAAGCACAGAGCCTTGCGGCATTTGTGTTCCTACCCCGCAGGCTGGAGCTTGTGGACATCTGGCTCGGGGCAGACAGCCCGGTTAAAAGGGAAAAACTTGCATTGGACAACAGCTGCTATGCCTATTTTTCCACAGCATTTACCAGGCAGTTATATGAGGGGATGGAGAGAAAGATAAAAACCGGGGAGCCTGACAGGAGCCTTGAGAGACGTATCATACAGAAATGCAGGCGGAGCCACTGGCCTGAGCGTCTGCGCTACTGCCCCGACTGCGCCCGTGAGGACATGGAAAGGTATGGGGAAACATACTGGCACAGGATGCCGCAGCTTCCAGGAGTTGAATATTGCCTCAAGCATGGAACTCCAATCCGGGACAGCGAAGTTACATTCCGTCAGATAACAATGGCCTTCTGCCCTGCTTCCCATGCCCTGCAATGCCTGCCGCTGCAAGAAGATGCGGAGAAAAAGAAATACCGCCAGAGATATCTGGCTATCGCGGGGGATACAGAGTGGCTTTTGCGGAATGGGCTGAAGCTGGAAGGTTGCCGGAACATCGCCCGTAAATACAAAGAATTATTTATGGAGAAAGGTCTCACGACGGCGCAGGGAGTACGCTATCCGGATCGTATCAAAACAGCGTTCACTGAGTACCATGGCGAGGGATTTTTAAAGCAGCTGTTCCAAGATAAGGAGAACTACTTGTACTGGCTAGACTTCGTGTTTGAAAGCGTTTCAGAACATCTGCGGCCATTGCATCACATACTTTTAATGGAGTTTTTAAAAGGGTCTTCCGAAAAGTTTTATGAAGCTATACCGGAGATTGAGCCTTATGGGAATGGGCCGTGGCCATGTGTTAATAAAATATGCCTCCATTATGGGAAAGATGGGGCAAAAAAAGTGTCTGTCAGTTATTTCAATGGGCTGACACTGGGACAGTTCCAATGCGAAACCTGCGGTATGAAATATCAGCGCTCCAACACGGAACAGGTCTTTGAAGAATATGTGGAACATGTAACCATACTGAATTATGGGCATTACTGGTACGAGATGCTGAGGGAATGTGTTGAGGTCAAGAAGTTAAGACTGACGGAAACTGCCACCGTATTGAAATGTACCACTACAACAGTAAAAAAACGTGCGGATGAGATTGGCATAAACCCAAACCAGAACAGGAAAAGCTGCATTTACCGTGAAAAGGACGGGAGCAAAACGGACCGTTCCCAATATTTCCGGCGCAGGGTGACAGAACTATTGGAAGTGCAGCCGGAGCTTACTGCAAGTGAATTGGAAGAACAGATACCAGGAGCCTATGCATGGTTCAATAAAAATGATTTCCAGTGGTTAAAACAGAGGCTGGTTGTTGACCAGGAGAAACACTACTGGGCGGAATGGGAAGAAGAACAGCTAAAAGCTTTAATATCTGCGTATGAAACGATACAGAAAACGGGAGACCCGGACAGAAGAATCACAGTAGGATGGATATGTAGCGTTGCCGGTTTGCGGGAAAGTGAGATCAAAGGTAGATTACATAGGCTTCCTAATATAAGAGCCTTTGTGGAGGAAGCGGTTGAAGGAAAGGAGGAATGGCTGGAGCGGAGATTTAAAAAGATAGCGGCGAGGAAAAAGCTGGCGGGGAAGGACTTGAAGATGGCTGATATAAGGCGGGAAATGAGTCTGAAACCGAACACATATCAGAAATATGGCACATTTATTGATGGTTTGATTACAGAGTTAAACTGCTGTATACAAGGAAAAAAGTCAGATAAGAATGGTTTGAATTACCAACAGGAATAAAGTATAATTTTAGCGATGGATGTTGTTTGAGACAGACTTCTTTTTGGAGGGATTGGAAAATGGAAAAGGGCATCATATGCAAGGCACCAGAAAAAGGCTATTGCTTCATACGGTCACAGACAGGTGAACGTATTTTTGTGCATGTCAGCAATGTGGATAGGGAAATATTCAACCAGTTAACCAAAGGGACTAAGGTGCTTTTCGAATATGAAGAACACGATAGAGGAAAAAGTGCTGTAAAAGTGACTCTTGACACTTCAACAGAACTCTGTGAAAAAGGAATAGATTTTTCAGAGCAACAAATCAGGGAATTGTTTGGAGACCTTGCAGCTGAGGATGAAGACAAGGAAAGGTTTAGGTCTTATTTCATAAAAACAGATGTATATCAAAAAATACATAATTTTCTGCCTATAAGGATACTTGTTGCCCACAAAGGGATAGGGAAATCCGCTGTTTTCCGAATGTCATATTTGGAGAACCTTAAAGATAATGTATTGAGTATATGGGTTAAGCCGGATGACATACTAAGGTTGGCTAATGCCGGGGACGATGTGGATCCTTTAGAATTAATCCGGCAGTGGAAATCGGGCTTAGAGGAGTTGCTGGTGGAAAAGATCATTTCAAACTTCAATATCAGCAATGAAAATGATGTCATTAATCAAGTGTCCAGCAAAGGATTGAAACTGGCAGAACGCATTGGGTTGATAGTAAAAAAGGTACAGGATGTCGTTGATGTTGATGAAATCAAAAAAAGCATTGCAGAGCAATATTTAAAAAATCATAAGATAGTCATATATGTTGATGACCTAGACAGGGCGTGGAATGGGTCGAAGCAGAATATATCTAGAATTTCGGCTTTACTGAATGCCGTCAGGGATATGTGCAATGAAACAAATGAATTATGTTTTAGAATTAGTCTGAGAAGTGATGTTTATTATTTGGTAAGGACGGCAGACGAATCAACGGACAAGGTAGACGGAAACGTGCTGTGGCTTAGATGGACGGAGCATGAACTGTTGGCGTTATTGGTCAAAAGGGTACAGCATTATTTTTCCAATGACATTTCAGAGAGAAACCTAATAAGCATGAAGCAGGATGAAATGGCTTCATATTTAGATGACATAATGGCAGATACGTTTGAGGGTGCCGGGAAATGGAACAACAAACCGATTCGTTACATCTTTCTGTCGCTTATTAGGAGACGGCCCCGCGATCTTATTAACTTGTGTACGTTGGCTGCACGTAACGCAAATGCGAAGGGAAGGAATTTGATTATTACAGAAGACTGGGAAGAGATTTTTGAACAATACTCCACAAGCAGGCTGCAGGATACAATAAATGAGCATAAGTATGAGTTGCCAGATATAGAGAGGTTATTGTTGGGGATGAAACCGAGCCATGAAATGAAAAAAAGTGATAAGCCCTTTGTATATGATAAAGAACGGCTGTCCCGCAAAATAGAAGGAATCATGCAGAAAGGAAAGTTTTATTTTGCAAACGAAAAAGAATGCAGCATAGATGAATTGATTGCCTTTATGTATAAAATTAATTTTCTGAATGCAAGAAAGAAGGAACCTGGTGGTTTTATCAATAGGAAGTATTTTGAGGACAACAAATACATAACTAATAACAATGTTGATTTTGGGTATGATTGGGAAGTCCACCCTGCTTTTCGGTGGGCATTGTATCCTGAGGCGAGGGATATTTTCCTATATATGGATTAGTTGAACGAATATATTTCGTAAAAGTGGCTATGTGCACTCATTGAATCAGAAAAAACTGAATAACAGGAGCTAATAAAAGCCTATTAAAGATGCGATTGCCGTAAAAAGTGATGGCATCTTTTTTTGTGTAAAGGAGGTGGTGCTATTGAGGGTTTCTTGAAATTTGTATAATTATTTATTGTAAAAACGAGGAAAGGAGTATGACTTATTATTGTCAAAGAACAGTTTTCTGTCCGTCTTTTTTTGATTGGAGGGATTTTATGCAGGAGAAAGACCTGAAGGTAAAACAGAAACAAAGCACTATTAAAACCAAAGATGGAAAAAACAATGGGAAGAAACAGAAAGCATCGCCGTTGAAAGAAAAAATGAAGGCGGACTATATCAGAACCAAAACAAGACAGTCAGCGGAAAAGGAAACCAGTGAAGCATCCAATCAGGCTGAAGAAATGATGGAAGACGCAGCGATGGAAACAGGTATTTATGTGGTGGGACGGATTGTTTCAGGAAAGAAAAGCAAAAAAGAAAAGCAGTATATATTTGATGAAGATTTACAGAGTAAAGCGGAAGCGGGCGAATTTGTCTGGAATCCAGAGGGAAATAAAAAGGCGGTTAAAAAGAAATATGCGGTTGAAAAGGGCAGGAGAATCAAAGAAAAACAACCTGCAAGAAAAGAAGCAGAATTCCCTAAGACTGTTATTTTTCAAGAACAGCAAATTTATAATAGGTGGTCTGATGAAAGAAAGAAATATCAGAATTTAAAGATGACCAAAGAAAAAATACCACAGAAGTTGCAGAAAACATTACAAAAACGAAGCCAGTATCAAAGAGAAGGAAAATGGCATGCTGTGAAATCTTTGAGAGAAACGCTATTTTTTCAGAAAACACCCAAAACAGCAAAGCAGATTAACGATGGTAATCGATTTACAAAAGCGATTGCAAATACTGTAACAGCTTTTGTAAAAGGCATCCTTGCGGCATTGGGCGGTTTGAGTGGGTTGATTATTGTTTTTGTGATTATCGGTGCAGTTCTGGCTTTGGTGTCAACGGCCTTTGGTGTATTCTTTTCGGCTTATGATGATACGGCAGGGACAAGGAGGATCGCAGAAATTGTAGCAGAAACAAATAGCGAGTTTTATGCAAAGGTCAGTGAAATTGAAAATGAAGTGCCCCATGATACAGTGGAATATCATGTAGTGCCAGATGGCGGGGATCAGCTTTTTATCACAAACTGGACAGAAGTTGTGGCAGTGTTTGCTGCTAAAACGGCTGGAGCGGGTGAAGATGCTACGGATGTTGTTACGATGGATGATGCGAGAGTGGAACTGCTGAAAGAAGTATTTTGGGATATGAATGAGCTGTCCTATAAAACGGAGAAAGTAAAGCATGGCAGCGGAGAAGATACTGAAATGAAAACGATTTTACATATCACTTTGACGAGCAGAGGGTATGAAGAAATGGTAGACTATTATGATTTTACGCTGTATCAGAAGCAGGCACTCTATGAATTGATGCAGCCAGAATATGCCCAGATGCTTTCTGAACTGGTTGGAACTTTAGGTGTTGCAGGTGAGAGTATAGAATTGACTTCGGAACAGGTACAGAAGATGTTGGAGAATCTTCCAGAAGGTTTGTCTCCAGAGAGAAGGGCTGTTGTGGAATTAGCGTATTCTCTTGTGGGTAAAGTGAACTATTTCTGGGGTGGTAAATCAGAAGTGATTGGCTGGGATAGTCGATGGGGAACACCGACAAAGGTAACAGCGGCAGGCAGCAGTACAACAGGAATGACATTGCCGTTTGGATTGGATTGTTCTGGATTTGTGACATGGGTGTTCATCAATGCGATGGGTGATCCATCCTATGCCAACGTGATTGGGCATGGAGCAAGCAACCAGTATGGGAAATGTAAAAAAATAAGCTGGAGTGAAGCACTGCCAGGGGATTTGGTGTT
>CAMBLO010000046.1 GCA_945868505.1 uncultured Clostridia bacterium | reverse complement strand
CATACTATGAAGGGAAAAAATGTACATCCTGTGGGACAATATGGAAAGGCGATGTAATTAGAACAGTCATTGAAACTAAATGCCCACATTGATTGGAAAAATGATAAGTAGCACTTATTTTACATAAGTGATATTTATAAATTCAGGATAAGGAGGGTGATTTTATGAAGAAAAAAGGAAATAAGGAAATGGGGGTGATAAAAATATCCTGAATGAAAATGCAGAACCGTGCGACCAACACAAAATCTGTTCCAAACAGGATATATAGTATGATTCCTATAGCAATTAAAAGATGACTTGTTTGAAGATAAATGGAAGAACAAAATAATTTAGGTGTATTATACTGAATTTGGCGGAGAGATAGGTCAAGATGTGTATTATTGCGCTGAATCCTGAATAATAATCAAGATTAATTAGGGAAATGAGGTGAGACGAGTTTTGAAAAAAAAGAATATTGCACTGATGATTATTGTAGCGGGAATATTATTTCTTGTTGTGATCTTAAACATTCCGCTGAAAACATATGTGGATAAATCTTTAAATTGCATTGATACGAATTCTCAAGATACCATTATAGTAACTATTTCTGGTACCATGTATTCTTATTTGCTGAAAGATGATTTATTTATTGGAACTATAGAAGTACAAGGGAAAAGATTAAATACTGGAACATTTGAATTACGAAATGATATGTATACAAACTTGACAGATAACTATGGTCAACCAATGGAAATGGTATTGCAATTCGATAATTTTTCATATGTAAATATAGCTGGGACAGATTATAGTATTAGTAGTGAATGGAATCCTGAATGGAACGAAAAATTCCAACGACAGAAAAAAATCAACAAGTTTCTAAATCATATTTTTAAGGAGTGAAATAGGTGAAAAAGAACAAACAAACATTGTCTATATTTTTGGTGATACTTATGGCAACATCATTATTACCGGTTCCAGCTTTTGCAAATGATCAGGTTAGGGATTCAATACTCTCCAAGGAAAGTATAACAATGATTGAAACATCAGAACCTAGTATGCCAGTTCTCCAAAATGCTTCAACATATACATTAAATCGTAAAACGGAAACCATGAGTATACCATCAAGAGAAGATTGGTGTGAAGAAACTGAGATAATTCTTGAGGAAACATATAATCAAGAGGTTTGGATAAGTTAAAAGAGGTTATAGATACGGATGATGATGTAATGATATATATAGGAAGAGATAACTGTCCATCTTGTAAGGAATTTTATCCATACCTAGAGGAGTTGGCTTATGATGCTGATTTCTTTGTCTTGTATTATAATACAGCACCAGATCGAATTGAAAGAAAGCAAAAGATGCTCCGAACGTTAGAAGAAATAAATGTTTTTACAGTGCCTAGTGTAGTTGTAAGAAGTGAAAATGCATATTATGTGTTTGATGAAGATATTACAATAGAAGATCTTAAGAAGGAATGCACCAAATTACTAAAAGGTGAACTATAGTCAAGAAAATAGACACAATTTATTTTCAAAAGAAAAAAGGAGGTTTTTTAATGAGTAAGAAAAAATTTGTTACAATGGGGGCTATTGTGGGATCGCTTATGCTTACTCAAGGCGTGTTTGCCGCAGGGATTGCGGTGACGCCATCGCAAAATGTGCTTTCTGTTCAGTCAGGGGAGACAGTTAATAAGGTTGACGCTGTGCCAGCGTACATGTATCAGGACAGCAATTATTTTATGCTGCGGGACATTGGCAGGATCGTAGGCTATCAGGTCGATTGGGACCGAAATGCGAAGAAAATTACTATGACAAAAGATAAGTCTGCACAGAATTTTGACGGCCTGAGCGCTGCGAAACAGGCGGAAAATGTCAAGAAGGATCAGCAGACTATTGTTATAGATGGAAATGAATATCAGGATATGGAGTGCCTGAATATTGATGGGTATAATTATTTCAAGCTGCGTGATTTGGCTGAGGCAATGGATTTTATCTGCGGCTGGGATAATAACACAAATACTATCATGCTTACAATGGGTAAGGAAACTACAACTGATACACCTGACGTACCCAAGACAGCCGAAACGAACATATCCGTTGACAGATTTTTAGACCCTGAGCTGAACCAAAAAGTCATCAAGGAAGATGTGTCCTATGTTTCCGGCTCGAAGGACTATAGCGAAATCGAAAAATATATAAAAGAGAACATTGACAAGGATTTTAGCGTAGATGATTACACCATTACAGAAGATGATGTAAACGGCTTATTATCCGGCTATAATTCTCTTGTAATGAGACTGGATGTAAATGGTGTAAGAGCCAATTTTGGATATCTCGTTACCTGCTTGAACGGAAAGGCTGCCTTGATCACATTCATTGGTGAGAAAAATGAGGATTTTGATATAGCGAAAATAGGCACACTGCAGCTGTCCGATGAAGAAGCGAAACAGAAAGCCATAGAAGCCGATGGTTATGATTATCAGGTCGATGAGCAGAGAATCTACCGTTTCTTTGATATGAATGATCTGAAAAATAAATGCGAGGTAGAGACTGTGTATATAAATGATACCGGACACTATTTTGCTACATCGCACATCTTTGAATAATAGATTTCTCTAAATCAATTTTAAGGAGTGGAGGTTCTCCACTCCGTTTCATTGTTCGTTTGTATGGTAGATATATGCTACAGAGCAAATATGCTAATCAACTATTGATTGCTTTCAGAGTTTTTTCTGTAAGGCTTTTTTCGTTTCTGTCATAGATGTTCGTCCTTATATGTGAATAGAATTTAATTAAATGGTAATTAGTATACAATGGTGTTCTATATTTGTGACGGTTTTGGCATTACAATGGCACAGTTCTTTTCAGATGGAGAAATGGTTGAGTTGACGCCAGAGCTGAAAGAGAAATTTGATAGGTGGATGATTCTTTTGCCGAATCAGAAAGATGCTTTGCTTGCTATGCTGCGTGCTTTTCAAGATGGCAAATAGAATATAAATGAAATGCAGTTCAGGATGGCAGATTCTACATTTATAATAATGCCGCTGAAAATGTGACCCGCCCATACACAGTTGGTCGCAAGAACTGACCCTTTGCAGATACACCTAAAGGAGCTTCTGCATCTGCAGCTGTATACAGCATTATCGAAACGGCAAAAGCAAACGGCATCAATGTTTATACATATCTGCAGTATCTGTTGGTGTACATACCCGATAACGACTGTCGCAATCATCTGGAAGAACTGGGTCATCTGATGCCATAGGCTGAGGTGGTTCAGACAGAATACAGGTGAAAAATATAAGGATGGCATTATACGCCATCCTTTTTCATGTTTCAAGGTGCTATCTTGTTAATCGCTTGCCTTAGACAGAGGATTACCTGTTGCTAACAAAATAATATTTATCCAGAAATCCTGTGTGCTTATGCACATGGGATTTTCAAATTTGTGGTTAAGCAGGTGTCTTATTTGCTTATTTGATTGTTAAAGGCGTTTCGATTAGAAGGAATTGGCAAATAAAGCAAAATATTCTTTTTATCTCTAAGTCAAAAGAAAGATTTTAACCCCTTATTTTTAGAAAATGAGCAAAACAGTGGTTCGCTGTTGGGATAGAAAGTGAAAGGGAAATAAACCGACCTTTCGGTGCATGAGAGGGGGTGGAAACTTTTGAAACTATCGCCGTCTCAGATAAAAACTGTTAGACACCAATTTGATACTATATGTCGGAAGGCACTACGGGAAGAAAGTCGCAACATCGACAAAATCCGTGGACGAAGATTGAAAAGAGAAATTTGTTTTTCTGGTATGCCACAATATGAAGTAGACAAGCTTTTCACAGAGGATGAGTATTTTTTTGATAGTACATATTTTGAAGTGATGGATCAGACGGTTGCTATCAAAAATGATAAATTGGCCGAGGCTATAGAATCTTTAGCAAAGGAAAAACAGCAAATTATTTTGCTTTCTTACTTTTTTGATATGACAGATCGAGAGATAGCTGAAGTACTCGATTCATTTCGGTCAACAATCCAGAGAAAAAAGGTGCATTCAATTAAGGAACTGAAAATCAAATTGGAGGTTGAAGTAAATGAGAGGAAAAAAGAATAGCGAATGGAATTTGATAGAATTTCCTGTTATTGAAGCAGCAGTAGGCGGAAATACGGAAGCACTCAATGGAATTTTGAAGCATTATGAAGCGTATATTTCATTTTTATCAATTCGGTGGTTTTATGATGAAAATGGTATTCCTAGAAGTTATGTGGATGAGGAAAAACGTCGAATGCTTGAAATCAAACTGGTGACTATGATTCTTAATTTTGAAATTGTTAAGGTAGCATAACAGTTGATTTTTTGAAAACGGTGGTATGCCACTTTCCCCTTTCCATACCACCGTATCTATTTTTGATCTATATCAGTTATCAAATATGGCTTGATGACTGATATAGGTTAAAACCTATTGATCTTTGAAAAAGAAAACGTTTTCTGCGTAGTATATAGCAAACAGGTACGTTTGTATTAGGTGGAGCCAGCAGCAGATACGCCAAGACCTTTTTAAAAAGTGAGCGGGGAGAGTCATGCTGCAAGTGGATTGGCAGTCTGCGGGCCATGATCCTTAATGCAGTATAATGATACTCCCGTATTGAACGCCTTCACAGCATTGTACGGTATCCTCATAGGTATGAGATAAGGTGAGATTCCTGTGGAGCTGTGCCAACAGCCGCCTGGTTGCGGATTAAAAGTATAGGACAAAGTTGGTGTTACATATACTCCAGTGAGAGAGACTATAGAAGCCACATACACCCCGGAAAACGCAAATTCAGACGGTCAGACTTTGGAAGTAAAGCAAAAGGTATCAAGCGTTGCGGAAGCCAAGGAATTAGCGAGAAAATCCCTTAGAGCAAAGAATAAAGGGGAAACAACGGCGGAATTTACTCTTGTCGGAGATGTGGACTATGTAGCAGGCATTACGGTTAGGGTCTACGGATACGGAGAGTTTAACGGTAAGTACATTGTAGAACAGGCAACACACAGCATTACAGGCGGATACAAGGTACAGATTAAATTACGCAGTTGTTTGGAGGGATATTGATTGAATTACAATGATAACGATATACAGGAGTTAAGGCTTACGGCGTGGGCGGTGGAAAGGCAACCGCAGCACAGAGGGAAGCAGCGGAACATATCGCAGTACGTTCTAACGAAGCGTACAGGGAATTACAGAGATTAGGAGGTAAAAGATAATGGCAACAGCAAAGATTATCGTAGTTGAGAAAAACAAAGGCGAGAAAATCGCTTATGAGGTATCGGGTACTAAAATCATCTTTGGAGATGATGAACTCATGGTAAACATTAAGAGCCGTGAGCGTGATGATGAAGTTACGCTTGATATTTGCAAGGATACGCAGAACGGATTAACCGTTGGCGTAAATACCGAAGCAAGGGAATATGTGGCACAGGTTACTATCCCGGCTAGAAGATACGAGATTGTAGATACAGGCGAAAAGGACGAGAACGACAACCCGATTATGGAACGTAAGCCGTTACCGTTCGATATGACAAAATGCACATTGACATTATGGGCGTTAATCTAATTTAAGGAGGAAAATACAATGGCAAATTTTGACGATTTACAGGGAGCAGTAGCAGAGTTTGGAGCAGGCAACAAGGTTATCTATGATGATATTGGTATGCCTAGCATTATGTACGGCGTTCCTAAGATGAAATACTCCGATATTATCACAGGCGGTACAGATGAAGTATTGCCGTTTTGGATTGTAGACGGAGAAGAGAAAAACACTATTTGGGTTTCCAAGTTTCCTAACATTGTGGAGAGCGACCGTGCTTATTCTCTTGGTATGAGATTGCCGAAGAATTATATTACATTCGACCAAGCGGTAACAGCCTGCAAGAATAAGGGTAACGGTTGGCACTTAAACCAGACGGGTATTTTTGCCTGCCTTAACCTGTTATCACAGAAATTAGGCACAGTACCGCACGGAAACACCAATTACGGAAAGGATTATTACCACGCTTACGAGCATGGTATTCAGCCACAGGGAGAAACACAGAGAACATTAACAGGCAGCGGAGAGCCTACATGGTATCATAATCACGATACATCAGGTATTGCCGACCTTTGCGGTAATGTTTGGGAGTGGACCGGTGGATTACGTCTTGTAGACGGAGAAATTCAGATTATCCCTTACGGTAACTGCATGAAACTTGATTGTGATATGTCAGCAGCAAGCACATTATGGAAAGCCATTATGCCGGACGGCACATTGGTAGAACCGGGTACGGCAGGCACATTAAAGATTGACCGTACAAGTGCAAGTGACGCAACATTGAGAATCAATACAAGCGTTACTACACGAACCACAGACAGCAACGATACTAACGCCGTATTTAAGGATGTTAAGGCAGTATCGGGCGTATCTATCCCTAAGTTGCTTATTGCACTTGGATTATTCCCGGACAGCGGAGTAACAGGATACGGAAATGATAGATTTTGGGCGAGAAACAACGGGGAAAGGTTGCCTTTCCGTGGGTCGGCGTTCATCCTTACCTCTAATTCGGGTCCGTCCGCTCTCGTCTTGAATTACGTCCGTTCCAACTCCTACGACAGCATTGGCTTCCGCTCCGCTTTTTGCGAACTGTAAACTGATTACTGAATAACTGATAGGGTGTGCGATAGCACACCCTTTATTCTAAAATCCAATCAGTAAGGCAGGAGAAAACGTGGAAGAAATGCTTTAGTAGATGGCGACATCTATTATCGTGAAAACAGCCGCATGTATCCTGCCAATGTTTCTGCAACGGCAGAAAGCCGCATTCGAGGGATGATCGGTATCCGTGACAGTGTCAGAAGGTTGATCGAATATCAGACGGAGGAATATCCTGATAAGGATATTTTGGAAGAACAAAAAACGCTGAATAAACTGTATGATGCTTTTTCCAAGCAATATGGTTTGCTGAACAGTCGTGGTAACAACATGGCTTTCTCTCAGGACAGTAGCTATCCTTTGCTTTGCTCTCTGGAAATCTTGGACGAGCAGGGAAATCTGAAACGGAAAGCAGATATGTTTTCCAAACGTACCATCAAGCCGAATGTAAAAGTGGACAGAGTTGATACAGCCAGTGAAGCATTGGCGGTTTCTCTTGCAGAACGGGCCTGTGTGGATATGGGCTTTATGTCCAGTCTGACAGGCAGAGCCGAGGAAACATTATTCTCCGAACTGACTGGCGTTGTATTCCGAGATTATGATGGCTTTTCCAAAGAGGTATATACTTATCGCACAGCAGATGATTTTCTTTCTGGTAATGTACGCCAGAAATTGAAGAAATATCAGCAGATGGCGGAATTATTTTCGACAGATCCGCAGTTGGCTGATGTGCTGAAAGGAAATATTGAAGCATTACAGCAGGTACAGCCGGAAGATTTGAAAGCCAGTGAGATTAGTGTAAGGTTGGGTTCTACTTGGCTGCCTGCAGATGTGGCACAGCAGTTTACATACGAACTTCTGGATACACCTTACTATGCCAGACAGCAGATCAAAGTGTTGTATTCCAAGCATACAGGCGAATGGAATGTTACTGCGAAAAGCTATGACAGAACCAATGTCAAAAGCGAAAACACCTATGGTACAAAGTGCATCAATGCCTATAAGATCATCGAAGATACGCTAAACCAGAGGGACGTTCGTATCTTTGATAAAATCGTTGATGCGGATGGCAATGAAAGGCGTGTGCTGAACAAAAAAGAAACTGCCATTGCACAGAGCAAGCAAGAACTCATCAAACAGGCATTCAAGGACTGGGTATGGAAAGATGCCGACCGAAGAGAACGATTGGTAACACTGTATAATGAGCGTTTCAATTCCATTCGTCCCCGTGAATATGACGGTAGTCATATTCGGTTTTCCGGCATCAACCCAGAAATCACTCTCAGAAAGCATCAGATCAATGCCATCGCCCACATCATGTATGGCGGTAATACACTGCTTGCTCACGAAGTAGGGGCGGGCAAAACCTTTGAGATGGTGGCTGCAGCCATGGA
Organism: uncultured Clostridia bacterium; assembly: GCA_945868505.1. GTDB lineage: Bacteria > Bacillota > Clostridia > Lachnospirales > Anaerotignaceae > Anaerotignum_A. The sequence continues at coordinate 7,221 of CAMBLO010000046.1, read as the reverse complement.
GAGTAAGCGCCTGGGACTGTGTGCGAAAACTTTGGTAGTAGTACCAAATCATATCACAGAACAGTTTGGTGCCGAATGGCTGCAATTATATCCTGCGGCAAATATCCTTGTTGCAACAAAGAAGGATTTTGAAACAAAGAACCGCAGGAAATTCTGCGGTAGGATTGCCACAGGGGAATATGATGCAGTCATTATCGGACATAGCCAGTTGGAGAAGATTCCTGTCAGCATAGAGCGACAGCAGCATATCTTGGAAAGTCAGATTAATGAGATTGTCGAAGGTATCCGAGAAGCAAAGGCAGCGAGAAGCGAAAACTATACCATCAAACAGATGGAGAAAACAAGGAAATCTCTGGAGGCAAAATTGAAGAAACTGAATGACCAGAGCAAAAAGGATAATATTGTTACTTTTGAGGAGTTGGGCGTTGACCGCCTGATGGTGGATGAAGCACATTATTTCAAAAATTTGTTCCTTGTGACAAAGATGCGTAATGTTAGCGGTATTGCCCAGACAGAAGCACAGAAATCCTCTGATCTGTTTATGAAATGCCGTTATCTGGATGAACTGACAGGCGGCAAAGGCATTGTGTTTGCCACGGGTACACCTATTTCAAATTCTATGGTAGAACTTTATACCATGCAGAGGTATTTGCAGTATGGCACATTGGCACAGATGGAATTACAGCATTTTGACGCATGGGCATCGACCTTCGGGGAAACCACAACAGCTATCGAACTGGCTCCGGAAGGGACAGGCTATCGTGCGAAAACAAGATTTTCCAAGTTTTATAACCTGCCTGAACTGATGTCCATGTTCAAATGTGTGGCGGATATTCAGACGGCGGATATGCTGAATTTACCCGTTCCAAAGGCGAACTTCCATGTGGAGGTTATCAAGCCGACAGAAATTCAGCAGGAAATGGTGGCATCCCTGGCAGAGCGGGCAGAGGAAATCAGAACTGGCAATGTCGATCCTACTGTTGATAATATGCTGAAAATCACAAATGACGGCAGAAAACTAGCACTGGATCAGAGGCTCATCAATCCAATGCTGCCTGATGATGAAACCTGTAAATTGGCTGTCTGTGCTAACAATGTGTTTCGTATCTGGGAGGAAACAAAAGAGCAGAGGGCAACTCAGTTGGTGTTCTGCGATCTTTCCACGCCCAGTACCAAAGGTATAATCGGTATGAAAGAAATTGAAGATGGTTCTTTTGAAATGGACTATTCTCAGTTTTCCAATGCCTATGATGATTTGAAGAAGAAACTGTTGGAAAAAGGTGTACCGGAGGAAGAGATCGCCTTCATCCATGAAGCCAATACAGAAGCCCAGAAAAAAGAAATGTTTGCCAAGGTACGCCGTGGAGATATTCGTATTTTGATGGGTAGTACCCAGAAGATGGGGGCAGGTACAAATGTGCAGGATCACCTGATTGCACTCCATGATTTGGATTGTCCATGGAGACCTGCTGATCTGCAGCAGCGACAAGGGCGAATTGTCCGTCAGGGAAATCAGAACCCAGAAGTAGATATTTTCCGTTATGTAACAGAAGGTACTTTCGATAGCTATCTGTATCAGTTGGTGGAAAATAAGCAGAAATTCATTGCACAGATCATGACCAGCAAAGCGCCTGTCAGAGCAGCAGAAGATGTGGATGAAACGGCATTGTCCTATGCAGAAATCAAAGCCCTTGCCACAGGGAATCCTCTTATCATCGAAAAGAGTAATCTGGAAATGGAAGTAGGCAAATTAAACCTTCTGAAAAGCAGCCACATGAGCCAACAGTTTGATTTGGAGGATAAGATTCTGAAATACTTTCCGCAGGAGATTAGAAAACTGCGGGAGAGAGTGGCTGGTTACGAAAAAGATCTGGCTACTTTGCAGGAAAACACACTGCAGGATAAAGAGAAGTTTTCTCCGATGGAGATCATGGGCATTACATACACCGAAAAGGCGGATGCAGGGAAGGCCATCATCGGTGCCTGCCACCTGATACAGAATGAAGGCCCGAAAGAAATTGGTTCCTATCGTGGGTTCAAAATAGAACTTTCCTATTCCATTCTTGCCGGTGAGTTTCGGATAGATCTAAAAGGAGCATTGTCCCATGGCGTTGCATTAGGCAGTGATATTCATGGTAACATCACCAGAATTGATAATCTGTTGGCTTCTCTGGAGAATAAATGTGAAACTGTAAAACAGACTTTGGAAAGTACTATTCAACAGCGAGAAAATACCAAAGCAGAATTAGGGAAACCATTTGCTATGGAAGAAGAACTGAAAGAAAAGAATAAGCGATTGGCAGAACTGAACGTTTTATTGAATCTGGATGAAAAGGATGCAGTGATTTTGGATGGTGGTAATATTTATGAGGAAGAACTCGAAAGAAAAAAGAAAAAGTCTGTGGATTTAGACTGTGTAAGATAGTTTTATCGCCAATGTCTATATATTAAAAGTGATTTTTTGTAGTAGCTGTTTTCAAAAATTAAAGTGAAAATTGAAAATTTGAGTTGTTTTAGTTTTTCACTTATTATTCGAATAATACTTTTGTTTCTTGAATAAATTTTAAAAAAGTGATATTATTTTAAACAAAAATATGATAGTGAAATGATTTTGAAAAAGTTTTTTAGACTGTGAGAAATTCAAAAAATAACCTTCTTTGGAACATATAAAATATTGACTTTTGTTTTGGTTTGACATATTATAATAGTAGAAAGGTCTCCATTAACCTCATAGCTTTAAGTTATGGAAGAGATGATCATTAAAGAAGGTCTCCATTAACCTTCGGTATATAATCCGTAAAGAGATGAACATTAACGAGTGGGAAGTGAATATAGCTTCCCACATTTTTTTTGCCAAGGAGTAAATGATGCATGTTTACATTAGATGGAAAGTTGAAATTTATAACTATTGATCAAGAATATTTGAAAGCATTAAATGCTCAATGTTCTGAGGTATATTATAAAGCGAAAGGTTACGAAAGTAAGCCATATGTGGGGATTTTAATTAATGAAGGAAATAGGCAGTATGTGATTCCTTTGTCCTCTGCAAAAGACAAGCATAAATCCTGGAAAAATGTAAATCAAGAATGCTATCTTGTATATGAATATGTTTCAAAAACTAAAATGGGTACAAATGATATTTGGGTACAGGAAACAGCAGGAGATGATGTAAAACATATTTTATCAATAATAGACATTAAAAAAATGATTCCGGTTAAAAAGGGTGTTTATAATATTGTTAATATAAACAAAGATACCTCTGATTCCGAAGATGTTGCAAAATATAAGGATTTGCTGAACAAAGAGTATGTTTTTTGTTTGAAGATAATAAATGATTTGATAGCAAAAGCAAACAAACTTTATGATGGTCAAATGAGGTCCGGAAAAGTCAAAAAGTTTTGTTGTGATTTTAAAGCATTGGAGCAGGTTTGTAATACATATAAAATATAAAAATATTTGTTGATTTAAAAGATGAATTAACCCACAGGCAAAAGGAGATAGAGATGGATAACAGTTTGTTTTATATCAATTTTGATCCTAATGAAGAGCAGAGAGAATTTATCGATAATATCAAGCAAACTACAGCAGATAGTATAGATCCTATTTATGTTTTAAGGAAACCTGTTATTGAAAAAAAGATGGATTATGACTATGATGATGGTTTTGCTGTTTTAATCCCAAAACATAAAATTATGTTTATTGGTTTTGGAAACGATGAAGATCTATTCGATGAATATGTGGATGACTTTATAGAAGATGTTGGGAGTATAGTTAAAAAGTATGATTTTATCAGTTTAATAGGTCGTGCAAGAAAATGGAGAAATGAGTATACGGTTAAGATTAGTGAGGAAGAACGCAGAAAAAACAGTTTTGCTCAGATACTTGAGAAAAATCAATTGTCAGATGCAGAGATGATACGAAAGGGAGAAATCCTTATTACATTAGCTGTAGGAAGTATAAATGATGCTAAGCGGTTAGGTGAGGCTGTTCCGGAAAATATTTTGGACCATATAAAACGAAAAATAATATTGTTTGATGGAGAACAAACGAAGTTTATTTTTGATGAACCTAGAAAGAAAAGAATTACAATTCAGGGATTGGCAGGAACAGGAAAAACAGAATTATTGCTTCATAAGATTAAAGAATTATATATATCTTCGGATGAAAATAAAATTGTTTTTACATGCCATAATGAAATTCTTGCCGACAGTTTGCGTAAACGAGTTCCTGAGTTTTTTGATTTTATGAAAGTTGAAGAACAGATTAAGTGGAATGAAAGACTTTGGGTTATGCGAAGCTGGGGATCTGAAAAGGACTATAATTCTGGCGTGTACAGTTATATATGTAATTATTATAATATTCCGTTCAGACGATATTCATATAACACAACATTTGATGAAATCTGTACAATAGCTTTAGAGAAGATTAATCAGATTGAGAATTTTGAATGCTGCTTTGATTATATATTAATTGATGAAAGCCAGGATTTTTCGGAGAGCTTTTTTCAATTATGCGAGAAAGTGGCAAAGCAATGTGTTTATGTGGCTGGGGATATCTTCCAAGATATTTTTAAAAGTCAATTGCTAAGTATTGTTAATCCAGATTTTCTGTTAAATAAATGTTATAGAACCGATCCAAGAACTTTAATGGGCGCTCATGCAATTGGTATGGGATTATTTGAAGAAAAACTTCGTTGGTTAAAAGATGAAGAATGGGAATCTTGTGGATATGAAATAAAAAGAACCAATACAAATGTTGAACTTCATAGAAAACCGTTAAAGAGAATTGAAGATGTTGAACTAAAAAATGGGATTGAGATTGTTCAAGTTAGTCAAGAGTCCTATATAAAACAGGTGTTATTTATTCTTGAAAAAATAAAAGAAGAAAATCCCACTGTTACTCCAGATGATATTGGAATTATGTTTTTGGAAAATGTGAAAGACAATTACAATTTAGCATCTTCTTTACAGACAATAGTGAAAGAAGAACTCGGCTGGGATGTAAATATCGGATATGAAACAAGAGAAAAACGAAAAGGAACTTTGTTTATTAGTAATAGAAATAATGTAAAGGGATTAGAGTTTCCCTTTGTTATTTGCATTATGAGGAGAACCTTGACAAATGATTTTCAGCGTAGAAATTCTATCTATATGATGTTAACGAGATCTTTTTTGACATCGTATTTTCTTATACCTGCAGAAAACCAAAATATTGACGGGATTTTAAAAGGTATCGATTTTGTTAACGAGAAAGGATTCTTGAACATTAAAGAACCATCTGAAAAAGAAAAAGAAGAATTATATAATGCGATTATTAATAGAACGAATGTTCATAAATCTCAGTATGATCTAGTTGAAGAAATTCTGGATGAGTTAGACATAAAAGGGGAAGAAAGAAAAAGATTGCATAAATTGGTTGAAACATCATATAAAGAAGAAGTAGATGAGACAAAACTTTCTACTATAATCCAGATAAATTATGAATTAATGGAGAAAGCATGAGCAAAGAATTAAGTTACAATATGAGCAAAACCATCTTAGAAATGGCACAGAAACCATTGAGAAGTAGAGAAGAAGCAGTATTGTTGCTACTTTATACAGTTAGGATGTTTGATGCAGAAGAATTTTTGCATAGGCAAGGGAAAGAGAAGGTAGTGGTTTATGTCGATAAAATGAATCGAATTTTCTATATATTAGAAAATAAGATTTTTTCTATGCAATTCCCATTTTGTATAGAACTTAATAATGGAAAACTTAATAAAATATATGACTTAAAGTCGGGATTGGATATAGACTCAATATTAGTATCAATACTCATTAGAATATTTGAGAAACTTAATGCAGATTCATGTTCTTTAGAAAATTTTTTTGATGAACTTTTGGGTGAAAACGAAATGCTCAAAAATATTGATACTGAGCAATTATGGATTATATTGAAGTTTATTTTAACCTATGATTTAGGGTATCTAAGATATGATTATGATGAAAAGCATTGCAATGGAAAAATGCATCCGCTCAATCATTTGGATATATGTTTGGATGATTGTTCAGCTTATAAGATTGGTCTGGAAAAAGCCATTGATTATGCAATGCTCAAAGACATATTAGATACCACAACAAGTTGTTCTTTTCTTAAAAAAGATGATAAGAGTTAAAGAAAAGAGGGATTGGATGAGTTCAATTGTATACTGGCTTTCCCCTTTGGCTATAGTAAAATAGCACAGTAGTTATTAAACCTGCTACATTTTAGGTTACAAAAAGACCTCGTGATGAGGTCTTTTTGTTTTTTGGTAAGCAACGAAATTCGGAACAAGTTATGTTGTTATAGCAAGTTATGTTGTTATAGCAAGCATAGCATTTTGCATGCAAAATACGTTTATTAAGGGTGTTCCCTTGATCCCCCTGCAGATAGACTGTTTAAAAGGAATAGTATACTAAAAAGAATGGTAGTAAGAGATTGTCTGTATTATAATAAAAAAGAAAAGCCATTATGTCCCGGAGGACGAATGGACGATTTTCGAGAATACCCATGAAGCCATCATTGACCAGCAGACCTTTGACCTTGTGCAGAAAATCCGTGGGAATGTCAGACGCTACCCGGACGGCTGGGGCGAAGCAGCTCCCCTCACTGGCTTGCTTTATTGCGCCGATTGTGGCGGCAAGATGTATGTCCACCGCACCAACAACGGCAAGCGCATTTCACAATACACCTGCTCACAATACACCAAAGTCCCTTGCGGAACGCTCTGCAAGACCCAGCACCGTATCAATGAAGATGTGGTACTTTCTCTTGTCTCCGAAATGCTCAAAGCCATTGCCGAGTATGCAAAACATGACCGAGCCGAGTTTGTCCGAGTGGTACAGGAAGCGCAGTCCAGCCAGCAGACGGCAGAGGTCAAGAAACAGCGCACACGCCTTGCCATCGCCAAGCAGAGAGTGTCCGAGCTGGAAGTCCTGCTCTGTAAAATCTATGAGGATAACATTTTGGGAAAGCTGTCCGACAGCAGATACGCCACTCTGGACGCTCAATACGAAAAGGAACAATCCGAGCTTACCGCTGAAATCTCTGCTCTGGAAAAGGCAATCAAGAGCTACGAGAAGCACGAAAAGGACGCGGACCGTTTTATTGCTCTGATTGATAAGTATGAGAACTTCGACAAGCTGACGATTGCCATGCTCAACGAGTTTATCGAGAAAATCCTTGTGCATGAGCGTGACCGCA
>CAMBLO010000045.1 GCA_945868505.1 uncultured Clostridia bacterium | reverse complement strand
AGATGCAGGAAGGCGGCAAAGGCGAGAAATAAGGAGCGTGCCGACTGAGCATAGCTAAGGAGAGCAGGCGACTATATTTCGAGGTGGGCAACGTCGGTTCAAAACGAATGCACCCCAAAGATAGACGGGGCCGTACAGCTTGCTGTATGGCTTTCCCGAAGGGAAAGTGCTGACCTTGTACCGCCCAAGGTAGGCAGTGTCGGTTCAAATCCCGAAAGCCTGATTTTTGATTCAAGTAACGGTAAACATATTATACAGTTTCATGGTTTTGATATCCTCTTTTGAGATTTTCAAATGCTCGATCAGTGTAGTATCTTCTTTCTGTTTCTTTTTCGATACCATGACCTTGGTAGCTACCGGCATCATCGGTCTGGAGGAAATACCCGTAAACAATCCCATTTTACAGGGTGCGTCCAGAAAAGAGGCAAGAACTGTGATGGTGACCTGCTCCATTGGATTATCACGGTTGGTCAGTGTCAGCTTGCTGAGGGAGTCATAGTGATGCAGAAATCCGAAATAAGTATTCTCGCAGTTTTGGTAATGCTCATAGCTGTCTATATTCATATACATCATGACCTTGTAATGGTTTCCGCCTGCCTGGGAAAGAATATCAACCACGCATCGGCTGATTTCATGAATCCTCCCGTCGTAGAAATAAATATAGAATTGGGACAGGGCTCTGAAAAAGGCAGGAACCGTATGCAGCACCTTAGCCGTTGTTTCCATGGGTTCGCTGTAAAGCAGTTGTTCCACATGGACGCCCAGCACTTTTGCGATGTCATACAGTGTTTCGATATCTATGGAAATTTGACCGTTTTCATATTTTGATACGGTTGACTTGCTTTTGCAAAGAAGGTCAGCCATTTCCTGCAGGCTGAAATTCTTATTTTTCCGGAAATACTTGATTTTTGCACCGATTTCAGAAGCAACAGAAGCCATATCTATCCCTCCTTTTCCAGATTACGCAGACAAAATGCTTTTCAAAAAGTTTCTTATAAAGGTAATCTTCCATCAAATTTTTTGTTTTTTAAAATTTTTTTCCATTTTAATGGCTATCCCTCTTTTTGTCAACTCATAGGAAATGTTTTTTGAAAAATTGTTTCCTTATAAGAAACTATAACGTTTTTGCAAGATTTCAAAATTTCCTTTATGATTTGATTACCAGGTAAAAACCTGTACGAACGGTGTAACGTGCTGAACGAAAAAATTGATGTAAAGGAGAGGTCCATATGAAGTATAACTTTGATGAAATCATCGACAGAAAAAATACGAATGCTCTGAATACAGACGGCTTCCGTGGATATATTTTTCACGCGGGCCCGGAAATGAAGTTCCCTTATGCGGATGATGAATTTGTCAGAATGTGGGTGGCGGATATGGAATTTGCGACGCCTCCTGAAATCCGTGAAGCCATCAAGGCGCGGGTGGATAAAAAGATTTTTGGATACAGCAATGTATTTGGAGATGAATATTATCAGGCTTTTTCTGCATGGTGTGAAAAAATGTATGATTGGACATTCCCGAAAGAAGAGCTTGTATTTTCTCCCGGCATTATTCCTGCCCTTTATCAGTTGTTGGAATCTTTGCTGACAAAGGATGAAAAAATCCTGATTGTCACACCTGCCTATGGTTATTTCCAGCACGCAGCGGAATACAACCAGATTGAATATGTTTGTTCCGATTTGAAAATCGATGAAACCGGATATTTTACCATCGATTTTGAGGACTTTGAAAAAAGAGCGGCAGACCCTATGGTGAAACTGGTGCTGTGGTGCAATCCCCATAACCCTTCCGGCAGAATGTGGACAGAGGAAGAACAGAAAAAGATTGCACAAATCGTTGAAAAAAATAATCTCTGGCTGATTTCCGATGAAATTCATTGCGATATCATCAGAAATGGCAGAAAACATATTCCCATGGGTAAGATCATGCCCGATTATCAGAAATTGATTACCTGCATGTCTGCTAGCAAAACCTTCAATATGGCAGGCTTGATGTTTTCCGATATCATCATTCGGGACCCTCAGCTCAGAAAGATTTTCTGTGAACGGGATAAGATTGTAGGCTTTGTCAATCCCCTTTCCATCGTGGCCCATCAGACAGCCTATGAGCAGTGCGAGGAATGGTTGGCAGAATTCAAGTGCTATTTGGATGACAACTTTACATTCATAAAGGAATTTTTGACAGAGCATCTGCCGGAAGCGGTATTTTCCATTCCGGAAGCGACCTATCTTGCTTGGGTCAATATGAAGGGATGTTTGCCCGATGTTGTAGATTTGCCGGGATTTTTCGCCAATAACGCAGGCGTTTTGTTGGAAGGCGGCAATGATTTGTTCGTAGGAAATGCGGAAGGATATATTCGCCTGAACCTTGCTATGCCCCGCAGCATCATTCAAACAGGCTTGGAACGCATGGTGGAGGCCATTGGGAAATACCGCATGCAGAATCAATAATTTATCGCAATATTGAACGGAAAGAGGCGGGGGACCGGGCTGGGATCTCCTTGCCTTTTTTATTTCTGAAAAATTGGGGACTACCGTGATTTTATTTTCTGGTTTTTTTCAATAAAAAAGGTTTGACAAATGTCTTCACTTATAGTATACTGTTTCTTGCAGTAGGCATTTTGTGGAGATGTACTCAAGAGGCTGAAGAGGTGCCCCTGCTAAGGGTATAGGTCATTCACGTGGCGCGAGGGTTCAAATCCCTCCATCTCCGTATAAAAAAAGGAACACCATGAGGTGTTCCTTTTTTTATTGCATACGGGAATTGAACCGAGCGCCACGTGAGCACCCCGAAGAGAACGGGGGCGCTGACAAAGTCAGCGATTTTGCGGAGCAAAATGCTTTGAACATGGCGCGGGAGTTGAGGATGACCGCTGCCGGTGGCAGATGAAGGGGTCAGCCAAGCTGGCTGATAATCAGTTCAGGAGATCGGCACTCAGATCGCTTCTTTCAACCGTCTTTTTTTCATTATATATATCTAAGAGCTTATCATATTCGACCTTTGCATCATCATAATTCTTAAACTGAAATGTTGCCGAACCGCCATAGCCGTTGGTACCTTCCTTAACCTTTGCAAAATCGTTTTCTAAGGAAAGATACTGATTTTCTTTTCCCGTATTATACTGCACGACCTTAGCGTAATAAACATCATACTTCCCGTCACGGTATCCCATGACAGGGACATTTTTACCAATCATGGAATCTTCAAGAGTTACCGAAGACCAGTAAATGGAAGGATTTGAAAGAATGCTGTTGATGCCTGTGTCTTTGGCGTAAATCTGCCATGTATTTGCGCCGTAATCAGCCAAGTCAAAACCATTCTTCTTTGCATAGTCCATAAACTTTTGTGTTCCTTCCTTCTGATTGTAGGGTTCGTTTGAATTGATGACAGAATAACGATAGTCCGGAGGAAGAATATTTTCCAGTATTTCCTTAGTCAGAAAATCCATTGCAGATATTTCGTTGATATGATCTTCCGTGCCCCAGTCGAAATAGACTGCATTGTTTTTATAGTAGACCTTGCAGGTGCCTCCCGCTTTGGGAGAATGAAGCCAGTGATCTTTGTCGGCGTATGCCACACCGCCTATAATGATATTGTCCATTTTTGTTGTCCAGCCATCCTGAGCCTGCTTTAGCGGTACATTCTTGTGGTATATGCCATTGTTATAGAACGGTGAACTGGTGTCTTCTGTCATGACTGCCATCATCACCTCGGAATAGGCACTTCTTACATTGGCAAAATCAACAGATTCTTTGCTTTTTTCCAGATGGCCTGCAAATATAGGGATGCTGATTGCCACAAGCACAGCTACAATTGCCACAATGATGAGGAGCTCTGCAAGAGTGAATCCTTTCTTTCTTTTATTCATTTTACAGACCTCCTATCTTATTCCCAAAAAGGTATAAAAATACATAAATAATTTTACCATCGCAGGGACTTATTGTCCAGAGGGCTGATTTAAAACCAGATATCAAATATAGTATAAATAAACAGAACAAATCGCTTCTATTCCTCCCTAGCCCAAAATAGTTGAGATTACCCCATACTATCCTTCCTTTATGATGAAGAAAAAATCAGAAAGGAGGGATTTTTTTGTATCTTACAGCAGATACCATCATCCGTTTGGCGACGATCGCCGGGGCGTTCGGCACATTGGGTGCCATACTCTATAAAAGCTTCCGCTGGATGGAACAGCAGAAACAGCAGGAGTTGGAGATCGAGAATATCAAAAAAGAGCAGTGCGTCATGTGCTACGGGCTTTTGGCAACTCTGGACGGATTGAAACAGTTGGGGGCCAACGGAAACGTCAGCGATGCCTATCAAAAACTGGAAAAACATTTGAACAAAACGGCACATGATTGAGACAGGGACATAAAAAGAGAGTAGGACAAGAAAGGGGGAATGAAACATGAGCAAAGAATGGAAAGAGATTGTTGGAAATCTTTTGACGGTAAAAAGCATTGTCACTGTGGTGCTGACGGTGGTTTTTGCCTATTTATCCATAAAAGGCCGCATCGACGGGGGACAATTCCTGAATATTTTCTCCATCGTCATCGCCTTTTATTTTGGCACACAGCATCAGAAGGTAACAGAAAAGACAGCGGGAAAGGAGGAGAATGAATGACAGGAAAGGAATTGGTCGCCTTTGCCAGAAGCAAGCTGGGCACAGCCTATGTTTACGGCATGAAAGGGGACGTACTGACAAAAGAAAAATACGATCGACTGAAGCTTCTCTTTGGTCCTTTGGTCTGGGAAAGTGACGCGAAGAAGATTGGGCAGGTCTGCGTGGACTGCAGCGGGCTGATTTCTTGGGGGACAGGCATCCACCGCAATTCTCAGGGCTACCACGACACGGCAGAGCGGGTATTCCCTATCGCTACAATCAATCAGGCACCCATTGGCGCGGCGGTCTGGAGAAAAGGCCATATCGGCATCTATATGGGCGGCGGCAGATATATTGCTGCCGATGGTAGTGCCTACGGCGTCCGCATGGGCAATGTGACAGGCAGCGGCTTCACCCATTGGTTTCGCCTGAAGGATATCAAGTATGAGGAGGAAGAAATGGTACAGAAAGAAACCATCATTTATAATGAGAAAGAATATACCGTGGAGATGATCCGCAAGGACGGCGTGACCTATCTGAAAACCAGAGATATCGCCGAAATTCTGGGGTTGTCTGTCAGCAGCAGGGGAAAGACACCTGTTTTGGCAGATAAGTGAAAAAATGAGGAGATCCCTTCTTTTGAGAAGGGATTTTTCCCGTCCAATTCAATAAAAAAATAACGTTCTTGTTTTCTTTTTTTCCTGTGAGAAGAGGACAAAAGGATACCATAAAAACAGGGAAAATATTGTTGAGTTTTCATTTTTGACAAGAAAAGGATATTTTACTTTATCTTAAAAAGCGAAAATGAACTATTTTTCAGTTTGATTTAGTCTTTTTCCACGGATGTTGTTGGACAATTTTTCTCAATGCAGAAAAAACTGTACGAAATACTATACAAAAATAAGTGAGTTTGTAGAAATTTTCACAGTACCCCTTGCCTTTCTCAGGAAAAGTGGTATACTGATAATGTATTCGGATATGGATTTTTCAAAATTCGTTGTGCGAATGGATACATACTGAACTTTTTTTCAGGATATGGTTGGTATGTATGCCTATGGCGGTTTGGAAAGGTCCTCCGAGAAGAGTACGCAGTTCTTCAAATACAAAAATTATTAGTTATTAAAAGGAGAAGTGAAAGACATGAGAATTTCCGACAGAGTGCAGGCAATGCAGAACTCCCCTATTAGAAAATTCAACCCTTATGCAGACGCAGCAGCAGCTGAAGGCGTAAAAATCTACAAACTGAACATCGGTCAGCCCGATATCGAAACACCTTCCGTATTCTGGGAAGCAGTAAAAGGCTTCGACCAGAAAGTACTGGCTTACGCTGGTTCTTGGGGTCTGCCCGAACTGCAGGACGCTATCGTTGAATACTTCAAGAGATTCGATATGAATCTGGAAAGAAACGACGTTCTGATCACAGCTGGTGGTTCCGAAGCGCTGACACTGGCTTTCCTGTCCATCATCAACCCTGGTGATGAAGTTATCGTAGCTGAACCTTACTACACAAACTACCTGACATTCATTCAGGCTGCTGATGGTGTTGTTAAACCCGTTACAACATACGCTGAAGAAGGCTACAAATACGCTATCAAAGAAAGACTGGAAGCAGCTGTTTCCGAAAAAACAAAAATGATCTCCATCGTTAACCCTGGTAACCCTACAGGCTGCATCCTGTCCAGAGAAGACATGAGACTGATCGCTGACTTCGCTAAAGAACATGATCTGTGGATCCTGGCTGACGAAGTTTACAGAGAATTCGCTTACGACGGCAGAGAAATGACATCCTTCGGTCAGCTGGCTGACATCGAAGACAGAGTAATCATCATCGACTCCGTTTCCAAGAGATTCTCCGCTTGCGGCGCTCGTATCGGCTGCCTGGTTTGCAAAAACAAAGAATTCATGGCTCAGGTTTACAAGATCGCTATGGGTCGTCTGTGCGTTCCTACACTGGACATGGTTGGTGCTACAGCAATGTACAAACTGCCCGCAGACTTCTTCAACGATGTAAGAGCTGAATATCAGCACAGAAGAGACGTTGCTTATGATGCACTGATGAAGATCCCCGGCGTTGTTTGCCAGAAACCCGGCGGCGCATTCTACATCACATGCAAACTGCCCGTTGAAAACGCTGAAGATCTGCTGATGTTCCTGCTGACAAAATTCAGAGACAACGGCGAAACTGTTATGTACGCTCCCGCTGAAGGCTTCTACGCTACACCCGGTATCGGTAAAAACGAACTGCGTATCGCTTATATCCTGAACGCTGATGATATGGCTAGAGGTATTGAACTGCTGGGCAAAGGTATCGAAGCATACAAAGCACAGGGCGGCAAATAATTCAATTTACATACATTGAGTTAAGCTATTGCATGCACACAAAGGGCACCCTTTTCGGGTGCTCTTTTCTTTCTGCAAAATAGATTTGGAAATATGGCAGGGAGTTCTCCTTAGGAAAACGAAGCATTTGGAAAATCATGTTTTTCCGAAGGGAAGCCGCCTTACCATATTTCTTTTTTTTTGCTCTTATGGTAATATAAAAAATGTAGAACTTTGTATTTTACTGCCATAAAAGGAGGAAACGACAATGGATGAAAATAAAGAATTGACTGTAGTGGAAAAAGTGGAACAGGAAGCGAAAAACTGCTTTAAACAGGGGCTGAACTGCTCTGAATGTGTGATGACAGCCATGCTGAACAATTTCGAAACAGGTCTGCCTGCAGAGGTGATCACACTGGCAACTGGCTTCGGCGGCGGCATGGGTCATACCAAAAACACCTGCGGCGCCATCACAGGGGCAGTTATGGCGCTGAGTGCCATGGTAGGCAGAAAAAATCCCATGGCAAAGGAAACCATGCCCGAAAGAATCGCGGAATTGCAGGATATTTATGCCGTTGTTGGCAAAATGGTCAATGAAATCAAGGATGAATACGGCACATTGATCTGCTCCGAGCTTTCTGATCCCCATGGTGATTGGGAAGGCAAGGAGAGAAAGAGAAACTGTATGCAGATGATTACATACTGTGCAGGTTTGGCGGCAAAATATGCCGAAGAAAACAAAAGATAAGGTGAGTTGCATGAAAAAAATATTATTAGGGGTATTGGCATCATTATTGTTTTGTGTACCTGCCTTTGCCCACCCGCTCATCACCGTATATGTGGATGGGATAAGGGTGAAATTCGACCAGCCTCCTATTATTCAGGATGACCGCACACTGGTGCCAATGCGAAAGATTTTCGAGGCGCTGGATGCGGATGTTTTCTGGGACGAGCCCAGTCAAACCGTTACGGCAGTCTATGGAACGGATGTCTTTTTGTTCCGCATCGGCGAAGCGGGGTTGTATAAAAACGGAACATTGGTCTATACCATGGATGTGCCTGCTCAGATCATCAACGATCGTACCTTGGTGCCTTTGCGGGCAGTGGCAGAAAGCCTTGGGGCGGAAGTAGAATGGTATGGTCTCAGTTATGTCATTGATATCATTTCTGCGGGCAATAAGCCTCAGCTTCCTTCCACCGGCGGACAGGAAACCCCCATGAAGGGCGGTTATTCCCAAACGGTGCAGGCAACGGATGGCACCGTTGTGCTGAATGTGGATTTGCGTTGCGATGAAGTGAACACAGGGGCAGGGGCTTCTGCCATCAATGGTGCCATGGCCAATGAAACCTTTGGTCAGGGGCAGGCATTTTTGCAGGCCTATTCAGAAAAGGCTTTGCAGGAATATGCAAAGAATCCCAATGATTTCAGAGCATATTATTATATGGGTACCTATGCTTTGACGAGAGAAACCAACGGCTATGCCTCTTTTCTGGCTTCTGTCTCTTCCTATGATGGAAAAGAAGAGGGCGTGACTTATTTCTCCCATACCTATAACCTGAGCAGTGGGAAGGAATGTGCTCTCAGCGATCTGGTTTCCGATAGTCGGGCGGATTTGGAATATCTGTGGCAGATGTCCTTCGCTGCCCTTATCCAGATGGATCCTGATGCTTTTTACCCCAATGCGGAAAGCAGATTGGAAAAGAATCTGGACAAGGTAGATTTTTACCTGACAGAAAACGGCATCGTTTTCTATTTGTCTCCCGGTATCATCGCTCCTCCCGAAACAGGCGCGGTGTCCTTTGAGATCACCTATCAATTCAATTAAAAAGGATTCTGCATGACAACAGATTTTTATGGTTCGGGGCGCTGCGTTGCGCCCCTCCTGCATAAAAGGGGAATTGTCTGCGGAAACTAAAAGGAGCCTATAAAAGGAGGAATTTTATGTGTACAGCAGTAACTTACCATACCAAAGACCATTATTTCGGACGCAATCTGGATTTTGAATTTTCCTACGGGGAAAGTGTCACCATCACCCCCCGCAATTTCCCCATTTCCTTTCCCAATGGAGTCAAGTGGGAAAAGCATCACGCCATGATTGGCATGGCTCATGTTGCCGAGGGTTGGCCCCTCTATTATGATGCTGTCAATGAAAAGGGACTTGCCATGGCAGGGCTGATGTTCGGGGGAAATGCCGTTTATCAAAAGCCCGAGGAAGGCAAGGATAATATCCCCAACTGGGCATTTCTGCTGTGGATACTGGGCCAATGTGAAACGGTGGAAGATGCGGAAAAGCTGCTGGAGCGGATCAATGTGACCGATGAGCCTTTCAGCGATGCCCTGCCCAACAGCCAGCTCCATTGGATCATTGCCGATGGACGAAGAAGCATCACCGTGGAAGCTACGGCAGATGGGCTTCATGTTTACGACAATCCTGTGGGGATTCTCACCAATAACCCGCCTTTCCCCTTCCATCTGCAAAATCTGAGCCAGTATATGCACGTGACGGCGGAGCCTGCGGTCAATCAGTTTGCCCCTCAGGTTGATATTCAGTCCTTCAGCCGCGGCATGGGCGGCTTTGGCCTGCCGGGGGATCTCAGTTCTTCCTCTCGTTTTATCCGCGCGGCCTTTGTGAAGCTGAATTCTCTTTCCGGGGAAAGCGAAAGGGAAAGCGTCAGCCAGTTCTTCCATATCCTTGGTTCTGTGGAACAGCAGCGGGGTTGCTGCCATCTGGGTGAGGGAAAATATGAGATTACCATCTATTCTTCCTGCTGCAACCTAGATAAAGGCATTTATTATTATAAGACCTATGATAACCATAGCATCACAACGGTGGAGATGCATAAGGAGGATTTGGAGGGCAGCCGTCTGGTCTCCTATCCTATGAATAGCGGAGAATGAGAAAATAAAAAGAGCCTGCATCGGCTCTTTTTTTGTATCTCGATTTTTCTGATATAGTCAGTCCTCATGGGCATGGTTATAGAGCAGTTGTATCTCTTCCGGCAGATGGTTCGGCAGCATTTCATTTAGGCGGTCCTCATTTCCGTCCCGGATGGCCTGTTCATAATACCAGCATTTGAATCGGATCATATCCAGCACTTTTTCCATTTTACGGATTTCCTCTTCCACGATCTCTTTTTGCCGCAGAAAAAGCTCCCTTCTCTGGGGATAGGTGCTGCTGCCTTGGGCACACCATTCCATAAATTGTTTGATATCCTTGATTTCCAAGCCGGATTTTTTCAGACATTCAATGACCCGCAGGGCCTCCATCTCCTTTTCTCCAAATTTGCGGATACCGGAGGAACGCTCCATATCGGGAAACAACCCTTCTTTATCATAATAGCGGAGGGTAGAGATGGGCAGGTGAAATAATTTTGAGATTTGTCCGATGGTATACATAAAAAGCCTTCCTTCAAAAAAGTTTGAATTCA
Organism: uncultured Clostridia bacterium; assembly: GCA_945868505.1. GTDB lineage: Bacteria > Bacillota > Clostridia > Lachnospirales > Anaerotignaceae > Anaerotignum_A. The sequence goes on along the minus strand of CAMBLO010000045.1, from coordinate 5,633 downwards.
TTGAAAAATTATCTTGACCTAAAGTTAGGTTTAGGTATTACCATAACGGTATCACAGAGAAAAGAAATTGTCAATCAGCCACAAGGAGGTTCTTATATGGCAAAAAAAGTACTTATCATCAGCACCAGTTTGAGAAATCAGAGTAATTCCGAAGCATTGGCAGATGCCTTTGCCTTGGGCGCAGCGGCAGCGGGACATTCGGTGGAAAAGGCTTCCCTGCGGGACAAAACCATATCCTTTTGCAAAGGCTGCTTTGCCTGCCTGCAGAAAAGAGAATGTGTCATAAAGGATGATGCGGTTGCCATCGTGAAAAAAATGCACGATGCCGATGTCATCGTTTTTGCTACGCCCATTTATTACTATGAAATGAGCGGGCAGATGAAAACATTGCTGGACAGAGCCAATGCACTGTTTGGTTCCGACTATGCTTTTCAGGATATCTATATGCTGACAACTGCGGCAGAGGATGGAACCCATGTGCCGGAGCGGGCAGTCAGCGGGCTGACGGGCTGGATTGATTGCTTTGAACGGGCATCTCTGGCGGGAACAGTATTTGCCGGCGGCGTCACCGGTACGGGAGAAATCAAAGGGCATCCAGCCCTGAAGGAAGCCTATGACATGGGCGCAGCCATTGGATGAGGAGGTGTTTGAAAATGGAAGAAAAACTGCATCTTACAGAGGAATGGGATAAAACCTTTCCCAAAAGCGAGAAAGTAAATCATAGAAAGGTAACCTTTCACAACCGCTATGGCATTACCTTGGCGGCGGATTTGTATGAACCGAAAAATGTAGAAGGAAAGCTGCCTGCCATTGCTGTCAGCGGTCCCTTTGGGGCGGTAAAGGAGCAGTCCTCCGGGCTATATGCCCAGACTATGGCGGAAAAGGGCTTTTTCACCATTGCCTTCGATCCCTCCTTTACAGGGGAAAGCGGCGGCAGCCCCAGATATGTGGCTTCTCCCGATATCAATACGGAGGATTTTCAGGCGGCAGTGGATTTCCTTTCCACGCAGGAGCAGGTGGACCCTGAAAAAATCGGTATCATCGGCATTTGTGGCTGGGGCGGCATGGCGTTGAATGCGGCTGCCATTGATACCAGAATCAAGGCAACGGTGGCGTCTACCATGTACGATATGACCCGTGTCAATGCCAAGGGCTATTTTGATGCAGAGGACAACGAGGAAGTGCGGTATGAAAAGCGGAAGGTGCTGAATGCCCAGCGTATCATCGACTATAAAAACGGCAGTTATCAGAGAGCCGGCGGCGTGGTAGACCCTCTGCCGGCGGATGCGCCCTTCTTTGTAAAGGATTACTATGACTACTACAAAACAGACCGTGGCTATCACAAGCGTTCTTTGAATTCCAATGATGGCTGGAATGTGACTTCTGCTCTGTCCTTCTTGAATATGCCTATCTTGCAGTATAGCCATGAGATTTCCAGTGCAGTGCTACTGGTGCATGGGGAAAAGGCCCATTCCTGCTATTTCAGCAAGGATGCTTTCGCCAAGCTGACAGGGGAAAATAAGGAGTTGCTGCTCATCCCCGAAGCGGTGCATACGGATTTGTATGATAAGGTGGATATGATCCCCTTTGATAAAATGGCGGCATTTTTCAGAGAAAACATGAATTGATTGGAGGAATCCCCAATATGGAGATGGTATCTTTCTTTTTTTGTCTGCTATGCTATAATAAATGCAGCAAATAGGAATATACAAGGAGGACAATATGAAATTGATTTTGGCTTCGGCCTCTCCCAGAAGAAAAGAATTGTTGGCAAAAATCGGTTTGCCCTTTGATATCATCCCTGCCAAAGGGGAAGAAATCATCACAAAAGAAAGCCCTGCGGAGGTGGTGATGGAGTTATCCCAGCAGAAGGCTCGGGAGATTGCAGCCAAGCAGAGGGAGGACAGTATCATCATTGGAGCGGATACTATTGTTGCCAAAGGCGAAACCATTATGGGCAAACCCAAGGACAAGGCAGATGCCTATGGGATGCTGAAAAACATTTCCGGCGATTGCCATCAGGTCTACACGGGGGTAACCATCATCCGTACAGGAAAACAGGCGGAAAGCATCACCTTTGCAGAAAAAACAGAGGTATATCTTTACCCCATGTCTGAAGAGGAAATTGAAGCCTATATCGCCAGCGGCGACCCTATGGATAAGGCGGGTGCCTATGGCATCCAGGGGGATTTTGCCATCCATGTAAAAGGTATCCAAGGGGATTATTACAATGTGGTGGGTTTGCCCATCGGCAGGGTGTATCAGGAATTGAAGAAGCTGCTGTGATGCAGAGGGATAAAACTATTTTGCCTTCGTATGAGGAGGCAGTTTCAGATTGAAATAGAGATATAAAAGGCGTAATCAAAGGAGAATGCTTTGGTTATGCCTTTTATGATGAAAGATTGTTTGAAAAGGAATATTGGTTCATGATTCAGGAAATAACTGACCTTGCCACGGCATATACATAACCAAGAAAAACTTAGAGGAGTGCTTGGTTTGAAAACATATATCGAAGAAAGGGCGGTCGAGGTTGCAAAATTTATGATCCATACCAATGCAACAGTGAGAGAAACGGCGAAAAGATTCGGTATCAGTAAATCTACGGTGCATACGGTTGTCGCTAAATGGACATTGTAAAAACCCCTGAGAAATCAGGGGTTTTGCTGCGTATTAGATGGGATGTTATGGAAAGAATCTATCAATGGTATTCTATTCGGAAAGCTTGTGACAGAGCGGAATGGTTATTCCATCGGGTGTCCCATTTGTTTTAATAATAATTTTGCGGGGGCACTGAACTCCTTCCCTCGAAGGAATGCCTGAAGTGCATCTGCGTGAGCATTTAATCGGGTTGAGAGCAAGTCGGTTTTTTCGGAAGCGTTTTTCAACTCAAGATTCGCTTCCTCCATCAATAAACGCTGGGTGACAGTCATTCTTAAAGGGTTTCCCATTGTTTCAACATTTATTTCATCCATGATGGCTTGTGAAGCCATTGCATGGAGCTTCAGATCCCCCATTATATCTATGGTATGGTGCATGCCTTGATACAGCGCATCAATCAATGCAGAGTTTTGTTCATATTCAACGGGATGTGTTTCGATCATTTCTCGATACTTGGCTAGATCTTCAAAAGAGTAGCCGGTCACAAAACTCGTAAGGTCAAGGCCACCCCAGGCTTCATTTGCTTTTGGAGCCTCTTTTTTCGTTTTGTCAGATTCTTTCAGGAGTTCTTTCTTTTCTGCATCCAGTCTGAAAGCAAATTCTCGTTTTACCGCTTCTTTTTCAGCAGAAGCTGTTTCCTCTAATGCATTATGCAATAGCTGCCGCTCTTGATCAATCATTTCGGAAAAAATCTCCAGATCAGCTGCCTCTGTTGCGTTTGTCATGTACTCAATAAGATCGGCATTTACTGCTTTTAAATTACATGTGTGACCTAATACATAGCCCATAGGACCATAGCGGTTGAAAACTCTTTGTTGGATCAGATCTTTTGTTAATTGCGGAAGTGCATCAAAATAAGGAGCGTTGACCGGATCTTTATATATATTTTCAAAATATACCAGTCGATCAACCTGTGTCTTCACTTCTCCTAAATGATGTTCGAGATATGCTGTTGTAAATTTGTCTTCTGTCAGGTTGGAAGAAAGCACTTGTTGCAGCATACGGTCTAAATGAGGTTTTCTGCGTTCGATATCTTTTGAGATATAGTCTTCAAGGAACCGCTGATCTGCATTTCTGCGAGCCTCATCTTGGGGGCTGATCGGTACGCCTCTTTTATTCGTGTGAAAACCTGATACAAAGTTTCGAAGCACTCGTGTATCCACATTACCCTCCGTTACTTGTGTCATTTGTTCATTAGATAATAAATGAAGAGCGTTATCCTGCATCTTTTTTTTCTCTTCCAGGGATTCCATCATGTGTACACTTATATGGTCTGCAAGAGGTGTTCTTCTTCTGGCATAACGATCCAGACGGTTTTGTTCCATTCTTTGTTTAAAAGTAAGCTGCGCAGGCTGTTGTGCCTGTATTGGAGTACCGTCAGCAGTTCTTTCTGCGGTTACTTCCGGAAAAGTCTGACTGGCCTTTGCACGGAGGGTATCATTTATTTCTTTTGCTTGGTCGAGATAAGTATTTCTTTGGAGGCTGCGGCGTTCTTCTATGGTTTGTCCCTCGGTCAGATCCCATTTTTGCAGTTCGGTGAGATGAGAGCGCATGGTCTGTTGTTCCTGTGTTTTCAGGGTCTCTGTTTTTTGCATCTTTTTTAGCTTCATCGTTTCATCCATATGTCATGCCTCCTCATTTGTGAAATGTACGCCGATAGGTAAAGGATATTTTTTTGGCATTTGGCACAAGTCCTTGGAGCAATCGGAGAGATGCGTCGTTGACAACCTGAAGTGCAAGGCGTGTTGTGGGGGGATAGAGTTCCTGTGCACGGGTGATCACGGTCTTTAAAAGCGTGTAAAGTGCCACTGCGTGTGATTCTTCTATCCACAGCCCGCAAAGAGTCAATGCACCGCAACAGGAATGATCGACTGCTGCATAAGCTTTCACCGTTCCATCTATGATGAGCGCGTGACTTAATTCCAATTCAAGATCGGAACCAAGAAGGGTTTGTTCAGGAAGAGGTGCATCCAGTGTGCTTCCGCGTTTTTGCGCTGCCCGCAGGACATCTTCGGATAGCTGTGAAAATGGTTTGATCCGAGCGGGACTTCTGGCCGGGGTACGGAGGGCAAGAGATTCGTTTAATTCTTCCAAGGTGAAAGAATAGATATTTCTGCCTCGGTCATTTTCGGGCAGAAAGCCCAACGTATTTAGAAAGGGGAGCAGCGCTTCGTTGTCCTGATGGGCTGTGGTAAAGGAGATCTCCATTGCACGGATAGAACTATTTTCTGACAGGAACTCCTCCAGACGGTGGAGCATCAGACTTCCGCCTCCGCGTCTTCTATAATCCGGTGCTACATAAAAGGAAATGATCTGAAAGCATCCGTCTGACACATAACCTGCCAATGCACCACAGGCAACACCTTCCTCTACGATTCCCAGTGCAGTGATCGGTTCTTCGCGATCGACCGCCTGTGCGGCTTCCGGCAAAAGCAGCGTGGAAAAATAGGATAATTGCGCTTTTCCGATATATCCCAGTTGCGTGTTTTTAGCTGGTTTTGTTTTTTCCATTGCTATGACCTCCTTCATGCTAATTTTATTTGATTTTAAAGAAACAAAGGCGAATGTCCTCGGGTGTTGTACCTTCCCGCAGATTATTAAGATATTCTTTTGTGCAGTGCCTCCATATTCGGTTTTATGGTGTTCCTCTTTCTTTTAGAAAATTATATCACAAAATTCAGAAAGATTATATAGAAGAACGCTTTCCAAGAGATTTGGACATGGATTGGGATAACTGATTTTGGTGGCTGCTTGTGCGAATACAGCGCATAAATTTGTGTACTTCAAAAAGTACTTGACGATAGGCGGATTGTTTGATAAACTATCATTCGCTGCTGAGAAAGCAGAAACAAAATAGCTTTGAAAAAGTACTTAAAAAAGTGCTTGACAGGAAAATGAAGATTTGATAAAATAATCTTCACTGCTGACAAAGCAGAGTTGATCCTTGAAAACTGAACAATGGATATGAACACACA
>CAMBLO010000044.1 GCA_945868505.1 uncultured Clostridia bacterium | reverse complement strand
CTTAGGAGGCGGTCGCTCTATCCAACTGAGCTACGCAGACATTTTAAAAACGTTTTTATTTTACTGAGAAAGCAAGGCTGTGTCAATGGCTTTTTCTAAGGAAACAAGGACGGGGTGAAACCCCTTGTCCCTGCCGTTCCCATATTTTTTCTTACTGCAGTCTTTTTTCAATGAGTGCTGCCAGCTTTCTAGCTTCCTTATCCATCTTTTCGATATCCTTGCCTTCGATCATAACACGCACCAGAGGTTCTGTGCCGGAAGTACGGATCAGCACACGACCATCCTGAGAGAAGGCTGCTTCCAGCTCTTCGATGGCTGCTTTCACCACAGTATCCTCCAGATAGCTGTTTTTCTTTGCGTTATTTACTCTGGCATTGACCAATACCTGGGGCATGGTCTGCATGGTGGAAGCCAGTTCAGATGCTTTTTTGCCGCTGCGTTTCAGCACGGAAAGCAGCTGGATGGCTGTCAGGATGCCATCCCCTGTGGTGTTATGGTCTAAGAAAATTACGTGACCGCTCTGTTCGCCGCCGATATTATAGCCCTCTGCCAGCATACGTTCCAGCACGTATCTGTCACCTACGGAGGTCTGCAGGATGTTGATGTCATGTTCTCTGCCCATCATGGTCAGACCCAGATTGGACATAACGGTACCAACGATAGTATCCTTCGCCAGTTCGCCTCTCTGCTTCATATCCAGACCGCAGATGGCCAGAATCTTATCCCCGTCGATCAGCTCGCCATTTTCGTCTACCGCCAGACAGCGATCCGCATCGCCATCAAAGGCAAAGCCGATATCTGCGCCGTTTTCCACTACCATGGCTTTCAAATCCTCCATGTGGGTAGAGCCGCATTTATCGTTGATGTTTGTGCCGTCGGGCTCATTATGGATGATGCACAGGCTTGCACCCAAATCCAGCATGGCGATGGGGGCTGCTTTATAGGATGCGCCGTTGGCACAGTCCAGAGCTACTTTGATGCCTTCGAATTTTTCTGTTGTTGTTTTTGTCAGGAAAGCAATATAGTCGTCCAGAGCTTCTTCCGCATATTCCTTTGTACCCAGACCGATACCTGTGGGGCTGGGCAGGATTTCGGGACGGCTCATGATGATGTCTTCAATCTCATCCTCCAGTTCATCACTGAGCTTATAACCCTGATTGTTGAAGAATTTGATGCCGTTGTATTCTACGGGGTTATGGGATGCGGAGATCATGACCCCTGCATCCAGTCTGTATTTTCTGACCAGATACGCCACGGCGGGGGTGGGGATCACGCCTGCTACCACTGCATGGGCACCGACGGAGCAGATGCCTGCCACCAATGCGCTTTCCAGCATATCGCCGCTGATACGGGTATCCATTGCTACCAAAATACGGGGGGAGTGTTTTGTTTCTTTTGTCAGCACGTACGCGCCGGCTCTGCCCAAACGGAAGGTCAGATCGCCTGTCAGTTCTGTATTGGCAACGCCTCTTACGCCGTCTGTACCAAATAATCTTGCCATTTTATGTTCCTCCAAAATTATTCATTCTCCGGCAGTTCTGCTTCGCCGGTGACTGTCACATCAATATAAACGGGACTTGCACTCAGTCCGTTGGGCAGATCCAGATGAATCAATGCCCGGTGGGTGCCTTCGGTCAGCCCGCCCACATGGACTGTGCCCTGCAGATCGCTTGCCTGAAGGGCATTCAGTGGGCTGCTGTCACCGGAAATGGTGACATTGGCCGTGCCGAGGGTATATGTTTTTCCATCCTCTTCCCCCATGAGGGAGAGGTTGGATGCATCCAGTGTGAATTGCTTGCCGTGTTGGGCTTCGATGACAACGGCAATCTGCACGCTGTTGGCGCTGCCTTCCTTCAGGAAGATGCCTTCCGGCAGATAATCCGCCAGAGAAAGGACTCTGGTTACGGAAGAGGTGCGCCCGGAAACATCGATGCTGCCCAATTGCAGATAGAGCAGTTTTTCCAGATCCTTGGGAGAACCGGTCACTTCTGCATATTTCGGGGTACAGGTGGTTTCGCCCACCTGATAGCCGTTGGCGGGAGTGCCGATGATATCTATTTGAATGGGTACCTGTTTTACATCATGGAGGGCATAGGAAACGGTGATTTCCGGTACGTTTGTGGAAATGCCCTTCACCAGAGTGCCCTTGGCATCATAACAACTGAGTTTTGCTCGCACATCGGAGCTGGTCTGCAGATCCTCTGCGTTGATTGTGGCTTTGACGCTGGCAACCCGATCCACCAGGGAAACAGGGCCGGAAACAATGACGGTCTCATTGCTGAGGGTGGGCTTGGAAAGATAGATGCCGTTTTCCAATTCACCGTCGATTTCCACTTTCACAGGCATTTCCCTTGTGATGAGGGTTTCCACCTTTGCTTCCACCACTGTGGGGGATTTGCTGCTGATGGCGTAAGTGGTGCCGCCCTGTACCACGGAAACATTGACAGGCAGCGCCACCGTATCCCCATTGACTGCATAGGCCAGCTCGGAAAAATCCACCGAGGCGGTGATCCAGTCAGGGTTTTGGCTCAGTCTGTCCAGAGCGGTTCTCTGGGCTTTGACCTTTACGGTAATCTTTGTGTTTTTCAATTCTTCTGCATTACCCACAGTCAGCCCTCGGGAGGTCAGTGTCTCCAGATTTTCCAGTTGTACGGGCCTGCTGTAGCTACGGGTATCTACCGGCTGGGTGATATTGATGACCATGAACCACATGATGGCGGCAATGGCAATGGAGAGAAGCTTCCAGCCGATATCTTTCATCAGTAATTCCTGAAATCTTTTCATTCTTTATCCTGCCGTCCTTTCCAAATTGTAGCCAGTGTCTTTTTGCCGCCGTCCCTACGGGACTGAGAGAGCATACCGCGGAGCTGTTCCGGCGTCAGATCACGGTACAACACGCCGCCCCTTGCCAGAGAGATGGCCCCGGTTTCTTCGGAAACGACAATGACATAGGCATCGGAAACCTCGCTGGCACCAATGGCGGCTCTGTGACGGGTACCCAGTTCCATGCTGATCTCATTGCTGTCGGTCAGGGGAAGGAAACAGGTAGCAGCGGCCACGCGGTTGCGGCGCACGATCACGGCACCATCATGCAGCGGTGTGTTATGTTCGAAAATATTGATGAGCAGCTGGCTGGAAACGATGGCATCGATGGGGATGCCTGTACGTTCCAAATCCCCCAGGGGGACCTCCTGCTCGATCAGGATGAGGGCACCTGTTTTCACAGAGCCCATTTTATCTGCGGCCTTGACGATTTCGTCAACGGTGCGCTGGGTGGCTTTATCATCGGTTTCATCGGTGCCTCGGGTGAAATAGGAGAAGAATTTCCCTTTCCCCAACTGTTCCAGAGCCTTTCTAAGCTCCGGCTGGAACACAACGATGACAGCAATGATGCCCACAGAAATCGTGTTGGAAAGGATCCAGAGAATGGTGTTCAGCTTCAGCAGGGTTGCCACTGCCGCCAGAGCGAAAATCACCAAGATGCCCTTGAACAGCACCCATGCCCGTGTCTCTTTGATCCAGAATATGATTTTATAAATGATATACGCAACCAGGAGGATATCCAGAATATCGGTAATGCCAAGGGAAGGCCTTGCGAATTCCGTGATCCCCAGGTTGTCGAAAATGCTTTTGAAAACTTCCATCGTTCACACCCTGTCTGTTATCGGAATTGTTCTGTATCATACAGTATATATAATACTGCCATATAAAATGTTGGGTATGGGCACAAAAACCCATTTTCTATGATTATAGCATAAACTCCGTGAAAATGTTACGAAAAGATGATGAAAAAGGAAAGATATTTCAAAGGAAGGGAAAGAGACGGGCGAGATGTCTGAAAAGGGCAGATGAAACATCTATTTTCAAAAAGATTGTTAAAAAAGTGTTTAAATCACGTAGAAAAAAGATTTCGTATGCAAAGGATTTTTTGGATAGATTGTACTTGAAAAAATACATTATACAGGCGATTTGGGGGTGTTTTTCTGGAATTTCTAAAATTCCTATCGATTTGATGAAAAAATGACGGTATTTGTTTTGCAATTTTGGTTGTTTTTGTTTTTATACATTTATTAAAAGGAATTGACTTTGTTTATTCTTTGTGTTTAAATAACAGTATAAGGGGGCATTTTTGATATTTTGTCCGATAAGGAGCAAAATATGCCCTTGTTGTCTGACACTAATGCGTTACATATATTATATCTTAAGGAGGAAGATCAAATGGAAAATTATAAATTTTCTAGCAGAATGAACCTGCTGAAAGGTTCCGAAATCAGAGAACTGATGGCTCTGACAGCAAAACCCGAAGTTATCTCTTTCGCAGGCGGTATGCCCGCTCCCGAACTGTTCCCTGTTGAAGGCGTAAAAGAAGCTTGTATCAAGGTTATGGAAGAGGCCGGCGCAAGCGCACTGCAGTATTGCCCTACAGAAGGTCTGGTACCTCTGCGTGAAAAAATCGTGAAAAGAATGGAAGATAAACTGCAGATCAAAACAGATATCGATCACGTTCTGCTGACAAGCGGTTCCCAGCAGGGTCTGGATTTCTCCGCTCGTGTATTCCTGAACCCCGGCGATGTTGTTCTGATGGAAAGCCCTTCCTATCTGGGTGCTGTTAACGCATTCAAGGCTTGCGAACCTACATTCAAGGAAGTTCCTACAGACGATGACGGTATGATCCCTGAAGAACTGGAAAAAATCCTGGCTACAACAGAAAACGTAAAAATGATCTACGTTATCCCCGACTTCCAGAATCCTTCCGGTAAAACATGGACCATGGAAAGAAGAGAAAAATTCATGGAACTGGTTAACAAATACGAAATTCCCGTTATCGAAGATAACCCTTACGGCGAACTGCGTTTCGAAGGCGAATATCTGCCTTCCCTGAAATCCATGGATACAAAAGATCTGGTAATCTTCCTGGGCACAATGTCCAAGATTCTGGCACCTGGTCTGCGTATCGGTTGGGTTTGCGCAAACGAAAAAGTTCTGGCAAAATACAACTTCGTAAAACAGGGTGCTGACCTGCAGTGTTCTTCCTTGGACCAGCTGGTTGCAAACAAATTCCTGGATCTGTATGATCTGGATGAACACGTTGATAAGATCAGAGAAGTATACCATAAGAGAAGAGATCTGATGCTGAAAACAATGGAAGAATGTTTCCCTAAGAGCTGCAAATGGACACATCCCGAAGGTGGTCTGTTCACATGGGTTGTTCTGCCCGAAGGCGTAAACGCAAAAGACATCGCTCCTAAATGTCTGGCACAGAACGTTGCATTCGTTCCCGGCGGCAGCTTCTTCCCTAACGGCGGCAAAGAAAACCACTTCCGTCTGAACTACTCCAACGCTACAGAAGAAAGAATCGTTGAAGGTATTCAGAGAATGGGTGCAGTGCTGAAAGAAGCACTGGGTGAATAATTCTCAGCCAAACCATATAGAAACCATACATAAGTAAACCGAAAGCCCTCCAAAAGGAGGGCTTTTTTGTCGATTTAGGCAAATAGGTGAAAATGTCTGAATTTTGGATATCAGCTATGCGTTTGCCCATTCTGAAAAAAGCAGTTGTGCAATAAAATAAGGGAGGTAGAAATGGAGCAAACGACAAAGGAGGCTGTATCATGAATGTATCAGCAACGATGAAAAAATTTGGACTGGAATATGCATTTAAGTATTTGTATAAAGACCCTGAAAAAAATCTGCTCAAGTTGATGGACTGGGCAGATAAATTTGCAGGAAATGAATTTGTTCCCCAGCGGAAAGCCGTACGGGAAGCCATCACAGATCCGAAACATCCATATTATGGATATATTCGGCATATCATCAATGATGTGGATCCGAAGGTTATGGAGACGATTGTGGTAAATTTCTTTATCAATGCTTCTCTGGCCGGATGGAAGAGACAGGAAGAATGTCGTGAAAAATATGGATGCAATATTCCGTGGACGATCCTTTTGGACCCTACCAGTGCGTGTAACCTGCACTGCATCGGCTGTTGGGCTGCGGAATACGGAAATAAGCTGAATCTTACATACGATGAGATTGATCATATCATACAGCAGGGGAAGGAACTTGGTGTGTATATGTATATCTACACAGGTGGGGAACCTTTGGTTCGTAAGCATGACCTGATCCGTATTTGCGAAAAGCACAGTGATTGTGTATTTTTATGCTTCACCAACGGCACTTTGATCGATGAAACCTTTGCAGATGAAATGCTACGGGTCGGGAATTTTGTGCCTGCAATTTCTCTGGAAGGCTTTGAAGAGGCTACAGACCTGCGGCGGGGAAATGGCGTATTCAAAAAGGCAACACAGGCCATGGAATTGCTGCGGAAAAAGAAGCTGCTTTATGGGATTTCTTCCTGCTATACCAGCGCAAACTTTGCATCTATTACTTCGGAAGATTTTTTTGACAGCCTAATCGAAATGGGCGCATATTTCATTTGGTATTTCCACTATATGCCCGTGGGGAATGATGCTTCCCCTGAGCTGATGCCCACACCGGAGCAGCGTGTGGAGACCTATCACCGGATTCGTCAGTACCGTGCTACGAAACCGCTGTTTGCAATGGATTTTCAGAATGACGCAGAATATGTGGATGGGTGTATTGCCGGGGGACGGCGTTATCTTCATATCAATGCAAATGGGGATATCGACCCTTGCGTATTTATCCACTATTCGGATTCCAATATTAGGGAAAAATCCTTATTGGAAGCCTTGCAGTCTCCCATGATGATGGCATACCATGACGGACAGCCTTTTAATGAAAATATGCTCCGTCCATGTCCAATGCTGGAAAATCCTGAGAAATTGAGAAAAATGGTAGCCGGAACAGATGCCCATTCTACAGACCTGCAATCTCCGGAATCGGCGGAGCATCTGTGTGCAAAATGTGACAAATATGCGGAACAATGGAAGCCTGTTGCGGATGCGTTATGGAAAGAAAGCAAAGAGAAAAAAGCAGAATAATAGGATAACTCTTTCCTGCCGATGTGCCGTCTTGATTATGGCGACATATCGGCAGGCAGTTTTTTTAAAAGAAAGCAGATTGTTTATTCCTTGGGGGCTGCGGCCTTCAGAAAGGCCTGCTGATCGGAGCCGTTAAACAGATCGCAGATGCGGGAAAAAGAAGCAAGCAGGTCATAGTGCATGCCCTCATTCAGCCAATCCAGCAGTATACCCACTAGGGCACATTTATAAAATCGGATGAGAAGTTCTCTGTCTTTTGGAAGAAGCGATAGCTCTTCTGTGGTGGTATCAATATATTGGGTGGTGGCATAGAGACAGAGCCGATCTAATTCCTTCAAAAAAACTTCACAATGGACAGAATGATAAATGTGAAGGATGGCTTTTTGGTGAAGGACGCAGAGCTGCACCATAGGAGCAAAGCAATCCATGGGAGAGCCAAAGGTGTTATAGGTTTGTATGATGTGGTCGGTATTCCTTTTTATGATTTCCTCTAAAAGTGCGGGAATGTCATGGAAATGGTAATAAAAGGTGTTTCGATTGATCTGACAGGCCTCTGCAATGTCGTTCACAGTGATTTTATTATATGACTTTTCTTCCAATAATTGCAAAAAGGCATCTATGATTGCATTTTTCGTTCGGTTCATTTTTATCAACTCACATTCAGAATATTTGTATAATATACCAAATAGTATATCATAAAAAGTCGAAACTTACAAAATAGCGAGGTGGTATACATAAATTTTTTCAAAAAGGTTTTTATTGCCTTGAAGCAGGCGATAAGCAATATATCGGCATTATCGTATGAAATGGTGTTTTGGAAAAATCCGAAGCACCATTTTTTTAACAAACATTTTGACAGTCCATCCTAGGGCGAATATAATTGAAATTAGTGTGAGCGGAAAAGAGGAGCATCAAAATGAAATTGTCCATACAGATTGAATATCAATTGGAAGAAAGAGGTGCGGTCATCACTAAGCTGTGGGGAAGGGCGGCGGAAATACGTATTCCCGAAACCATCGGCGGTGTGCCTGTCGTTGCCATCGGGGAAAGAGCTTTTGCCGTAAAGGAGGAAGCACCCGCGGCAGAGCCTGAGGAGGAACTGGCGGCGGAGGTGGCTTTGGTGGAAGAAGGGGAAGAACCTGCAGTGAAGGGACAAGCCTTGCGGCGGGTTTTCCTGCCCGATTCCATCGAAACCATTGGGGCATCCGCTTTTTCCGGCTGTTCCGCTTTGGAGCGGGTGCATTTGCCTGCAAAATTGACAGAAATCCCCCAAAGGATGTTCGATGGCTGTGGCTCTTTGGAGCAGTTGACCCTGCCTGCGGGGTTGCGTTCCATCGGGGACTATGCTTTTTATGGCTGTGGCAAGCTGAAACGTCTGCATCTGCCTGAGGGGGTGCAGCGGATTGGGAAATATGCTTTCTATAACTGCCGTAAAATGGAGGAAATCAATATTCCTTTGGCGGCGACGGACTTGAATATGGGGCTGTTTTTGAACTGTGACAGCCTGACCTATCTTTCCTTTGGGCGGTGCCGACATATTTCCGACCTGACCTCAGGGCTGAACCATGAGCTGCACCTGACCATCAATTTTCCTCAGGAAAACGGGGAAACTTTGACAAGTCGGCTGATTATCCCCGATTTCCAGTATGAATACATTGAGGATACGCCGGCGAGACAGTTCCATCAGGTGAACTATGGCACAGGGCATATCTTCCGCCAGTGCATCGGCAACTACGATATTGATTTCCGCAGGTATGATGAGATTTTTTACCTTACCCGCAGGGAGGATGCGGCGGATACGGTGCTGCTTCTGGCTATGGCGCGGCTGGAGTATCCCTATCGCTTGCAGGAGAAGCATCGGGCGGTATATTTGGAGTATATCCGTGACCATTTTCTTTGGGCGGCGGAATATTATATGAACCGAAACGAGGACGAAAAGATCAGGCTTTTTGCCGATTGGGGGCTGCTGACGGCGGAAAATCTGCCCGACCTCATTGACATTGCCCAGAGCAAAGGGAAAACGGCGGTTCTCAGTTTTCTGATGGATTACCAGCACAAGCATTTCGGTGCAACAAAGAAAAAGAAGACATTTGATCTTTGAGGGTTTCACCCTCAAACTCCCACCAAGGGGGTCACCCCCTTGGAACCCGATACGAAAATCAAATTTCTTTGAAATTTGATTTTCAAATGGGGGTCTGGGGTATCATACCCCAGCGGGGAAGTGGGGCGGCGCCCCACGGTCTTAGAAAAAAAGGAGGTGAGATGGTTTGAACGAGACACATCAAAAATTGATACAGATTGGTACGAATATTTTAAGCGCTTCCAGAAACGAACTGTACCTTTCCATGCGCTTCCTTGATCTGGCACTGAGCGGCTTGCGTTACGAAATGAACCTGTCCTCCCTGTACGTGGGCACTGACGGCGAAAAGATTCTGTTTAACCCCCGCTATCTGGTGCAACGGTATCTCTGCGACCGTGTATTGGTCAACCGTGCGTACCTGCACATGGTTTTACATTGCCTGTTCCGCCATCCCTTCCACTTGAACGATCGGGACGAGGAGCTCTGGCACCTTGCCTGCGATATCGCCGTGGAATCTATCGTGGATTCGCTGCCCAGCAAGGCGGTGCATCTGGTGGTATCCGATCAGCGAAATGAAACCTATGATATGCTCCGACGGGAGTTGAAGGTGCTTTCTGCCGAGGGCATTTACCGTGTTTTGAAGGAGAAAAACCTTTCTATACAGGAATTTGGCAAATTGCAGCTGGAATATTGGGTGGACGACCATGTTTTCTGGGAGCATAAAAAAGACGACGATCAGGATCAGGATAACCAAAACGACGACCAGAATAACGACCAGCAGGAAGAGGAACAGAACGAAAAACAGCAGCAGTTGGAGGAAAAATGGACGGAAATCGGCGAAAAGACCGAGACCAATCTGGAGACCTTCTCCAAGGATATGGGGGAGGAAGCGGGAGAGCTGCTGCAATATTTGAAGGTGGAAAACAGAGAACGCTACGATTATCGGCAGTTTCTGCAGAAATTTGTGACGCTGAAAGAGGATATGCGGGTGGATGATGATGCCTTCGACTTCATTTTCTATACCTATGGGCTGAATCTCTACGGCAATCTGCCCCTCATCGAAGCCTTGGAATATAAAGAAGTGAAGAAGGTAGAGGAATTGGTGATCGCCATCGATACCTCTGAATCCTGCGAAGGGGAGACGGTACGGCGATTCTTGGAGGAGACCTATGCCATCCTTTCCAGCAGTGAAAGCTTTTTCCATAAGGTGAATATCCACATTATACAGTGCGATGCTGCGGTGCAGTTGGATAAAAAAATCACCTCCGCCGAGGAGCTGGCGTTATTTATGGAGGATTTTGAGCTGCGGGGCAGCGGCGGCACGGATTTCCGCCCTGTGTTCCAATATGTGGACAGGCTGATTGAGGAAAAAGCCTTCCAGAACTTGAAGGGGCTCATTTATTTTACCGATGGGTATGGGACGTTTCCCCGCCGCAGACCGGCCTATGATGCGGCTTTTGTGTTCTATCATGAGGACTACACGGACGTGAATGTGCCGCCTTGGGCGATGAAACTGATACTTGGCAAAGACGACTTAGAGATAAAAGACCGTGGGGTTCCACCCCACCACCCCGCTGGGGTATGATACCCCAGACCCCCATTTGAAAATCAAATTTCAAAGAAATTTGATTTTCGTATCAGGGTTCTAAGGGGAATGATTCCCCTTAGCAGGGTTTGGGACAGCGTCCCAAGAAAAAAGGAGTGTAATTATGGATATTAAGAGAGCGAAAAATGAGATAAAAAACTCCATTCAGGCGTACCTGGCAAAGGACGAGTTCGGCGAATACCGCATCCCCGCCGTACGCCAGCGCCCGATCCTGCTGATGGGCGCACCGGGCATCGGCAAGACCGCCGTAATGGAGCAGGTAGCACGGGAATGCGGCGTTGCGCTGGTTTCCTATAGCATCACCCACCACACCAGACAATCCGCCATCGGTCTGCCCTTCATCAGCCATAAAAATTATGGCGGGAAGGAATACGCCGTGACCGAATACACCATGAGCGAAATCATCGCTTCTGTTTACGATAAAATGGAGGAAACAGGCTTAAAAGAGGGCATTTTGTTCATCGATGAAATCAACTGTGCCTCTGAAACACTGGCCCCTGCTATGCTGCAATTCTTGCAATGCAAGACCTTTGGTGCCCATAAGGTACCCTATGGCTGGCTGATTGCCGCAGCGGGCAACCCTCCCGAATATAACAAAAGTGTACGGGAATTCGACGTAGTTACTCTCGACCGTGTGAAAAAGATTGACGTTGAGCCTGACTTCAACGTTTGGAAGGAATATGCCTACAAACAGGGCATCCATGGTGCCATCATTTCCTATCTGGAAATCCGCAAGAACCATTTTTATGCCATGGAAACCACCGTGGACGGCAAACGCTTTGTCACCGCCCGTGGCTGGGAGGATTTATCCACCATTCTGAAAGTTTATGAGGATATGAATCTGCCCGTGGATGAAGGACTGGTGTATCAGTATCTGCAGCATCGGAAAATCGCCAAGGATTTCGCCAACTATCTTGATTTGTACCGCAAATATCGCTCCGACTATCGTGTGGATGATATCCTGCGGGGCGAATATACGAAGCAAGCAGTGGCGAAGCTGCAGGAAGCACCCTTCGATGAACGGCTGAGCGTCATGGGGCTGCTGCTGAGCAAGCTGTCCGAAGGCTTCCAGAAGGCCTATGAAGCAGACCTGATGGTAACAGGACTCCACGGTGCGCTACTGGAATTGAAGGAACGCTTTGCAAGCCCTTACTGCAAGGAAACCCCTTGGGAAAATCTCTTTACGGGGCTGGTAGAGGAAAGAGAAATGGCTTTTACAAGAGAACGGAAGGCGGGTCTGCTGGAAAAAACAGCGGAGCGGGCCCGTATGCGGGAACTGGAACGGCTGCAATTCTTCTTGGCGGAAGGGAAGAAGGCAGGCTGTCGGGAAAAAGAGAATGCCTTCGCCCTTGTGAAGGAATTGTTTGCCGCAGAAGCGGAAAAAAGGGAAGAGACCATCGATGCCGCCTCTCTGGCGTTGGATAACGCTTTCGCTTTCCTGGAAGAGACTTTCGGGGCAGGACAGGAAATGGTCATTTTTATCACAGAACTGACCACCAATTTCTACAGTGTAAAATTCATCAGCGAAAACGGCTCCGAAAAATATTATCGTTACAACCAAGAACTGCTCTTTGATGAAAAGCAGAAAACCATTCTGCAGGATATCGAAAAGGCAAAGACGAAACTGGATTTGCTGTTCTAAAGGGGGAATCGGTATGTTTTACGAAATCACATTCAGCCCCACAGGGGGAACGAAAAAATCCGCAGACCTGCTTTCTGCGGCATGGAATGAAAAAAGGGAAATCGACCTTTGCAATCGGGGGGAGGATTTCTCCCAATATACCTTTACGGGGGAGGATGTCTGCCTGGTGGCAGTGCCTTCCTTCGGCGGTCGTGTGCCTGCCATTGCCACGGAACGGCTGAGCCAAATGCAGGGCGGCGGCGCGAAAGCCATCCTTGTGGCGGTTTATGGCAACCGTGCCTATGAGGATACCTTGGTGGAACTGGAAGATACCCTGAAAGCCTGTGGCTTCCTGCCTGTGGCGGGAGCGGCAGTGGTGGCGGAACACTCCATCATGCGGGAATTTGCAGCGGGACGCCCTGATGCCGCCGATGAAAAGCAGTTGAAAGAATGGTCTGAACAGCTGAAAGAAAAGGCAGAGCAGGGCGGAACTATTACATTCCCCGGCAACAGACCCTATAAAAAATATGGCCCGCTGCCCATGACACCCAAGGCCAATAAGAATTGCGGCGGCTGTGGTACCTGTGCGGAAAAATGCCCTGTGGGCGCTATTTCCAAGGATAACCCCAAGGAAACGGACGGGGAGAAATGTATCACCTGCATGGCTTGTGTGGCGGCTTGCCCCAAGAAGGCAAGGGCCGTGAACCCTGTGCTGCTGGCAGGGGCAAAGGCCATGCTGAAAAAGGCCTTGGAAGGCAGAAAAGAAAACGAATTGTTTCTGTAAGGGAAAAAGACCCATCAAAGGGTCTTTTTTCGTTCATAGGGGATAGAGATATCTGTCAGTCCCAGAAGATAATCAGTGCTGGTATTGTGGAATTGCGCTAACCGAATCAAAATTTGTGTGGGGATATCCACCTCTCCCCGCTCATAGTTGCTGTAAATGCGCTGGCTGCAATGGAGGATTTCTGCCATCTGGGTTTGTGTCATATCTTTATCTTCTCGTAAGTCTCTTATTCTGCGGTACATAATATCACCTCAAAATAAGAATAGTGTAGCGGAAAACTCGCTATTGCATTATAGCGAAAATTTCGCTAAAATATGAGGGGACAGGTATTGTATTTTATATGGACACCCGTGAAATACAATCTTCCCACTGTCCAATAAAAAAGGCGCTGGAAACCCAGTGCCTTTCGTTTATTTTTTCATTTTCTTTTCCCACTCTATTCGATTCAGCAGATAGAACACATCCAGCTTCCCCTTATACAGGGGCTTCCAAGGCTTATTTCTTCCGCAGTAATGGATGATAGCGGTATTGCGGCAGACCCAGTCCGTCTCCATGCCTTTCAGCAGAGCCAGTGTGAACATCCGCTCGGTCATGTTATAGACATAGGCATCGATGGGGCAGATTTTATCGTGATACAGCCCGCTGATGACATCCTGGTCCGGCAGAATCAGAAGCTTTTCATGCTCCGTAATGTAATCCGTTACTGCCTGTATATCCTGCTCCTTTCGCAATGCTTCCAAATTCAGCAGCATGACCCCCGAATTGATATAGATGCCCTCCATATCCAGTCGTTTCTGGTTCAGCTTTTCCAGAAGCGTTTCCTCTTTTACATGGCTGGCGGCGGCGAAAAAAGCATCGCCCATATCCATTTCGTACAGCTCTGTCAAATCCCCTGTGACCACCAAATCGGGGTCTAAGTACAGTACTCGTTCCATCTTCTGGGGCAGATATTGGGCAGCAAAAATGCGGTAATACATCTCCACAGGATAACGGTCAGTGGTGGGAGCATCTTTCAAGATTTCCCCGTCAAAGGTCCTATGGGTGATGCGGCTTCTTTCCCCGTCCAAAGCCTTCCCCATGAGGGCGATATCTTCCTCCTGTAAATTGCCCACTGCGAAAATATCCAGAAATGTATCGGGATGGTTTTTCTGCAGGGAAAAAAGCATCAGTGCAGCCTGCCGGGCGTAGCCGCTGTCGCAGGTAACAAGGATATTCATTCTTTTCAACTCATCTTCACCTTCTTAGAACAGATTTGCCACATCCTCCGCAGTGGCGGCGATGAAGTCTGCGCCGTATTTCTCGAATTCTTCTCTGTCGCCGTAGCCAAATTCCACAGCGATACAGGGAATACCGATGGCATGAGCCCCCTCGATATCAAATTTTCTGTCCCCGACCATGATAACGTCATCCTTTGCGGCCGCCATGGTTTCCAGCACATAGTCGATGACTTTGGCTTTGTTATCGCGGCCTACCTCTCTTTTATCCCCGCCGATGACTTCAAAATATTTGGCGATGCCAAAATGCTCCAGAATACGGAAGGCCAAATCCTCCTTTTTGGAGGTGGCAACGGCCATGCGCTTTCCTTTGGCCTTCAGGCTTTCCAGCATTTCTTCTATGCCGGGGAAAACCTTGTTTTCAAATAAGCCGATGGTGGAATAGCGTTCCCGAAAGCAGAGGATTGCTTTTTCCGCAGTTTCTTGGTCCATGGCGAAATCCTCTGTAAAAGTCTTGATGAGGGGAGGACCGACGATGAATTTCAGATCGGCAGTTTCCCAGACTTTCATGCCCATTTTTTCCTGCATATACTGGCAGGAACGGATGACACCCTCTGCGGAGTCGGTCAATGTGCCGTCTAAGTCGAATAAGATGATGTTCTGTTTCAGTTTTTCCATAACGATTCTCCTTACAAAGATGCGGTATCGGTCATAAAAGCTCGTTGCTTTGCAACTGATACTCATTCGCAGGACTGCGTCCTGCTCATGTGTCAGGTTGTCTAATGTCCGCAAGGAAATGTCTGCAAGCAGCCATTCTTTTGCGCCTATTGACAACGCTTTTATAGCATTGTACACGAAATCGTTTGGAACTGCAAATCTTTATATCCGCTCTCCTTCCTTTGCCAGAAACACGCTCACCTCTTCGAAAAAATATCCCAATGCTGCCCACAGGGGCGCATAATCCAAGCGGATGAACCCCATAACGGAAAACAGCCTGTCTCCATAATCCCAAGGGCATGCCCCGGTCATTGCCTGCAGCAGCCAGCCGGTGAAAAATTCCACCAGAAAAATGGAAAAGGTATACATACCCAATCGCTGCCACAGGGGACAATATTTCCGCAGGGCCAGAAACAGCGGCTCTGCCAACGCCGCCAGCCCGTAAATGGGGAACATCCATAAATATGTTTTTGCCGTCAGTGCGCCGTCCCCTGCCAAAAGGGAGTGGAGCCCCGTCCAGAGGATTTCCGCGCACCAGCCCAGCACACCAAAAATCATAAATTTTTTTGCCATGATTTTAATATGGCATAATAAATATGATTTATTTACGCAAAAACTGTAAAGTTTTTGCCAATGGGGGTCAAGGGGATTTGAGCACCGCCAAGATGAAGGCGGCGGCGTAGCCGTCTTCCCGAAGGGAAGATGCTTGACCTATTCCCCTTGGTGGGAGTTTGAGGGCAACGCCCTCAAGAAAGAAGCACGCTGGCAAGGATTTCCGCCAAGGGCTCCATGGCGTTGAGGGCTTCTTCCTTGGTGTTGGTCTGAGCGCCCACCTCGATGAGGGTGGAACGGGGTAGCATGTGCAGGCTGAAACGGTAGGCACTAAGATAGATTTTTCGTGAAAAATCAGGATATCTCTGGTTTGCGGCGGTTTTCATCTGCAGGCTGAAAGCCAGATTTTCCCCCAGATAGGGATTTTCCAGACCACTGATGGGCTGTGCGGTGCCGTCCTTGTTCAGGCGGCAGAGCCCATTGAAAAACATCACCTTGGCGCAGGGCTTTCCGTCGATTTCCGTTACCAAACGAGTTCCTTCCGAAACACCGTCCCGATGGAGGTCGATGCAGACCTCGATGGAAGGGTATTTCGACAGAATTTCCCGAATGGGCGGCTCCATCCGCTCATAGGCCCCCGTAATCTGCCCCTTGCCATTCACCACATCATATTGTCCATCGTCGTGGATCACGCCGATGCCGTATTCCTCCTCCAAAATCTCTTTCAGCCGTTCCCCTACACCCCAGATGCCCTCCTGTAAGCCTTTGGACATATCGCTGTCGGAAAAGCCTTCATGGGAATGGGTGTGGAAAATGAGGATTTTGGGCTCTTTTTTGGTCTTTTCAATGGTCAGGTCAAGGCCTAGTGCCTGCTCCACATCGATATCCCCGGGCAGAAGGGTGGTGCGGGAATCTACGATGTAATAGTTGCTCTTGAGATAAGAAAAATCCTGCATTTTTGCCAATTGTTCCGCTGTCACATTCATGGGGCGGCCGCCCGCGCTGATGGCTAAGGATTTGGAAAATTCGATATCTTCTTTGCCAAGGACATTGGCAGTGATAACTTCTTTTTCTTCCTGCTGTAGAAAGGCCAGGGATAACTTGTCCGAAGGGACTTGTCCCGGCAGGACTTCTGCCATGGCAAACTGCCCGCCCCCCATGCGGAAAAAAAAGGGCAGTGCCAGCAGAAAAAGCACCAGCCCCACCAGATTCAGGGCTCCTTTGTTCTTCTTTTGCACCACAGCCGCCTCCCTTCCTTCTTCTATCCTATGAAGGAAGGGAGACATTCAGAACGATAAATGGCGGCGGCATTCCACAGCCAGAGCCATGGCGCGGTTATACAGACGGATTAGGTCGTTTTTCTCCAAAACGGCATAGGGTCTGCGAATATCGGAAATCCCCAGTATATAATCGGAGGAAACATCCAGCACTTCGCAGAGGCGGATGAAGTCGGCAAAGCTGGGCTCGTTCCGCCCTGTTTCGTAGCCGGAAATGGCAGTATAGCCATAGCCCAGCATAGCCCCCAGATCCACTTGGGATAAGTTTTTTTCCTGACGCAGTTCTCTCAATCGTTTTGCAAAAAGCAGTTCCATATAGATTCTCCTTCCAATATCGTAAACAACTTCTTGCCAGGTTGATTTTCATGACCCATCCTTCTATAATAACAGGCAAAGATGAAAATATATTTAAAGGGAGGTTAAGGAAGAATGACAGAGGTAGTAGCGGCCCTGATTTGGGATGGAGATAGATTCATGGCCTGCCAAAGACCTGCCCATAAGGCTAGGGGGCTTTTGTGGGAATTTGTGGGCGGCAAGGTGGAGCCGGGGGAAACGAAGGCAGAAGCCCTTGTACGGGAATGTCGGGAGGAATTGGGCGTGACTATCGCCGTGGGGGATGTGTTCATGGAGGTGGAGCATGTGTACCCCGATTTGACGGTGCATCTGACACTGTTCCACGCCCGCATTACGGAAGGGACGCCTCAAAAATTGGAGCATAACGACATTCAGTGGATTACAACGAAGGAAATCGACCAGTTTGCCTTCTGCCCTGCGGATGAAGAAATATTGCGAAAATTAAAACAGCAAGGTGGCTCTGCCCCCTTGACCCCCGGCAGGGAATAATTCCCTGCACCCTATACTTTCACAAAACTGCGTTTTGTGAGGGGAACATAAAAAGGCTCTCCCGAATTTTGGGAAAGCCTTTGTTTTGTGTGCCGAGCATGGTGCTAATCTTACTGGTGAAAGTCCAGTCACGGGTATTTACCGCCAAGTGTAGTGAACCACAAGTCGGTACCAGTAATGGTATGGATGAAGGAAGTGGTGTAGCAAAGTTCTTGAGCCTACGTACAGAAACTTGATAAGGCGATTAGGTGGGTAAGGTTGCAAACCAAACCGAAGCCCAAAAGGTAAACGTAAACCGAAGTTGTAAATCAAGAGGTTGTGGAACGAAAGATTAGTGTCTTACCTCGGGAGACCCTACTCACATACCGGGAGGTATGGTCGAAAAAGGTTTGGAGAGGGAGTCAGATGATGTCAAAGTAGGTGAAAGCCGAAGGATTGAAACGATTTATAGTACGAATCGTTATGTTTAAAATAATACATGAACCAGAAATCGGGTGGACAGGAAAAGTAGGAACGTAACCGAG
>CAMBLO010000043.1 GCA_945868505.1 uncultured Clostridia bacterium | reverse complement strand
TTGGGTCAATTATCTCTCGGCGTTTTCGGTCATTTATCATCCGGCCTTGACAAAAGGGGGAATTACAATGACTAACTTTAAAATAGATAAACCTTTAATCCTTCTGATCATTTCTTCTTTCATTCTTTTTTCCGTTATATCTTCCCATGATAGTAACAAGAAATATCAATACCCTGAAATGAATTCCGAAGTGTATTTTGATGTTTATCTTCCATCTTATATACCTGAAGGATATTCCTGTCATTCAATGGAAATCGATGATGCGTTTGCTTCCCTGCATTTCCTCAACGAAAATGAAAATAAACTTCTTTTTACCCAAATGCCCGCAAAAAACTTTACATTGAGTATAGATAATCAAAATCATAAGATAACCGAATTTAAGAATGGAAAATATAATGGATATCATATGCATCCCTTAAAATCAGACGTTCAAACTATAGTATTCTGGGATGAAAATAACTTTTTTGAAATTAGTGGTCAAATTACGGAAGAAGAAATTATAAAAATAGCAAATAGCCTTTCCCTGATTTATTCTCCTTGAGGGAGATTTTGAAGATGAAAAGAATCATATCAATACTGCTTCTTATTACTGCACTCTTCATGATGGTTGGGTGCATTCATACAACAGAAAATCAAAATAAATTTGAATATCCCGAACTTACGAAAGATGTGACTTTTGATGTTCTTCTTCCTGCCTATATTCCAGAAGGATACATATTTGAAGAATATCAAATTTCTCCACTTTCTGTTTCTGTTACATATTCCTCTGAAGGTAAAAACTTATACTATATGCAGCATACTCCAATATCTATAACATATTCAGTTGACACTGAAAATAGTGTCCAAACAGAATACCATTCGGATTGTTTTGATGGCTATATTCTTTCTTATGAAACATCAAATCCTTCAAATTTAATCCATGTATGGGATGAGAATAACTTTTATATAGCAGATGGTTATGTTGATCAAGAGGAACTTATAAATATGATCGAAAGTATAGAAGTATACTTTTAGAAATAAGGAGAATCTATATGAAAATCACAAAAGATACAAAAGCAATAGTATTTTTGATATTCTCAACCATATTATTATTTGGCTATATCGTTACACAAGAGAAACAACAAAAATTTGAATATCCTCCCATTAACACAGATGTAGATGATGTTATTATGCTGCCCAGCTATGTACCGGAAGGATATCCGAATGCGTCTGCAAATTCCTTGCCATTTACCTTTAGAATCCCTCTATCAACATATGCAGAAATTTTTTTACCACCTGGAGCATAAAACTCTACCGAAAGCACTGGATAACCAAGCATTGAATAATTACTGGAAATATCCGGCACTGCAAACTCTTTTTGTCCGCCTGTTCTACTAAATGTCAGCACATGATTCCTAATTTCATATCTTGCATCTAAACCGTTTACCAAAGTCTTTAAACTAAAATAGTCCTGCATTTCTGATTTTGTAATGAACTCGCATACCCGATCGACTTCAACATTCCCCATATCTGATAAAACAATGCTGCCTAAATGAATAGAAACAATACTGCCATCCTCATTCTGTTTGAATCTATATGGCGAATATCCAAGATTATTGAATGTAGAGTAGTAAGCATCTATATGAGATGCCAGACCAATAGGCATTTCGTGATTCAGTTCCATAACATCATCATCCGTACGATTACACAAATCATTCAAACTAAGTGCATAACTGTCATTCAAATACTTAAAATCAATCTGACTGCCGTTTACAACGATATGTAAATCACTTATTTGAGGAATTGCTTTCGGATTTTTATGGTAATCAGACATTCCATTGGTACTTATAGAAAGAACACTATCTACCAATTGGATTTCATAATTTGTCCTCAAAAGATCATCCACAAGGATGTTTTCATTACCCCATACTTTATATGTCACAATTTCCCTTCCATCCAAAATAACGACATCTTGTTTGTTTAATCCAATATATCCCAAAAAAGCTGCCATACATAGTAACAGCACAATAACTCCTTTTTTAAACATTTCTTATTACCTACTTCCTCCCATTTTATTTATATAATACAACCAATACAAAAAAAATCACAATTTTTTACATTTTATGTGATGTTTCCAATCCTTATGGTATTCTATATATAAGCAATATCCTTTTAAGGAGGAGTTTTATGAAAAAGAGAATACTGTCTTTTTATAATATGAAAAAATTCTACTGTTCCATTGCTTGCTGTTCCCTTTTATTTACCACTTCCTGTACTGCCCTCGGTTTACCCGAGAAAGATCCTGCAGGAAAATTAAGAACCTATTATCAGGAAGGTAAAGATGGAAAAGCGAATGACATATTGATAAAACACAAACTCGTCGCTGAAACATCAAATATTTCCTATCCCGGAGTTGAGATCCGTACTCTTCCTTCTCAACTGGAAAACGGAGTATTCGATGATGCGAAGCATACATTGTATCATGTCGCTCTTTATGGGCAGTCATCTTCCTATGACTATTTCCCTTTGCTTACTCTTGATTTACTATCCGAGAAAGACTGGCACTATGATACATCTGATAACATCATTGCAAAGCACGGGGACAAAGTTCTTTTCCAGCTTTGTTATGGCTCCGGTAAGTTTGCAACCCTTCTTTATTCAATCAAAGATGACACCCTCTTTGAATTAAAACCTGATTCTGCGTTCTGGCCATATCATAATCATTATTTAACAGGCGACGAGGACTTCATTTTCGCAGATTCTATTTCTTATGCTGTAGACGACTACTATACACTCCATTGGTACGACTGGAATGGAAATATCATCAAAACCATTGATAATGCCCGTGCCTTTTTCTATAACAACGAATTTTATTATAGCGTTTGTTCAGAAATAGATGGTTTAAAACAGTTTAATTTTTACAGCGCAGATTATGATGGTTCAAACGGAAAACTCATCGGTACGATTCAGGAAGACCATGAAAACAGTAATATCACCTGCTATTTTGATGAAAATGAGACTGCAGTAATTAAATGCCAATGGAACGATACAAGTGGAGAAATAACTGAATTGAACATTCCATTTAATGAATTCAAGGGAACTACAATCTGTAAATGACATACTACTGCCTAACATTATTATTAATTTTCTGTATTTTATACTTTAAAAGAGAAATAGGTGATAACTATGGATTAGTTATTGAAGGGCAAAGCCATTTTTTTGAGGCTTTGCTCTTTTCCTGTATTATAGCGCCAGTTTTTTGCATGTCAAGCAGAGCTGCCAAGGGCAGCCCTGCTTAGGCCATGATCAGGACAAGCGTTCTTCAAAGTAAATCTCCAACTGAGAGTGGATCTGCCCCCAATCTTGACGATGACCTGTCCACTTTTTAGTGATATCTATGGTTGCCAAGTACAGCATTTTCATCAGGCTATCATCAGAAGGGAAAATGGTCTTCGATTTCGTGACTTTACGAAGTTGGCGGTTGAAGCCTTCGATGGTATTTGTGGTATAAATCAGCTTTCGGATAGCATCCGGATATTTGAAATACGCCGACAGGTTAGCCCAATTATCTCTCCAGGATTTGGCAATTTTAGGGTATTTACTATGCCATTTTTCTTCAAAAGAGTCTAATTCAGAAAGAGCAATTTCTTCTGTTGCTGCCGTATATACACGCTTCAAATCAGCCATCAGTGGTTTGATCTCTTTGTAGGATACAAATTTCGTAGTATTTCTGATTTGGTGGATGATACACTGTTGAATCTCTGTTTCGGGAAATACAGTTTCGATCGCCTGAGGAAACCCGGAAAGCCCATCCACACAAGCGATCAGGATGTCCTGTACACCACGGTTTTTAAGCCCGTTCAAAATAGAAAGCCAGAATTTTGCACTCTCATTCTGACCTACATACATACCCAGTACATCTTTGTGACCATTCATATCGATGCCAATAGCGATATAGACCGCCCGCTTTACGATACGCCCTTCATGACGCACATGGTAATGGATCGCATCCATGAAAACAACAGCATAGATCTCTTCCAGAGGGCGTTCCTGCCATTCTTTTACTATAGGCAGAACTTTGTCTGTAACACGACTGATGGTACTGTCAGAAATATCGATACCATATAGGTCACGCATATGGCTTTCGATATCTCCGGTGGTCATGCCTTTTGCATACATAGAGAGGATTTTTTCTTCCATATCTTGCGTGATAGTATTTTGATACTTTTTGATTACCTGCGGTTCAAATTCACCTTTACGATCTCGAGGGATATCCAGTTCCATATCTCCGTAGCTGGTATGCATCGTTTTCTGGGAATAGCCATTGCGGCTGTTCACAGTTTCCTTATTTCGATAATCATACTTGGAATAATATCGATTGATAGCAGAAACAAAGTTCACAAATGTTTCTTCATCCTTAGCAAATTCCCTCAAATCCTTTTCTCCAAAATAGAATTTTACATCATCTCTACTAAATCGCCCAAATACAGTTGCCATTCCACTTTCTCTGCCATCTCCAGCCACTTTCATTTTCCATCCATATTCAAAATAATCTGCATTATCTACTAATGCCAAAAATATCATGCTATGAATCAAATTCCAACGGTTATCCTGATAATTTTCTCCATTATATTGATATACGGTTTCCACTGTATTTTTCCAATCCAAATATCTTCTTACACCATAGGGTTCTCCCTTATTGGTGAACAGTTCCATGCCTTCTTCATTCCCGGACACGCCATCAGGCAGAGGCAACAGCCCCATGATTTTCTCCACACCCACATGATCACCGATATACTGTAGTTTCGCTTTATACAGGTCATGTACGATTCGCTCCGTATATCCGCCATAAACCACGCTTGTTTCCGGTGTTTCCTTCAGTTCAGGTGCTGTGCAGCCAACGAATGCCGTACCGCCGCAGACTAAGAGTGTAGCCGCAGTAAAAAGGGCGATTCCCCGTTTTTTCGTTGTCATATCAAAAATATTTTCAAATCTTCTTTTCCGCCGGAAAAAGCCGTACTCATCTGCATATTTTTACTGTTGGCTTCCTTTACGGTTCTGAGGATTGCCATGCTATAGGCTTCTCGTTCTTGCATAACACAGTTTTCAATCACAGCCAGATCACAGGAAAGTTCCATATCCTTCTCTGCTAATTTTGTCATCCAATGGACAAAAGGATTGAAGAAATGCAGTGCCCTTGCTAGCATCAGGATACCCTTAAACCACAGGTCTTTTCGTTTACAGTGAGTCAATTCATGTTTCAGGATCAATCGCAGGTCATTTGCTTCCCTGTCCTCTGAATTGATATAAACAGCAGGTTTGAAAACCCCCACACAAAGAGGGCTGGGCAAAGGTTCACAGAAATATATTTCAGGACATTTTTTGATGCCCATTTCTTTGCAAAGGGTATAATAGGTATCCAGAACTGCCGCATCCATGGTTTTTCGGCGGTTCCGTTCCAACATTTTCTTGAAACCGAAATACTTCGACATCTGCCATGCAAGAAACAACAGCACACCGGAGAACCACAGCACATCAGGATAATCGAGGAAGAAATCGATAACATCCTGACTACTGCTATCGATGGATTTCGTCTGTACCATCACATCCGTTCCTAAGGTCGGCAATACATCCAAACCCTCTTTCTGTTCCATTTTTTCTGCATCGCTGATCATCAAATAATTAAGATTTTTTGTTTCCAGCAGATCTCTTGCCCCATTTTGCACAGAAGGCACTTCTACCCGCATCCCCATCATAGGTTCGGGCAGATTCAGCTGCACAGGAATGCAAAGTCTCACAGCGATGACAAGCCACAAAAGATACCGCCATTTCGCCCCGTACCGTTTCCCCAGAAACTTAGAACACAGGGCAAAAACTAAAATGACAGGAATGGCAAACAAACTCATTTCCCATACATTCTGAAAAATAGCATCCATGGTCATTCACCTCCTGTTTTCGAGCGGATAAAGGCCGCCAGTTCATCTAAATCCGCTTCAGAAATAGATTTACTATCATAAAGGCTTGCAAACAGTTTCGTTACGGAACAATCATTCACCTTTTCAAAAAAAGCTTTGTTTTCTACAGCCAGATAGTCTTTTTCTGCCACTAAAGGTGTATAGTATTTATTCTTCCCTTCCTTATAAGTTTCCAAAAATCTACGATCAATCAAGCGATTCAGTAGCGTTTGTAAAGCAGACACATTCCAGGGGCGATTTCTTTCAAGCAAGACTTTTACTTCGCTAGTTGATAATGTTTGTCCACTTTCCCAAATCACTTCCTCTCCTGTTTCCCGCGGGATTACAGACAGCACACGGACAAACTGCAGCTCCGGAATATCCGTCAGTTTCTTACCAAACAGATTCAGTTTTATGACGTCGCCCATTTCTGGCAGAGGATATTCACTGCCTTCCATCATTTTTAGCCGAAGCAACGCAACACTGTTTTCTGCCGGAAGGATATCCTTAGGCACATCGCCTTCCATAGGCAGCTGCGACAGTTTTGACAGATACAAAATGTCTCCCTCTACGATATCCACCGCTGCATATCTGCCCAACGCATCCTCCGCAGTTTCTATCACATCATCAGGCAGGTGCAGGGCACCGATTGTCACCTCCTCGACATCCTCCCCTGTGATCTGCTCCCCTTTTTCCAACGCTTTTACCGTGCGAATGACCTGCGTTTTGGGATACGAAATTCGATGGACGATGGGGACACAGAGAAAGAGCAGAACAGCAGCAAGGATATAGCAAATGACTGCATAGTATAATCTGCTTTTCATACCGCTGCACCCTTAGATGTTCTGACGGATAATTCTTGTGAGCAGCCCAACCGCTACGCCATGGTTTGCATCAATGCGATTGACAACAAAACTCACGATATCCCCGCGCCCGGGCTGACGATAATCCAAATTTCTATGGGCAATGGCATTCACGCCGATATCCAAACGGAGATAGACAACCCCCTTATGGATATCTACGACTCTGCCGGAGTATTTTCCCTTCAGCTTGCAGTGCCTGAGTTTGTCCATTACATCATTCTTCTGCAGCTGACGCATATCCACACCGATTTTCACCTGTCCCGTTTCCTCGTTTCGGTCAACGGAAGTGACTGCTGCCAATACAGTATCCCCAACATGATAAAGATCTCTGGCATCTCCAATCCATTCCCAGGACAGATTTCTCGCCTTCACATTACACTCTGCACCGAAAACCTCCAGACGGACGAATTTATCACCTACGGCAATGACCCTCGCCTGTACGATCCTGCCTTTTTCAACCAGTGCAGTACCGTTTTCCTTGGGAAAGAAATATCGTCTGCGTTTATATTCCATGGCACGGCTCCTGCTGCCAACAGCGGTTTTTTCTTCCTCATCCAACCCCAAAATGATAAAATCAATCTCGCAGCCAATCATAGATGCCAAGACACGAAGTTGTCTGGTTTTCAACATAGATTCGGATTCATCCTCGATCAGTTTCAGGTTCATTTCACTGACCGGGATCAGCACACGATACTGCTTATAGTACACAACAACAACGCTGCCTGATTTGGTTTCCTCCACGCCTCCTAAATCACCTGACAGGGGCTTTTGCGTAAAATATGCATGCTGCAGTTCGTGCCATACACGTTCTCTCAGAGTACCTGGCGTTTCAAAATCCTCCTGTTTTCCCAATGTTAAAACCGGCACCTCATAGTTGATCTCAATACTATCCTCCTGTTTTGATGCTGCTTCCTGCTCCAAAGCGCAGATGCTTCCCTTTCCTCCGGTACCATCGTACTCATTTTCTGCTCCGCTTCCGTTTCAGCTTTTGTCAGAGCCAGCTCCTGTTCTTCTGTAATCGAATAGTTATCCTGTTCCTTTGACATCATCTACTCCTCCTTTTTTCTTCGAATCAGTTCATTCTTTGGTATCTGTGTAAAAACTTTTCTCCTCGGTTCCTCCTGCTTTTTCACTGCTTTTGGAACAGATATTTCTTTTGGTTCTGATGAAAGTTGCTCTGCCTGCCTGTTCTTGCGCCAGATAGGACTATAATCCACCGCTTTCCGTTTCTTCAGCTTTTTGCTCTCCGGATGCCTTGAATAATCGTATTTTTTCACCTTAAACACCTTTTGCCCCCGCAGGATAACAAGAGCTTCGTCCATGGACATCCTAAGGATTTCATCGGGCGTCATCAGCTTCCTACGTCCAACGGAGCTGGTCTCGCGATATTCCGGTGTTTCATCCGTTATCCGCCATCTACGCAGATGTCTGGACTCACTGCTGACTGCAATGGTCACTTCTCCCGTACGGTTGGAAATGAATTTTGCGGTCATCTCATCGGTACAGCCCAAAGCAATCTGTGTATCGCAATTCCCCAGGATTTCCTGCCATTCATCATTGGGATAACGGTTTTTCAACTGGGCAATGTTCTGGAAAATAACAGAAACACCGATATTCCTGCTGCGCACCGTCGATATTTTCTTCTTGAAATCAGGTATTGCACCGATATTGGGGAACTCGTCCAGAATAAAGTTTACACAAACAGGCAGTTTACCGTTCTCCCCCTCTGCATCTGCAAATCGCACCAGCTTGATGAATAGGAACGAAAAGAACAGCGACCCCAGAAAATCAAAGGTACTGTCCTGATCACTGGTGATACAGAAATAGGCGCATTTTTTCTTACCCGGCAGCACTAGATCGATATCGTTCCCACCGGTAATCTGTCGGATCAGTTCGTTTTGGTACACCTGAAGTCTGGCACCGAGCCCAACAATGACACCGCCGCGGACTTTCTCGCCTGCCTGCTTGAAAATGTTATAGGGTGCTTTGGCAGGATGACCGTTAGGCAGCACATCAAACCTTGCATCCAGCTCATGCTCCTCAAGCTCTGAGATTAGCCTATAGACCTCGCCCATGTTCCTATGGCTTTTTCCTGTGTTCTATCCTCTTTGGCTTTATCCCAGACATAATCCAGTGCAAGAAACATCCCTACCGTCAGAAGGTCGCCTGTCAGCTCTGAAATATCAAGAACGATATATTTGTTATCCAGCCGTACATTGGTCTGCTGGTTGAAGGTGCTGGCAGAGCCATTCACCAAACGATTCAGGATATTCGCCATTCGTTTTGTTTCAGTACTCTCCATCAAAACTGAGTATAAATCGCCTAAAATCGGCATAGGTTTATAGTTTCCTGTATCGTCGTATAAAGACTCATTCTGATGGGTAATGCCCTTTCCTGCATAGGTCTTTATCAATGCCTCATCTAAAAGCTGTCGCTCCTCGTGAGACATATCAGGGATAAGCAGTGAAAAGAAAATATGCAATCTCTGAATCTTTGCAGACAGCTCCGACCGTTCAATTGCCTCACCATCCAACTGCAGATTAGCTGTTTTATCGTTCTTTCTGATCTCCATGATGTTGATACAGTTTTTGGATGCAGGAGAGATCTGGATGAACTCCCCGCCGATGTTATGACAGGCTCTGCGGAACTCATGCCCCTTTAGAGGTACAAGGATGAAGGTCTGAATGTTTTTCTCCCTTAACCGCAGTGCCATCAGCTGCATGGTAAAGGTTTTGCCTGCGCCGGAAGTACCCAGAAGCACCATGTTTGCGTTCTTATATATCTTGGAATTGAAGATATCCACGATAATCAGGGAGTTATTATACTTGTTTACTCCCAGCAAAATGCCGTTGTCATCACTCATTTCAAAGCTGACAAAGGGGTAACAGCTGGCTGCCCCTGTGGTCAGCACATTTCGTTTAGACAGTTCATGTAGGCTTTTATGAAGCTTATTGATGGGCAGCACCGATTGAAACGCCAAATCCTGCCTGAAATAACAGGGCTTTAAAATCAAGTCCTGTGAAAGCATCAGTTTTTTCATTTCGTTGGTACGCCACTCCAATTCCTCCGCACTGTCTGCCGTAATGGTGATAAGGGTATTGATGTAGTAGAAATCCTGATTGTTCGCCAGACCATCCTTCAGGTAATACCCAGACCGCACCGCACTGTCGATATCATCAAAATCCGTATTGGTATCCGAGGTCTCCTTCATTTTGGAACGGTTAATTCGGATCTGACGCCCCAACTGGAACTGTATCTTTTCCTTCGGCTCTTTGCTGAGGAATATGTCCACGTCTATGCCTTCCCCTGCGTTGACCAGTAAAGAAAGCCAGCCTGCTGTCACTTGCGGTTTATATCCGTTGGACGGAATCATGAAATAGGCATAGTACAAACCGTCAATGATGCTGTACCCCGCCTTTCTAAAATCCATCTGTTCCGGCAGGATGAATGCGGAAATGGGAATGGAATTGGCATCCCCCTCAGACACATGCTTCCCCACCTCTGCCGTAGCACGCTCAGAAAAGGACTTTTCTGCACTGGTCTTTCGATTCAGAAGTGTATATAGTACCTCAGCCATAAAACTATTCGGATCATCATGCTCGACTACATTATTGCCGCACTGCATCAGGTACGTCCTTGCGGTGCGCTCTGCCACCTCCAACTGGGTGATTGCATCCTTTTCTTCATTTTTCTTACTGCCTCCGGGTATCGGTTCATACTCAAAGACAATAAAAAAACGCCGTGTTACGGCTTCTTTCACCCAACTTCGTTTTTCCTGCCAAAAAGAATAAAAAATACATTCCATTGTTTTTCAATAAGAACACCATATAAAGCAAAAGACTTCCATCTTATACTTTACATAAGACGATATTCTTGCAAAGTGAAACAGAAGATTCCCCTTTTGGGACAGATTCCCAATAAATATGGTAAAGGCGATGCATTTCCACATCGCCTTTTACCCCTATTCATTGTTTGCTATAGGTTTTCAAAATTTTAAGTCTGCTCATTAGCATATCATAATCTTTTTCTCTATCAGCAAACCAGCTTTTTTCTATTTCAGCTACCTGATTTAATCCAATTCTTTTCACAGCTTCTATCGCAGCTTCTTTTTGCGTCATACGAAGTGGCATCACTGGCTGACAGCTTGTCCCTTCGATATCGTCATACGCATTAAAAGACAGATTGAAATCCATCAAAGGATGTAAGCAAAGCAATTTATTCTTTTTATTATCAACCAAGAATCCCCAGTTACCCCAATGTCGGTCCACATTTCCAATCAAATAATCCAGAATATTCATCATATAATATGAATATGCATCCAATTTCAAAATATATTTCATCGGATCAATTTCTTTGTTTACAGCATAAATTTCAAACGCTTCTCTGGAAACAATAGAATATTCTTTTGATGTCATAATATCACTAATAGATACTATTTCACCATTATATTCACCGAAAGAATATTTTACCTGCTTACAATCAAAACATTGGCAAATCTTGCTGGCAAGAACTTCGTTTTCTACAATATTCTGTCCGCCATCTTTATAAAGCTGAAAATGATCCCCTTTTCGAATCCAAGCTTTAGGATAACAACCGTTTGTTGCCAAATCTTTTGCAAATTCTTTTTCCAAATGCTTGTTATGAACAGTAAGTTGTTTTCCTCTTAATGAGACATCAACCAATGCATTATCCAAATGGTTTTCATATAGATTTACTTCATCAAATGTAATTTTTTCTTTTTTCTGACGAACCCAATAAATATCCGTCAAAGACAGGCATCTGTATGTTAATGCAATACCTGCACGCTCTTTATCAGTAAAAGCCTGAGAAGCACCAATACTATTTAAAATCGCTTTTGCATACTGACGGTCTAAAGACAGGATCCGGCTAGCACACCAATGATGGAAATTTGTAATATTATTTACCAAGATATCGATATCATTATCTGTTTCTTCTAAATACAAACTGAAGGGCATAAAACTTTTAAAATAAATCTTACAACGCCCTTGTGTATCTACCCAAGCTACTTTTCTATCTCCATGCATAATTTCATATACAGTTTTCATGCTTCTCACCACCTTTTCCATTTTTGATTATATCACATTTTTCAAAAAAATATCTATTATTTATAAAACACCTGTGTAATAAGATTATCTCTGATCTTCTACAAAAAAATTGCATTATTGGCTGATATACTCCCTCGGATTCACTTCTTTCCCATTGACCAGAACCCCCAGATGCAGATGCGCCCCGGTCACTCTCCCAGTTGCACCAACCTCTGCTATGACCTGTCCTGCAGCAACACTCTGCCCCTTCGTTACAAAAATATCGCTGCAATGGGCATACAGCACTGTTACGCCATCGCCGCAGTCCACACGGATATGATGACCGTAACCAGTCTCAGAGAACACCACCGATGTTACCACGCCACTGGAAACGGCATTGATCTGCGTTCCTTTGGTATAGGCGATATCCAATCCTTCATGGAAGGCTTTCTTCCCATTCAACGGATCGGTTCGCCAGCCAAATTCGGAAGAAACGGCACTATTCCAGTTCTTCCCCACAAAGGGAGAGCCCCAAACACCGTTACCAGAAAAAACAAGATATTTGAACATAGCGCTCACATACTTGGGGTTGCCATAACTACTCCAGCCCAGCTTCTTCTGCATCATTCTGGAAAATTCCTGTGCATTTGCCTCGGTGTATCCGCCGTAATTCTCCAATGCCCAGGAAATATATCCATTGCCATAATTATATCCTTGCAGGGCTAAACTAAGCCTTTCCGTCTGACTGGGAGCTGTACAGCCTGCACCTTTCAGGCAGTCTGCCAGATAATGCACCCCCACATCAATGGAATACTCCGGGTCTGTGATTCCATTGGGTTTTTGAGAATACTTTTTATTATAGGGGCACTCACTGGCCTGCATCACATCCGGCACTCGCCCTCCACTTTCTGCCATCATAACGGCATTTATAACGTCTTTAAAGTGAGAAATGCCATATTTTTGAGCATATTTCTCCACTAATGCTCCATATTTCAAAACATCTTCGCTGACCTGGGCCGATACGCTTCCGAACCTGCTGCCATATAAAAACAGTTCCAAATTAGAGGCATACGCCTGCGCCAGTTTCTTCTGTTCTTCTGTCAATTTAAAAATATGGTCTACGAAATAAGCATCCCCGACGTATCGGATGTGATATGTATTTGAGGAGGTTTGGACATAGGAAAACAGACTATCACTATGAGCTTTTATGATTTCTGTTATTTCTTCAACATTTATCTCATCCGCACCCTTTGCTGCTGAGTACCGGCACAGGATCAGTGTTGTATTGACCGAACTATAGTTAAATTCATCAATAATAATGATCTCTTCCTCAGAATCTTCACCCTTCCTTCTCAGCTCCTGCAGCAAATCGTCGTGAGCTTCATCTATCGCAGACCATACCGCAGTCTGATACTTCTGAATGTTCTGCAACACCACAGCGTTATCATTCCATGCGTTTGTCATGCCAAAGCTGCCGAAAAGAAATGACGGCAGCATACATAAAAACAGCACCGGGAGAATGAACAGAAATCCAAGGCTCAAAATGACCTTCGCAATGTTATGCTTCTGCTGCCATGCCATATCCATAGCAGCAATCGGGCCGGTGGAACCATAGCGGATGACCGCTGCTGCTTTCACTGCCCTGCGCATATCATTGTTCATTTAGATTCTGTCCTTTCTCTTCGGTGGTTCCGGTAATTTATTTTCAATATGCTCCTTATAGCGGATATTCCCATCCTCTTTCATATAAGGCTCTTTCACAACTGTCGGCTGTGCGTACTGGTGATACCATTTGGAACCGTCCACAGCCGTCACTGTTTTATAATCCCCCTGAGAGGGAGGCAAATATTTCTCCGTAGAATACATGGCAAAATCCACGCTTCCGCCCAATTCCTTGGAAGTTTCCGTACCCGTGATGCGACCGCCGCCGATCTCCATATGACTGAACTGCACCGTACCGTTTGCAGATGGATAGGAGTAAAAATCATTCTTTGTATCCGCTGTTTCCCCTTGCATATTGGGAAGCTGATGGCTCTGAAAGGGGATACCAGAGCCATCAGAATATTCTGTTCCTGTATCGAAGGGTTCCATGCCGATATTCTGCTGATACTCAGCCAACACCTGCTCCACGGAAGTCTGCATGGCAAATGCGTCAGAGGATGAAATATCTAAGTTGCTGAAGAGGTGTGAAATTACTATAGATGCATCTCATGAGAATTTAACACAGACTTTTAAAACAAGTGTTTTTTCAAGAAACTCACCTGAGTATTGCAATCATAATTATGAGCTGATACAAAGAACTTCAGGAGAAGGGCAAAGATTCCGGGAAAACAGTTCAGGGGGAAATCCTGTGATATCAGAGAGCTGGAAAAGGACCCGACTCTGGAAGTGGATTATATTATTGCATCGCCCAGAATGGCCCATTATATGCAGGCAAGTACAGGGATTTATGACATTTATCTGAAATATATTGCTCCGGAGGATATCCATGTTTATTCCATCGATGAAGTGTTTATTGACCTGACGTCATATCTGGATTTTTATAAATTATCTGCCCGTGATTTGGCGGGAAAAATCATCAGCGAGGTCTATTATCAGACCGGAATTACGGCTACGGCAGGAATTGGTACTAATATGTACCTTGCAAAAGTTGCCATGGATATTACAGCGAAGAAAATGTCCCCCGATGAAAAAGGAGTGCGGATTGCCGAATTGGACGAGATGTCCTATCGATATGAATTATGGAACCATGAGCCAATCAGTGATTTTTGGAGAATTGGCCGTGGATACACCAAA
This sequence comes from uncultured Clostridia bacterium, assembly GCA_945868505.1. Classification (GTDB taxonomy): domain Bacteria; phylum Bacillota; class Clostridia; order Lachnospirales; family Anaerotignaceae; genus Anaerotignum_A. The sequence goes on along the minus strand of CAMBLO010000043.1, from coordinate 4,697 downwards.
AAACTCCATGCAATCGGGTTATATACAATGGGAGATATTGCAAGATATTCCTTAAGCAGTCAGGGAGAAGAAAAACTGTATCAGCTGTTTGGTGTCAATGCGGAATTGCTGATTGACCATGCATGGGGGTGGGAGCCTTGCACGATTGCTGACGTAAAGGCATATAAGCCGATTACCAATAGTCTTAGCTCCGGGCAAGTGCTGCAGTATGCATATACAGCGGAAAAAGCCCGTGTGATTGTAATGGAGATGATGGATCGTTTGGTTTTGGATCTGGTTGATAAAGGGCTGGTGACAAATCAGATTGTTCTTACCGTTGGATATGACAGAGACAGCCTGAAAGATCCGCAGATCAGAAAGTGCTATCATGGTGAGATTGTAAAGGATCATTATGGACGGGAAGTTCCCCAACATGCCCATGGAACAGAAAATCTTCTGGAATATACGAGTTCTTCCAAAGTGATGATTGAGGCTGTTATGGAATTATTTGATCGGATTGTAAATGTTCATATGCTGGTACGCCGTGTTACGATTGTAGTCAATAATATTATTTCCGAAGGTGCTTTGGGAAAAAGAAAAAAGCCTGAGCAGCTGGATTTATTTACAGATATGGAAGCAGAAGAGAAACAGAAAAAAGAAGAAGCAGTAGCATATCAAAAAGAAAAGCAGCTGCAGAAGGCAATTCTTCAAATTCAGAAGAAATATGGTAAAAATGCATTGTTAAAGGGCGTGAACCTAGTAGATGGCGCAACCATGAAAGAGAGAAATAATCAGATTGGCGGACACAAAGCATAGAGAGGGGGATAGGGATGAATCAAACCAACGGAAAGTATGACGATATTATCAATCTTCCCCATCACCAGTCTGCCCGACGACCGCACATGTCTTTATATCATCGAGCAGCACAATTTGTTCCATTTGCAGCATTGGTGGGGTACGATGAGATGGTTCGGGATGCGGCCGATACATTGACAATGGATAAAAGGGTGATATTGGACGAGGATGAAAAAAGAACTTTGGATAAAAGGATACAGGCTTTGATGCAGGATTCGGACCAAGGACAGAAAGTTAAGGTGTGTTATTTTGATGATTCTGCCAATGAGCTGGGCGGTGCATATGTGTCCTATATTGGTATCATTAAAAAAATTGAATCATATCCCACAAGACTTGTTATGATGGACGGGAAGGAGATATTTGCAGAAGATATCTTAAATATCGAGGAGGATATTGACCAAAAGTCTGGGGGAAAATCATTGAAATAATCAGCCTTGCAACGATTTTGAACATAATTGGAATGGATTTGGAACAGTCCTGAAATTTACATCGAATTCCTTATATAGTATAATGGTATTGTCGAAAAATATATAAACTGCAAGAACACCTGAAACTTTTAAGATTCAGGTGTTTTTTTGTGCCAAAAGCAGGAGGTCAATTATGAAAAGAAATAGAAAAGAAAAAAGACATTATAGTATACCACAGGGGGTATATCTGCTGTTCTGTATGATAACGATGCTGGCCTATATGGCGGAGCCTGTCTATGCAGTGACTATATGGGAAAAGGCTTCGGAGATCATGCAGGATGTCTACGGACAAATCGTTGCCATTTCTACGATTGCAGCAATCGTTACGGCTGCCATTGCACTGTTGATGATGAATTTTTCCCGTAGCGGCAGAACCGTAGACGAATCCAGAGCATGGCTGAAGCGTATCGTTATCACATGGGCAATCATCAACGGTCTTGGTTTCATTATGTCCTATATTACACCATTCTTCTCCGGCGGTCAGTGGACACCTTGATGAAGGAACTAATCTGTTTATTCTATAGAGAACAATAAACCTTAATTTTTGTTGATTATTGAAAGTCAGACAGGTATTTGCTAAGATATATTTGAACGGAAAAATCAGAATTTTTGGAGGTGTAAGGGATGAAAAAGAGAGCCTTTAAAGTGTTATTGATTATACTGGTCTTGTTCCTGACATATTTTATTGGCACAGGTTTTATGAAAAATACTTCTGCATACATCAGTGATTTCTCAGTTTCAGAAGATGGAAGCGAAATCACAATGAATGTTGATGTGTCATCCTCTATGGGATATATCAGAGAGGTTTCTATTCACCAGCAAGAAGGCGGAAAACTTTATATTGATTGCTACTCTGCTTTTGGTGGTCTTAACGGAAGCATAGGTGCAAAAAGTGTTTTCACCTTACCGCTAAACGAAGACACTACAATAATTGCCATTTATCGAAATCCAAACTGTTATGAAGAGATTTTGAAAAAAGACGATACCGACGTGTGGCATCGTGTAACACAAGAGTAAAATCCAGTTTGTCGAACAGTTTTTGAAGCAAAATCCCCTTGCATATGTATGGTGTAAGGGGATTTAAATTTATTGTGGAGAGGGGGATATCATTGGGCATTCTTGATGGAATTGTGGAATGGATTGCCGAGCAGGTGATGAACATTCTGGATATGATCAATACCTCTGTTCTTGGGGCTTTGGGATGCGACATGGAAACATTCCTTAGATACTTCCCTGCAGCAGAGACCTTTTACAGTATCATCGTGGCATTGGCAGTGGGGCTTCTGATGTTGAATCTTCTATTCCAGCTCCTCAGAAACTTTGGAATTATGCAAAGCGGGGAAGCAGAGAACCCGGTCAGTTTAACAGGAAGGACCATGTTGTTTTTGTTTCTGGCACTGTTTGCCGATGATATATTGGATATTGTTTTGAAAATAGGCGGAACTCCCTTTGGCTGGTTGATGACAGAGGAGCTTCCGCCTATCAATTTTGCAGATTTTAACTCTGTATTGCTCACAATCCTTGGGGTATCTCTGAATGGGTCGATTGCTCTAATTGCATTGATACTACTGGTGATGCTTGCTTGGAACTACCTGAAGCTGCTATTTGAAGCAGCAGAACGATATGTGTTACTAGGAGTTCTGGTCTATACGGCGCCGATGGCGTTTTCTATGGGCGGCTCCATGAACACCATCAATATTTTTCGAAGCTGGTGCAGGATGTTGGGCGGTCAGATTTTTATGATACTGATGAATGTCTGGTGTCTGCGAATCTTTACCTCTATGTTTGCCAATTTCATTTCCAATCCACTTTCGCTGGAGAATGGGAACTTCCTGATCTGGTTTTTGTGTGCCATTGGATTTCTGAAGGTATCTCAGAAGATCGATAACTTCCTGCAGATGCTGGGCATCAATGTAGGCAGGACAGGCAGTTCCATGCTGGGCGAAGCAGCCATTGCCATGAAAGGTATCAGTGCTGCGGGAAAGACCATGGGCAGTGGCGGAGGTCATTCTTCCAATGGAAGCTATACCGGCTCTAGTAGTGAAACCATCCTGCAGGGTGGTCTGGCAGGCGCAGTCGGCAGGCAGTTCAACCAAAATGCCATCAGTAATATCACAGGGAAAAGTGATAGCATTGCTTCCAACATTGCAAGATCGGTGTATAACTCCTCCATCCAGAATGGAGGGGGATTCTCGACCAATGTCATCAGTACCGTTGCCAAGGGCGATATTGCCCGTACAGGCTCTATCAAAGGTGACGATGCAGTACAGGCATTCCAGTCCTATATGGGCATTGATAAAGCTACCAGTCAGAAAGAAACAGCGGCTGCAGACGCAGAAAGAACGTCTGCATCTGCCATGAACAGTGTTTTTCATAATCAGAGTACAATTTCCAATTTCGATCGTTCCTTTGAAGGGATTGCCTGAATACCTTTCCCTGTCGTTGTAACAGATACATGATCTTCTCCCAAAGAGTTAATTGCCTGTATAATTACTGTTCGAATTCCACTATCATACATAGGATCTCCGCCAGCAAAATCTAATGTACTTATTTTCTCTTTGATGCTAAAAATATGATTAAAAACTTTTAACTTTTCTTCAGTACAAAGCTCTTTTCTTGAAACGTCATTTGTTGCACAAAACGCACAATTATACGGACATTTTTTTGTAATGTTCCAAATAACATGTATTGGCCCATATAAATCTTCAAATGAATCCACAATCCTTGTTTTGTTTTCATTTAGTGCCATTACGATATCCTGATTCCTACCCATTAGCTCGGGCATTCCCTCCATTTCTTGGATGCTTTTCCATGCAACATCCCGATGGCTAGTCAAATTCTGTTTTGCTTTTTTTTTCAACTTTATTTGAAAAAATACAAATCCATTTTGTGTCGTTTCTCCGTGGATTGGCTTGATACTGAAAAAGGGTTCTCTTGATAATGGCAAAACATCCTCAATTTGATTTTTCATTATACTATATGTAGTGGCAAGATAGTTTATGATATTTTCTCTCTGTTCATCAATTTCTTTGTATGAATCCATATCGCAATGGATTAGATAGTTTCCTTGTTTCTCTGTCATAAATTTTACTTCGCCAGTCTTTGCCTTTTGGTAGCATATTATCAGTAATGCTGTATATCGAATTTTCTTTTTTGATTCATCAATAATACATTCTTGCAAGTCCTGTTTCGGTATTTCATTTAGCCTTTTTTTCGAATGGTTCAGCTTTATAAAAAACCAAAGCAAAAAGAAAAAATAGACAGCACTAAATATAATAATCGTCACCTTTAGACGCATGCTCCAATTGTTCCACGAGGGAATAAGTGCTAATAAACAAGATGTATGCCGGTCTCTCCTTCCGGGCTCGAGTCGATCACTTTGCAAAGAAGCCGGTA
>CAMBLO010000042.1 GCA_945868505.1 uncultured Clostridia bacterium | reverse complement strand
GTAATTATCTCATAAAAACTGGCAAGCGACACGGTACTCACTATTGTGCGTTTACTATCCTCTGCTGACTGGATATCGTATTCCTGCAGGAGTGCTGCAATAATGTTTTTCTTGCCCTCGGACATTCTTTTTCTTTTTGCCATAAGTAAAGGCCTCCTATAATATTTTTATTCTATCATAGAAGGCCTTGCTATTTATGATTTTACAGAGATTTTTTCACAGTCTCTGATTGAATTATATCAAAAATTGAACGTACAAATGTCTTATTTAAATCTTTTTGTGTTATATCGGAAGTGTCCAGAACAATATTTTTTTTGAATTTTGAACCATAGGTTTGATAAGTCTCTTCTAAAGAGTTGTTGTATTTTTCCAATACTTCTTCGTTGACAATGCTTCCTCTAACATCTAGAAGACCGTCAAGTTGTTCTCGTTGCAAAGAAGAATCGATACTACACTTTAAGACATATACTAAATCTATTAAACCAACATAACGATCGAGTAAAATGTAATTTTTAATTGCATCAAATTCTTCTTTCGTCATTTTATTATCTTTAAAATAAAGATTGCACCAACAAATTGCATCTAGAAATCCGCGTTCGCAAATGATTATGTCATATTTTCGTTTTGAAGCATCAAGTAAAAGTTTGGTAGTTTCACTCAATGTCCATAAATTAAAATCAAGGCTATATTTGTCCCTGATTTTGCACTTACTGGCAACTTCATAGATGATTTTATACTTTACATTGCATCTTTTTAAAACTGTGTCAAGTGTTTTAATTGCTGTGGTTTTACCTGAGTTTGGTGTTCCTAAAACCTCGATAATGAATGGTACAGAATTATTTTTTTTGAAATCATCTATTAATTTAGAAATATTTGTTGCCTTTATAGTCAAATTAATCACCTCACATAAATCGGAGCATTTTCTTTAAGAATCAAATAGTTAAGATAAAAGGCTGCAGAAGCAACCTTGTCTTCAATATTAGAACTTTCCAGTAAGATGGTTTTATATTTGTTTCTGTTTGGGTTATTTAAATCTTTAGAAATTCGTTTGCTAGAGATAACAATAAAGTCATCATTTTCGTGTTCAGGATGAAGACCGATGAAGGTGCATCTTAAACTATAATCTTTTTTTAAAGCATAAACTTTAGCTCCGGCTGTTTCTAATGATTTTATACGATTTTCAAACGTATCCTTGGCTTCCTTTGTGGCGTTCTCCATTTTTTCTAAGGGGAAAAAGATTTCTACGGTCTGATTATTGATACTAAGATTTTTGATAACATCAATATAATCAGTAGCCCAACTCAAGTCGCCGCCAAACATGACGGTTGTTCCGGTAGAATTGGTCATAAGTTTTTTAGTTTTTTTAATCAATTTATTTCGTGACCATTTTGTACTTTTTTTATTTTTTATGTTTAAGAATATGCCGATGAAAGATAGAAAAATTACTATGTAAGCAATCCAAGGTATAAATTTATTCCATGGATCCGGTACGGTAACACATTGAAGAATCAATGCAACGATTGTGCTAATATTCACAATTTCTTGAAATAGGTTGGTATTTTTTCCTTTTGAAAAGAAGTGTTTCATTATTTACATCTCCTTATGCTGGAAATTATTAAATATTCTGTTTTTTTACGATATATAGTGGGTCTTTTTTGTTAATAAAGAGATGAATTCTTTAAAATTACCCATTCAGCAATTATTCATATTTAATTTTCAAAATGTGACATTTTTTAGTATAATATCTTGAAATGTGTAGATTGTCAATATTATATATAAGGTAAATTAATTTGAATAAATATGTGATTTATAATTAGTTATCAATTTGTTTTAAACATTAAATAGATTATCAAAGGGACGGATCACTCGCCCCTTCTTTTTATTGCATATTTAGTTTCTCTATGGTAGAATTCTGATTGCAAAAATTGAGATACCACATGACCGATATTTTGAAATGATGTAACTTTTATGCAACTTTGAATAAAAGGAATCCAGTAAAATCAAGGCTTTTAGCGGTTTTTAACAGGGTTCGAGTCCCACCAGCCGCACTGTAAAGAAGGATCTTGATTTTTTCAAGGTCCTTTTTCTTTGCAAATAATGGATAATCTTTCCTTAATACTGTTCTAATGAAACTCTCAGCAAAAACAAGAATTATTCATGCAGCGTTCACATTTCGTTCAAATTCGTGCAGTATAATGGCAACATAAAGAAAATGAACAATGATAAATGCATTGGAGGAATAGATATGTATGATTTTGATGATGTAAACCCTAAAAAAAATGAAAACGAGGAACAGGAGAAAGAATGTATCGAAGGTTCCACAGCGGAAGGAAAAAGCGAGTCCTTTGAGAATGAAGAATCCATCGAAATGGAGGCAGAAGTGATCTCCGGGGAAGAAGAAGCAAAGGCAGAAAATTTGGAAGAACAGGCAGAACAGGCGGAACCTCAGGAAGAAACCAGAGAAGAAATGCCCCGTCCCTCTGTGAGAGAATATCACTATGAAGAAAAGGTGAAAAAGACACCTAGGAAGAAAAATGGCTGGGCGAAATTTATTGCTGGCTGTCTGATCGTCAGCATTGCCGGCGGTGCATCCATCGGTGCAGGCTATGGTGCAGTGGAACAGTATTTTCAGAAAGAAAACGGCGTGCAGACAACAAGTGTAACGGATACAGAAAAAATCTCCTTGCTGACAGATGGCTTTTCCACAGTAGATATCGTGAAGGAGGTAAAGCCCTCCGTAGTCAGTGTTTCCACTACTGTGACAGGTTCAGCCCAGTATTTCGGGAAATATACGATACCCTACGAAGCCAAAGGGGCAGGCAGTGGTGTAATCTTCTATTCTGATGACAGCAAGGTAGCCATCGCCACCAATAACCACGTCATCGAAGATGCAAGTTCTATTTATGTTACCTTTGAGGGAAATATCAGCGTATCTGCCAAGGTCATTGGTACAAAGAGCGAATCCGACTTGGCGGTATTGTCTGTATCTTGGGAGGATCTGAAAGCAGCAGGCATTACCAGTGTGACAACAGCCACATTTGGTGATTCTGATGCCCTGGAAGTAGGGGAATATGTTATCGCCATCGGCAATGCCATGGGCATGGGCCTTTCTGCTACAGATGGTATCATCAGTATGAAAGAACAGACCATCAATGTGGACGGCAATTCCCTGAAAGTATTGCAGACCAGCGCAGCTATCAACAGCGGCAACAGCGGCGGCGCACTGGTAAACAGCAAAGGTGAGGTCATTGGGATCAATACGGCGAAATATAATTCTTCCATGGCAGAAGGGATGGGTTATGCTATCCCCAGCAATTATATCAAGCCCATTGTTGAGGAACTTCTGGAATCAGGCACACAGCCCAAGCCTTATATCGGCATTACAGGCACCAGTATCACAAAGGAAAATGCTTCCCTGTATAAACTGCCTGTAGGCGCACTAATTATGGAAGTGACGGAAGATGGTCCTGCGGCGAACGCAGGCCTGCAGGTGGGCGATGTCATCACCCAGTATGACGGCAAAACAGTCATGGATATGAATACACTGGTGGAACTGGTGAATAACACAGAGATAGGCAAAACGGTGGATGTCCATGCAGTGAGAGATGGTCAGAAAAGCATTGATCTTAAAATCAAGATCAGTGATAAAAATATGTGACAAAGGGAAGAAAACATGAGTAGCTCAAATGGCTGAGAATAAATATTTTTTGCAAAAAATTTTATATAGCACAAACCACCAGCGAAGTCAAGCTGGTGGTTTTTATATGTTTGTACCTTTGGATATGGCAGATCAGAATGCCTTTTGAAGAAGATAATCTTTACCATTTGGTGAACCGTTTTTCCAACAGGGCAATGGTCTGATACATGACCGCAGCCAGGATAGACAGAATGATGACGCTCATCATGACCCAATCCAGTTTGAAAACCTGACCGCCATAGATGATGAGGAAGCCCAAGCCATTCTGGGCTACCAGAAATTCCCCGACAATGACGCCTACAAAGGAAAGCCCCACGTTGATTTTCAAAGCGTTGAGGATACAGGGGATATTGGCAGGAAAGACAACTTTTGTCAGCACCTGCCACTTTGTTCCGCCGAAAATCTGTATCAGCTTGATGCGTTCTTCATCCACCTGCAGAAACCCATTCAGGACAGAAAGAATGGTTACAATGACAGAGGTGAGGAGAGCCACGATGATGATGGAGCTTTGGTTATTCCCGAACCAGACGATGATGATGGGAGCCAGAGCGGTTTTCGGCAGAGAATTGAGAACCACCAGATAGGGTTCTGCCACATCGGAGATGAAGCGATTCCACCAGAGGAGAACTGCCGTCAGGGTACCCAAGACCGTCCCCAAGAGGAAGCCCGCAACGGTTTCCCAAAGGGTGGTGCCGATATGCAGAAAGAGGGTCCCGTCCTGCATCATGTCCATGGCGGAAGCCAGCATACGGGTGGGTTGGCTGAACAGGAAGGGGTCGATCCATCTTTGTCTGGCGGCAATTTCCCAGAGAAGGAAAAAGGAGACCAGCAGAAAGATCTGCAAAGCCAGTACGGCGGTTTTCCGCTTTTGTATGCGGGAAAGAAAGGCTGCCTGTTCTTTGGAAACGGCTTTCAAATCATTTTTATGAAACATGGACATCCAACTCCTTCCAGATTGTGTTGAAATAATCTTTGAATTCAGGGGCTTCCCTTGCCTGCATAGGGGTATGCTCTGCCATAGAGAAGCGGATGGGAAAAATCTTCTTAAGCTTTGCAGGACGTTTCGACAGCACGACCACCCGGTCGGAAAGGCTGATGGCTTCGGAGATATCATGGGTGACCAGGATAGCGGTTTTTCCTTCTTTGCGAATGATGGTGCCGATCTCGTCGGAAACGGAAAGGCGGGTCTGATAATCCAGAGCGGAGAAGGGCTCATCCAATAGCAGGATATCAGGACGGATGGCAAGAGTGCGGATGAGGGCGACCCTTTGGCGCATACCGCCGGAAAGCTGATAGGGATAGCTTTCCTTGAAATCCCCGAGACCGTATTGCTCCAGAAGGGCATCCACATAGGCGACTGTTTCCGGGGTCAGTTTTTTCTGTATTTCCAGCCCCAAAAGGGCATTGGAACGGATGCTGCGCCAATGGAGAAGGTAATCCTTTTGGAGCATATAGCCGATATTTCCGTTGACTTCTATGTGGCCTTCTGAAGGGGGAAGGAGCCCTGCCAGCATGGAAAGAATGGTGGATTTACCGCAGCCGCTGGGGCCGACGATGGATATGAATTCGCCTGATTGGACGGTGAGGTTCAAATGGGAAACCGCAGGCGTCTCCCCGCTGATGCTGTGATAGCGCAGGCTGACGTCCTCTAACGAAACGATGGGGCGCATGGAAACGACCTCCCTTGGGAATTTAGATACTTTCAATATATTGCAAAAAGGACAAATGGTGCTTTTCCCTTTGGAAAGAAACGGTTGTCAGAAAAGAAAAAATATGGTATATTTTTAGAAACATGAGCGTGGAAGGGGAATTGAAAATGGATTGGAAAACAACGGCTTTGGTCGTGATTGATATGGAAAATGCCTTTATCAGTGAGGAATCACCTTTGTGCATCAAACAGGCGGCAGCCAGCGTGCCTGCTTGTGGCAGAGTCATCCAAAAGGCAAGGGAACGGGGCATTCCTGTTTTCTTTGTGAACCGCATTTACCGCAAAAACGGCAGTGATGTGGAATTTACCCGCTATGAAAGCTGGGCAGGGGGCGGTCGTTACCTTGCTCCCGGCAGCACAGGGCCTTTGTCCATCGATGTGCCCAAGGAATTTCAGCCCATGGAAGGGGATTATACCATTGTAAAACCCCGCTTCTCCGCCTTTTTCCAGACAGAATTAGACCTGATTTTGCGGAGACTGGGAGTAAAAACGGTGATCCTGACGGGGACAACTACACCAAATTGCATCCGTACTTCCTGCTATGACGGCTTGTCTTTGGATTATAACATTCTCATCATCGAGGATTGCTGTTCTTCTAATACGGATGAAATTCAAAGAGTGAATATGGAGGATATGGCAAGGGTCGGTGCCGTCCTCACCAGTTCCGAGGCATTTTTGGCGGAAGGGTATACAGTAGAAGATTTTGCGGGGGAGATACAAAGAAGGGTGCAGGCGGATAAAACTGCACCGGAGTAAAATAGAATCACAAAGAACAATAAAGAAAAAAAGCTAAAATTATTATTACTTAAAAAGGGGGATTATTGTGAAAAGGAAATCAGTCGGATTGTTGGGGATCATTTTCGGAGGACTTACGTTATCTCTGGAACTGTTCCTGTTGCGTGTGATACAGGGGTTGGAAATGGCAAGTGGCAGTTGGTCTCCGAATGTTTGGAACTATGCGAAGCAGTCTCCCTGCATCTGGGCACTTCTGCTGACAGCAGCCATCCTTATCTTTTCTTTGATTTTAATTTTTGAAACAAAAGAGGATTGAAAATCAAAAAATGGGGAGCAACAGGCAAAAACCTGCTGCTCCTTTTTTGATGAAAGAAACAAATTTAAGTTACTGCATGACTTTTTCGGCAAAATCCGTTACAACGATATCCTCATAGGGAATGGCTTCTGCCAATTCGCCGCCCTCCATCATGATTTCCTGAATCAGGGCAAAGCCTTCTTCGGAAACGGTAGGGTCGGTTTTCCAAGTATCTTGGGCTTTGTAGCGTTCGATGATGGTGGTCAAGGTTTTGGCATCGGAATCTGGGAATTGGGGTCGGATAACTTCTGCGATTTCCGCGGAGGTATGGCTGTCTACCCATTGCTGTCCTTTATAGATGGCACGGGTGAAGGCTTCGATGATTTCGGGATATTCTGTCATGAAATCGTCCCTTGCCATGTAGACCGTATAGGGTACATAGCCGCTGGCTTCCCCCAAAGAAGCAACGATATGCCCTGCGCCGCTCTGTTCCAGTGTGGTGGCTGCAGGCTCAAATTCTACGGTATAGTCACCAACATCCCCAAGGAATGCCCCGGCAGTGGAGGAGAAATCAATGTTGTTGATAATCTCCATATCCTCCCCGATGGTCATACCATTTTCCTTGATGACATATTCCAGCACCAGTTCCGGCATACCGCCCAATCGTCCGCCGATGACAGATTTTCCTGCCAGGTCAGACCATTGGAAATCAGGTTCTTCTTCTCGTGAAACTAGGAAATTCCCTGCCCGCTGGGTCAGCTGGGCAAAGGTTTTGGGGTAATCCGCTTTCCCTTCAGAGTAAACATACAAGCCCGCCTCTGTGCCCAAAAGGGCGATATCCGCAGAATCGGAAAGAAGGGCGGTCATGGATTTATCGGCACCATTGCCCACGGCAACGGATACATCCAGCCCTTCCTCGACAAAAAAGCCCTTTTCCAGAGCCACATATTGGGGTGCATAAAAGACGGAATGTACCACCTCGTTGAGACGCACCGGTGTGAGGGCATCTTCTGTGGGCTGGGAACTGCAGCCTACCCCCATAGTTAAGCATAACAGCCCCGCCAGAGCCAAACTGATTTTCTTTTTCATACAACTCCTCCTAAGAGAAAATGATTTCTTTCAACTATATGCCATAGAAAGAAAAAAAGTATGTTGTCTGGGTATTTTTTTCTGTTCCAAGATAGGTTTTTTCTCTGTTTTGGTGTATAATGAAATTTAATGTGGAGTATTACGCATTTTTTGCTTTATATATTCGGAAAGATGAAGAGAAGAGCGGGGAAAACGCTTTTCGCTTTCCAAACTATGAAATCTAGGAGGCTATTTTATGGCTGAAAAAATCATGCTGATTGACGGGAACAGCATTGTGAACCGTGCCTTTTATGGGGTTCCTCTGCTGACCAATGGGGAAGGCCGCTATACCAACGGGGTATACGGTTTTCTGAATATTTTGTTTAAACTGCTGGACGAAGAAAATCCTGATTATCTGGCGGTTGCCTTCGACCTGCACGCTCCCACCTTCCGTCACAAAACCTTTGACGGATATAAGGGGACGAGAAAAGGGATGCCCGAGGAACTGCGGGAACAGATGCCCCTGCTGAAAGAAGTATTGCAGACCATGCACATCCCCATTTTTGAGCAGGAAGGCTATGAAGCCGATGACATTTTAGGAACGCTGTCTGCCCTTGCGGAAAAAGATGGCGTGCTGCCTGTGGTGGTATCCGGTGACAGAGACTTGCTGCAGATTGCGGGGGAAAAGCTGAAAGTCCGTATCCCCAAGACCAAAGGGGGCCGCACGGAAACAGAGGATTACTACGCAGCAGATGTAGTGGAAAAATATGGGGTGACACCTACGGAATTTATTGATGTGAAGGCTCTGATGGGGGATGCATCTGATAATATCCCCGGTGTGCCCGGTATCGGCGAAAAAACGGCGGCGAAGATTATCCAGCAATATCACGATATCGAAACTGCTATCGAACATGCGGCGGAAATCAAGCCGAAAAAGGCATCGGAAAATCTGGCGGAATTTCAGGAACAGGCAAGGCTGAGTAAATTCTTGGCAACCATCGTAAGGGATATGCCCTTGGAATGGAACAAGGATGGTCTGAAAATCAATGATATGTTTAACGCAGAAGCCTATGAACTGGTGAAACGGCTGGAATTTAAGAGTATGTTCAGCTGCTTTGAGGGGACTGTTGCTGCGCCCAAAAAAGAAGAAAAAACCTATGAGCTGATTGCCGACAGGGAAGGTGCAGAACGCATCATGGCTCAGTTGGAAAAAGGCGAAGCAGCTTATATTTTCATTTATGATCATGAGGAATGTCAGGGGCTTGCCCTGTATCAGGAAGAGCTGGGCGGTGTTTTTGTGGAAGCATCCATGCAGCTTTTGATGGATGATATCCTGAAAATCTTCAAGGATTTCTTCCAAGACCCTGCCTACCAAAAAATCGGTCACGATGTGAAGCGGGATATCAAGCTGCTGCGGGGCTATGGCTATGATGGCTTCGAAGCATCCTTCGATACCGCCATTGGGGCCTATATTTTGAATGCCACAGGCAACTCCTATGAATATGACGATATTGCCAATACCTTTTTGAACGAGACATATCCCTCTGCGGAGGAAGTGCTGGGCAAAGGCAGAGCCAAAAAGGCTTTTGCAGAACTGCCCGAAGGAGAAAGAACAGCCTTCGCCGCCAGACAAGCGGAGATTTCCTTCCGTGCAAAGGCTGTGATGGCGGAAAAACTGAAAGAAAATGGACAGGAAAGCCTGTATTACGAAATTGAAATGCCTTTGATTTCTGTATTGGCGGATATGGAAAAATACGGTATTAAGGTGGATAAAGAAGCCCTGCTGGCTTACCAAAAACGTCTGGAAGAAAGCATTGACGGTATGGAGGAGGAAATCTATGCCTTGGCAGGGGAGAAATTCAACGTAAATTCCCCCAAACAGCTGGGTGTAATCCTCTTTGAGAAATTGGGCTTGAAGGGCGGCAAAAAGACAAAGACCGGCTATTCCACAGCGGCAGACGTATTGGAAAAGCTGCGGACGGAACACCCTATTGTGGAGCATATTTTGCATTACAGACAGTTGGCAAAGCTGAAAAGCACCTATGCCGATGGGCTTCTGGCAGTGATGGATATGAATACGGAGAAAATCTATTCCACCTTTAACCAGACCATCACGGCAACGGGGCGGATTTCTTCCACAGAACCAAACCTGCAGAATATCCCCGTTCGTCTGGAATTGGGGCGGGAACTGCGAAAGGTTTTCATTCCCGAAAGTGATGAATACTGCTTCTTGGATGCGGACTATTCCCAGATTGAGCTGCGGGTTTTGGCCCATATTTCCGGAGATGAGACCCTTATCGATGCCTTTAAAAACAATCAGGATATCCATAGACTGACGGCTTCTCAGGTGTTCCATGTGCCCTTTGACGAGGTGACCTCTTTGCAGAGAAGTAATGCTAAGGCGGTCAATTTCGGCATCATCTATGGCAAGGGTTCTTTTACCCTTGGGCAGGATTTGGGCATTTCCCGAAAGGAAGCGGAGGATTATATTTCTGCCTACTTTGCGAAATATCCTAAAATCAAGACCTTTATGGACGAGACCATCAAAAATGGTGCCAAGGAGGGCTATGTTTCTACCCTGTGGAACAGAAGACGGGCTATGCCGGAACTGCAGAGCGGAAACTTTATCCAGCGGGCAGCCGGGGAACGGGCAGCCATGAATATGCCCATTCAGGGCTCTGCGGCGGATATCATTAAGATTGCCATGGTGAAGGTGCATAAAGCCTTGAAAGAGGGCGGGTATCGCTCCCGTCTGATTTTGCAGGTACACGATGAACTGCTCATCGAAACTTACAAGGAAGAAAAAGAAGCCGTGGCGAAAATTCTGAAAGAGAATATGGAACAGGCAGTACAACTTGCCGTTCCTCTGGATGTGGATGTGCATGAGGGCGCATCTTGGTTTGAAGCGAAATAAAAAGAGGTAGAAAGCTATGAAAGTGATTGGTTTGACAGGGGGCACAGGCAGCGGCAAAAGCGTTGTCAGCAAGAGCCTTGCGGAAGCGGGGGCAGTCATTGTGGATGCAGATAAAATCGCCCATGAGATTATCCTAAAAGGGGAACCTGCGTATCAGGAAATCATCGAATATTACGGCACAGGTATTTTGGACGAAGATGGTAATATTATCCGCAAAAAACTGGGTGAAATCGTGTTCAACGATGGGGAAAAATTGTCATTTCTGAACCGGTGTACCCATAAATATATCTGTGCAGAGGTAGACAGACAGATTGCCGCAGCAAAAGCAGCAGGCACAGCCACAGCCATCGTTCTGGATGCGCCCTTGCTTTTGGAAGCGGGGCTGGAACAGGTCTGCGATGTTGTTTGGGTGGTGTATGCCGATCCGGAAGTCCGTGCCCAGAGAGTTATGACACGAGATGGTGTGACCTACGAACTGGCAAATGCCCGCATCGCCAACCAGAAAAGCTGGGAGGAATACAAACAGGCGGCGGATACCGTTATTGATAACAGCAAAGACCTGCCCTATTTGCAGGAGCAGTTATCGGAACTTTTGAAAACCATATAAAGGAAGCAAACGAAAATGATTCGATTCATAAAGAAATTGTTTACACTGGCGGTGTCTTTGGCATTGCTGGTGGCTTTTGGCTATTGCGTGGTGCTTCCCCGTGTCCTGCCTTTGAAATATCAGGATATGGTGGAGAAATACGCCAAACAGTATCAGTTGGAGGAAAGTCTGGTCTACGGTGTCATTTTTTGCGAAAGCCGTTTTAACCCGGAAGCAGTCTCTTCCGCTGATGCGGTGGGGCTGATGCAGGTGACAAAGGAGACCGGATGGTGGGCGGCGGAGCAGATGGGGCTGGACCCCGCTGCCATCGACCTGACTGACCCGGATACCAATATTCGCATCGGCTGTTGGTATCTGCACTGGCTCAATGAAAAATTCGACGGTGTGCGGGAAACTGCCCTTGCAGGATATAACGCAGGTCATGGGAATGTTGCCAAATGGTTGGCAGATGAAGAAATGAGCCGTGACGGCATCACGCTGGATGAAATACCCTATGGAGAAACGAAAAGCTATGTGAAACGGGTGGAATTGGCGGAAAAGATATACAGCTTTGTGTATCGCCTGTGATGGCTTTTGAGAGGATTTGAAGAAATATGAAAAAAAGGATTTGGCTTCTTCTGCTGACCCTTTGCCTGAGCCTTTCCGGCTGCGGGCAGGGTGGACAAGAGCAGACGGAAGAAGATTTTACCGCAGTGGGCGGGGAAACCATGTTGGAAAAAGAGACAGATACTCTGAATCTTTCCATGCGTATCCCGGAGACCCTGAACCCCCTTTTGAATAGAGAAGAAACGGTAGACCGTATTTTGAAGCTGATGTATCTGCCCCTGATGGAGTTTGACGAAAGCGGCAAAGCCTGCCCTGCTGTGGCGGAAAGCTGGGAAATGAGCCCCGACGGCAGAAGCCTGACCGTGCAGCTCAATCAAAACATCCTCTGGCAGAATGGGGGAAGAGTTACTGCTGACGATGTGGTCTATTCCTTGAATACTATCAGAAATGCCCCTGAGGATGCAGTTTATAAAAAGGTACTGAATTATGTCAGCGGATGCACGAAAGCAGGCGAATATACCGTTGTTTTCACCTTCCACGATGTTTTCAGCTCCAATATTGCAGCCCTGCGGTTTCCAGTTATTTCTGCTGCCTATTACGGCGGACAGAATGACCCCAAGGCGGAAATCAATCTGACCCCCATGGGAAATGGCCCTTACAGCCTGGTTTCCTACAAACAGGCGTCAGAACTGATGCTGGAAGCAAACCCTTCCTATCATGGGGAAACGCCCAATATTTCCCGTGTACGTGTGAAAGTGACGGCAGGGGAAGAAACGGATATCAATGCCTTTGAGCAGGGCATGACCGATGTATTGGTGACAGATGCCATGGAGGCAGGCAGATACGCCGATGAAGGCATTTCCGGTATGTATCAGTATACCTCCAATGAATACGATTTTATCGCTTTCAATTTCAGACGGGATCTGTTTCAGGATAAATCCCTGCGGCAGGCGGTGGCTTATGCCCTGCCCAAGGAAAGCCTGATGGAAAGTGTTTATCTGAACTACGGCGTGATGACAAATACGCCCATCAACCCCAAAAGCTGGCTCTACGAGGAAAATGTGGCTCTTTATGGATATAACCCGACCATGGCATCTACTTTCCTGAAAAACAGTGGCTGGACAGATGAAGATGGCAACGGCAGGCTGGAAAAAAACGTCAATGGCGTATCCAAGCCCCTGCAGGCAACCATTTTGGTAAATCAGGAAAACACAGGCAGAGTGCAGATTGCTTCCAAGATGAAGGAAGAACTGACCGCCATCGGCTTTGAGATTACCATTGATAAACAGCCCTTTGAGACGTATCAGGAAAAATTCATTAACGGGCAGTATGATATCATTGTGGGCGGCTGGAAATGCTCCGAGGTGACAGACTTGACTCCCTTCTTTGGCACAGGGGGCAGCCTGAACTATATCGGCTATAGCAATCCTGAGGTGGATCAGCTTCTGGAAGCAGCGAAAACCGCCGTGGGTGAAGGGCAGACTTTGCTGGCCTATAGCAGCCTGCAGAAAAAACTGGCGGAGGAACTGCCTTATATCAGCATTGCTTACCGCAATCAGGCAGTGTTTGCCTCAAAAAATATCGGTGGGGAGATCAGCCCTGTGGAAAGCAATGTTTTCCGCGGCATTGAAAAATGGACGTATCAGAAAGGGGAATGAGAATGTCTGAATTTAGAACAAATCCCTTTACGGGAGAAATGACGCTTTATGCGGAAAATCGAAAGAATCGCCCCTATGAATTTGTCCATAATACCAAGGCGAAAAATACGAATAATGAAAACTGTCCTTTCTGCGGCGGTCACGAAACATGGACCACAGACGCGGTCTATCAGGATGGCCCCGACGGGGCATGGCAGATGCGGGTGTTCCCCAATATGTTTCCTGCGGTGAAGGAAGACTGCGGGGAAATCCAAGGGGAGGCCTTTTATGAACAGACAGCAGGAAGGGGCAGGCATGAAGTTCTGGTGGATACACCTGACCATAATGAGACCATCGATGCCTTCAGTGTGGAACGCATCGAAAAGGTTCTGCACGTATTGCAGGACAGACTGAATCATTTCCGCAGCCGGGAGCATACACAATATGTACAGATTTTCAAAAACTGCGGCCCTTCTGCGGGTATGAGCATCCGCCATTCCCATTGGCAGGTGATGGGCTTGCCCATCGTGCCCCGACGGGCGGCGGCTATGGCGGAAAAAATGCAGGGGGAGGATTGCCTTTTCTGCAAAATGCTGACCTACGAAAAAGAGCAGGGGAAACGTATTGCAGGGGAGACAGAGTATTTCATTGCCATCACCCCCTATGCGGGCAGATTCCCCTATGAGGTCTGGCTGGCGCCCAAGCTGCACCAGAGGGACTTTGGAGATATGGATGATGCCCAGAGAAAAGACCTTGCCCAGCTTTTGTGGGAAACTCTGCAAAAGGTCACAAAGCTCAAGGAGGATATTGGGTATAATATCTGCGTGATGGATGGCCCCAGAAACAAGGATTTCCATTGGCATATCGAGATTTTACCCCGCATCGGTGGCTTCGCTGGCTTTGAATATGCTACAGATTGCTTTATCAATATGGTGAGCCCCGAAAGAGCCGCTGCCTATTACCGAGGCGAGGACACAGAGGAATCATAAATAAACTGCTTACATAGCAAAAGCCGCAGGACATAACAGTCTTACGGCTTTCTTTTTTTGTCATATAAACTTGGATGGTTTTGCCATACAGGCTTTTTATGTAAGGCATTCCCTGCAATCTTCTACGATTTTTTCCAGCTTTTCCACGGCGTCCTGTATCAAAGCAGACATAGGCAGACTGGAAAGCCCTGCAATCAGATTTTCGCATTTATTGATAGGGATGAGGATACGGGTGGCATCGGCCTGACCCACTGCCGCTGCCATAGAGGGAGTCACTTCCCCCAGCATGGCATCTGCAATGACGATACCGATAGGTCCGATGATGACGTCAGCTTTGCGGCAGGCAACGATGACAGGATTTTCCCCTGTAGCGGCCTGCTTTGCCCCTGCTTTAATCATGGCTGCGGTGGCTGTGGCATTGGTTCCCACTGCTATGATGTTCAGCTGATCCTGATAAGTCTGCAATGCTTTGATGAGCTGACTGCCCAGCTGACCTCCCTGACCATCCATGACCAGAACGTGCAATCTCTGTTTTTTCAAGGGTATGACCTCCTGTTTTTACAGCAGTTCTTCATAGGAACGAATGCATTTATCTGCCAGTTTTTCGATCTTTTCAATCTCGTTTTCACGAATGGAATGATCCAGAACGGCATAGACGGTAAATCCAACGGCTTTTGCGCCTTTGACAGCATAGCCTGCATCTTCGAAAACAACAGTATCTTTCAGTGTGCCGCCCAATTTTTCCATGGCAGTCAGATATGCTTTGCCGTCTTCTTTATATTCACCCAATTCCGTACAGGTAAGGATGCAGTCGAAATATTTACGAATATCCAGCCGATCCAGTGCAGGCAGGATATAGCTTGCTTCCGAAGCAGTGAGGATGCACATTTTCACGCCTTTTTCCGCCATAGCTTCCAGATAAGCCTTTGCGCCTTCCTTCAGGGGAATGGTATGGCGATAGGCATCCTCCACATAGTCGATGATTTCGTCTACGATGGCCTGAGGTTCCATGGGAACGCCCAGTGTATCGCGGAAATATTCCGCAGACTGATATAATGTCTGGCTTTTTACCACATCCAGCAGGTTTGCGGGAACGGGGAAGTGATGTCTGGTGAGGAAGGTCTCTCCTGTGCCGCGCCAGATGGGCATGGAATCGATGAGGGTACCGTCCAGATCAAAAATGATGTATTTCATAGCTCTTTTCCTTTTTGCTCCAATTGATTATCTGTATTTGTCGATTTTATCGTTGATGGTGAGAACGCCTGCGGGATTGTGGAAAATCTTCACATAGGCTTTGGTGGAGGGAGCGCCTTCTTCAATGGGGATTTCCTGACAGCGGCGTACAATTTCCATCAGTTTATCAAAGTCACCTTCCACGGTGGTTTCAAAGGGACCAACCTCGTAATGACAGCCTGTGCTTTCGATGTAGGCAATGACCTTATCTACGATGGCGCAGACCTTATCCATATCCAAAACGTCCGGCAGGACTTGAATTGCAATGCTTGTTGTATACATGATGCATGACCTCCTTTTGAAGAAAAGTGTATCATTTTTTGGGTAAAATGACAAGTAGGCTCAGAACCCTCTACCTTGTTAAAAGAATACACTCCAATCGCTATATAAACATGAGCCGGAACAGCAAAGACCCTATCCAATCGATAGGGCCATTCTGCATTATGAATATTGTTTTCCACTTTTAATGGCTCGTTCCAGTGCGGAAAGGAATTTTTCATCATCTTCTTTTGTTCGTTTGCGGATATGCCCGCCGCGGGATTTTTTTTGGCGGCGCATTTCACGGGAAAGGTGACGCTCAAAGAGCATCCGATCGATGTTTTCTTGGGTATAGAAAAAGCCGTTGGGATGGAGGACAGTGGCTTTTTTCGCCAGCAGGAGGGATGCCAGACCATAATCCTGAGTGATACAGATATCTCCCCCTTGGGTGCGGTTGGCAATGGCAAGATCCGCACTGTCTGCCCCTTGGTCTACCGTAACGATGGTGACGAAATCCTCGGGATAAAACAGTGTGTGGGCTACGTCGCAGACCATGATGACCTCCAGACCGTATCTTTTTGCACTGCCGATGATGAGTTCCTTTACCGGACAGGCATCGGCATCTACCATGATTTTCATAGGTTTCCCCCTTTCAAAAGAAAACCCCTGCCAATCTGACAGGGGATATATTTTTCTTAGTAGCCCAGTTCTTCACCGATGAGGATAACTTTGATTCTGCCTGCGGGGCGGCAAACTCTTGTTACCAGCACCTGATTGCAGATACATTCGGGGGAGGTGCAGTTGTGGCAGGTACCATCTACAGCACAAGGGGTCTTGCCCATGAAGCGCATGCTGTTGACAGGAGCTGCATAGCCTCTTACTCTTTTGATGGCTGCGTCTACATCCTGTGCTACTTTGTTTAAACCGCACATGACAATAACGTTGTTGGGACCGAAGCAGATGGAAGCTACACGGTTGCCTGTGCCGTCAATATTGACCAGCACACCGTCTTCGGAAATGGCATTGGTGCTTGTCAGATAATAGTCTGTCAAGAGACCCTGACGCATCATTTCACGCATTTCTGCGGGGGTTGCTGCTGTGTCTCTGTCGATGACATTGTAGTTGCCTTCCTTCACAGCCTTTGTCAGACCCATATCGCGGATGGTCATGGAACCGCCCCATGTGATGCTGCTGCCTTCGGGAATCAAGGACAGGGCTTTTTCTACGGCGTTTGCCGCTGTGGGGCAGTAGTAGGCTTCAAAATGGCGACGTTCCAGATTTTTTACCAGAGTTGCGCTCAGAAGTTCTTTTCTTTTTTCCTGTGGTGTCATAATGAATCACTCCTCTTTGTGATATTGTTTTCTCTCTTGCACAAATCATATCATAAAACTTAGAAAGTTGCATCCTTTTTCTTGCAAAGGGGTGGTTTCTCCTTTATCATAGGAAAAGAGGTGATACCATGAAAAAAATCGAAAGCCGAGACAATAAATGGGTGAAACGGCTGAATGGATTGAAGATAAAGAAAAATAGGGATAAAGAGGGCGTTTTTGTGGCGGAAGGGCTGCGTTTTATCAAGGAAGTGCCTGCGGATTGGGCGGTGGAAGCCTATGCAGTCAGCGAGACTTTTGCGGCAGAAAACGACCTGAGCAGATATGAAAAAAAAGCGGAAATGCTTTGCCTTCCTGATACGTTGTTTGCATCGGTCTGTGATACGGAAAATCCTCAGGGCATTTTGGCAGTCTGCAAAAAGCTGGAATGGGACGAAGGGGCTGCATTTGCCAAAGAGCATCCTTTCTTTCTGCTAGCAGAGGAACTGAACGACCCCGGCAATCTGGGTACGGTGATTCGTACGGCAGATGCCTGCGGTGCCGATGCAGTGTTCCTGTCCAAGGGCAGCGTAGACCTCTATAACCCTAAGGTGCTGCGTTCTACCATGGGTTCTTTGTTCCATGTGCCTGTGTTCCAAAATGTGGACTTGAACGAGATTTCCAAAAAATTGAAAGCAAACGATATCCCCCTCTATGCGGCACACCTGAAAGGGGATAGATTGCCTTATGATTTGAATCTGAAAGATTCTTGTGCTTTTATCATTGGAAATGAAGCCAGAGGGCTGAGCGAAAAAGCCGCTGACCTCTGCGACCAGTGGGTGAAAATTCCCATGCCCGGGCAAGCGGAGAGCCTGAATGCGTCTATTGCGGCAGGGGTCTTGATGTATGAGGTTGTAAGACAGAGATTAGAGCGGTAAAAATAAGCCCTTTGCAGAGAATATCCGCAATTTGATAGTTCCATTTTCGATGGTATTGTATAGATAGTACGATTTATCTATTAGGAGGTTGAGCGATGAAAAGCAAACGCTATTCTTTAGCCTATAGAAAAATCATTTACCTTTTCCTGATATCCATATCGATATTTTCAGTAAGTTCCTGTAGGTTACCGGGGATGCCTGACAAAGATCCGGCGAATACATTACGGACTTACTATCAAGAAGGGGAAAATGATAAAGCTTTCAATCATTATATCACATACAAACTGATCGCAGAAACCTCTGATATTTCTTATCCCGGTGTTGAGGTCCGTACCCTTGCCTCTCAAGAAAACAGCGGAGAATACGATGATGTAAAGCATACTTTATATCATATTGCCCTTTGGGATCAATCATCCGTTGAGGTTTATTATCCGCTGCTTACCCTCGATCTGATTTCTGACGGCGATTGGAACATTGATGCAGAGAATACCATCATTGCCCAGCGTGAAGATAAGGTACTTGCGCAGGTATGTTACGGCGCCGGTCAGTTTGCAACCTTTATTTATTCTATTAAAGACGATACGGTTACGGAAATTGAGCCAAATTCGGATTTGTCTGCAGATCAGCTGAAAGAAATTGCCCTCTCTGCATTGGATGAAATGACCATAACCGAATAACTGCGATTTGTTTGTTCAGATATGAAGATTGAAAATAGTACACTTTCATAAAGACAAAGAATCATTCGATTTTTCTTTTTTGAATAGGATGGGGGAGCTTCAGATGAAAAATCTTAATTCGATCACGTACATAATTTTTGCGGGCATTTTAGTGGTGTTTTGGGGATTGCACAAAGCTTACATTGCAGTTGATCATCAGAAATACCTTATAGTCGTGCTTTTTGTTCTTTGCCTGCTTGCAATCTTAAGATTTGCCGCCAGATATAAGAAAAGGACAAGCATTGATCCTTATGAAAGAGCAACGCCCGATGCCCTTAGGGGAGTAAACAGTGATGCCGAAGAGCTTGATTCTGAAAGAAAAGATGGCATGAGGGGAAATAAAACAAAAGGAAAACAGGTGATTCTGGCGGTTTTGGTATTTGTGATCCTGATTGGTTTCAGGATAGCTAGAAGGGAATTGATTTCCAGTGTGTTATCCAATGTGTTATTAGATGGCTTTGATACAACAGAGGAATTTTTTGCAGATATTGATAGAAAACGTGATTTTAGAGCCGCATGGGATGAATATAGAAAAGAAGAAATGGCAAATGGCGGACCAACGTATCTTGTAGAGGATGTTTTTGCCCAGACAGGAAAGCCGGATCACTGGAAAGATTATTTTGTTCTTACATATGTTCCTGATGGTTTTTATTATAAGGATCATGGAATGCAATTTAAATCTCCCGGTGATTATACGCTTACAGAAATCTTTTATGATTTACCAACAGAAACGCAATTTGTATATTTTGTTCAGTCTGCAGATTATGATTATAATGATGCTCATGTACCTGATGGAATCAAAAAAGAAGAAGGAAAACTCTATAAAGAGGAAAAAGGAAGTAGAAACCAGATTATATGGTTCTATGGTGACCTCACTCTGTATGTAGAGGGGAATATCTCCATGGATGAATTGGAGAAAATCGCTTTGCATGCAGTGAATTATGATGAGCTGCAGTATGATTACAGCGCAATAGAAGGGGTCGCTGGACAATATGAGTAAGGCTGATAAATTCAGAAAAATCTGTCTGACGATATGTAACATTTCTATTTATCATTTGCAAAAGAGTGAAACAAAAGAAAAAAGGTGCGGAATTTTATATTCGCACCTTTCTTTTATTGAGATTCCTCTAAGAGGACCCGATTTATGAGGGTGTGAAAAATTTTCTGTAAATAGGCTTTCTATGATAGGATTCGATGG
>CAMBLO010000041.1 GCA_945868505.1 uncultured Clostridia bacterium | reverse complement strand
CCCTGAAAAAAGCAGGCTTCCTGACAAGAGACCCTCGTATGAAAGAAAGAAAGAAACCCGGTCTGAAAGCAGCGAGAAGAGCACCTCAGTTCTCAAAGAGATAATCGGTTCTTTTCGAACATATTGCAAATCAAAAGGCTCAGAGTATTTATACTCTGGGCTTTTTCTTTTTGCTGGAAAACAGAGGCGAGATTCTGTATAATAAAGAAAAATCGAAAAGGGGTGGAAAAATGAAGGATGGAAAATACTGCATTTTGATTGCAGATGATGAAAGGGAGATTCGGGATATTCTGGGGCTGCTGCTGGCGGGGGAAGGCTACGGGGTTCTTACGGCGGAAAACGGAAAGGAAGCATTGGCGTTGGCTTCGGCGGAGGTGGATCTTTATCTCTTGGATGTGAATATGCCGGAATTATCGGGTTTTATGGCGGGGGCGGAAATCCGTAAACAATTTGATGCCCCTATCATTTTTCTGACGGCCTATTCCGGGGAGTCGGACAAGGTGATGGGCTTTTCCGTGGGGGCGGATGATTATATTGTGAAGCCCTTTTCCAATATAGAATTGCTGATGCGGGTGAAGGCTATCCTGCGGCGGAGCGGGGGCGGAAAGCAGCCTCTAGCAGAGGAAACGAAAAGGCAGATTCCCTTTTCCGATTTGATTCTGGATTTGGAAAGACAGGCCGTGCTGCGGCAGGGGGAGGTCATTTCCCTGACTTATACAGAATTTAAGATTTTGGAATTGCTGGTGACCCACAAAAAGAAGATTTATTCTTTGGAAAATATCTATCAGAGCATTTGGGAAGAGGATGCTGTGGGGGACAGTGCCATTATGGTGCATATCAAAAATATCAGAAAGAAGCTGGGGGATGATTCCAGAAACCCCCGATATATCAAGACCGCATGGGGACGGGGGTATTATGTTGACCAGTGAAAAAAAGAAGTATCCCAAAAAGCTTTCCAAGGAAATCATGGGACGGCTGCTGATTACGGCAGCCATATCGTTATTTTTCTTTGGATTTTTATACTTGACGGCAAATGCCATTGCCACCACCTATCTCCTTGAAAATGATATCCTGCTGACAGAGGGGCAGCGTTTGACATTGCAGGCGTGGATACGCAGCATCAGCCTTTTCACGGCGGTGCTTTTATTTCTTGGTCTGTTTTTGTTCCTGCTGGGACAGAAAATGGCATATTTACAGGAAATCATTCAGGGAGTGGAGGCTCTTCGTACCCATCGGCTGGAGTTTACCATGCCTGTGGAGGGGAACGACGAATTGACAGAGCTGGCGGAAAGCATCAATTTTCTTTCGGAAACGGAGAGAAGGCTGCGGCAGCGGGAAACGGAGCTTCGGGAGGAAAAAGAACAGCTTATCCGTGACCTTTCCCACGATATTCGTACGCCTTTGACAGCGATGTTGTCCTATTCCGATTATATGGGGCAGAAGGAGATGCCACAGCGGGAGGAAATACAGGAATATATTGCCCTGATGCAGCGGAAAGCCCAGCAGATCAAGGCATTGACCGACAGATTGTTGGACAGCGGCAGCAGAAATCTGGAAACCATAGAGGACGGAAAGCTGTTGATGGAGCAACTTGCGGGAGAATGGGAGGAAATCTTGGAGGATGAGTTTTCCTGTATTGCGGAGACGAAGGATTGCCCTCGGTTTTCCGGAACATTTGATATCGAGGAGCTGCGGCGGATTTTTGATAACCTCGCTTCCAATGTGGAAAAATATGCAGACAGGGAGCAGCCTGTGGAATTAAGGATAGATGCTGTGAATAACCGCCTGCGTATCCTGCAAAAAAATGGAATCAGGAGACAGCAGGCAGCTGTGGAAAGTAACGGGATTGGGCTGGAAAGCATACGGCGGATTGCGGCATTATACGGAGGGACGGTATTGGTATCTGCCACAGAGGAGTTTTTTTCCATTGAAATCACCCTTTCGGAGGTTTCGGAGACTCATCTTTAGAATTCTTTAGAACTGTCTCGCAAATTTCTTTAGAATCCTGTGCTATGATAATTCCACAAAAGAAAAACACAAAAAGAAAGCGAGGAATGAAAAATGGCATTAGGTTTATTGTTAGTTCTATTTATGGTAATGAGTATCATCAGTGTAATGGGTTTGGTGCTTTTATTCCTGGTTAAAGGGAAAAAAGGCCAGAAGGTGGTATTCTATTGTATGGCGGTATGGGGCATGGTCATCGCATGGATGACAGCCAGCAGTTACCCCACCAACTTTATCAAGGAACAGATGCTTTCCTGGGGGTTTGGTGCTTTGGCTGTGGTTGCCCTGTTGGTGCAGATTTGCGGCAAAAGTGAAAAATCCTTTCTGACAGCAAAGTTGCTGGCGGCAGCATCTGTTGTGCTGGGAATGGTGGCACTGTTTGTAATATAATGTCTAAATAGCTCTCCAGGAAAGAGATTTCCTGGGGAGTTTTTATGTGTTTTGGGTTGACGCTGAAACGATATGGGAGTATGATGAAAAATTATAGAAGAAAAATGAAAAGAAGGCGAACAAAATGAATCTATTACAAAAGATATATTGCAGGGTATTCCAAGGGGCATTCCGTGCGGCATTGCCTGTTCTGCCCTACAGAGAACCTGAAATTTTAAGAAGAGTGAAAGATATCCCCAAGGTGCTGCTGCGTAAGCAGATCGACGCAGTGCTTCTGGTAACGGATCAGGGCGTACGTGGATTGGGGCTGACCCAGAGACTGGAAAAAGGACTGGAGGAAGTGGGCATCCGCTGCGCCGTTTATGATAAGGTGGTGGCAAACCCTACCATCCACAATATTGAAGAAGCCAGAGCGTTATACCTGAAAAGCGGCGCACAAGCCATCATTGCCTTTGGCGGCGGTTCTGCCATGGACTGCGCCAAGGTGACAGGGGCTCGTATCGTAAAACCCAAGAAGCCTGTTCATAAAATGAAGGGGTTGCTGCGTATCCGAAAGAGACTGCCTCTGCTCATTGCTGTACCCACCACAGCGGGGACAGGCAGCGAAACCACATTGGCGGCTGTTATCACCGACAGCGGCACAAAGCATAAGTATCCCATCAACGATTTTTCCTTGATTCCCAGATATGCGGTGTTGGATTACCATGTGACACTGGGTCTGCCCAAACATATCACAGCCACAACGGGCATGGATGCATTGACCCATGCGGTGGAGGCTTATATCGGCAGAAGCACCACCAAAGAAACCAGATTTATGGCGGAACAGGCTACCAAATTGATCTATGAAAACCTGAAAAAAGCATACGATGATGGGAAAAATGCGGAAGCAAGGGAGAATATGCTGCAGGCTGCCTATTGCGCCGGCATTGCCTTTTCCCGCTCCTATGTAGGCTATGTTCACGCTATCGCCCATTCCTTGGGCGGGCAGTATGGGGTGCCCCATGGGCTGGCAAACGCAGTTATCCTTCCTTATTTCCTGGAGGAATATGGTTCTGCCTGCCAGAAAAAACTGGCAAGACTGGCGAGAGTGGCAGGCATGGTACCCAGATATACCAGCGACCGCAGAGCGGCAGCGGCGTTCATCCAGTGGGTGAAGGATATGAATAAATATATGGAGATTCCTGAAACCATCAAGGAAATCAGAGAAGAAGATATTCCTGCCATGGCAAAACACGCGGCAGCGGAGGGCAACCCCCTCTACCCTGTGCCTGTTTTGATGGATGCAGCGGAATTGGAAAAAATGTACGAAAAAATCATGGAGAAAAGGGAGGGGAAAGCAAATGCAGATTCAGGAAATGGTGCAAAAACAGAGAACGTTCTTCCGAAGCGGAAAACCCATTACATTGTCCTTTCGAAAAGAAGCGCTTAAACGCTTGGGCCGCGCCATTCGCGACCATGAGGAGGAAATTTATGAAGCCCTGCGGAAGGATTTGAATAAATCTAAAACAGAGGCATATATGTGTGAGATTGGCATGACACTGGCAGAGCTGTCATATATGTTAAAACATATTGACGGCTGGGCAAGAAAGAAGTCTGTTCTGACCCCTTTGGCGCAGTTTTCTGCGGACAGCTTTACAGTGAAGGAGCCCTATGGGGTGGTACTCATCATGTCCCCTTGGAATTATCCTTTTATGCTGACCATGGAACCCCTAATCGGCGCCATTGCGGCGGGGAACTGCTGTGTGGTAAAGCCCTCGGCTTATGCCCCTGCAACCTCTGCCATCATCCGCAAAATCATCAGAGAATGCTTCCCGGAAGAATATGTACTGGTGGTGGAAGGGGGCAGAGCGGAAAATCAGGCGTTGCTGGATCAGCGGTTTGATTATATCTTCTTTACCGGCGGCGTGACCGTAGGGAAAGAGGTTATGGCGAAGGCTGCAAAGCATCTGACCCCTGTGACACTGGAATTGGGCGGCAAAAGCCCTTGTGTGGTAGATAAATCTGCAAAGCTGAATTTGGCGGCGAAGAGAATCGTCTTTGGTAAACTGCTGAACTGCGGACAGACCTGCGTGGTGCCGGACTACCTTTTGGTGGAACGTAGCGTAAAGGATGAATTTTTGGGCCATCTGAAAAAATGGGTCGTGAAGATGTATGGCGAAGATGCCACGGAAAACGGTGATTATGTAAAAATGATCAACCGGAAGCATTTTGACCGTGTATGCGGTCTGATCGACCAGAAGAAAGTGGTATTCGGCGGAAAATGGAACGAGGAGACCATGCAGATTCAGCCGACCATCATGGACAACGTGACGGCGGAGGATGCCATCATGCAGGAAGAAATTTTCGGGCCCGTATTCCCCATCATACCCGTAGACAGCATGGCAGAGGCGGAAGCCTTCATCAAAGAAAGGGAAAAACCTCTGGCGTTGTATTTGTTTACCCAGAACAAGGCTGTGGCAGACCGTTTCCTGAAGCATGTACCCTTTGGCGGCGGCTGCATCAACGATACTATCATTCATCTGGCAACCAGCAGAATGGGTTTTGGCGGCGTAGGGCAGAGCGGCATGGGCAGCTATCATGGCAAGAAGAGTTTTGATACCTTCAGCCACGAAAAGAGCATCGTAAATAAGCATACTTGGATGGATTTGCCTGTCAGATATGCGCCTTACAACAAATTGCAGGATACATTACTGAGAATGTTCCTTCGATAAAAAAAGAGTCCAAATGGACTCTTTTTTGCTTGCTAAAAATTTTTTAGCTGGAACATTGCCGCAATAAAGCCGGCTCCATAGCATATTATGGAGAGGGCAGCCACAGGCTTCGGCATGGTGCCGGTTGCTTTTGTTATCACAAAGCAGACTGCCATCAAAACAGCACTGACAACAGAGGTCAGAAATACTTTTCTGAGCAGGCTAAGGGCTTTTTTTGTGGACACAGGGTCTTTACAAAATTCCTTCAGAAGATTGGACTGACCTTCCAGAAGTTTTTTGCTTTCCTTATAGAAAAAGATGGCGATGCCGAGCATCAAACCGATATAGATCAGCATGGGGCTTCCTCCTTTGCAATATGCTCTTTCTAGTGTAGCATTTTATGGGAGGAAAAGCAAATCCACGTTTGCATGGATAAGAGAAAGGGGCATTTATGGAAGGTATGAAAAAAAGAACATGGAGTTTCTTGGGGAACAGTTGAATTTTCTATCAAAAGGTGTTACTTTGGTAGGACAAAGCATAACAGTGGCGAAGCAGATATGCGCCGATGCAGAAAAGGAGAGGAAATCATGCAGGAAGGATTGAAAAAAGATATGGATTGCTGACAGCCATCGCCATGGTCGTGGGGATCGTGATCGGCAGTGGTGTATTCTTTAAAGCGGAAAAAGTGCTGGTGGCAACGGGAGGCGATTTGCCTTTGGGTATTTTGGCCTGGTTCCTGGGCGGATTGGTCATGATCATCTGCGCTTATAATTTTGCGGTTATGGCAACAAGATATGAGAAGGTCAGCGGTGTTGTTGACTATGCGGAAGTCATGGTAGGCTCCCAATATGGGTATTACTTTGCATGGTTTATGGCGACGATTTATTTTCCTACGATGACTTCTGTAGTTGCGTGGGTAGCGGCGCGGTATTTCTGCGTACTGATGGGGTGGGATATCGTTGGCGCACAGGCTATGAACCTGGCAGGGCTGTTCCTGATTGGCAGTTATGTATTGAATGCCATCTCTCCCAGACTGGCAGGGAAATTCCAGGTAGCGACAACGGTCATCAAACTGATCCCCTTGCTGCTGATGGCACTGGTTGGAACAATCTTTGGCTTGAAAAACGGTATTCTGGTACAGAATTTTACAACGACAACGGCAACTTCCTTTGTTGGAGGAAGTCCTTTGTTCACGGCGGTAGTAGGCACCTGCTTTGCCTATGAAGGTTGGATCTGTGCGACCAGCATCAACTCTGAACTGAAGGATTCTCAAAGGAATCTGCCCTTGGCACTGATGTTTGGTTCTGCCTTCGTTGTATTGGTTTATATGTTATATTATGTAGGTTTGGCTGGTGCAGTTGAAAATGAAGTGATGATGGCAGGCGGCGAAACCGGTGCGAAGATTGCCTTTTCTACAGTATTTTCCAATGTGGGCGGCACATTGCTGTTCGTATTCGTTGTGATTTCCTGTTTGGGCACGCTGAATGGCCTGATGCTGGCATGTACCCGTGCGTTCTATGCCATGGCAGCCCGTGGCGAAGGGCCTATGCCCCACGTATTCAGCGCGGTGGATAAAGTGACAAATATGCCTTCTAACTCCTCTGTTATGGGTCTTTTGATGGCAGCGATCTGGCTGACATATTTCTTCGGCGCAAATCTGACAGATCCTTGGTTTGGTCCTTTCTGTTTCGATAGTTCTGAACTGCCTATCATTACGATTTACGCGATGTATATCCCTATTTTCTGGATGCACATGCGGAAGGAAAAGGAGTTGGGTACGTTCAATCGTTTTATTGCCCCGATTTTGGGTATCCTTGCGAGCGGCTTTATGGTGTTGGCGGCCATTATTTCCCTTGGAAAATCCATTATCTACTACATGATTGTATTTGTTGTATTGATGCTCCTTGGCATGGCAATGAAAAATTACCGTCACCAAAAATAAAAAAAGAATCCTCAAGTCTAAAAAGATTTGAGGGTTTTTCTTTTTGGACAAAAAGATATTGACATATGTCGGAATAGGTGTATACTATAGAAAGCAACATATGTCAGAAATAAGGAGGCGTTTCTATGGCGAGGCCGAGAAAATGCAGACGTGTCTGCGGGATGCCCCGAAACAACAGTTTCGCCCCTATGGGCAGTGAAGCTGGCGAGGAACGCATCATCATGGCGGTGGATGAATATGAAACCATTCGCCTGATCGATTTGGCGGGCTATACCCAGGAGGAATGTGCGGAGCAGATGGGCATTGCCCGGACGACGGTGCAAGGAATCTACAATGATGCACGACGAAAACTGGCGGATGCCCTGGTGAATGGCAAAATGCTTTTCATTGAAGGCGGAGATATCGATCTTTGCCAACGGGAAAATGCCGGATGTGGAAGAAAATGCGGACAAATCTGTTGCAAAAAAGACAAAAACTGATATTTAGGAGATGAATACAAATGAGCGAAAATTGTTCTCATAACTGCGGAAGCTGCTCTTCCAACTGCAGCAGCCGCAAACCTGCGGATTTTTTGGTAGCACCCAATGAACACAGCAATATCAAAAAGGTCATTGCTGTTGTCAGCGGGAAAGGCGGCGTTGGCAAGTCTATGGTGACTTCCACAATGGCAGTGCTGACAAACAGAAAGGGCAAAAAGACAGCTATTCTGGATGCAGATATCACAGGCCCTTCCATCCCCAAGGCGTTTGGCATGACGGAGAAGGCATATGGTACCCAGTTGGGCATGCTGCCCTGTGAATCCAAAACAGGGATTGAAATGATGTCTGTAAATCTGCTGCTGGATAATGATACAGATCCTGTTGTATGGAGAGGTCCTGTGATCGCAGAAACCGTAAAACAGTTCTGGAAGGATGTTGTCTGGGGAGATGTGGACTATATGTTCATCGATATGCCCCCTGGCACAGGGGATGTTCCTCTGACTGTATTCCAGTCTATCGCCATCGACGGCATTATTATTGTAACTTCTCCTCAGGAACTGGTAGGCATGATCGTGGATAAAGCGGTAAAAATGGCAGAAATGATGAATGTGCCTATTTTGGGCATTGTGGAAAATATGTCTTATTTCAAATGTCCCGATTGCGGAGGCATCCATAAGATCTTTGGGGAAAGCCAGATTGAAGCAATCGCAGCAAAACACAATATTCCCGTGGTTTGCAAGCTGCCCATTGACCCTGCCATTGCAGCAAAATGCGACAGAGGCGCAGCGGAAGAATATGAAGGGGAATGGCTGGATCCTATGGTAGATTTCTTGGAAAAGATGAGATAAAAAGAGAGGGGAAAGTGAAATGAAAACAAAAATTGCGGTGACATACGAAAACGGCGAAGTGTTCCAGCATTTTGGTCACACAAAGGAATTTAAATTCTACACAGTAGAAGATGGTAAGATCCTTGATACACAGATCGTACCCACAATGGGCAGCGGCCACAGCCTGCTGGCAGATTTCCTGCTGCTGAATGGTGCAACAGTACTGATTTGCGGTGGTATTGGCGGCGGTGCCAAAGCAGCACTGGCAGCAAAGGGAATCGAACTGCGGGGCGGCGTCAGCGGCAATGCAGACGAAAAAGCCCAGGCTTATGTAGATGGTACACTGGAATTCAATGCGGCAGTGGAATGTAACCACCATCATGATCACGACCATGAAGGCTGCAGCGAGCATGATCATCATTGCGGCGGCAACTGTCACTGACTGGCGGACAAATTTGAGGAGCGATGCAAAGCATCGCTTCTTTTTTTATGAAGCAGGAGAAATTCTTCTGGAAAATATCAAAATGAATGTTTTATTTCTTAAAAGTAGATTTAACTAAGGAGAAATATTAGATTTATATTTTTAAAAAGTGTGGGATTCATTCTGATATGAATTGAGATTTACCATGAAAAATTTCCTGTTTTTTACAAATATGAAAGATAAAGGATTGATTTTAGAGGCCTTTATTTCTGCGGGGAAAACGATATTCACAGAATGAAATGGTAAAAACTGTAAACACAGTTTTTTAATGGAAATAAAATGAGTGGGGATATTGCACAATTTCAAAATGGAAAAAAATGTATGGCAATGTGTGATTTAAAAAATGAGCCATTCAGGAGCGAAATGCTTTGTTTTTTGTACTTCCTGTCGTAAAAAAAGTGTTAAGATTGCAAGTATTTCGTTCAAATTACCTCTTTTTGTACAAATTCTGGTTGCTGAATTCCATCAACTGAATCAACAAAAATGTTGTAAAAACAAATGAAAATATACGATAAAAATATGCAGTTTAACTAAAAAATGAAAAGATAGCATGCGAACTACTATAAAAAAGTACTTGTTTTTTCTTGGAAATCAGGTAAAATAATAACAGGTAAATGAATCTGATAGGTTTTTCTTCAAAACCTCTTGGAAAAAACTTTTCCCGTTTTTTCGTGGGGATGGGAAAGGCATTCTTTTGTTTTTGAGAGAAAGACAAATAGGTTCTGCCGCGTAATTATAATACTCTATTTAATAATTGGGAGGGAATTATAAATGGAAGCTTTTAACAATTTCGTAACCGCTATCAACGGCGTAGTATGGGGTCCTATCATGCTGGTGCTGCTGATCGGTACACACGTTCTGCTGACAATCAGAACAAAAGGTATCCAGAGAAAAACTTTCACTGGTATCAAACTGTCTGTTACACCCGATAAAGAAGCATCCGGTGATATCGGCGGCTTCGCAGCTCTGGCAACAGCTCTGGCTGCTACAATCGGTACTGGTAACATCGTAGGTGTTGCTACTGCTATCGGTACAGGTGGTCCTGGTGCTGTTTTCTGGATGTGGTTCACAGGTCTGCTGGGTATGGCAACAAAATTCGGTGAAGCTACACTGGCTGTTAAATACCGTGTAAAAGCAGCTGACGGTTCCTACATTGGTGGTCCTATGTACGCTCTGGAAAGAGGTCTGGGCCAGAAATGGCTGGGCGTTCTGTTCGCGCTGTTCACAGGTCTGGCTGGTTTCGGTATCGGTAACATGGTACAGGGTAACTCCATCGCTGAATCCGTAAACGGTACATTCGGTGTTCCTAAAGTTGTAACTGGTGTTGTTCTGATGGTTATCACTGGTCTGGTTATTCTGGGCGGCGTTAAATCCATCTCCAAAGTATGTGAAAAACTGATCCCCTTCATGGCTGGTCTGTACATCCTGGGCTGCATCATCATCTGCTTCATCAACGCAGCTTACATCCCCGCTGCATTTGCAGCAATCATTAAAGGCGCTTTCAATCCCGCAGCTGTAGGCGGTGGTTTCGTAGGTGCAACTGTTACAGCATGTATCCGTGCCGGTGTATCCCGTGGTCTGTTCACAAATGAATCCGGTCTGGGTTCTGCTCCTATCGTAGACGCATGTGCTGCTACAAGAAACCCTGCAAGACAGGCTCTGATCTCCATGTCCGGTGTATTCTGGGATACAATCGTTGTATGTCTGCTGACAGGTCTGGTTCTGGTATCCTCTATCATTAAAGACCCCGTAGGTATGGAAGGTCTGGTGGGTGCTAACATGACAGCTGGCGCATTCAATGCTATCCCTGTAATCGGTCCTGCAGTTCTGACATTTGGTCTGATCACATTCGCATGGTCCACAATTCTGGGTTGGTCTTACTACGGCGAACGTGCATGGGTTTATCTGGTAGGCGTTAAATCCATCAAACCTTTCCGTATTGCTTGGACAGTTGTTGTTCTGATCGGTTGTGTAGCTGCTCTGGACGTAGTTTGGAACGTAGCTGATACACTGAACGCATGTATGGCATTCCCCAACATGGTTGCTTTGATCGGTCTGTCCGGCGTAATCGCATCCGAAGCAAAGAAATATGTTTGGGATAAAGACGCTGAAATGGGCGGTCTGCTGAAATGGATGGACGACGAAGCTCCTCAGGTGGACAAATAATTTATCTATAGATTTATAGGTTTCCCACGATAAAAAGGGCGGTAGAAATACCGCCCTTATTTTTTATAAAACGGAGAAAGCCGTTTTCATGGTATACAAATGCTGAATTTGCTTGCAAGGTTCAGTATGAAAAAGATTTGCGGAGCAAATAAATAAGTCAGGCGAAGCCTGACGAATGAAGGCTTTCGAAAAGGAACCCCGTGACCCTATGATATGTGGAGCAAAAAATGAGCCAGGCAAAGCCTGACGAATGAAGACTTTCTATTTCTCAAACTCTTCCGCTTTTTCTATAAACCACAAAAAGAAAACCGCAAACCTTATGGTTTGCGGTTTTTATTCTGTGAGTGACATGATTCGAACACGCGACCTTCTGATCCGTAGTCAGACGCTCTATCCAGCTGAGCTACACTCACATATTCATTTGGCACAGGAACTATCATACAATATAGAAATGGTTTTGTCAAGCACTTTTTTGAAAAAGTTTTGGAAAAAAAGCGGAGCAGGATAAGCTCCGCCAAATATTTATTTTTCTTTCGGGGCAGAAAGGAAAGATGCTGCTTTTTTTCGAGAGTTGCGTACCAGCTTGTAGGGAAGCTTTGTAATCCCTTTGGCAGCTTTTACACCAATGACCAAAGGAATGGCGGGGGCGGCGATGCGCTTGGGTCGTTCGCCGTTTTCCAGAATGTTTTTATAAAGCTGTTCCACGCTGTCTGCGAAGGCATCAACAGAAAGACGATCCATGGCCTGTATAGAGGCTTGGGACAGGCGGGAGGATAATGCTTTATCCGTCAAGACGCGATAGAGCAGGTCAGGCAGTTCTTCGTCAGATTCGAAAAGCATGCCTGTTTCGTTATCTGTGATGATATTTTCGATACATTCATCCTTTTTTGCTACGACGGGGATACCGCCGGCCATGGCTTCTGCAAAGGTAAGCCCCTGCGTTTCGGAAACAGAGGCACTGCAGAATACATTGCCCAACTGATAATATTTGCCGATCTCCTCCCAAGGCTTACCGCCGGTGAACATGACATGATCGCCAACGCCAATGGATTCGGCGAATTTACCCAGATTTTCGATTTCATTGCCTTCGCCAACGATGACCATTTTTAAATCAGGCAGTTTTTCGACGAGCTTGGGCAGGGCAGAGATGACTACGTCGATGCTCTTTTCCTTGGCGATACGACCAATAGAGATAATGACGGGAGTATCCGCTTCCAATCCCAAAGATTTCCGCAGTTCCAGAATTTCCGCAGGGTCGAAGTTTTCCTTGCGGAAATGGGATGTATTGATGCCTGTGGGAATGATGGAAATGGGCTTTGTGACACCATAGCTGGCGAGAAGCTGCTCTGTTTTACGGGTAGGAGCGATGACGCCCATAGCTGCATTGCAGAAGGTGCTGCTGAAATCCCGCGCCATTCCTTTGGAAATGATATGCCCGCCGCCGATATAATGAACGTAATCTTCATACATGGTGTGATAGGTATGTACCATGGGGATGCCCTCTGTGGTGGAGACCAGCTTGCCCAGAAAGCCCAGAGGAAATTCCGTCTGGGTATGGACGATATCCAATTCCAGCTTGGAGATTTTTTTCAGGATATGGGGCGGAAAGATGTAGCCCGCACGATAATCCCTTACAAAATAAACAGGAACACTGGGCAGGCGAAAAATATCCTTTTCCTCCGGCTGACCTTCGCAGCGGGGATCGGAAGGGGTGAAGATATAAACATTATGCCCTCTTTCCCGCAGAGCGTTGGAGAGGGTTCGAATCGAGGTTGCCACGCCGTTGAGCTGTGGAAAATAGGTGTCGGAAAATATACCGATATTCATAAGATACCTCCTGCGGGTTTCCTGAAAAAAGTGAAAACCCTTTGGACAGATTTATTGCATTGCTGCTTCAATGCGTTTAATATTTTAATATAGAAATAAAAATTTTACAACAAAGAATCTGTTAGGATTTTAGAAAGAATTTTTTAAGAAGTGGAAAACACTGTTTTTTGCTTTTCTATGATAAGATGTGATATACTAATTTTTTAGAGAATTTGCGGAGAAGGGAGGAAAGCCCGTGGGAAAGAAGCTGAATACAGCCCAAAAGGAGGCAGTCTGCCACGAAACAGGGCCGATGCTGGTACTGGCGGGGCCAGGCAGCGGGAAAACAACTGTGTTGCTTTGCCGCATCCTGCGATTGTTGGAGAAAAATTTGGCAAGACCCAAAGAAATCCTTGCACTGACCTTTTCCAAGGCAGCGGCGGATGAGATGAAAGAGCGGTTCCAACGGGCAAAGGGCCCCGAGGGCGTTTCTTTTGGTACGTTCCACAGTGTATTTTTTCGCATTTTGCGGAGCAAATATGGCTGGGGCGTGGAGCGGGTATTCCAGGAAGAGGAAAGAAGGAATGTTCTGCGGCATATCGTAGAAGAAACGAAATGGGACATCCCTGATATAGAAGAATATATTTCCCAGTTTTTCACCCAGCTTTCTTTGATGAACAGTGAATTGGAAAATCCAAAGACTTTCGAACCCACGGAGATGCCTGTGGAGGAATTTCGTAGGCTGTACAATGCCTATGAAAGATATAAGGAGCGGCATGAAAAACTGGATTTCGACGATATGCTGACTCTTTGCTATCAGCTTTTGAACGAGGATGGGGAAGTGAGAGCCTATTGGCAGGGAAAATATAAATTCATTCTGGTGGATGAGTTTCAGGATGTGAATAAAACCCAGTTCGAATGTCTGCGGATCCTAGCGGAAAAGCATCAGAATCTTTTTGTGGTGGGGGATGATGACCAGAGTATTTATGCCTTCCGCGGAGCAAGACCGGATTTTTTGCTGCATTTTCCCACCTTGTATCCTGATGCGAAAAAGGTCACGCTGAACACCAATTACCGTTCCACAGAGCGGGTCATTTCTCTGGCGGAAAAGGTTATTGGGAACAATGAAACAAGATTTGTGAAAAATATAAAGGGGACCGGTGAGGAAGGTGATAAAGTAACCTTCTTTCTGGCGGAGGATGCGGCAAAGGAAGCGGAGATTATCGGAGAAAAGATTGCTAAGCTGCTGGATGAGGGTGTACCTTTGACGGAGATTGCTGTCATTTATCGGACGAACCTGCAGGGGGGTGCCTTTGCCAGAGAATTGTATAAACGGGGCATCCCTTACGATCTGCGGGACAACAGCGGCAATGTTTACGAGCATTGGGTGGCAAGGGATCTGCTGGCCTATCTGCTGTTGGCAGAGAATGAGGAATCAGATGGCGCGCTGCGGCGTATTTTGAATAAACCGAAGCGATATATCGGGAAAGATTTGCTGGCGGAAGCAGAGATGATGCCCTATAATCTGATGCGGAGTCTTTTTGTTTGCCCGTCCCTGAAGCGGTGGCAGGAAGAACATCTGGAAAACCTGCGGATCGACCTGAGCCATGTGCGGAAAAAATCACCCTATGACGGGCTGAAATATGTAAGAAAAGTCATTGGATATGATGAATATCTGGAGGAATTTGCAGCATATAGGCGAACCAGTGCCCAAGTGCTGTGGGAGATCGCCGATGAGATCATGGAAACGGCGAAGGACTGCGCAGATGTGACCGCGTTCCGTCAGAGGATGGAGGAGCTAAGCCAGCAGATCAAAGAGCAGACCCGGAAGAAAGGGCAGAAACGAAAGGGCGTTGCCCTGATGACTATGCATGGCGCAAAAGGGCTGGAGTTTCGGGCAGTGTTCCTGCCTTCTTTGGTGGAGGGGGTTGTGCCCCATGAAAAAGGGCTGGAAGAGATTGAAGAGGAACGGCGGTTGTTTTATGTGGCAATGACGAGAGCGGGGGAAAAGCTTTGCCTTTCTGCCATGAAGAAGCGGTATGAAAAAGAAACGAAGCCTTCCCGTTTTCTGCGGGAAATGGGGCTGGATGCAGAGAAGCTTTTTACATAAAAATAAGGATGGAAAGAAGGAAAAAGGAAATGAAACCGGCTGATAAATATAAAATGAAAAAGAGAATATCTGCAGTGATTGCCATTATTTTGGCAGTAGCCATGGTGCTGAGCCTGATCGCGCCTTTCCTGCTCTATGGTATTTATTGATGGATAGGAAATAGAAAACGTTTTCTAAAAAAGGGATTTTTCGCGGAAAATCGTAACAAAAATGTAAGGATTTTTCAATCAATTAGACTTGTATTTTATACTATATTTCGTTATGATAAGTGAAACTACGTTATTTTGACAGGAATGGTTGGAATTTGTAGAAAAATTGCTTCGGTAAGGGGCGAAACGAAAGTGTAAGGGGGCGAAAAGATTGGAACAGGAGAGAAAAAGACCGAGACAGCAAAAACAGCAGAAGATGCAGAGAAAAAAAGACTATGGAAATAAAAAGCCTTTGGTGATCGCAGCAGTTGTGGTTTTGCTGGCAGTTGTGGTCGTTTTCGGGTATCATCAGGTACATAAAGCCAAGGTAAGAGATTTGCTGGCGGCGGAAGGCATCTATCAGGGTATCACCATCAACGGAGAAGAAGTGGCGGGTCTGAGTGAAGAAGCAGCCATTGCCAAGCTGCAAGAGAAATATAAAGCAGAGATCGTCGGGCAGATTTTGACGCTGCATTATGGGGAAGGGGAGGAAGAACAGAAATGGGAAATCCTCTTTGAGGACATTGGCGCAGGCTATGATGTGGAAGGCGCAGTCAAGCAGGCATATCTGACAGGTCGTGAAGGCACGGAGGAAGAACGCTTTGCAGTGGGCTCTGAGCTGTTGAAGAATGGTATGGATATCGAGCTGGTCTATGGATATGATGAGGAATTGTTGGATGCCAAGTTGACAGAGGTGGCGGAGGAATTCGACCAAGAAGCCGTAGATAGTACCGTAGTCAGAAAGAACGGGAAATTTATCATTTCCGATGAACAGACCGGCCTTATGATGGATAAGGAGAAAACTGCGGAAAATGTAGCGGCGGTTTTGGAAACGAGAATCAGCGGCGAAGCTGCCATTGTGGCGGAAGTGACAGAGCCAAAAGTGACAGCGGAGGATAACTCCCACGTGACAGACCTAATTGGCACATATTATACGACTTATACGAACAGTGATAAAAACAGAAACAATAACCTTGCTGTGGGCTGCAATTATATCAATGGCACAGTTGTCGCACCCGGCGAAGTTTTTTCTGCCAATGCGAATCTGGGCAGCCAGACGGCGGCAGGGGGCTATAAGAATGCAGGCGTTTATGTGAACGGTAAGGTGGAACAGGGCATGGCCGGAGGCGTATGCCAGGTAACCTCCACCTTGTACAACGCTGCAATCATGGCGGAGCTGGATATTGTGGAACGCTCTCCCCATTCCATGACAGTAGGCTATGTGCCTTTGGGCAGAGACGCTGCCGTGGCGGGGACATATAAAGACCTGAAATTCCGAAACAATACGGAATATCCCATTATGATCGAAGCCTATGCCAGCGGCGGCAAGCTGGTCATGAATATTTATGGGCATGAAGTGCACAGCTCCAGCAGAAAAGTGGAATTTGAAACGGTCTATGAGGCAACCATTGATAAGCCGGCAGAAATCGTCACAAAAGATCCGGAAATGCTGGAAGGCGAAAGAGTTGTAACTTCCAAGGGCAGAACCGGCTGCAAGGTCAGCGTGCGCAAAAAAGTATACGAAGGCGGAAAGCTTATCAGCAATGAATGGTTCAGCAGCAGCTCTTATCGTGCGGCGGCAGACGAGGTAACAGTGGGTACAAAGAAACCGGAAACGACTGCGGCGGAAACACCAACAGATGTATCGGGAAATGCAGCAGAAAGCTTTGGTATCCAGTAATAGAAAACAGGAATTTGGAAGCCTCTGTCGGGAGACAGCATGACAGATGTCATGTTCCCGCAGGGGCTTTTTGTAAAGGAAAGGATGAAAAATAATGTTTGAGATCGGCAAAATACCTCCTGAGATTTTGGAGAAGATCGTAATGAAGCCCATGATGGAAAGCAAAGTGAAGCGGGACGATGTAATCCTGCGCCCGAAAACAGGGGAGGACTGCTCTGCCATCGACCTAGGCGGGGAATTTTGCATCCTTTCCACAGACCCTATCACAGGGGCGGCAAAGGATATTGGCTATCTGGCGGTACAGATCAACTGCAACGATATTTATTCCGCAGGGGCAGAGCCTGTGGGCGTACTGCTGACGGTTCTGCTGCCCCCTGAAAGTGAGGAAGCCCTGCTGGAAGAAATGATGACAGGAGCCATTCGGGCGGCGGAGGAACGCAATATAGAGATTTTGGGCGGTCATACGGAAGTAACCGATGTGGTCTGCAAGCCTGTAATTTCCGCAGCGGTCATTGGGAAAACAAGAAAGAGAAAGATTCTTTCCACCGGCGGCGCAAAGGCGGGACAGGATGTTGTGATGACAAAATGGGCAGGCACAGAAGGCACAGCCATTCTTGCTAAGGAATGGGAGGAAGGGCTGAAAGCCTATTTGACCGAGGAAGAATTGAAAACTGCCCAGGATATGAAAAACTATCTTTCCGTTGGAAGGGAATCGGAGATTGCTTTTGCCCATGGGGCAACCGCCATGCATGACGCCACAGAAGGCGGCATTTTAGGTGCAGTCTGGGAAATGGCGGAATGTTCCGGCCTGGGGGTTGATGTTTTTGTGGAAAGCATCCCTGTGAAGGAAGAAACAAAGAAAATCTGCAAGGCCATGGGCATTGACTATCTGGGGCTGATTTCCAGCGGGACCATGATCATTGCAGCGGATAACGGCGATAAGCTGGTGGAAAAGCTGCAGGCGGAAGGCATTGTGGCGGCTGTCATCGGGAAGCTGACAGACGGCGGAAAATATATGCTGGTAAACGGCATGAGACTGCCTTTGGCCCAGCCCAAAAGTGACGCTTTGTATGATGCGAAGCTTTGACAGAAGTTTTTTGCTGAAGGAAGGTTGTAGCTGCTCCCTTGACGCAGGGCGTTTTTTGGACTATACTTATAGTACTCGTGAGGGAGTAGCAAGCGCAGGAAACTGCGTAGCAAGTCAACATACTGGTCGATAAAGGATCTGGCTTGTTTTAAAATGCGAGACTCATGTATAACTGGGAAGCTATACATGGAGTCTGTCTATGGAATGAACAGCTCAGGTATGGTTTACCCATACTTGGGCTTTTTTGTTTTAGAGAAGATGGAAAGGCCATATAGAATAGAGGAGGAGTTTTCTATGACGATTGGATTTATGTTCTTATTTAACAGCGTATTGCTGGGGGTGGGATTGGCGATGGATGCCTTTTCTGTCTCTCTGGCAAATGGGCTCAATGAGCCGCAGATGAAAAAAGGCCGTATGTGCGGCATTGCCGGGGTATTTGCTTTCTTTCAGGCCCTGATGCCTATGGTAGGGTGGATTTGTATTCATACCATTGTAAATACCTTTCAGGTGTTTGAAAAGCTGATCCCTTGGATTGCTTTGGCACTGCTGGGCTATATTGGCGGCAGTATGCTTCGGGAAGGCCTCAAAGGCGGCGAGGAGGAAGCGGAGCTGCATGGGGTGGGCTTTGGCGCGCTGATGGTGCAGGGGGTAGCAACCTCCATCGATGCCCTTTCGGTAGGGTTTACCATTGCCGATTATGATTTTGGTATGGCACTGCTGGCGGCGATCATCATTGCGGCGGTGACCTTTGTGATCTGCTTTTGGGGGCTGGGCATCGGGAAAAAGGTCGGCACCAAATTGGCAGGCAAAGCCAGCATTTTGGGCGGTGTGATACTGATCTTCATTGGTCTGGAAATCTTTATCACAGGTGTTTTTTAAATGTTCACAGAATCTTAAGACTTATCCTATTGACGGCATAGGGATTTTGTGGCAGAATACG
Source organism: uncultured Clostridia bacterium (assembly GCA_945868505.1). Taxonomy (GTDB): domain Bacteria; phylum Bacillota; class Clostridia; order Lachnospirales; family Anaerotignaceae; genus Anaerotignum_A. Next base: position 2,559 of record CAMBLO010000041.1, on the reverse strand, counting down.
GTTCAATATATGATTTGAGGAGAGTGAAACGGCATGGACGACAGTTGCGCCCGAAGTTGTATTCTGATAATTACATATACCGATGTGAAATAGAAATAAGGGTGTACTTCGTCTTTTTGAGCGGGGTATGCCTTTTTGCGTCTTATTTTGGATATAGTATAGTTAGAATGTAAGAGAGGAAGAAAAATATGAGTTATATGGGTCCATTGATATTACAGATGGTCTTGATCGGACTGAATGCGATTTTTGCCAGTGCAGAGATCGCGGTCATTTCCATGAATGATACAAAACTGCAGAAGATGGCAAAGGAAGGCGATGTAAGGGCGCAGCGACTGGTTCGGCTGACGGAACAGCCAACAAAATTCCTGTCCACCATTCAGGTGGCTATCACGCTGGCAGGTTTGCTGGGGTCTGCCTTTGCGGCGGAAAACTTTGCAGGTGCGCTGGTAGAGGCACTGCAGGGGGCAGGTGTAGGTATTTCTGTGGCGGTGCTGGAAACCTTTGCCGTGTTTGTTATTACATTAGTATTGGCATATTTCAATCTTGTTTTCGGCGAATTGGTGCCCAAACGTGTAGGTATGAAGAAGGCGGAAGGTCTGGCGTTGGGGATGAGTGGTATGCTGACCATGGTTTCCCGATTCTTTGCGCCGCTGGTATGGCTGTTAACGGTTTCCACCAATGGGATCCTGAAACTTCTGGGCATCAACCCTGAGGATGAGGATGAAGTCGTTTCTGAAGAAGAAATTTATATGATGCTGGAAGTCGGCACGGAAAAAGGCACCATCGACAGAGAAGAAACAGAATGGATCAGAAATGTATTTGCCTTTGATGATACGGCGGTGGATGAGGTCTGCACCCATCGTGTGGATGTGACAGCCCTTGGCCTGGAAGAAACTGAAGAGGAATGGAAGGAAACCATCCTGCAGAGCAGATTTACCTATTATCCTGTTTACAGAGAGGATCAGGATGACATCGTTGGGGTATTGAATACGAAGGATTATTTCCGCCTGGAGGACAAGAACCGAGAAAACATCATGGCGAAGGCTGTGGAAAAGCCTTACTATGTGCCTGAAACCATGAAGGCGGACGTCCTGTTCCGCAATATGAAACAAGAAAAGAAACATTTTGCGGTGGTGCTGGATGAATATGGCGGCTTGAGTGGTGTCATCAGCATGCATGACCTGATGGAACTTCTGGTGGGCGATCTGGATGAGGATGATAAGGAAATCATCTCTGTTGGTGAAAACATCTGGAAGATTAGCGGCGGTGCTTCTCTGGATGATGTGGCAGAAGAATTGGAAATCAAACTGCCTGTGGAAGAATATGATACCTTCGGCGGCTATATTTTCGGCGAACTGGGGAAAATCCCTGATGACGGCACAAAATTTGTGCTGGAGGCAGGCGGCATGAAGATTCAGGTAGAAAAAGTGGAAAGCCATCGTATCATTGATACAGTTGTAAAATATGAAAAGCCAGCGGAATAAAAAAATATGAAAGAATAAAAAATGGACAGACTTTTGCGAAATCAGCGCAAAGGTCTGTTTTTTATGGTATAATTGGGACAAAGATTTTTGGATCAAAAGACAGGAGGGGTTCCCATGGATGAAAAATGGAAACAGTTGAAGAAATGGATCGATGAAAGCGATAATATCGTTTTTTTTGGCGGTGCGGGGGTATCTACGGAAAGCGGTATTCCTGATTTCCGCAGCGAAAATGGTATTTTTCAGGCGATCAATGAATATGGCGTGCGCCCGGAAGTGATTTTGAGCCATACGTTTTTTGAACAGAACCCTGAGGTTTTTTTCAAATATTATAAAAAAACACTGCTGTATCCCGATGCAAAGCCCAATGACTGTCACAAGGCACTGGCAAAGCTGGAGGAAATGGGCAAGCTCAAAGCAGTCATTACCCAGAATATCGATGATCTGCACCAGAGAGCAGGCAGCAAAAATGTATTGGAACTCCATGGCACGCTGTATAAAAATTATTGCGTGAAATGTGGCAAACCCTTTGATCTGGATTATGTGATAGCTGACGAGGGCATTACACGCTGCGATGCCTGCGGCGGGATTGTGCGCCCCGATGTGGTTTTGTATGAAGAAGGACTGGATCAGGAAACCATCTATAAGTCTGTGGATTTCATCAGCAAGGCGGATCTGCTGATCGTTGGGGGCACCAGCCTGAATGTTTACCCTGCGGCGGGGCTGCTGAATTATTATAGGGGAAATAAACTGGTGCTGGTGAATAAATCTGCAACATCTTATGACAATAAAGCAGCATTGGTGATCGCAGAAAATATCGGAGAGGTTTTCAAAAAAGTTGTATTGGAAGATTGAACCTTATCATTTGACCTATGGGAAAAGCCTTGATTTTCAAGGCTTTTCCGAATTTTGAAAATTTTTTGAAAAAAGTTGAAAATTTTGCTTGACAATATGATATACCTTTGCTAAAATAATCCTTGCACTGCGGAAGTGTTGTGAACTTTGAAAATAGAATAGCGTACAATGAACACACAACCCATAGTCATTCCAAAAGCAATACGGAAACGATTGCGAATGA
>CAMBLO010000040.1 GCA_945868505.1 uncultured Clostridia bacterium | reverse complement strand
TTAATGGAGGAACGGACTTCCTTAAACTTCTCATTGCGATGGACGAAAGCGGGTATGATGCAGAATGGCAGGTTATCAACTCTGCAGATTACGTCCCGCAGAACCGGGAGCGTGTATTCATTATTGGACATCTTAGAGGACGAGGTACCCAGCAGGTATTTCCTGTCGAAAGAGCAGACGGAGAAAATACTGTTCTTCAAGTAGGAAATTTTACGCCAACAAAAAAGCGGAAAAATCCGAATCACGGAAGAATTTATGATTCAAATGGAATTGCTCCATGCCTGCTAGGAGGTGACGGCGGTAATCTGGAACCAAGTATAGCATTACCCTATTTTTGCGACATGTCCTATGGAGCCGGCTTGGATTTGCATGATAAGGCGTTTTGTTTGCAGAGCAGATATCATAAAGGCATCTGCGGCAGAGCGAGGGAAACAAGCGGTGTTGATGTCATTGCAAAAGTAAGCAAATCACAAGATGGAAAGGTTTTTGATACGAATGGGATTTCGCAGTGTCTATCGGGAGGAAATAACAACAGTCCGAAGATTGCAATTCCTGTATTAACACCGGACAGAGAAACGAAGCGGCAGAACGGACGAAGATGCAAAGAGAACGGTGAGCCTATGTTTACGCTGACGGGACAGGATAGACATGGAGTATTGATTAGTCTGGAAGATGGTGGTTTTGCATACGGCATTTGGTATGAAAAATACGGATGTTATGTTGCGATACGAAAGCTGACACCAAAGGAATGCTTCCGCCTGCAGGGGTGGGATGATACATACTTTGAGCGGGCAGCATTGGTGAATAGCGATAATCAGCTTTACAAACAGGCTGGGAATGGCGTGACGGTACCTGTGATACGGGCGATAGCCGCAGGGATGCGGTTGGAAGATTTGGAGGGATAAGGATGAAACGGATTACAACAGACAACGTATGTGAAATGGGGATTGTTGGAAGCAAAACACACTGACGCTGGGGGTCTTGGAACTTACGGCGGACATTCTGAAAGAAGATTTTAGACAGATTAAAGAAGCAGCAGTAGAGATTATGGAGGAAGAGAGGGCGTTGCATGGAACAGATACAGGCACAACGCTTTTATGAAACCTTGGCTTTGCTGATTGCCCGTAAAGAGGGTGTAGATATTAAAGTAACGGTCACACCGAGAAAGGAGGGGCAAAATGGCAAGCAGAGCGGAAAAGCATACGATAGCATACCGCAACGTAAACAAGTGCGAGTTTCATAATATCGGGTCGCATATCGTAGCGACTACAGTAATTGGCGGTATTACGTTTTGTGCTTTTTTCGATTCGGGAATACATACCGAGGAAAGCATAAAACGGAGAGGAAGCATAAAGTTACACTCAATTTATTCCAAAAAATAAGGAGGACAAGGAAGATGTTAAACGCAGTACATCACAACAACGTAGTAATTTTTGACGATAGGGGCATACCGTCCATTATGTGCCGTTATATGCGACCACAGGACACAGAGGAAACCCCGGCAATGTTCAAAATCGGGGATAAGGTGGCGGACGCTATCTATATTTCCAAGTATCCGAACGTGGTTATTAACGGCAGGGCGTACAGCCTGCCAATGGTAGACCCTACCGTATGTATTTCCTTTGATGAAGCGGTACAGGCTTGCAGAGCCAAGGGCGAGGGTTGGCACTTAATGACCGCCGTAGAATGGGAATATTTGTTAAATCAGAGCCGAGAGAAAGGCACATTGCCACACGGTAACACCAATTACGGCAAGGATTATTACCACCCGAACGAAGAGGGAGAGCGTAAGAATTGCAGATACGGTCGTACCTTAACAGGAAGCGGACCGGTTACATGGAATCACGACCATACGCAGTACGGCGTATCAGACCTTAACGGCAATGTATGGGAATGGTTGGCAGGATTGCGTATTGTAAACGGCATTATCGAGCATATCCCGGGCAATAACGCAGCGTCCACCTATTGCGACCTGTCAAAGGATAGCAAGGAATGGCAGCAGGTCAAGACAAACAGGGGACCGGTAAGGGTCAATGTAGAGTGCGGAGATATTGCAATAGTTGACCTGCCGGAACACGAAGAGTACGAGCCGGATTATGACGGCGTAAAGATTGCGGATTTAACGGTTGAATTATCAGAGATTCCGCAGGCTCTTAGAGATTTGGGAATTATCCCGGAAAAGAGATTGGAAGAGGAAAACAATACTTATGTATGGTTTGACGCTAAAGAGGGCGAGTATATGCCTATCCGTGGGTCGGCGTTCTACATTGCCTCTGTTTCGGGTCCGTCCGCTCTCGGCTTGATTTACGTCCGTTCCTACTCCCACGTCAGCATTGGCTTCCGCTCCGCTTTTTACGAAGTAAACGGAAAACTGATTACTGAATAACTGTTAAGGGGTGCGATAGCACCCCTCTTATGCAGGAAAGGCAGGCGGTAAATAATGGCGAAAGAAAAATGTTGTTATGATTGCGAATTTATCTTAGACAGGGATAGCCGTTTTTGTGCGTGTGGTCTTACGCTTTATGGCGGTATGTTTGTGAGCATGATTTTGATTGACCCGAGGACAGGCGTTAAAAATCCGTGTCCTTTGGAAAAGGGAAACATAACACTAGAAGCATACGAACGGTACAAGGAAGCATTAGAAAAGCGAGGTATCAGATAATGAAATACAGAGGATTGACATACGACAAAAGCACGGATTCCTATAAATGGGTCTACGGTCTGCCCTCATACGGATTTGAAACCGAGGAAATAGCAGAAATCGGCACACCGCAGGGGGATTTTTACGACATAGACCCCGCAACCCTTGGAGAGGAAACGGATTACAGGGACCGGCACGGAAAACCTATTTACACAGGAGATATAACAACCTTAAAGGTAAACGGAGAGGTAAGAGAGTTTGTGGTAGACCGTGCGACCGTAGACAGGGAATATAACGCCCTGCCGGGATTTAAGGGCGAAACGGTCAAGGTTGAGAGCATTACATATAACCGCATGACAGAAGCACAGATGAATGCAATGGAAGCGTACCATGAGATGGGAGCGGAATGTTTTGTTTTGGTATCATTCAGCTTCTGCGATTTCTACCGCATTCCGTGGACAGAGTGGAACGATATGCTGATGCTCTACGGCAGAAAGTACATGAAGCGGTGCGAACTGGAAAAATACCGCATCAAAGAAAAAGGGAATATCCTGTATTTCTTGGATGGGCTGGAAGCGGGTGCGGAAAATGGGTAAGCCGGGCAGACCGAAGGGTTCAACAAAAGAAGAAAGGATAGGTGTCCGGTGGTGCGGCCTGTTTAAATGCAGGAAAAGAAAATGGGTGCATATTTGCTGTGCTGACTGTAGGGAGACAGATTGTGAAGCAAGATGTATGAATATGCCGGTGAAATGTGGACAGGTACAGAGGGAAGGATGATAAATTGAAAAAAGATAATATTCGGGATTATGCAACAGAGGCCTTCCGCTTCTATGCTGCCTGCGGGAAGTTGACATCAGAGCAACTGAAGCAGAAGGTATACGATGAGATCTATACAGCATCGAAGAAAGAGTTTTATCGCGGTGGAAGCGGAATGCCAACTGATGCAACAGCTTATGCGGTTATGGCGGCAGAAGGTGCGTTGCACGATATGGAAGCGGAATTTAGAGACATCATTGCGGTGGAAAAAACATTGATGAGGATTCGGGAGCCGGAGCGGAAAGCGGTGGAGATTGTATATTTTACTGATGCAGATAAACCGATTCAGGGGGGAGATATTTCTAACAGGGTGCATAGGGCAGAAATAGAAATTCCAGCAAGTGAACGAAGTATTTACGAATGGCTTGCAAGAGCAAGGAGAATCTTTGCAAAAGAGCGCGGATTGAGGGTAACAAAAAAAGAATACAAAAAAGTCTGCAGTAGTAAAACCAAAAAATGTGATATTATGGTATCATCGAACTCCGATGGAGAGGAAAGTAGATAGACAAAAACTCCTTTAGGAAAGGCATTGGCTTGGCCAATGCTTTTTTCTAGAAAAGAAAAAGACCGCATTAGCGGCCTTCTTCGGTATCATCTGCGCATAGTACATCGAGGGAAACTTCCAGTGCATCTGCAAGGAGTTTAGCAGTTGAGACCTTGCAATCTCCACGCTTTTCAATGTCCTCAATGGTGCGAACAGGAACATTGCTTAATCGACTGAGAGCAGGGACGGAAAGACCCTTTTCCAGTCGGATATAACGCAAGTTTGTTCCGTTATACATGGACTTTTGGTCGATGTCTATCTGAGAAGCATTTGGGTTATGAACCCGAGCGCTATTCAGGGATTTTGTTATCCATTGGCAGTTATCAGGCTGGTAACCTTTTTGTGGGTCTATTCTATCAATGGTAAGATTATCTTCGTATCCATTATCGTATGACCAACTTACAAAAGATGTAAAACTATCAAGCCATTCATCGCATATTGTAATGCCTTTTGCGCCATAATTTTTGTATTGAGGGTGGCATGGGTTTAAACAACGTTGCTGCATCCCTGAATAGATATGGTATAATCTGCTGGAACTTAGTCCATGTTTCATTTAGATATCCTCCTTATGGAATGGTGCAAATGTATCAATAGATTTTTGTAAAAACTGTGAGCGGCTTAAATTATTTTCTTTGCAGTATGCATCAATGCGAGCAAAGAGTTCCGGCTTTATGCGGACATTAAAATTTTCGTAAGCCTTTTTGTTGTATTTGTTTTTAGATGCTGTAGATGTTGCACCCATAGAACATCACCTCTTTTTAATAACATTGACAAATGCAGTAATAGCAATAATCATTGCGATAATACTGATAATCGTAGAAATGATTTGCATAATTCTTTGACATGGAGTATGATAAGAGGAAGGGAAGGGGCTTTCGCCCCAGAACCCTACTTTTTGGTAGCCAGTCTAAGCAGGATAACCGCTGTCGCAAGGTTGATTATCGCTGTTATTAGATTGGCTATTGTATTTATCGTCTCCGTGTCTTTCACCTCCTTTCTATGATTAAATTATAGCATACTGCACGCAGTATGTCAAGCGGAAACAGAAAATAAATTGCGAAAATTCCTGATAAATTCAACGTTTATCGGGATTTTTAATTTGGAGAGAAAGGAGGGATAGAGGTGACGGAAGGACAGCTTTTAAAACTGCGAGAGAAAATAGAAACTGACAATGTTGATTCCTTCTACCACTGGAAAGACTGGGAACGGTTACGGCAAGAGGTTCTTCGCATGGATCATTACGAATGCCAGATCTGTAAGGAAAAAGGGAAGTATCGGCGAGCAGATATTGTTCATCATGTAAAGCATCTGAAGGATAGACCAGACCTTGCGTTGTCTATATGGGACGGAGAGGAACGACAGCTTATAAGCGTTTGCAAGAGGTGCCATGAGGATTTGCATCCAGAGCGTACAGTGCAGTACAGATATGGGAAGAAGGAAAAACCTCTGACAGAGGAACGTTGGGATTGATGTTTTGTTAATGAAAAAATATAATACCCCCCATCAAAAAAGTGGGATTTTTGTAAAATCGCTCGGTCGTGTTGTGTAGTGGACAATCCAGAAAAATTTGAAATACGCGCATGAGGGTGTGGTATATAGCCGAAAAATGGGTGATGAAATATGGCAGGAAAAAAAGATTATAAAAAAACTAAACAATATAAGGCGCTCAAAAAAGAACTTATAGATGACCTAGAAAGCAGGGGCCTAATTTCGGAGCCTTATAGGGATAAAGTGGACGAATATATGCGTCTTTGGTGCTGGTTACAGATGTTAAATGACGATATTTCCGAGCGTGGCGTGTTCATAGAATACCAAAATGGAGAAAACCAAAAGGGAACTACGGACAACAAGTCCCTGACTATTGCAACCAGAGTTTCCGGTCAGATGCTATCTATCTGGGCGGCGTTGGGATTCAAAGACCAAGCTGTCAAAGCGAAAGCGGTGACGGGTGGTGAGGATGATGAGCTGTAACATCAATCCTCACATTCTGAATTATATTGAGCAGGTGGAAAATGGAATCGCTTGCGAAGAACAGAAGGCATTAGCCGCCCATATTAGGAAATGTTTCGAGACAGAGGAAATCTATACGGATGAAGAACAGCTGGATAAGTATTTGGGGCTGGCGAAGTATTTCAATTTTGAGAAGCTCTTTCCGTGGGAAGAATTTCTGATTGCGCTATGGGATTGTACATACTGGAAATCAAATGGCAGGCCGAGATGGAAAATCGTGTTCGGTTTGGTTGGACGTGGTGCCGGGAAGGATGGTTTTATTGCATTCGATGGTGCCTGCAGCATCAGCCCATATAATCCGGTAAAGTATTACAACGTGGATGTCTGTGCAAATAACGAGGACCAGGCGAAGCGGCCGCAGTTGGATTTGGTGGATGTTTTGGAAAATCCGAAATGGGAAAAGAAGCTGAGTAAGCACTACTACCATACCAAAGAAATTATTCAGGGGCGGAAAAACAAAGGAATTATGAAAGGCCATACCAATAATCCAAAAGGACGAGATGGCCTGCGAAGTGGAAAGGTAATTTTCAATGAAGTGCATCAGTATGAAAACTATGATAATATCAAGGTTTTCACTACTGGGCAAGGGAAGGTGGCGCAGCCAAGACGTGGATATTTTACGTCGAATGGGGACATTTCAGATGGTCCTTTGGATGATTACCTGGCAAGAGGGCGCAGGATTCTATTTGAAGGGGAGGACGATAAAGGATTTTTGCCGTTCATCTGCTGTCTGAACCATAAAGAGCAGGTGCATGACCCGAAAAACTGGCAGATGGCGAATCCGTCTTTGCCATACCTGCCGGAGCTATATGCGGAAATAGAGGATGAATACAGAGAGTGGATGGAGCATCCGGAGCAGAACGGGGATTTCATGACAAAGCGCATGGGCATCCGTGACGGTGCAAAGGAAATTGCAGTTACGGAATATGAAAAGCTGATTGCTACCAAGAAGCCTCTGCCGGATATGACGGGATGGTCCTGCGTTGCCGGCATTGACTATGCGGAACTGTCTGACTGGGCTTCGGTTAACCTCCACTTTCGCAGAGGGACAGATAGATTTGATATCAACCATGCATGGGTGTGCGCCAAGTCCAAAACACTGCATCGTGTAAAAGCACCATGGAAGGATTGGGCAGAAAAAGGTGATATCACTGTGGTTGATGATGTTGGTATCCATCCTGACCTGCTAGCGAATTATATCTGGGAAAGCATGAGACGGTACAACGTGAAGATGGTTGCACTGGACCATCACAGATACCAGCTTGTGGCGGAAAGCCTGCGGAAGATTGGGTTCAGTGACGACCAAAAAAATATTAAACTTGTACGTCCTTCGGATATCATGCAAATAGAACCTGTCATTCAGGAATGTTTTAACCGACAATACCTGAATTGGGGGGATGTGCCGCATCTGCGATGGTCTGTAAATAATACGAAACGTGTAAAATCGGGCGTAAAAGCAAAAACAGGCGTAGACACAGGGAATTTTATCTATGCAAAAATCGAAGCGAAAAGCCGCAAAACAGACCCGTTTATGGCATTTGTGGCTGCAATGACAATAGAACATATCCTTGGCGATGGAGCACCTGTAAAGATTCCTACAACGGGTGCTTTTGTATTTTAAGGAGGTGAGAAAAAATGGGAATCAATTTCAAACGATGGCTGCTGACGAAGCTGGGGATTGGAGGTTTTGTCGATGTTTCCAGTTTGGAACTGCAGCAGGCATTGGAGGAATACCGCATATGGGAACTGGCATTTCATACATGTGTATGTATGATTGCAAATGCTGTGGGGAAATGCACGTTCAAAACATATAAAAACCATGAGGAAAACAGGGACAAAGAGTATTATTTGTGGAATGTAGAACCAAATCCGAATCAGAATAGTACAGCATTCCTGCATAAGCTGATTTATCAGTTATACAAGGAAAACGAAGTACTGGTTATCAGCGGAAAAGGACCTGACAGAAGGGAATATCTGGCGGTAGCGGACAGTTTTACGAAACCGACAGAATATCCATGGAAGGAACAGGAATACGAGGGTGTGGTGGTCGGGGATGTCAGCTATAGAAAGACATTTCTGGAAAGCGAAGTACTGCATTTGCGGCTAAACCATAAAGACATCAAGCCCGTATTGGATGGGCTGTATCAGTCCTATGTCAGACTAGTACAGGCAGCAATGAAAAATTACGAATGGGGCAGCGGAAAGCATTTCAAGGTTCATGTTGGTCAGATTGCAAATGCGGGGAATGTCGGCGAAGAAAACAAGGATTGGAATACGGCATTCATGGAAATGATGGCAAATCAAGTCAAGCCGTTCCTGACATCTGAAAATGGTGTACTGCCGGAATTTGAAGGATACAAATACGAAAACATCGGAGGCAGTCCGGATGTGCAGCGATCTACCAGGGATATCCGTGCATTGGTGGATGATATTTTTGAATTCACCGCAAGGGGGTTCATGATTCCACCTGTTTTGATTTTCGGCGGCGTAGCGGACACAAAGGATGCTATGACACGGTGGCTGACAACCTGCATTGACCCTTTGTGCGACCAAATATCAGAGGAAGTCAACAGGAAAAGGTATGGTTTTCAAAATTGGAAGGATGGAAACTATATGCAGATTGATACATCCGCCATCATGCATTTTGATTTGTTTGGCAATGCGGCGAACATCGAGAAGCTTGTCGGCTCTGCTGCGTTCAGCATTAACGATGTCATTCAGGCAGCGGGGATGCCTAAAATCAATGAAGATTGGGCAGACCAGCATTTTGTGACAAAGAATTTTGAAACAATGGACGGTGCCATGCGCGCCATTGATGGGAAAGGAGGTGAATGAGGATGAAGGAGAGAAAGAATATGTGGGAAATCAAGCAGGCGGCGCAGAATAACGTACTGGAAATTTACATCTACGGTGATATCGAAAGTGACGGCTACGATTGGTGGACGGATGAGGTTATCCGCAGTGAAACCAGCGCGAATACATTCCGGGAGGAATTGGCCAAATACGCAGATGTTGCGGAAATCAAGCTGTACATCAACAGCAACGGCGGTTCCGTATTTGAGGGGACAGCCATCTATAACCAATTGAAACGGCATCCTGCCAAAAAGACTGTATACATCGATGGTTTCGCCTGCTCCATCGCTTCTGTCATTGCCATGGCGGGGGATGAAATCATCATGCCGAGAAATGCCCTGATGATGATTCACAACATGTGGATGTGTGCATACGGGAATTCCGCGGAATTGCGGAAAACAGCGGATGATTTGGATATCATCAACAATGCCGGCAAGCAGGCGTATTTGCAAAAGGCGGGGGAAAAGGTCACAGAAGAACTGATTACCAGGATGATGGACGATGAAACATGGCTGACAGCGGAAGATTGCATCCGATATGGTCTGGCAGACAGATTTGCAGATGAGGATGCAGACCCAGCAAAGGTGGCAGGTGTGATGCAGAAAGCGAACCTGAGCGTGCAGCAGCGCATTGAGATTCAGAAAAGCCTTGTGGCACAACTGCGGCAGCTCGCGGAGCCGCGTATCGGAGAAAGTGAGGATGATCCGAAATCTGAACCGAATGAACCAAAACAGAAAACAGAACCTAAAAATGAGCCGAACAGCATGATGCAGATGTTGAGCGGCTTTTTTGATGCGAAAAAGGAGTGATAACGCATGAAACATAATGACATGAAAACAAGAGACGAAATCAGACAGGCCATGCAGACAGCGTTGCAGAAGGATGACAAAGAAGCCTTTGCCGTGGCGATGAACGACATGATGGAATGCATCGGCGAAGAAATCAAACAGGACTACGAAGGCAGAATTGAACAGCTGCGGCAGGAGAATGACAGCAAGGTACTGACATCCCGTGGTGTTCGTCAGCTGACCTCTGCTGAAAAACAGTACTACCAGAAACTGGGAGATGCCATGCGTGCCGCAGAACCTAAACAGGCACTGGCAAATCTGGATATCGTAATGCCTGAAACGGTCATTGATTCTGTATTTGAAGACCTGCGCACAGACCATCCTCTGCTTTCCCGCATTGGTTTCCTGCCTACTGGCGGCGCAATCAAGATGCTGATGAATACAAATGGATATCAGGAAGCGCAGTGGGGCAATCTGGCGGATGCCATCGTGAAAGAACTGCTGTCCGGATTCAAGGAAATCGACGCTACACTGTTTAAACTGTCCGCGTTTATGCCTGTGTGCAAGGCAATGCTGGAACTTGGACCTGAATGGTTGGATAACTATGTGAGACAGATTCTGTATGAAGCACTGGCAAACGGTCTGGAAGCGGGTATCGTAAAAGGCGACGGCAAAGAAAAACCTATCGGCATGATTCGCCAGGTTGGCGATGGTGTAACAGTAACAGGCGGCGTTTATCCTGAAAAAGAAAAAATCAAGGTGAATGACCTGTCTGTGAGAACAGTCGGCAATCTGATTTCCCTGATTGCGGCCGACCCTAACGGCAAAGCAAGAGCTGTTAGGGATGTGCTGTTGATCGTAAACCCTCAGGATTATTTCCAGAAGGTTATGCCTGCAACTACAGTAATGGCACCTGATGGCACCTATCGTAACGATGTTATGCCATATCCCATGACAATCATCCAGTCTGCGGCACTGAGACGCGGTGAAGCTGTTCTGGGGATGGGCAGAAAATACTTTGCAGCAGCAGGCATGAGCAAGGAAGGCAGAATCGAATATTCCGACCAGTACCAGTTCCTGGAGGATAACAGGGTTTATCTGGTGAAACTGTATGCCAACGGTTTCCCTATGGATAACAATGCATTCCTGTATCTGGATATTTCCGACCTGAAACCACTGACCTACAAAGTGGAACAGGTGCCTTCCGGTGATGCGTCCAATGATGCTGCACTGTCTGGCCTGAAAATCGGTAGCCTGATCCTGTCCCCTGCATTCACAAAGGCAACAACCACATATACAGCGGCTACAACCAATGCGACCAATACAATCACAGCGACACCCGCTGACGCAGGCGCGGAAATCAGCGTAAAAGTGAACGGTACAGAAATTGACAACGGATCTGCGGCTACATGGAAATCCGGTTCCAATACCGTTGCAGTAACAGTAACTGCGGCTGACGGTACTACCACCAAGACATATACCGTCACAGTGACAAAATCCGAATGAGAAGGAAAGAGGTATCCGATGAACTTCTGGCGGACGTAAAAAATCACCTGAATATCACATGGGACGATAGTGCCACGGACAACAAAATCCGTGGCCTAATCGCCTCCGCAACAGTATATCTGGACGGGAAGGGTGGTACCGTTCTGGATTATGATGCGGACGGATTGCCCAGAATGCTGATGATGGAATTTGTACGTTATGCCAGAGATGAGGCATTGGATGTATTTGAAAATAACTATATGTCGCTGATTTTGTCTATGCAGAATGAAATGGCGGTGATGAATTATGCGGAAGAAGCCGAATAGGCCGAAGCGGGATATCACACAGCCATTCAATGATGGCATTGTAACAATCTACAATGTGACGGATGCGGCAAAACCAGGATATGCGCCAGTGGAAAAACTGGAAGAAAAAATCAAGCTGCGGTATGAAGAACAGCGTCTGGGTATCAACCGCCTATACCAGAGCAGACAGGCGCAAGTGGAAATCAGCATGGTTATTCGTGTGCCGAAGGCGGGAGAGATTTCCCCACAGGATGTTGCCATTCTGGGAGGAAAACAGTACCGCATTGACACGGTGCAAAAGGTAATGGACGTCTACCCTCCATGCGTAGATTTGGCGCTGGTGAAAATCGAACAGGAATATGAGGTGATGGCATGAGCTGGAAAGACCATATCATGGAAGCCCACCTTACGGTGACAAATGTGGTCAAGCATGGGAAAAACATGAAATCTGACCGCTATTTTGTTTGGCAGGAGGACGGGGCGAACGACCTGATTGCAGGAGGCATCCATGCGGAAAAAGCCGTCACCGGCACAACGGACCTGTTCACAAAAAAAGAATTTGACCCGTGGAAGGAAGAACTGGAAGCGGCATTTGACGCATCACCATATATTTTCTGGGAGCTGAACAGTGTACAGTACGAAGAAAATACCGGATTCTATCATTACGAGTGGGTCTGGGAGGTGATCTGATGGCAAAGCTGGAATTTACCGGGCTGGACAGCTATATTGCGGAGCTGGAACGACTGCGGACAAGTGCAGAAGGAATCACGAAAAAGGCTTTGTATGAAGGAGCTGCCGTTGTTGCCGATGAGGTGCGGGCGGCGGTGGAGGCTTTGCCCGTTCATGTGAAGGGTAACAAAAACAGCGGCGGCATTACCGAGGGACAAAAAGAAGCACTTGCGAAAGGGTTAGGTGTTGCTCCATTCCAGACGGAAGGAGACAGGATTGATACACTGGTTGGTTTTTCCGGCTACAGTGATTATAAAACAAAGTTATACCCAGACGGCCAGCCGTTGGCACTGATTGCCCGTGTTGCGGAAAGCGGCACCAGCTTTTCCAAGAAAACACCTTTTGCCAGAAAAGCATTTCGGAAGGCAAAGCCAAAAGCGGAAGCCAAAATGAAAGAAGTATTTGAATCAGAAATAGAGAAAACAATGAAAGGATGATGAAAAATGGCAAAAATCGGTTTGAGCAAGCCCTATGCTGCAAGATACGGCAATAATGGCAGTACCGTTACATATACCGGCGGTGCGCTGATGGGGAAAGCTGTGCAGATGTCCATTGAACTGGACAGTGCAGATGATAACATCCTCTACGCGGACAACGGCCCTGCCGAAAGTGAAAATACATTTTCCGGCGGCACAATGAAGCTGACAACAGACGACCTGATGCCTGATGTAATGCTGGATGTTCTGGGTGTAACCGAAAAAGCGATTGCAGAAAGCGGTATCCAGACAACAGACCCGAAATGGTTTGTGTGGGACGATAATCAGGAAACGCCATACATGGGCTATGGTGCTATCGCAATGATTCAGAAGGGACAGAAGGTAAAATATCAGGCGGTTATTCTGCCTAAGATTAAATTTACAAACCCCAACGATACATTCAACACAAAGGGCGAAAAAATCGAATGGGGTACACCTGAAATCAGCGCGAACATTCTGCGCAGCGATGCAGAAGGACACCCTTGGAAGATGATTTCCTCCCCCATGGACAGTGAAGCTGATGCAGAAGCGGCGATCAAGAATTATCTGAATATCACCGCAGCGGGGGAGTAACGAAGGCCGTCATGTTAGCCGAGGGTGACGGGGAAGAAAAAGAGACGGCGGAAGATGAGAAACAGGAAATGGAGGATGACGCATGAGAACGGGAAAAATTGAGATCAACGGGAAAGAATATCTGCTTTGTTTTTCTACCCGTGTGATGCGAGATTGTTCGGAACGCTACGGGGGCATTGAAAATATGAACAAAGCTCTTCTGGAGGGGACAGGGGCCCAGATGATGGATGAGAGCATTTGGCTTCTGGCTGTTATGATGGATGCGGGGGCAAGATATGCCAAACTGAACAGCATCGAAACACCGCCTCCCCTGAGCTATGATGATCTGTATGACCTTTGCGGTGTAGATGATCTGCTGGGGATGAAAACAAAGATTTTTGAAACCGTTGCCAACGGGAACGAAAGAGAAATCGAAGTAGAGCCGGAAAAAGGAAAAAACGGGGAGACCACTCGGCAGATTTCAGTGTCGGGTGGTATGTCTGGTACGGACTGAGGATTGGGCTGTCCTATGAATTGATCTATGACCTGCCCTTTGGGGAGCTGTGCGACCTGATCGACGTGGAGAAGATCAAGAATGAAGGCGCAAAGGCGAAGAAGAGCACGGGGCAGGAAGAAGCGGAATTCTGGAGACTGATGGCGTTTGTGTGATGGGTTTCTAAGAATGTGTAAAAAGTGTGTATTATTAAGGTTGACAAGTGTGTAATTAGTGTGTATAATAGTAAATGAAAGGAGGCACACTAATGAAGAGGCGGGATTTGATTAAGAAACTAGAAGAAATTGGCTTTTCCCTTGAAAGAAATGGAAGCGGTCATGATATATATAAAAGGGGAAAGGACAGAGAAGTAATTCCGAGACACAAAGAAATCAACGAAAGGCTTGCGAAAGCGATTTTGAGGAAATGGGGGTTATAACTCCCCCTCTTCTTCAAAATGTTTTTATAATACGGAGGTGGATATTATGAAAAAAGTATATCCTGTTATTTTTACACAGGAAGAGGATGCCGTTCTGGTGGAAGTGCCTGATCTTTCTATTTTTACCCAGGGGACAGACCTAGCGGATGCAATCTATATGGCACGGGATGCGATCGGTTTAATGGTGATTTCCGCAGAGGATGAAGGAGAGAAAGCGCCAGAGCCGTCCGGTGCCGCAGAGATCGATATTACAAAGACAGAATTCTATAAAGAGAATAATAGCTTTCTTTCTATGGTCGATATTGATTTGGAGGAGTACAGAAGAAAAAATGATAATAAGATGGTCAGACGAAATGTAACCTTGCCAAACTGGATGAATGTGGCTGTGGAAAAAGAACATTTGAACGTATCGAAGGTATTGCAGGAGGCCTTAAAAGAAAGATTACAGTATGTAAAGTAAGAAGAACGGAAGCACTCGAGAAATCGGGTGCTTTTTTCGTGCAATAAAGGAGGTGAAAGGAATGGCAACGGATATTGGTGCGAAGATTGGCATTGATGGTGAGAGTGCCTTTAAAGCTAGTTTATCTGCGATCAATTCTCAGTTGAAAAATCTGGGAAGCGAAATGAAATCCGTGGTTTCTACATTTTCCGGCATGGAGAACAGCGAGGAAGCAGTAGCGGCAAAGAGTAGTGTTCTGCAAAGATCGATCAGTGCTTCTGCAGAAAAGATGAAAACTCTGCAAAATCAAAGTGAACGTGCCAAGGAAAAACTTGCATCATTGGCTGAAGGGTTGGAGAAAGCAAAACAGAAATTCGGCGAAAACAGCAGGCAGGTTCTAGAAGCGCAAAACGACTATAACAGACAGGTGACAGTAGTCAATAAGCTGGAAACGCAGATCAACCAGACCACCACGGAAATGAACCGCATGGAGCGGGAAATGCGGAACCTGAGAGATAGTACAGATGATCTGTCCAATGGATTCGAGAAAACGGAGAAAAGCGCGCTCAACATGAAAACAATGTTGAAAGTGGCTTTTTCTGCCGTCGCGGCGGTAGCATCCACTCTTACAGGGCTGGGTGTAGCGGCTGTGAAAGTGGGCGGTGATTTTGAGGAATCCATGTCGCAAGTAGCCGCAACGATGGGTATGACCGTAGAAGAAATACACAATGGCAGCGAAGCCTATGATACACTGGCGGCAGCGGCGAAAGATGCAGGGTCAACCACAAAATTCACAGCAACACAGGCGGCAGAGGCATTGAATTATCTTGCTTTGGCAGGATATGATGCGGCTACATCAGCAGAGGTATTGCCTTCCGTGCTGAATCTGGCGGCTGCAGGCGGATTAGACCTTGCCTATGCCTCTGACCTTGCTACAGATGCTATGGCGGCCCTAGGTATTGAAGCCAATGCTGACAATCTGACGCAGTTCGGCGATCAGATGGCAAAAGCATCCAGCAAGGCAAACTACAGCGTGGCTCAGTTGGGGGAAGCCATCTTGACGGTAGGTGGTACGGCAAAGAACCTGGCAGGCGGCACAGTAGAGTTGAACACTGCTTTAGGTGTGCTGGCAAACCGTGGCATCAAGGGCGCAGAGGGTGGTACAGCCCTCAGAAACATGATTTTATCTTTATCCGCACCTACAGACAAAGCAGCGGCTACCATGAAAAGCCTTGGCTTATCAGCTTTTGATGCAGAAGGAAATTTGCGTCCGCTGAATGAAGTATTTAAAGATTTAGATACCTCCATGCAAAATCTGAGCGGCGAGGAAAAAACCAATGCGCTGAATGATATTTTCAATAAGGTCGATCTGAAAAGTGCGGAGGCAATGCTCGCCGGATGCGGTACAGAATTTGACAATCTGGCGAATGCCATTGCCAACAGCAACGGAGCTATGCAGGATATGGCAGATGTGCAGATCGACAATCTGAAGGGTTCCATGACAATTCTGGGGAGCGGCTTGGAAGGCGTCGGGATACAGGTCTATGAGAAATTTGAAACCCCTTTGAAAGAAGCGGCGCAAACTGCCATAGATGCTGTAGGGGATGTTTCCAAGAGTTTAAAAAGCGGAAAACTTTCCACGAGTGTGGATAACCTTGCGAAAAGCACCGGAACCCTGATGGAAGAACTGACGGCGTTGGCGGTCAAGGCTTTGCCAAAAGCTATAGATGGCATGGCAACTGTTCTCGATCATACAAAGGAGATCAAATCGGCTTTGCTTGCTGCTGCAACGGCCGTTGGTACGTTTAAAGCGGTAAATACCCTTGCGCCTATTATAAAAAGCTGGCAGGCGGCGGCAAAAGTCATGAGCACTTATGCAGCAACAGCAAAGGCTAGCCAGAACGCAGAATTATTATTGATCTCCACTTTGAAAGCAAAAGAGATCATTGTAGGCGTGGTAACGGGGAAGATTGCACTGATGACTGCCGCCCAGACAGCTTTTAATGCTGTGACGGCAGCATGCCCGATCGGGCTGTTGATCGCCGGAGCTGCCGCCCTTACCATTGGTCTGGTATCTCTGTTGACTTCTACAAAGGAAGAAAGCGAAGCCCTGCAGGAATTCCGTAAGCGTCTAGAGGAAACAACCAGCTCCATCGAGGAACAGGCAGAAGCCAGAAAAACCATGAAAGAAGCGGCACAGGAAAGCATCAACCAATCTTTGTCTGAGATGGATTATACAGAAAGCCTGATCGGTCAGCTAAAAGAATTATGTGATGCCAATGGTCAGGTAAAAGCAGGGTATGAAAACAGAGCAAGGGCTTTGGCAGAGCAGATCAACAGCGTGATTCCTGATGCAATCCAACTGACGGAAAAAGAAGGACAGGCGTATGTGCAGACAGCGGACAATCTGGAACTTTTGATGGAAAAGAAACGGGTCAATGCGCTGCTGAATGCCAAGGAAGAAGCATATACAGCGGCCATTCAAAACCAGGCAGAAGCCATGCAAAATATGCTGACGCTGGAAGATGATATTGCTGCCAAGAAAGAAGAACTGACTGGTTTGCAGGAAGCGTATAATGCAGCTTTGCAGGGAGGAAGCACTGGAGAGTACACAGCTGCGGCTATGGCTTTAAAGCAGGCGCAGGATGATCTTTCAACTATGGAAGGGCTTTATCAGCAGCAAGCAGAGATTCGCAGAAATAATTATGAAACAATAGATGAATACAATTCGCTTTTGGTCTTAAGTCAGTCAAATAGCGTGGAGGAACTCAAGGCTGGCTTAAATGATTATATATATCAGCAGGTGAAAGTCACGGATGAAACCAAAGAACAGCTAGACCAACAACTAGAAAACAGTTCGAGGTTTTTTGCCACAGCCTTAGAACAGGCAAGAAGCGCTGGTTATGATATTGGTGAAGCGGAATTGAATGGACTGCTTGAAACCAAGAACCAGTTTTTGCAGGCAGTACAGGCCTATGCAGAAGAAGGCAGAGAGATTCCCGAAGAACTGCAGGCTGGCGTAGAAGAGAATGCTGCGCTTTTTGCGGATGCGCTTGTCGCTATGAAAGATAATGGTCTTTTGAAACTGGAAAAAGCGGAAGCGGAAATGACAGACCTTGCAAAGAATTGCACAGAAGGTTTTGCAAAGGGGCTGCTTTCAGAAAGTGCTGTTAATAAAGTGGTATCTGCTGCAGAAAAATTAAGCTCGAAAGCGTTGAGCATAGTGAAAGGTTTCTTCAATATCAATTCTCCTTCTCGTGTGATGCGGGATGAGGTCGGCAAACAGATCGCCGCCGGTGTTGCTGTCGGCATCGAGGAGGGAACAGGAGAAGCCGTGGAAGCGGCAGAAACCATGGCAGCAGAGGTTGTAGCAGCGGCGGAAGACATGGATTCCATGATCCCCTTTGCTCGTAAGACTGCAAAAAAAGTCGGGGATGTGCTGAAAAATGAACTGGAAAAGACAAATAGCCAGTTGGAGGCCATGCAGAAAAAGGCCAATGAAGAGAAAGCCGCACAGGAATTAAAGCAGTATCAGGACAACCTTGCGAAAAAGCATGAAGAACTAAACAAAGCGGAAAAGAAGAATAAGCAAAAGATTCAGGATGAGATCACCAAGCTGGAATCGGACTGGAACAAAAAACAGGCGGATGCAGCCAGAACGGCAGAACAAAAGAAACTGCAGGAAAAGATATCCGCCCTGCAGGAATTTCAGAAGGAGTATGAATCTGCCCTGTCCTCCATCGAAAGCAAGCAGAGCAGCCTTTCCGATAAGCTGGGGGATTATGGTTCTTTATTTAAACGGGTGGAGACCGAAGAAGGTAAGGAACTGTTCCAGTTGGGAGACCTGAACGCAGAGATCAAAAAGATTGAGAAATACGGCGAAGCCATTGATAAGTTGCGAGTGAAAGGCAAAGGCATTTCTGACGGGCTGATGGGCGAAATCTCCGGTATGGGCGTGGATGACGCTTTGGACTACATGAACAAGCTGATTCCCATGTCGGATACCAAGTTCGACCAGTATGTAGAGCTGTTCGCAAAAAAACAGCAGGCAGCCCAGGGCGTAGCGGAAAAATTCTACAAGGAAGAATTTCACGCACTGGAACAGTCCTATACAGAAAAGCTGCCGGAAACGCTGGAAGGCGTGAAAGCAGGAATGTATCAGGCTGGGGCAGAAGCGGCACAGAGTTTAAAGGACGGTCTGCAGTCTGATGGAACTGCTTTAGGAGATGCAGTAGCAACGGCGGTTTCCGATGCAGTGGTGGGAGCCAGCGAAGCTACGCAGGAAAGCAACATGGAACAAATCATTCTTGGGCTGCAGGAACAGGAACCAACCCTGACGGAATACATTGAAGGTCTGAAAGAGATGTTGATTTCTCTCATCGAAAGCTATTATGGCGATTTCAGAAATACAGGCAAACTGATGATGGACGGCGTTGCCAAGGGCATCGAGGATGGGCGAAGCGGAGTAGTCAATGCGGTGGCGAGGGTCATTGCAGCCGCAGTTCGCAGAGCGAAAGAAGATTTGGATATCAATTCTCCATCCAAGGTGTTTGCCGAAATCGGCGGTTATATGGCGGCTGGTCTGGATGAAGGATGGCAGAAGAAAATGAAGGTCGCATCTGATAACATCAGCCGCAGCCTAATTGCGGTATCTGCACCGCCCGTGATGGCAACGGCAGGAGCCGGCGTTTCTAATTCCAGAACATACACCTATGGGGATATCAATATCCGCATCGACAGCATTAAAAGCGAGAGAGAAGCAAAGACACTTGCGCGAGAAATTGAATTTCTTCGCCGCCAGCAGGATACAGGGAAAGGGGGAGACAGATGATACATGAAGCATGGTTTACATTTAAAGGCATAAACAGCCGTGACATGGGCATTATCGTTACCTCTATGCCTGAAACCGTCCGCCCGGAAAGACGAATGGAAAGCATCACCATTGCAGGGCGGAACGGCACCCTGCACACGGATGAGGAGGTCTATGAAAGCTACGACCGCACCATGGAATGTGCCATCAAGAAGCGGGCAAGGCTGGATGAAATCGCCGCATGGCTGGTCGGCAGTGGGGAAATGCAATTTTCCACGGAGCCGGACAAGGTCTATCGTGTGACGATTTCCAATAAGATCAGCATTACCCAGATGATGCGGACCTTCCAGAAATTCATGGTGACTATGGATACACAACCATTCAAATACAACATCAACCCCATAGCCGACGAACTAACCCTGACCGCACCGACCATCATCCGCAACGGCGGCACGGTCTATTCGGAACCCATTATCACGGTATACGGCAGCGGGAATATCACCCTGAACATCAATGGGGTGGATTTCCCCCTGTACGGCGTGAGCGAATATATCACCATTGATTCTGAAATGATGGAGGTATTCAAAGGGAATGTCAGCCAGAACAGCAAATACGGCGGGGATGGATTCCCACGTTTTGAGGTTGGAGAAAACGCAATCGGCTGGACTGGAAATGTTTCCAAAATTGAGATTCAGCCAAAATGGAGGTGGTTATAAATGGCGAAAACATATAACAGATTGGAAATCGAAATCGGGAAACCGATTAACAGCATCGGCATCCGCCCAGTTGCTGGTGATACCAACTCACGATATCTGGATGTTAGTTTATATGACAACGGCGTTCCTATCAATCTGACGGGGCATCAGGTACGCATCAACTACCTGAAATCAAAAGGTCTGTCGTTTTTCAATCAGGGGGAAATAACAGATGCGGCGGCTGGCAGATGCCAGTTTGCATTGACGAACGATGTTATTTCTGATGTGCAGACGTTGAAAGCCCAGATTTCTATTTGGGGCGGAGACAGTGAAATTCTGTCCACGGAAACATTTAATATTTATGTTTCTGAAAATATCAGATGCGACGAAGCGGTAGAAGGCACAAATGAATTTGGCGCACTGGTGGTGCTGTTCAATGAAATCCAGAATGCGTTAGACCTGATGCAGGCGATTCACTATGGATTCGGTGAACCTGGAACAAAAGCTGCCGAGTACGGCGTAAATACGTTATGGGGGATTCTGGAAATTCTGGCAGGACGGACGGATGTGGAATCTGTACTGATAGATTACATAAAATCTGCAATAAACAGTACATTGGGGACTGGCAGCGTTTCCCCTCTGAACGAAATGCTGTTAAATAATATTTTGCCGATGTTCACAAATGGCGTTCAGATATTCACCTCCAACGGCACATTTACCGTTCCGAAAGGCATCAATAAAATATGGGTTACTGCCTTTGGCGGCGGCGGTGGTGGTTCACATAGAGGCGGTCAAGGCGGAGACTATATCGTTCATAGGGTCTATCCCGTTTCACCATTGCAAAAAATAAACATCACAATCGGAAAGGGCGGAACGGGCAGGACGGATTCTGCAGAAGCAACTAATGGCGGTTCTACAATCGTAGGCAATTTAGTAACCGTATTAGGCGGAAATGCAGGAAACAATACTGGCGATGATTGGGTCAGAACAATCAGGGGGGCAAAAGGTGGCTACAGGTCATCGGATTCCAGCAAGGGCGAATATGGAGAAAATACTGAATTTGCGCTTGGAGGATTGGGCGGAATTTCGATAAGTTCGAGTTTGGTTGGCGGCGGTGGCGGCGGAGCAGGATATGGCAACGGCGGCAACGGCGGTGATGGCGATTATTCTCCAGGAACCGGCGGTAATGGAGGAATAGGCGCTGGCGGCGGCGGATACGCAGAGGTTATCAGTAGCAGCAATCCGAATAAACCAGGAATCGGTGGCAACGGTGGCGACGGTATCGTTATCATCGAATGGTGAGGGGTGATACCATGATTACCATACACGAAAAAACCGCACAAACATTCAATACCTTAGGGCTGGGGGCGTTGCTTCCCAGCCGTTGCATTGTAACAGAAGAATTGAATGGTGCATACGAACTGGAAATGGAACATCCATACGACGCTGACGGAAAATGGAAACGCATTGAGGACGGTCGAATCATTTACGCATCAACACCAAGAGGCAGACAGCCCTTCCGCATCTATCGCATCCGCCCTGATATGGACGGAATCATGGTGAACGCCAGACATATTTTTTATGACATGCTGGATAACCAGTGCAGTTCTGTTTCCTTCTCTGGGGCGGCATCTGGGGCGTTGGCGGCGTTACAGGCGGCGTTTGCATACGCTATGCCATTTACATTTACTACAAATATTTCATCGTCAGGCACGCTGTCAACAGGCAGGATGAACCCCGTACAGGCGTTACTTTCTGATGATGACGAGACTACCAGCTTTGTCAAAGGCTTTGGTGGGGAGATTTTGCGGGATGGGTTTAATGTATCCATCAAAGCAAGCATGGGGCAGGACAGGGACGTTGCCATTCGCTACGGCAAAAACCTTATCGGGCTGGAAGTGACGCAGGATGAATCGGACGTCAAAACCCGTATCCAGTGTTATGGGAAGAATGGCTCTGCCACTGTAGATAGCCCTTATCTTGGTGCATACATCTATCCGAAAATCCACACCTTGGAGGATGAAAACAAGACCGTTGCCGAATTGCAGGAAGAAGCACAAGCCTTGTTGGACGGCGGGGCAGACCTGCCGCTGGTGAATATCAAAGTGGATTTTATTCCTCTTTTGAAAACTGCGGAATACAAAGATTATTCCGTTCTGGAAGAAGTGCAGCTGGGGGATATCGTGACGGTCATTCATAACAAAATGAATTTCTCTAAACAGGCAAGGGTCATTTCCTACGAATGGGATTGCATTCTGGAACAATATAACGAGGTGGAATTGGGGGATTTCATGCCAACGCTGGCATCGTCAGTCACATCTGGTGTTCGCAGCGGGAATCTGGCATCGGCGGCAGTGGTGAACACATCTGCTGTATCCGCCGCATTACAGGCACATATGAATGATTTTTCAAATCCACATCGGGTAACTGCTATGCAGACAGGCGGCGGAACCAATACAGGGGATATGTTGGCATCGATATATGACCCGAATGGTAGGAAAAAGGATATTTTTGCCCACGAAACAGACAAAAATAATCCCCATGGTGTGACAGCACAACAGATTGGTGCGGCGGAAAGAGATCATACCCATACGCCGTATAGCATTGGTGCGGCGTCCAATCCTAATTTGCTGGATAACTGGTATTTTGCAGACCCCATCAATCAGCGGGGGAATACCGTTTATAACGGTTCCGGCTATACAGTGGACAGGTGGAAGATGTTTGGGGAAGGTGCGACAACATCTTTGACCGGCAGCGCGTTAAAAATCGCAGCAACGTCTA
>CAMBLO010000039.1 GCA_945868505.1 uncultured Clostridia bacterium | reverse complement strand
ATATGGATGTATTGGCCTATAGAGTTTCTTCTTCTACTTGGAACAGTGTTAGTTCGATTGTGAGTATGCTACAACCTATAAATTTTCTAAATCTGAGTTTAGTTATAGCGATCTCGAAAAATTTTTCTTATAATCATTATAGCATACAAGGCGTAAAAACAATACAATTTTTCGCAAAAGTATCGTTTTGCGAATAAATATGTCTTTCCCCTTTCTGAGGCAACTATCTAGAACTAAATCAGATTTGGGTGGTTAAAATGGATTTTGCTATAGCACTTTGTAATGTTTAATAAAAGAATTCAAAATAAAAAGTGTTTGAGACAAAAAAGAAACTCAAACACTTTTTTGATTTCTATACCATCAAACCAGGGGTTCGATTTTTGTAAATGTATCTGCGCTAGTTTTGATTTTTTGTTCATTGCCAATACTACAGATATTCGCACTGTCGATGCATTCCAGCAAATTTTTGCAGCTGCGGATATCTGCAGCTGTTGTATGCAGAATTTCCAGACGTTCCCGTATCAAGGCTTCCTCTGTGATATTCTTATAGAATCTGCTGATGGATTCGTTCAGCCGGTCCATGTTGGTTTTTGGCTGATCCAGTCCATTGATGGTCCCCAGGATATATTTTGTCATTTTGCGCTCGTCGGCGTTGAAATTCTGGATTTTCTCATAAAGCTTCTGATAGATATCATAGGTTTCTGTCAGGTTAGGATCACGATAGGAATAAAAATAACTGAAGCCGCTTCTCATAAATTTACAGCCGCAGCCATAGGCCCCACCCTGCACGCGAATCTGATTCCAAAGATGTTTCAGATTGATGATGGTTTTCAGCACTTGATATTTTCCATGAAACGCCATGCCATGCTTCTGATAATCAAAGGATGTGATATTGTATAACACACCGCTGGTGCTGGTAAATGCCGTTTTTTCCGGCTGAATAGTAAAGTGGTATACAGCTTTTGCCTGCTCCCCGGAAGGCAATTTTGCCTGAAAAGCATCAAGTTTTTCCTGTATCTTTGTTTTATCAGCTCTTTCACTGCCCAAAGCAACATTCATATTCTGCCGTGTAAAGAGGATCGTTGCTGTTTCTTTCAGCTTTTCGATGATGGGCGCAGGGTCTTTCTCCAACTGCGCATCTGTTTCGCAAAGGAAGCGATAATAGCGAATGCCGCTGGTGATATCTTCCACCCGTTGACCGGGGAACAAATTGCTGCCACTATAGAAGATAGCAAAATAATGGGAGTTGTTCAGCAGCTCATTTTCTCCTTTGATCTTCGCAGATTTTACAATCTTTTTCATGCTTTCCATGGAGTCATATTTTGTGTGGAAGAGAATTTCTTCTGTCATGGAAATAGCTGCATCCAGATCTTCCTTCAACAGTTTTTCCTTTACTGTCACAAAGGAACGATAGTCAGAAGCATCTATATTGTAGATATTGTTGTGCAGAGAGAAGCTGCCAAATACCTGATTTTTCACTGTTGGCAATTCCTGATAGGAATAGTTTTCCGTATCCAGTTTTCCCAGTAAATCCGTCAGAAGGCCTGTATAAGGCAGTAATTCCTGAGGCACGGCAGAAGTATCAAACATCAGTTTCAGATATAGAATACCATTGCTTTCCATGGGAACGTGCAAAAAAGAATTACCAAATGCCAGAGCTTCATTCTGATATTTTGTCAGCTGAGGAACTTCATCAATCTCGGAGATCTCCAAAAGAGGGATCTGGGCAAGGATTTCAGGAGTATCCTCCTGTTTCTGGAACATATTCAGCTTTTCTGCATCGGCTTTGATCTCATCAAAATCCGCCTGGGTCATAGCTTCTTTTCGCTTCGCTATTTTTGCGGTAAATGCTTCGGTTTCCTTCTGTGCCTTCCCTTTTTCCGGTGTGAAAACCACATAAGTCTTGTCCTTATTATTTAAGAATACCTCTTCCATCAGTTTTTCGAAATAGTTTTCACCGCTGCCCCTCTTCAAGATTTCCATGATTGCCAGCAGTCGCAGACTATAGCAGGGGTCTTCACCGTGGAGCCAGCGTTTCATCAGTCTGGAACAATAAATCAGCCCTTTGGGCGTGGAACCATAATCCTCTTCCCGCAACAGGAAATCGTATTTCCGCAAAGCGCCCTTCAGCAAATCTTTGGGCAGACCTTCAGAAATCAACCGTTTCCATTCCCCATCGATGATACGGATAAATTCGTCAGCTTTCTTTTCATCTGCGTTTTTTGCAACGATGCTGAATACCATTTCGTATGTGGAAGAATCGAACCAGCCTTCTGTTTCCTCACAGATACCCGCCTCCATCAAAGCTGTTTTCAGGGGAGAAGCGTTGGTTTCCAGCAGAACATAGGATAAAATCTGCAGCGCCATGATACGCTCAGGATCAGTGCATTTGCCGACTTTCAGATTATAGGTCAGGAAAGAACCGCCCTCTTCTCCCTCTTCTGCGGCAGGGTAGGTTTCATGGACAATTTGGCCCCTTTTCACGCAATCCGTTTCAGTGATTTCAGACAGTGCGGAACTCTGCGAGAATTCCTTCAAAAAGCCTTCATCGATATGACGCAGGCAAGCCAAAGGGTCCATATTCCCATAAAGATAGAAATAGGCATTGGAAGGATGATAATATTTCCTATGGAAATCCAGGAAGTTTTCGTAGGTCAAATCCGGAATAGCAGCTGGATCGCCGCCGGATTCAAAGCCGTAGGTAGTTTTGCCGAAAATAGAACGGGAGATTGCACCGCTCAGCAGGCTTTCGGGATCCGAAAGTGCCCCTTTCATTTCGTTGTAGACCACGCCTGTAACTTCCAAAGGAGCATCTGCGTCTTTCAGGAGATAACGCCAGCCTTCCTGCTGGAAAATTTCCTTCTTTTCATAAATTTTAGGGAAAAAGACTGCATCCATATAAACATCCATCAAATTATGAAAGTCCTTTTCATTGCAGCTTGCAATGGGATACATGGTCTTATCTGCATAGGTCATGGCGTTCAGGAAGGTATTCAAAGAACCCTTCGCCAGTTCATTGAAAGGGTCTTTTGCTTCATATTTTCTGGAACCGCAGAGAACAGAATGTTCCAAAATATGGGGTGTGCCGCAGTCATCGGTAGGCGGTGTTTTGAATGCTACGTTGAAAACCTTGTTGTTATCTGCATTTTTCAAATATAATAAGCGCGCCCCGCTCTTTTCGTGCAGGAAAAGATATGCTGTGCTGTGAACGTCGCTGATTTCCTCTATTTTTTTCAATGTAAACCCATGATAGGTCTGATTCAAATTAAATTCAGCCATAAAGCACCTCCTTAAAGTACAATGTCATAATTATACCATAAAAGTTCTTGGTTTTTCACAGAAAAGAAAAAGGACAGGAGTTTTCTCCTGCCCTTTGATGATTCCTATGATTATTTGAAGTATCTGTTGTACAGACCCAGGAATGCTTTGCCGTGTCTAGCTTCGTCACGAGCCATTTCATGAACTGTGTCATGGATTGCATCCAGGTTAGCAGCTTTTGCTCTCTTAGCCAGGTCGAATTTACCAGCTGTTGCACCGTTTTCAGCGTCGATTCTCAGTTCCAGGTTTTTCTTTGTGGAGTCTGTCACAACTTCACCCAGCAGTTCTGCGAATTTTGCAGCGTGTTCTGCTTCTTCGTAAGCAGCTTTTTCCCAGTACAGGCCGATTTCAGGATAGCCTTCTCTATGAGCCACTCTTGCCATAGCCAAGTACATACCAACTTCGCAGCATTCGCCTTCAAAGTTTGCTCTCAGGTCTCTCATGATATCTTCGCTGGAACCCTGTGCAACACCAACAACGTGTTCAGCTGCCCATTCCATTTCGCCGGATTTCTGTTCTACGAACTTATCAGCGCCAACATGGCAAACGGGACATTCTGCGGGAGCAGAATCACCAACATGAACATAACCACATACAGAACATACAAATTTTTTCATAACTTTTTCCTCCTTAAATCTCTTTAAACTCTATTTTTAAAATGGTAAATTGTTGTTATTTGATAATTATTATAAATTAGATTTCCTGCTTTGTCAATATAATTATGATAAAAAAACTAGGAATATTATGTTAAATTTTTCTAACCTATAAAAAAGGAGCCTGCCTGCGCATTTACATCACAGCGGCTCCAGTTTATTTATTCCTCTTCCCTGCCCCAGATACCTTTCACATCAGTCAGATCTCTAGTGCTGAGCATATATTTTTCTACCATTTTCAATGGGTTATAGGAACGCTTTGCTTTTCGCATTCCCTCGATGCCCATATCCTCTTCCCTGTTCACCAGTTCCACGCCTTCGCATTCATGCAGGATGTACTGCTGATTGATCATAGGAAAGATGCCTTCATATTCCGTATTTGCTTTTTCAATATGAATCAGCTGGATATGAGGATGCAGCCGTTCCCCTACAGTAAATGCACATAGCTTGCCATCGATATAGATGGTGCCGCCGGTCAACCCCAGTTCTTCCATATTGTGCAGTGCCAGCTGAACAGATTTCTTTTCATCCTCCATGGATTTTGATTCCTTTTCATCTTTATCTTCGATCCACAGGTCGTACAGGGCAATACAATCTTCGATCATGGATTCATCAAGTTTTTTGTATTCATAATCGGGATATTTTGAAAGGAATTTATTGATATGGTTGCGTTTCCCATGCAGCTTTTTACCTTTCAGGGTAGCCAGGCTTTCTCTGGAATAAACATAGTCCCATGCTATATCCGTAGGTACAGAGAACAGCTCGGGGCAGGCTTCCAGCATTTTATCCCGAAAAGGTGTCCAGACGGAACGGAAGGTAGGCTCTGTGTCAATGCTTCTCATATATGCAATACCGTCATAGACCGCCTTGCGATAATCCACTTCTGCGCCATACATGGGGATGGGTGCCCAAAGGAACACAGGCACGCCTTCAAAATCCAGTTTGATATACAGCACATGGTCTTTTTCCGCATATTCCATCTTCCCGTCGGCTCCCCAAATGAAGAGATTTGCAAAGGAAAGATCGGAACATTCCAACTTCCAAGGCTTTGTATAGGAATCGATGGTTTTCTTTGTATCCAGAGTGATAGGCTTGAAAACCAGTTCCGCTGTATTGTTTTCTATTTTATTTTTTTCACATTCCAAACATCTTGGCATAAAGATTGCCTCCATTTTTTTAATATTCATCTATGATATAACAATTCTGCTTCGGCAAAAGAACATTGATCTCATCGAATTTTTCTTTGTCAAAAACTACAATTTCTTTTTCCAATTCACTAAGGGAATGATACCCTACCAAAACCTGAAGAAGATGTCCTGCGGAAATCTCAAACACAGGTTCACCTGTATAGCGGTTTCCCCTAAAATCAAAAACTCCATTGTTTTCGGGAACCACATGGTCATTCACTTTGAAGCCGTAAGGTATTTCCAAATCCAAAGTTTTCAGAAGTGCAGGCCCATTGCAAAGCCCCATGACCCCCTTCTGCTTTCTTTCCAATTTTCCAAAGGGACAAGAAAGATACAATTCCGGAGGAAGCTTCGCGGAAAACGCCAGACCTTTTCCGCAAGCAAGCAGCCCCTCCATCAGGCTGTGATAATATCCATCCTCCGCTGCTGCTTCTATACAAAGGAGCATTTCTTCCGTCTGATAATAAAAGGCATAACCTTTGATCTCGTTATTCTTAATATATGCAGCATATTTCCCACCGTCCGCAGCATAGTCCGCAGCTTTCCGAAGAAAATCTTCTTTCGTGCGCCAAATGATGCCGCTATAGTTTGCCGCAAAGCGTTCATATAAAGGAAACAGCTTATCCCAGTCCTTTTCTTCTATGGAAACCAGCTCTATGGAAGTTTCAAAGGAAGGTACACATTCACATTCCAAATATTTCGCATCTGCTACGGGAAAATGCCCGAAGGAAAAATAGCTGGGCAGCACCGCCGGGGTATGGGGTGCAACAATGCAGCCTTTTTTATGCAAATGATTCATTTCATAACGGAAAATATGCCCCATAAAGCCTTTTTTTCGATGGCTGGGGTGGGTGGAAACGCCGCAAAGCATCGCCCCGGGAACTACTTTCCCACGGATACGTAATGCATAAGGGAATGCCTGCATACAGCTGGCAATCTCCCCTTCCGTTTCCAAAACGATAGAATATGCGGGGGCAAAGCGATTTTCAAAAAACCAATGGCAAAAAGCATCACTGTCACCAAAGCAAATCTTCCACAGTCTGTAAAAATCAGCCTTATCTTCCGTTTTTGCCACTCTGACAAAAGCCATGCATGTCCCTCCTTATCCTATCTTTTCTCTATGACTTATTTATTATACTCTGTTTCAAAATAAAAAACAACCGATAATTATTCTCATTTAACAATCTTTTTGATGATTTTTTTGTGTATTGTGCTGAATCTATTTCCCAGAAAAAATGTTTCAGTTCTGCCCCATTCTTTCAATTCCTTCCTGCCAGATCTTTTTGAAGGCAGAAGGCAGTGCAAAGGATGCTTCTGCTTCTTCCTTTGTCAGCCAAAGCAGATCGGAATCTATTCTTTCAGATACCTTTACAAAATAGCAATCCATGTGCCATTCCACATGGGTGAAAATATGTTTTTGATTTTTCATGGGAATCAATTCCGCCTGCAGAATACCCATTTCCTGCAAAATTACAGGAGGCGAAAAATCCCGCTTTCCATTGGGAAGCTCCCATAAACCGGAAAGCAGACCTTTTTTCGGTCGTTTGACAATGGCGATTTTATTCCCGTCTACACAAAAAAAGACATTCAAATACTCTAATGTGCGAGCTTTCTTTTCTGCCTTTACGGGATACAACATGGTCTGGTTTTTGCGATATGCTTCGCAATACCTCCGCACAGGGCAGATACCACATTTGGGTGTGCCGTTGGGCAGGCAGACCGTTGCACCCAGTTCCATCAAAGACTGATTCATGTCTCCGGGGCAATCTGTCGGCATGATCTCTGTCAATCGTTCTTCCCATTCCTTTTTCGTTGCCTGCAGGGAAATATCCGCTGCATCTGCGGTAATTCTGGACATGACACGCAGAACGTTCCCATCCACCGCAGGGATAGGCAAAGAAAAGGCAATGGAACCCACTGCACCAGCCGTATAAGGCCCGATGCCTTTCAGCTTCAACAGGGCTTTCTGATCGGCAGGAAAGGACCCGTCGTGTTCCTCCATGACCTGAATAGCTGCTTTTTGCATATTGCGGACACGGCTATAATACCCCAAGCCTTCCCAAAGTTTGAGGATTGTCTCTTCATCGGCCTCCGCAAGATCCTTCACCGTGGGCAAAGTCAGCAAAAAACGCTCATAATAGGGCTTTACCGCCTCTACCCTAGTTTGTTGCAGCATGATTTCCGATACCCAGATACGGTAAGGGTCTTTGGTCTGCCGCCAGGGCAGGTCTCTTTTATTTTCATGATACCATTGAATCAAAGGTTCCACGATACGTTTCAGTTCTTCCATAAATCTCCTTTTTAAAAGAAATGGGAGACTTCGTGTCTCCCTTTTTCTTATTATCTTATCTTAAATACTTTCAGATATACCGGAATCAGCATACCACCCACAGCATTGCCCAGTGTCATCACAATGATGGCTGCCACACAATGAGCACTCCATGCACCAGCCAAGCTGAAATAGAACATATTTGCAATTACGTGTTCAAATCCGCTCAGAATAAATACCATAACAGGAATGAATACACCGATGAAACGCAGTGTAGAGCCCTGCACGTTGCGGAAACAGTCTACAGCGATAAACATCAGCATACCGCAGAAAATTGCCAGAAGGAAAAGGCTAAGAAAATTATCTGCCAATTTGACTTCAGCAATGCCAGCAACTCTTTCAGCCATCCCCTCATAAATGCGGCTGTTTCTTACCATACAAGCTGTGATCCCTGTCCCAACCAGGTTTCCCAGCCATGTAATCGCCAGTTCGATCAGATACATAGGCTTTTGAAAGGGCGTGTAGCCTACCTTTCCGGTAAACAGATGCAGCTGAAATACTACGATCGTAAACAGACCGATGGCAAACAGAAAGCTGCCTACCACAGGATTGGACTGAGAAAGAAATACAGTTCCACCCATACCGATCAGCATACCAGCCAGGATCGCAGAAAAAAATTGTCTTACTCTTTCCATAAAAAAGACCTCCTTATTAAATTGTAAAAAACTTTTCATCTATTTTTTTATTTTACAGGTTTCGACTTTTCCTGTCAATCCTTGAAAAATCAAGATGTTTTCAAATTTTTACATTTATCTTGCAGAGACGAATCTGTTATGCTACTATAAAAATACAACCTATGATCATAAAGGAGGCATATTTTATGAATAATGAACTTTGGAGCAAGGTAAAAAACGTTGACCTTTTGAAACAGGTTTCTGAAGCCAAAGAAGTTGTTTGG
The DNA here is from genome assembly GCA_945868505.1 of uncultured Clostridia bacterium. Lineage (GTDB taxonomy): Bacteria > Bacillota > Clostridia > Lachnospirales > Anaerotignaceae > Anaerotignum_A. Next base: position 14,483 of record CAMBLO010000039.1, on the reverse strand, counting down.
ATCAACGAAAATCTGGAAAAAACAGATGATGCCATGGCAAAAATCAATATCACTATGGCTGATATCGATGATGCAGAAGCAAGACTGGCTCGTTTTGCACCTTTCCTGATGAAAAAATTCCCTGAAACAGTCCCTACAAATGGTCTGATTGAATCTCCTCTGACATATATTCCTAATATGCAGAAGAATTTGGAAAAAGAATATGGCACTTCTATCCCCGGTAAGCTTTTCCTGAAACAGGACAGCCATCTGGCAATTTCCGGTTCTGTCAAAGCTCGCGGCGGTATCTACGAAGTTCTAAAACATGCCGAAGATCTGGCTCTGGAACATGGCATGCTGAAGGAAGGCGATGACTACAGCGTATTCGCTTCCCCCGAATTCAGAGAATTCTTCAGCAAATTCAAAATCCAGGTTGGTTCCACAGGTAACTTGGGTATGTCTATCGGTATCATGAGTGCAGCTCTGGGCTTCCATGTTATTGTTCATATGTCTGCTGACGCAAAACAGTGGAAAAAAGACCTGCTTCGTCAGAGAGGCGCAGAAGTTATCGAATATGCAGATGACTACAGCAAAGCCGTAGAAGTTGGTCGTAAAAACTCCGATGCTGACCCTGCAAGCTATTTTGTAGATGATGAAAATTCCATCACTCTGTTCCTGGGCTATGCAGTAGCAGCAAAACGTATTGTGAAACAGTTCGAAGAAAAAAATATCACAGTAGATGCTGACCATCCTCTGTTCGTATACATCCCCTGTGGTGTAGGCGGTGCCCCCGGCGGTGTTGCTTTCGGCTTCAAAAAGCTGTTCGGCGATAACGTACATGTTTTCTTTGTAGAACCTACACAGGCACCTTGTATGCTGGTTGGTATGGCTTCCGGTCTGCAGAATGAAGTGTGCGTAAAAGACTTCGGTCTGACAGGTCTGACTCATGCAGATGGTCTGGCAGTTGGCCGTGCTTCCGGTTTTGTTGGCGGCGTAATGACAAATCTGCTGTCCGGTGAAGTAACTCTGGAAGATTACCACCTCTATGATCTGATGAGAGATTTGGTTGCAACAGAAGATATCTTCATCGAACCCTCCGCTTGTGCATCCTTCTGGGGTCCTATCATGCTGAAGGATGAAAAGGTACAGGCTTATATCAAAAAAATGGGTCTGGAAGACAAAATGGCAAACGCAACACATATCCCTTGGGCTACAGGTGGCAGTTTAGTGCCCGATGATATTCGTGAAGAATACAAAAACACACATCTGAAATAAGAAATGCACGAAAAAGGAGTTGGAATTTCCAACTCCTTTTTATGTAATGATTATTTATCGAACAGACCTGTAAAGTCGAAGGTTGCGAAATAATCTGCAGGGGTTTCGGCTCTGCGGATCATTTCCACACTGCCGTCTTCTTTCAGCAGCAATTCTGCGGAGCGTAGCTTGCCATTGTAGTTGTAACCCATTGCATGGCCATGGGCACCTGTATCGTGGATATAAATGATATCGCCGATTTCGATTTCAGGCAGCATACGGTCGATGGCAAATTTATCGTTGTTTTCACACAGACCGCCTGTGATATCATATTTATGGTCGCAAGGTGCATCTTCCTTGCCCAGAATCGTAATATGGTGATAAGAACCATACATGGCAGGACGCATCAGGTTTGCTGCACAGGCATCCAGACCAATATATTCTTTGTGGATGTGTTTCTCATGGATAGCAGTTGCCAGCAGCGCACCATAAGGAGCCAGCATGAAACGACCCATTTCTGTGAAAATAGCTACATCATCCATGCCTTCAGGAACCAGCACTTCCTCATAAACCTTTCTTACCCCTTCGCCGATAGCCATGATGTCGCAGGCAGTTTCTGTAGGTTCATAAGGGATGCCAACACCGCCGGACAGGTTGATGAATGCGATATGGATATCCAGTTCGTTTTTCAGCTCTACTGCCAATTCAAACAGAATCTTTGCCAGCATAGGATAATAATCATTGGATTTTGTGCTGCTTGCCAGGAAGGAATGGATACCAAAGTGCTTTGCGCCCTTTTCCTTCAGCATTTTGAAGGCTTCCTTCATCTGTTCCTTTGTCATACCGTATTTTGCATCACCGGGGTTATCCATGATGCCGTTGCTCACCTGGAAAAAACCGCCGGGATTGTAGCGGCAGCATACAGTTTCGGGAATGGCAGACAGCTTTTCAAAGAAAGGAATATGTGTGATATCGTCAAAGTTGATGATGGCGCCCAATTCCGCTGCTTTCACAAAATCTTCCGCAGGTGTCACGTTGGAAGAGAACATGATATCATGTCCTTTATACCCTACTGCTTCGGACATAATCAATTCGGTATAAGAAGAGCAGTCTGCACCGCAGCCTTCTTCTTTCAGTACCTGCAGGATGCCGGGCGTGGGGGTGGCTTTTACTGCGAAATATTCTTTGAAACCCTTATTCCAGGAAAATGCTTCATTTACCTTTCTTGCATTTTCGCGGATGCCCTTTTCATCGTACAGATGGAAAGGCGTAGGATATTGTTCGATGATTTTTTTTGCCTGTTCTAAAGAAACGAAAGGTTTTTTCATTTGCGTATATCTCCTTTACTAAAAATTGCAGCATTTCTGAATATTATAGCAAACTATAAAAACCTTTGCAATGCAGCATTCTCTCTTTTTCTCCTTATTTCTCCGGAATTTTCCTGTCCCTTATAATCTTTAGAACTTCTTCATTCCTTTTCTTAGTAATATGTTGTATAATATCTTAATAACTTTTTATACATATTGGGAGAACGCCTATGAAGAAACGTATCAAAAAATTTCTGAATAATTTTGACGGACTGGCATTGTTTCTGGACTTTACCCGGACACTTTTTGTATATATGATTGCCACCTGCTTCGCCCTTTTGTTGAATCAGGCATCTGTTATGAATGATAATATTTTCGGCGTATATATGCTGGGGGTCGCCCTGATCTCTTTTATGACCAGCGGTTATATTTGGGGGATTCTGGCTTCCATCGGTGGCGTTATCGGGGTAAACTTCTTCTTTACCTTCCCCTATTTCGCCCTGAACTTCACCATCACCGGCTACCCCATCACATTCTCTATTATGCTTTTGATGTCTGTTCTGGTCAGTGCTTTGACAGCAAAGGTTAAAAAGGCGGCTGCCATTTCTGCTGCAGGCAAAAAAAGAGCGGAAACATTGAATGAAATGAGTACAGCTATGCTAACGGCAGTAGATGTTGACACGATCATCGGCATGGCTGCAGATTCCTTCCATGCGGCAAACCAGTGCAGCGTTGTGCTTTATCTCGGCTCTCCCATGGAGGATATCAAGCACGTAGTCAGGGTTTCCAACGAAATAGACGAGCAGGTATTTTCCAGTATTTTGGAAAAACAGGTGGCTTGCAGAGCCTTTGAAGAATGTCGCCCTGTTGGGGCAGAAATCGAGAATGCCACACGGAACTGCAAAGGTACTTACTTCCCTATTGCCACAGAAGAAAAAAAATACGGCGTGGTCGGGCTCTTATTTGATGATACCAAGCTGCTGCTGGAGGATACATACAGTTTCATCAATGTCATGATTTCTCAGACGATTCTGGCACTGGAAAAGCAGCAGGCAAACGAAAAAGCCCAGAGAATTCTTTTAGAAACAGAAAAAGAAAAAATGCGAAGCAATCTGCTTCGTGCCGTCTCCCACGATCTGCGTACCCCACTGACCGGTATTATCGGTTCTACTACAACATTGCTGGAAAATGGTGATGAAATCGGTGAAGAGGCAAGCAGAAAAATGCTGACAGATATCCAGCATGATGCGGAATGGCTGATTCACATGGTGGAAAATCTGCTTTCTGTCACAAGGATCAGCGGCGGCACAACCACTTTGAAAAAACAGGAAGAGATCATTGAAGAAGTGGTCAGCGAAGCGGTTTCCCGTATTCGCAAGCGTTTCCCCGGTTCCCGTATCAATGTAGAAGTGCCTGAGGAAATGCTGCTCGTTCCTATGGATGCTACTTTGATCGAACAGGTATTGATCAATTTGATGGAAAATGCCATTCGCCATTCCGGCAGCCCCCTTCCCATCAGTTTAAAAGTTTCCAAAAAGAAAAGCGGTGCAGTCTTTACCATTTCAGATCACGGCAAAGGCATCGACCCTTCCCGTATTCCTGATATTTTTGATGGAAAACCCCAAAAAGGCTCTAGCGATTCCACCCGCGGCATCGGTATCGGTCTTTCTATTTGTAAATCTATTATTTTAGCCCATGATGGCAAGATTTTTGTAAAAAACAATTTGGATGGCGGTGCAAGCTTTTCCTTTGTGCTGCCCATGAAAGGAGGCAAAGAATATGCCCAATAAAATCAAAGTAATGATCATCGAAGATGAGGATGCCATCAGCAACTTCATTGCAACAACATTAAAAGCCAATACTTATGCGCCGCTGGTGGCAAAAACAGCCAGCGAAGCCCTTTCCATGATTCCCTCCCATTGCCCTGATTTGGTCCTGTTGGATCTGGGGCTGCCGGATATGGATGGCATCGAGATCCTGAAAAAAATTAGAGAATGGTCTTCTATTCCTGTGATCGTGGTTTCTGCCCGCGGGGAAGAATCTGACAAGGTGGAAGCATTGGATCTGGGGGCAGATGATTACATTTGCAAACCTTTTGGTACATCCGAATTATTGGCACGTATCCGTACAGCTCTGCGCCACAGTGCAAAAAACAACAACGGCACCCCTGCCAGTGAGGTATTCTCCACCAAAGGTCTGACCATTGACTTCGGCAAACGTCAGGTAACCGTAGATGGAAAGGAAGTCCATCTGACACAGATCGAATTTAAGATTGTATCCCTTCTGGCAAAAAGTGCCGGGCGTGTGCTTACATACGATTTTATCATTACAGAGCTGTGGGGCCCTTATGCGGTGAAAGATAATCAGATTCTTCGGGTAAATATGGCAAATATCCGCAGAAAACTGGAAAAAAATCCTGCTTTCCCCGAATATATTTTTACAGAAGTTGGTATTGGCTACCGTATGAGCGATGAGCCTTGAGGATATTGATATGATGAACGGAATTTTTGTAATGCTGGGCGGCGGTATTGGTGCCTTGCTGCGCTATTTGATCAGTTTGATCCCCTGCCGAATGTCCTTTCCTCTTTTAACACTGATAACCAACATTTTGGGTGCGTTGCTCATTGGGTTTCTGGCAGGTATGGTACTGAATGGAAAAAAGGTTTCCAATCACACCATGTTGTTTTGGAAAACAGGCTTTTGCGGCGGATTTACCACTTTTTCTACATTTTCTTTGGAAGCCTTTCAGCTTTTGGAAGGCGGGCAAACCTTTGCAGGCATTCTCTATATACTGATGAGCGTGCTTTGCTGTTTGTTCGGTATATTTATCGGAAATTCTTTGGCAAAAATGATTTGAATATAAAAAGAGCCTTGATTCCCAAAAGGAAGAAGGCTCTTTTCTTGTTATGCCGGGGGGAACTGTTCCCCATCCGCCTGTTCAGCAAAAAAAGAGTCCTTGCGGACTCTTTTTTATATGACTTCATTATTTGTTGTCTACTTCGTACATATGAGCGATCAGGTCAACAACTTTGTTGGAGTAACCCCATTCGTTGTCGTACCAAGCGATCAGTTTTACAAAGTTATCATCCAGGATGATACCTGCTGTTGCGTCGAAGATACATGTGTTGGAATCGCCCAGCATATCGGAAGAAACAACTTCATCCGTTGTATATCTTACGATACCTTTCATGTATGTTTCGGAAGCTTCTTTTACTTTTTCGCAGATCTGTTCGTATGTAGCGGGTGTTTTCAGTCTAGCTGTCAGGTCAACTACAGATACATCGTTTGTAGGAACACGGAAGGACATACCTGTCATTTTGCCTTTCAGTTCAGGAATTACACGGCCTACAGCCTTTGCAGCACCTGTTGTGGAAGGAATGATATTGTTGAATACGGAACGACCTGTTCTCCAGTCACGACCGGCACGAGCGTCAACTGCTTTCTGTTTTGCTGTTGCGGAGTGAATTGTACTCATCAGACCCTGTTCGATACCGAAGTTATCGTGTACGATTTTAACCAGGGGTGCCAGACAGTTTGTTGTACAGGATGCATTGGAAACGATGTCCATATCCTTTGTGTATGTTTCATGGTTTACGCCCATAACAAATGTAGGCATGATATCATCTTTGGAAGGTGCTGTCAGGATAACTTTCTTTGCACCGCCGATTTTATGCAGAGCAGCTTTTTCCATTGTGTTGAATGCACCTGTGGATTCAACGATATATTCTGCGCCACATTCCGCCCAGTTAATCAGGGAAGCATCGCTTTCGCTGAATACGCGGATTTTGTGACCATTTACGATAATGCAGTTTTCGCCGATCTGGATATCGCCTTCAAAACGACCAAAGATGGAGTCATATTTCAGCTGATATACCATATAATCCAGTTCTGCATTTCTCAGGTTGATGCCGCAAAGCTCAAACTGATCCTGACGCTGCATCAAAACTCTGAATACAACTCTACCGATACGACCAAAACCATTGATACCAACTTTAATTGCCATTGGATTCTTCCCCTCTCGTATATAAAAATTGGAATGACTAGTTACGTTTACTACATTATTTTACCACAACAAAAGCAAAAAAAACCGCGAAATTTGCAATTTGTCATTTTTCAGAAGTCTACACAGGAAAAGATTGGAGAAATGCGATTCCATTTATACAAACTGGTCATTTCCGTGGGACGAAAAATGTCCCTTTCGTGATTCTGGACAAAAAAGTGGGACAGTTTTTGTCCTATTTTTCTGTTTTACTTTTCAAAAATAGAAAAAAGCCTTAGACTCGTAAAATCTAAGGCTAAATTTGATCCGAAAACTGCTTCTGCAGACAATTTCATTAAATATCTGCTTCGAAAGCTTTTCCGTGCTTCCTTTATTCGTTGTCAACTTTATACATGTGTTTGATCAGATCCAGTACTTTATTGGAATAACCCCATTCGTTATCGTACCAGCAAACCAGTTTTACGAAATGGTCGTTCAGAGCAATACCGGCTTTTGCGTCGAAAATGGAGGTATGAGGGTCTGTCAGGAAGTCTGTGGAAACTACATCATCTTCTGTATAATCCATGATGCCCTTCATTTCATTTTCACAAGCTTTTTTGATGGTTGCTTTGATCTCATCATAAGTTGCTGGTTTTTCCAGACGGCAGGTCAGATCAACAACAGATACGTCTACAGTAGGAACACGGAAGGACATACCTGTCAGTTTACCAGCCAGCGAAGGAATAACTTTGCCTACTGCCTTTGCAGCGCCTGTGCTGGAAGGAATGATATTTGTAGCAGCTGCACGGCCTCCTCTCCAGTCTTTTCTGGAAGGACCGTCTACTGTTTTCTGTGTTGCTGTGATGGAGTGTACTGTTGTCATCAGACCTTCCACGATACCGAAGTTATCGTTGATAACCTTCGCCAGAGGTGCCAGACAGTTTGTTGTGCAGGATGCGTTGGATACGATCGTCATATCTTTTGTATATGTTTCATGGTTTACACCCATTACAAACATAGGCGCATCTGCGGAAGGAGCAGAAATGATAACCTTTTTTGCACCGCCTTCAAAGTGCTGGGCAGCCTTTTCCATTGTGGTAAACAGACCTGTAGATTCCAGTACATATTCAACACCTGCATCCTTCCAAGGAATGTCTTTGGGGTCCATGCAGTTATAAACGATGACTTCATGACCATTTGCGATCAGTTTACCGTCTTTTTCTTCCAGCTGCCCCTGAAAACGACCGTGGGCAGAGTCATATTTCAGCATATAGATCATGTAATCCACATCAATGAAAGGGTCATTGACTGCAACGATATTCATATCGCCGCGTTCCAATGCTGCACGGAAAAACAGACGACCAATTCTACCAAAACCGTTAATACCAACTTTAGCCATAAAAAATTCCTCCTCAAAATGGTTTTTCTTGCGTGGGACATTTTTCATCCGTCTGCATCGAAAATGTCCTATCACCCATAGTATACCACAAAATATTATTTTCACAACAAAAAAATAGAAAAAACTGCCTATTTTCCGAAAAAGTACATAGAGAGTACTTAGATAAAAGTTTTGGCGAAAGAAATAGATGCAAATTGCTGCTTTTCTCCCGCCAAATACTTGGATTTTCCGGAATAACTGCTAACAGTTTTTCCTGTTTTTCATTTTTTATTCAAACTCAATATTCATCGATGTGAATCAAATCGATGATGCTCAGTGTCAACAAAGCTGCGGAAACGGCCAGAGACACTGCGCTTACAACCAAACGAGATATTTTCATATTCTTCCCTCCTCCGGAAAATAGTTGCTTTTCACTTGGAATTATTTTATCATGTTAACCAGTAGATGTAAAATGAATTCGTAAAATTTTCATGCTAAGGATGTGTTTTTATGATATTTATCGGTGGGATCGCCCAGGGGAGAAAAGACTTTGATTTCTTCCGCCAGACGATGATTTGCAAAAAGTGCGGACGCTACAGCAGTATTTCCGTTTTTATGGTCTATACATATTTCAGTTTCTTTTTCATTCCCCTTTTCAAGTGGGGCAAAAAATATTATGCCGTTTCCAATTGCTGCAACACAGTCTATGCTATCGATCAGGAGATGGGACGCTCCATCGAGCATGGAGAAGCTGTGACCCTGCGGGAAGAAGATTTAACAATTGTTGGAATGGACAGTAGCAGAACCAACAACTGCCCCGACTGTGGGTATCTTTTGTCCCCTGAATATGAATACTGCCCTAAATGCGGCAGAAAGCTATAAAAACGAAAGACAGGATAAATCCTGTCTTTTTCATTCTAATGCTTCCCGCATTTGGGACAGCACCCTCTTTTCGATGCGAGAGACCTGCACTTGGGAGATACCAATACACTTTGCCACATCTGATTGTGTCCTGTCCTGAAAATAACGCATGGTGATGATTTGCCTTTCCTTGGCATCCAGATGCTCCAATGCTTCCATCAACGAAAGCCTCTCCATCATTTTCTCATTTTCAGTGGTATCTGCCAGCTTATCAATCAACTGCAGCGGCGTGTCACCACCGTTTCCTCCCTGGGCGGCATAGAGGCTTTCCACCTCTCGCCCCGATTCCATTGCCAAAAGCAGTTCTTCCTTTTCCACCTCCAACCTGTTTGCCATTTCCTGTAAAGTTGGTTCTCTGTTTTCCTCTTTCAAAATTTTTTCCTGTAACTTCTTCGCCCGATAAGAAAGTTCCTTTAGGCTGCGGCTGACCTTTACCGTCCCATCGTCCCTGAGAAACCGCTTAATTTCTCCCATAATCATAGGGACAGCATAAGTGGAAAATTTCACATCATAGCTGAAATCGAATTTTTCGATACATTTCAAAAGTCCGATGGCACCAATCTGGTATAAGTCCTCCTGCTCTCCTCTGCCGCTGAAACGCCGTACGACGCTCCAGATGAGGCCTGAATTTTCCTGCAGCAATTGTTCTTTGGCAGCTGCATCTCCTTCCTGTGCCCTTTTGATACATTCATAGATATGCTCCATGGAATCACTCCTTTGCAAGGGTCTTTTCCATGAAGATGCGGGTGCCTTCTCCTACCTTGCTTTCGATGCGGACATGTTCCATGAAGGTTTCCATGATGGTAAAGCCCATGCCGGAACGCTCCATCTCAGGCTTTGATGTGTAGAGGGGTTCACGTGCTTGTTCTACATTTTCGATCCCCTTTCCTTTGTCCGCCACCTCTATGTAGATGTGATTTCCCGCATAGCCGCAAAATAACTCCACCATGCCTGTTTGATTTTCATATCCGTGGATAATGGCATTTGTGACTGCTTCGGAAACAGCCGTTTTTACATCCGTCAATTCGGATATGGTAGGGTCTAATTGTGTCAAAAAGCCTGCAGCAAACAAGCGGGCAAAGCTCTCATTTTCCGATTTTGCGCTGAAAAACACACGGGCTTCATTATCAAACTGCATCACTTTCCCTCCCTTCTGCATAGGCAATGGCTTCATTTAGGGTCGGGAAGGATGGCAGTAAACGAGACAGTCCCGAAAGCCGAATGATCTCCTCTACTTTTTCGTTGGGGCAGGCAATGGCTATGCGCCCGCCCAAAGACTGGATCTGTTTATATCTTCCGATCATTACGCCGATGCCGGAGCTATCCATAAAGGTGACTTCCTGAAAGCCAAAGATTATGTTTCGCCCGCCCATTTGTTCCAAAGCACTTTCCGTCTGGCGGCGCAGCTCTGTAGAGGTATGATGGTCGATCTCTCCTGATATTTGTATGATGAGTGTTTTATTTTTCCGTTTGAATTTCAGTTCCATAAAAAATTCCTCCTTTTCCAAAATGATACCTGAAATAATACCTCTTTTTTGTTTCTTTTCGCCGCAACTTCTTTTCTTCTTCGACACGCCCCAAGGATTTTGGACACAAAAACTTTTATTCAGACATGCACTAGACACACAATAGACACGCACAGACAGCACATCTTTCCCATAAAATAGAATATCCCCATGATCGGAGGTGTGCTCCGTGCTCCTGTTTCTGCTATGTATCCCCTGCTGCTGCGCTTTTGCTTCCTCCGGCTCTTTTCCAAAACCCTTGTCCAAGGAAGAGGAGCAGCGGTTCCTTCTGCAATTCAAAAATGGCACCGAAAAAGAGAAAGAAGCCGCTAAACAGGAATTGATCTTACACAATCTGCGGCTGGTCGCCCATATCGCCAAAAAATACAACAATATCCAAAGAGATTCGGAAGAACTGATCTCTATTGGCATCGTTGGACTGATCAAAGCGATCCTGTCCTATGACAATGAAAAAAGCATACGCTTGGCTACGTATGCTTCTCGATGTATTGAAAATGAAATTTTGATGTCTCTGCGGCTTTCGAAAAAATTCCAAAATGATATTTCTCTCCATGAGCCCATCGGCACAGACCGGGACGGCAACGAAATCGTCATGCTGGATGTCATCAACAGCGATACTCCTGATTTTGCCGACCAGCTGGATCTTTCCCTGCAATCCCAGAAAATGCTTCGAGCCATACAGGAAAAACTTTCTGAACGGGAGCAGATCGTGGTCACACTGCGCTATGGTCTTTGGAATCTAGATGAACTGACTCAGCAGGAAATCGCGGAAAGGCTGGGGATTTCCCGTTCCTATGTATAGCGCAGAGTCTATTGTAAACGATGTGCTTTAAGAAAACGCTTCCAGTTCAGGGAAGCGGAATTTGATAATAATTTGTTTTTGCTCAGTTAATTCTATACGTTCAATTAAACTAACAAGCAATTCTCGGCTGGTATATGTGAAGTTCAAATATCGCTGAACGAGTTCTTTTGCAAGAATATCGGATTTGATAGGGTTTTGCTGTATCATTTCCATTTCTTTCAATTTTTCTTCTAAAGTAGTACGCTCCATTTTCAAGCGTTGATACATTCGTTCAAAGTCTGCCTCTGCTAGTAAACCATTGAGACGATCCATATACATTTTATCCAGATTGATTGTTAGATTGTAGATTTTATTTTGAACATTTTGAATTTCTGATTTGTGGTCATTTTCCCTATTCTCTTGTTCCATAGTTGCTATAGCAATTGACTGCAGCTTATCTGGCTGTAGATATGATTGGCAAATCTCTCGAACTTTCTCTATAACTGCATTTGTAACTGTCTGTTCTTTAATGCAATGGCAGGAACATATCCCTGCTTTTGTAAATCGTTGGTAAGTACGGCAAACAAAGAATAATCTATCTTCTCCGGCAGCGGTTTTACGGTTGATGACGGCGAGTGGATACCCACATTCGTGGCAGAAAATCATTCCTTTCAATAAAAAATCATAAGTTCTGTTACGAGTATGATTTCTACTGTTTAATAATTGTCTGACTTTAAGAAATGTTTCCTTCTCAACAAGTGGCTCATGAGTGTTTTCGACAATTACCCATTTACTTTGATCTTGTCGTATACATTTTTGAGACTTGTAACTGATTTTTATTGATTTGCCTTGGACCATATTTCCGATATATGTTTCGTTCTTCAACATTTCTGAAATACGTTCACTAGACCATAAACCACTATATGGTCCTTTTTTTTGCCTTTGCCATCCGCAATAGGTTGCTGGGGTAGGAATACCTTCCTCATTCAGTACGGTTGCGATTTGACGACAACTCATGCCGGATAATGCCATGGCAAATATGCGGCGAACAATAGGTGCGACCTCTTCATCAATAATGATTTTATTTTTTTCTGTTGGATGCATTTTATATCCATACATTGGTTTTCCACCGATGAACTGTCCTTTTTGTTGCTTATCGTGTTTCACACTTTTTATTTTTTTTGATATGTCCTTTGCATACATATCATTCATAATCGCACGAAATGGAGTAATATCATTAGCAGTGGATTCTATGCCAGTATCAATACCATCTAACAGAGAAATATAGCGCACTCTTTTTTCCGGAAAATATCTTTCCATATAATGTCCGGTCATGATATAGTCACGACCTAGACGTGATAAATCTTTGGTAATCACCATATTAACTTTTTTTGCTTCAATATCACGGATCATACGTTGGAATTCTGGTCTATCAAAGTTCGTACCACTCCAACCATCATCGATATATGTATCGTATACAAATAAACGACGCTGCTGAACAAACTCGTAAAGTAAAGATTTCTGGTTTGTAACACTCTCGGATGGTCCTTCGTTCTCATCTTCTTTTGATAAGCGAATATATAAAGCAACATTGTAATCCATAGGGTTGCTTATTTCTAAATACATAAGACTCCTCCTTGAAATAAGCGACCAGTCATTTATTGTATCGTAACATAGATTTACCTTGAATTTCAAGCATTTGAACAAGATATAATTTAAATGATTCCTCTAATAATTGAGATAGAGATTTTCCGGATTTTGCATAGATACAATGAATTGTTGCTTTTGTTTGATTCATACATCATCCCCCCTTCTCTTCAATGTATGAAATAAGATCATTATTTTTGTCTGTCCCCATATAAGCTAAAAGTGATTATCAAATATTAGAACAACCCAGTTTACCCAGAAATCGGTAGTTTTTTCACTTGAAGCATTAGTATCCTTAGCGAGTCTAATATTCAGATTTATCAAACAAAATGTCAAAACAAATGAACGGATTACTCCCATAGGTATTTCACCTGCCCTCTTCCAGACGGCCTGCTCCCTTTGCCTGCGACGCTCTTAACGCTCGGACTGAGGCTGAACAGAAGTATCATTATCTGTTATCCGTTTGCACAATATTTAGTTTTCAGGTACAAGTCCATTCATTAACGAACTTTATAGTTCAAAACCGCAACAACCAAAGAAACCTCTAAAGATCTTTTGACATCCTGATCAATTTCGTATTTTGCCATGCCAGATCTTCCAATCTTTTTTCTCATAGAATATTTCTTGCAGTTCATTGGCAAATGCAAGGAGCATACGACCGGAACCAATACATGGATCACTGACCGTAATATATGGTTTTTCCGTAAATTCCTGAACCTTATTACCAATCATCATCTTAGCCATCATGCGACTGATGTTCTCCGGCGTAAAAAACTGTCCATTTCGCTCATTGGACAGACCAATTGCTTCAAAAATCGCCCCCAGAACATCTCTTAGTTCTCCGCATTCTTGGTTCTCCTGCATCGCTCTTGCTAGCAGCTGCAGGCATTCATGGAAGTTAAACCGTCTTTCATATTTTTGGTTCAATTCTTCCAATGCTTTCTTGCGTTTCTGTCGATGTACACCATCAACGAGATTGCTGATATAATGCGCACAGTATTGCAGGAAGTCGCAGAATACCTCACTTATGCTATATCGCCCTTCTAAACTACAAAGCCTTTGAAACAGTTCTTTTTCGGCCTCGGTTTTACCATAAAAGGGTCTGTTCTTTCGTTTCATTTTTTATCATCCTTTTCTGAAAATAAAAAAGGCAGGAACAATTCAAAACAATCTGCTTTAAATCATTCCTGCGCTTAGTAAATTTTTTCGTTTTTCTTATGCCAGCAGTTTACCTTCATCATAAGAACATCTCAGATAATCCGGATTGCTATAATAAACATTTGAGTTAAAATCCGAAATTTCGTCACTGATAAAGGAAGAAAACACATCAATAATCCCTTGTGCTGCATCGTTTTTCATCGTATAAAGCACAAGCTCCTGATATACTCTGCCGATAGATGTTTCAGACGGAATAGTATATTTGCATTCTGCCACCGTATCAAAATCACCATTGACAATATTAAAATCCTCAATCAGTTCATCTGAAACCTGTTCAAATGATAAACAATGATTGATCTCAGCAACTTTTAACATATGCTTTACATCTTCTTTCGTAAATTTTTTGATAAGATCACTCCTATGATTCTTTGTTTTTCTAGCAGTGAACTCAATCAAAGTACATACATAAAATATATCATTTTTCATTTTACAAAAATTATTGTAAGGCGGCATTAAAAATGTCAAAATGCTTCATCAAAAATGTCAAAAAATA
>CAMBLO010000038.1 GCA_945868505.1 uncultured Clostridia bacterium | reverse complement strand
TAGTATTATAGTACATCTGTTTATAAATCGTGTCCACTTATTTAATATAGATCCAGGAACTAGGGGAGAAGGTTATCGCTCTGAACAATCACTGTATCGAAGAAGGAACGGCAGCGCTACTTTACACCTATAGTGGACCGGGGAATCGGGAGAAGAATTTAGAATTCCAAGAAGATGTGAATATGCTTATGCAAAAGACGGAGGAATTCCTATCTAAGGTAGGAAGGGTGCGCTATTTGCCGGGGATGCGCATAAAAACGATACAGGGTGTCAAAAGGAATTCAGCACTTAATGGCAGGACGCTTCTCTTTTTTTGGCCGGGACATAAGTCTACAGAGATAGATATACAGGACTTTGATTTTCAAGAACTTTGGGGTAACTGGGCAGTAGGAGATACGATGGAAAGAAAATTGAAGGAGCTGAAAGAGTTAGAACAGCTATTCTATAGCATTGCAGAGGAAAAAATGGCTTTAGGTGAAGAGTTTTTGAGAAAACTACACTGTGAATCACTTATTTCTTCTGAAAAGAATCTGTTTGAGTTTGAAAGCGGTTGGAATAAGAATTAAACGACAAAAGGATGCAGTATACAATCAATGGAGAAAGCCAACAATCTACCAAAAAAGAATGAGAATATATGTCTTTATATTGCGGACAAAAGAATTGTTTCAGGCGGATTTGTTTTGACTAACCCATTGAAACAGCTTTTGCTGGGAAAATTATTGTGCAATTTGTTTAAGATTTGGTGAAAAGAGGACCTGAATTTTTATCAGAAATCAAAGAAAAAGTCGAAAAAAATGCAAAAAAACACTTGCAATCTCTGTCTTTATGCTTTATAATACTCATTGTTGTGACATAGAGTGTTGATACGGAAGGTTGCCGAAGCCGATGAATCAAGGGCTTACGGGTTTTTCCGAGGAGCGATGTCCAGTTCAAAGAAACCGGGCGACAAGGTCACTGTACTGAATATTTTGGGTTCAACTTACCGACAGGGTAAGTTTGCGTATCTGACGTTGCTGGATACACCCGGATGAGTGTGCAGTCACCACTTGTCGTGCTGAAGTCAAATAGTACGAAAAGGAGGGGACTTTTTTTATGACTAATCCCAAAATCAGAATCAGTCTCAAAGCTTACGATCACAAATTGATCGACCAGTCTGCAGCGCAGATTATTGAAACAGCAAAGAAAACAGGTGCACAGATCAGTGGCCCTATCCCTCTTCCCACAAAGAAGGAAGTTGTAACAATCATCAGAGCGGTGCATAAATACAAAGACTCTCGTGAACAGTTCGAAATGAGAACACACAAGAGACTGATCGATATTCTGAGCCCTACACCCAAGACAGCAGACGCGCTGAGCCGTCTGGATCTGCCCGCAGGCGTAGACATTACACTGAAAGTGATGAAATAATCAGAGGTTACCCACTCAGCAACGAACCAAGATTATTTTTCAACTTTATAAAAAGAAAAACATCCAAAAAGCTGGTTTATATAAGATAAAGAAGTAACAGAGAAAGTTACAACTCTTATATGACTAGAATGATTACCCCGACTGCTAAGGTGGAAAGGGCAATCCGCTGTAGAAAATTTAGGAGGTGCAACGAAATGAAAAAGGCGATCATCGCTAAGAAAATTGGTATGACACAGGTTTTCACAGAGAACGGTGCGCTGGTACCAGTTACAGTTCTTGAAGCAGGCCCCTGCGTTGTTATCCAGAAAAAAACAATGGAAAACGACGGCTACGAAGCAATCCAGGTTGGTTTTGCTGAAGCAAAAGAAAGAAAAGTAAACAAACCCATGAAGGGTCATTTCACAAAAGCAGGCGTAGCTGCTAAGAAATATGTAAAAGAATTCAGACTGGAAGATGCAGCTAACTACGAAGTTGGCGCTGAAATCAAAGCTGATGTATTCGCAGCAGGCGATAAAGTTGACGCAAGCGGCGTTTCCAAAGGTAAAGGTTTCCAGAGTACAATCAAGAGATACAACGCACAGAGAGGTCCCATGGGTCATGGTTCCAAATCTCACAGAGTTGTAGGTTCTATGGGTTCTTCCGCTACACCCAGCCGTGTTAAAAAAGGCAAAAAGATGCCTGGTCACATGGGCGCAGCAAACGTAACAATCCAGAATCTTGAAATCGTACGTGCAGATGCAGAAAAGAACCTGCTGCTGATCAAGGGCGCAGTTCCCGGCCCTAAAGGTTCCATTCTGGTAATCAAAGACAGCGTAAAGGCTTGATAAACTTTACGAAAGGAGGAAACTAACATGGCAAATGTTGCAGTATTAAATATGGCAGGCGCTCAGGTAGGCACAATCGAGCTGAATGACGCTATTTTCGGTATTGAAGCAAATGAACATGTGATGCACCTGGCTGTAGTACAGTATCTGGCAAACCAGAGACAGGGCACACAGAGCACAAAAACACGCGCTGAAGTTCGTGGCGGTGGTAGAAAACCTTACAGACAGAAAGGTACAGGCAGAGCAAGACAGGGCTCCATCCGTTCTCCTCAGTGGGTTGGCGGTGGCGTAGTATTCGCTCCCAAGCCCAGAGATTATTCCTTCAAACTGAACAAGAAAGTAAAAAGACTGGCACTGCAGTCCGCACTTTCCACAAAGGTTGCTGAAGGCAAAATCATCGTTCTGGATGAACTGACACTGTCTGAAGTTAAGACAAAAGAAATGGCAAAAGTTCTGGAAAACATCAAATGCGACAACGCACTGATCGTTATGGACGGCGCAAACACAAACGTAATGCTGTCCGCTAGAAATATTCCCGCAGTTAAGACAGCTTCCGTAAGCACAATCAATGTTTACGATCTGCTGAAATACAACACACTGGTTGTAACAAAAGAAGCAGTAGAAAAAATCCAGGAGGTGTACGCATAATGGCTGATCTGAAATTTTACGACGTAATCGAAAGACCCGTAATCACAGAAAACAGTATGTCTGTACTGGATGAAAAGAAATATACTTTCATCGTACACCCTGAAGCAACAAAAGCTCAGATCAAAGATGCTGTTGAAAAAATGTTCGAAGGCGCTAAAGTAGCTTCCGTAAACACAATGAACTACGATGGCAAGCCCAAGAGAAGAGGTATGTTCTTTGGTAAAACAAAGAAATACAAAAAAGCAGTTGTGAAACTGACAGCTGACAGCAAAGACATCGAAATCTTCATGGGTATGTAATCCATAGAAGAAAATTCAGAAACTTGCAAAACACACGGAAACGTGTAGACGATATAAATCCGAAAGGAGTGGAAAAAAGAGATGGCAATTAAGAGATACAAACCCTATACACCATCCAGAAGACACATGACAGTGTCCGCATTCGATGAAATCACAAAATCCACGCCCGAAAAATCTCTGGTAGTACACCTGAGAAAAACTTCCGGCAGAAATAACCAGGGCAAACTGACAGTACGTCACCACGGCGGCGGCGCAAAGATCAAATACAGACTGGTTGACTTCAAACGTAACAAAGATGGTATTCCTGCAACAGTAAAAGCAATCGAATACGATCCCAACAGAACAGCAAACATCGCTCTGATCGTATATGCAGACGGTCAGAAATCCTATATCCTGGCACCCGCAGGCCTGCAGGTTGGCGATCAGCTGATGAATGGTCCCGAAGCAGAAGTAAAACTGGGTAACACACTGCCTATGAGCAAAATCCCCGTTGGTGCTTCTATCCACAACATCGAAATGAAACCCGGCAAAGGCGGCCAGCTGGTTCGTTCCGCTGGTAACGTAGGTCAGCTGATGGCGAAAGAAGGCAAATACGCTACAGTAAAACTGCCTTCCGGCGAAATGAGACTGCTGCCTATCGAATGCAGAGCTACAATCGGCCAGATCGGTAACACAGACCACGAACTGGTTCACATCGGTAAAGCTGGTAGAAAACGTCACATGGGCGTAAGACCTACAGTAAGAGGTTCCGTAATGAACCCTAACGATCACCCTCACGGTGGTGGTGAAGGTAGAGCACCCATCGGTCGTCCCGCACCTATGACACCTTGGGGCAAACCTGCAATGGGCTACAAGACAAGAAACAAACACAAAGCTTCCAACAAATATATCGTTCGCCGCAGAAACGGCTAATAGATCCGAATGTGCCTAAGGCGGCTTAGGCACAGATAGAAAAAACAAGGAGGATTAAATCAATGAGCAGATCTTTGAAAAAAGGACCTTTCGCTGATGATCATCTGCTGAAGAAGATCGACGCTATGAACGCAGCAGGCGAAAAGAACGTAATCAAAACATGGTCTCGTCGTTCTACAATCTACCCCGATATGATCGGTCACACAATCGCAGTTTATGACGGCAGAAAACACGTGCCTGTATATATCACAGAAGACATGGTAGGCCACAAACTGGGCGAATTTGCACTGACAAGAACTTACAGAGGTCACGGCAAAGACGCAGAAAAGAAATCTAGAGTTCGCTAATTTATCCGATAACGAAAGGAGGTTTCGTTCATGGCAAAAGGTCATAGAAGCCAAATCAAAAAAGAAAGAAACATTGCAACACAGGAAAAAAGACCTCATGCTACTGCTAAATATGTAGGCATCCCCGCTCCCAAGGCGAAAATCGTCCTGGATCAGATCAAAGGCAAGGATGTTGCTACAGCAGCAGCAATGTTGAACTATAGCCCCAGACTGGCAGCAGAAATCATCGGTAAAGTACTGAAATCCGCTGTAGCTAACGCAGAAAACAACCTGGGTATGGACGTAAGCAAACTGTATGTGGAAGAAGTAAGTGCAGATCAGGGCCCTACAATGAAGAGAATTCGCCCCAGAGCACAGGGCAGAGCATATCGCATTCTGAAGAGATCTTGCCATATTTCCATCATTCTCAATGAGAGATAAGGAGGTACGAAATGGGACAGAAAGTTAACCCTCATGGTTTAAGAGTAGGTATCATCAAAGATTGGGATGCAAAATGGTATGCAGATAAAGACTTTGCTGATAACCTGGTAGAAGACGTTAAAATCAGAAAATTCATCAAAAAGAGACTGTACGATGCAGGCGTTTCCAAGATCGCGATCGAAAGAACAGCAGGCAGAGTAAAAATCAGTGTTCATACAGCAAAACCCGGTATCGTTATCGGTAAGAACGGTGCATCCATCGAAGCACTGAAAGCTGAACTGCAGAAAATGACAGCACACAAAGTAGCTGTTAACATCGAAGAAATCAAGAGACCTGAACTGGATGCTCAGCTGGTTGCTGAAAACATCGCTCTGCAGCTGGAAAACCGCGTGACATTCCGTCGTGCAATGAAACAGGCTATGGGCAGAACAATGAAGTTCGGTGCTAAGGGTATCAAAACAATGGTAAGCGGTCGTCTGGGCGGCGCTGATATCGCGCGTGGCGAATCCTACCACGAAGGTACAATCCCCCTTCAGACACTGCGTGCAGACATCGACTATGGCTTTGCTGAAGCAGATACAACATACGGCAAACTGGGCGTAAAGGTTTGGATCTACAAAGGCGAAGTACTTCCTGTAAAGAATAACAAAAAGTAAGGAGGCGCTGAAGAATCATGTTAATGCCTAAAAGAGTAAAACATCGTAAACAGCAGAGAGGCAAAATGAGAGGCCGTGCATATAGAGGCAACAAAGTAACATACGGCGATTTCGGTATCATGGCGATGGAACCTACATGGATCACATCCAACCAGATCGAAGCAGCTCGTGTTGCTATGACAAGACATATCAAACGTGGCGGTGACGTTTGGATCAAAGTATTCCCCGATAAACCCGTATCCGCAAAACCTATCGGTACTCGTATGGGTTCCGGTAAAGGCGCTCCTGAATATTGGGTAGCGGTAGTAAAACCCGGCAGAGTAATGTTCGAAATCGGTGGCGTAGAAGAAGAAAAAGCAAGAGAAGCGCTGAGACTGGCAATCCACAAACTGCCTATCAAGTGCAAAATCGTATCCAAAGCAGAAGCAGAAGAAATGGCAGGTGAACATCAGTGAAAACAAAAGGTTATGTAAATGAATTGATGGGCAAAACTGCAGATGAATTACAGAAGGACCTTGTTTCCGCTAAGAAAGAGCTGTTCAACCTGAGATTCCAGAACGCTACAAACCAGCTGGACAACACAGCAAGAATCAAGGAAGTTCGTAAGAACATCGCAAGAATCCAGACAATCATCACAAAGAAAGCAAGAGAAGCAAAATAATAGATATTCCGTTCGTTGAAAGGAGGAAATCATCGTGGAAAGAAATCTTCGTAAGACCAGAATTGGTAGAGTAGTTAGCGACAAGATGGACAAAACAATCGTTGTTGCTGTTGAAGATAAAGTAAAACACCCTCTGTATGGCAAAATCGTTAACAGAACATACAAACTGAAAGCTCATGACGAAAACAACGAATGCGGTATCGGCGATCGTGTTAAAGTTATGGAAACAAGACCTCTGTCCAAAGATAAAAGATGGAGACTTGTAAGCATCATCGAAAAAGCAAAATAATCCTTTTTGGAGAGGAGGACAATATATGGTTCAGCAGGAAACCAGATTAAAAGTAGCAGATAACTCCGGGGCTAAGGAACTTCTGTGCATCAGAGTACTGGGCGGCTCCACAAGAAGATATGCAGGCGTAGGCGACATCATCGTTGCTGCAGTTAAAGACGCAACACCCGGCGGCGTTGTAAAAAAAGGTGACGTTGTGAAGGCAGTAGTTGTTAGAACAGTTCATCCCGTAGGCAGAGCTGACGGCAGCTACATCAAATTCGACGAAAACGCAGCAGTTATCATCAAAGATGACAAAAACCCCAGAGGTACACGTATCTTTGGGCCCGTTGCAAGAGAGCTGAGAGAAAAACAGTTCATGAAGATCCTTTCTCTGGCTCCCGAAGTACTGTAATAGGAGGTGTGCTAGGTGGCTAATTTGAAACTGAAAACTGGCGACAAAGTAGTAGTTATCGCTGGTAAAGATAAAGGCAAAGAAGGCAAGATCATTGCTGTAGATAAAAAGAACAACCGTGTACTGGTTGAAGGCGTAAACATGGTTTCCAAACACACAAAACCCAACGCACAGAACCAGCAGGGCGGTATCATCAAGAAAGAAAACTTCATCCATGCTTCCAACGTAATGTATCTGCACAACGGCAAAGCAACACGTCTGGGCGCTATGATCAAAGATGGCAAAAAAGTAAGAGTAGCTAAGAAAACAGGCGAAGTTATCGACTAATAAATACCTGGTGAAAGGAGGCAAACAATGAGCAGATTAAAAGACTTCTATGAAGCACAGATCGTTCCTGAAATGACTAAGAAATTTTCTTATAAAAATAAACTGGCTGTTCCCAAGCTGGAAAAGATCATCATCAACATGGGCGTAGGCGAAGCTAGAGAAAACGCTAAAGTTCTGGATGGTGCTGTAAGAGATATGAGCATTATCGCCGGTCAGAAACCCGTTGTAACAAAGGCTAAAAAATCCATCGCAAACTTCAAACTGCGTGAAGGTATGAACATTGGCTGCAAGGTTACTCTGAGAGGCGACAGAATGTACGAATTCACAGACAGACTGATCAACATCGCACTGCCTCGTGTACGTGACTTCCGTGGCGTAAAAGCAAACAGCTTTGACGGCAGAGGTAACTACACAATGGGTATCAAAGAACAGCTGATCTTCCCCGAAATCGAATACGATAAAGTAGACAAAATCAGAGGCATGGACATCGTTTTTGTTACAACAGCAAAAACAGATGAAGAAGCAAGAGAACTGCTGAGACTGTTCGGTATGCCATTCGCAAAATAAGGGAGGGACAAAAATGGCTAAAAAATCTATGAAAGTAAAGCAGCAGAGAGCACCCAAGTTCTCTACAAGAGCTTACACACGTTGCAGAGTTTGCGGCAGACCCCACTCTGTACTGAGAAAATATGGAATTTGCCGTATTTGCTTCCGTGAACTGGCATACAAAGGTCAGATTCCCGGCGTAAAGAAAGCAAGCTGGTAATTGAAAGGAGGAATTCACAATGTCTATGAGCGACCCTATCGCAGATATGCTGACAAGAATCAGAAACGCTAATACCGCAAAACATGATACAGTAGATGTTCCTTCTTCCAAAATGAAGAAAGCAATCGCTGACATCCTGGTAGCAGAAGGTTACGTTAAAGGTTACGAAGTAATCGAAGACGGTATCAAATCCACACTGCGTATCAGCCTGAAATATGGTGAAGATAAAAACGTAAAAGTAATCACGGGTCTGAAGAAAATTTCCAAACCCGGCCTGAGAGTATTCGCTGGCAAAGACGAACTGCCTAAAGTTCTGGGCGGTCTGGGCACAGCAATCATTTCCACAGACAAAGGCCTGATGACAGACAAAGCTGCAAGAAAAGCTGGTCTGGGCGGCGAAGTAATCGCTTTCATCTGGTAAGATAGAGACAGAATATTAGGAGGTGCAGACCATGTCCAGAATCGGTAAATTGCCCGTAGTGGTACCCGCTGGCGTTGAAGTGAAGATTGGCGAAGGCAATCTGCTGACAGTAAAAGGCCCCAAAGGTACACTGGAAAGAAAATTATCCGCAGACATGAACATCGCAATGGAAGATGGCCAGATCGTAGTTACAAGACCCAGCGATCTGAAAAAACATAGAGCATTACACGGCCTGACAAGAACACTGATCCACAACATGATCGTTGGTGTTACTCAGGGCTATGAAAAAGTACTGGAAATCAACGGTGTTGGTTACAGAGCAGCAAAATCCGGTAAGAAACTGACACTGACACTGGGTTACTCTCATCCCGTAGAAATGGAAGATCCCGAAGGTATCGAATCCATCGTTGAAGGTACAAACAAAATCATTGTTAAGGGTATTGACAAAGAAAAAGTAGGTCAGTTCGCAGCCGAAATCAGAACAAAAAGACCTCCCGAACCCTATAAAGGCAAAGGTATTAAATACTCTGACGAACATATCAGACGTAAAGTTGGTAAGACCGGTAAGAAATAATCTGCGAACGGCAACATGATCTATTTATATCGGAAAGTGACTAATTTTTGAAGAAACGGAGTGAAAATACTATGATCAATAAGCCCTCTCGTGCAGCGGCTCGTGTGAAAAGACACTACAGAATCCGCAACCATGTAAAAGGCACAGCTGCTAGACCTAGACTGGCAGTGTTCAGATCCAATAAACACATGTATGCACAGATCATCGATGACGTTGCTCAGCATACACTGGTTGCAGCATCCACAATGGAAGCTGAAATCGCAAGCAAAGTAGAATACACAAACACAGTTGCAGCAGCTGCAGCAGTAGGTGAAGCTATTGCGAAAAAAGCAATCGAAAAAGGCATCACAGAAGTTGTATTCGACAGAGGCGGTTTTGTATACCAGGGTAAAGTTCAGGCACTGGCAGAAGCAGCTAGAGAAGCTGGCCTGAAATTCTAAGGCAAGGAGGAAAGTAAGTTGAAAAGAATCGATCCAAGCACTTTAGATCTGAAAGATAAAGTAGTAACCATCAACCGCGTATCCAAAACGGTTAAAGGTGGTCGTACAATGAGATTCTCTGCTCTGGTTGTTGTTGGCGACGGCAATGGCCATGTAGGCTGCGGCATGGGTAAAGCAGCTGAAATTCCTGATGCGATCCGCAAAGGTAAAGAAGCAGCGATGAAAAATATCATCAAAGTAGAAATGAACGATGTAGACAGCATCTACCACGGCGTTACAGGTGAATACGGCAGTGCAAGCGTACTGCTGATGCCCGCTCCCGAAGGTACTGGTATCATCGCCGGTGGTCCCGCTCGTGCGGTTCTGGAACTGGCTGGTATCCGTAACATCAGAACAAAATCCCTGGGCTCCAACAACAAACGTAACGTTGTAAGCGCAACAATCGAAGGTCTGTCCAGAGCGACAACACCCGAAGCTGTTGCGAAACTGCGTGGCATTTCTGTTGAAGAACTCTTAGGTTAAGGAGGAACAGACAGATGGCTGAAATTAAAATCACATTGGTGAAATCCACAATCGGTGCAATTCCCAAACATAAAAAAACAGTTCAGGCTCTGGGTCTGAATAAAACAAATAGCAGTGTAATTCAGCAGGACAATGCGGCTATCAGAGGTATGATCCAGCAGGTTAGCCACCTTGTTAAAGTTGAAGAAGTTTGATTTTAGGAGGTGCCCAAATGAACTTATGCGAATTGAGACCCGCTGAAGGCTCCAGAGAAAAGAACTGGAGACGCGGCAGAGGTCATGCAACAGGCAACGGCAAAACAGCTGGCAGAGGCCATAAAGGTGCAGGTCAGCGTTCCGGGACAAGCGGCAAATGCGGTTTCGAAGGTGGCCAGATGCCTCTGTACAGAAGACTTCCTAAGAGAGGCTTCACATGCAGAAACAGCAAAGAAATCGTTGCAATCAACGTTTCTATGCTGAACGTATTCGAAAATGATACAGTAGTAGATATCGATGCTTTGAAAAACGTTGGTCTGATCAGCAATCCTAGAGATGGCGTGAAGATCCTTGGCGAAGGCGATCTGGAAAGAAAGCTGACAGTTAAGGTAAACTACTTCAGCAAAACAGCTCAGGAAAAAATTGAAGCTGCCGGCGGCAAAGCAGAGGTGATTTAATTGTTTAAGATTTTCGTTAACTCTTGGAAAACGAAAGAGATTCGAAACAAGATTCTGTACACACTGATGATCTTCGCGATCGTTAGACTGGGTACACAGATCGCCCTGCCCGGTATCGATACCGCAGGTGTAGTAGCAGCGAGAGAAAACGCAGCCATGGCGGGTACACTTTACAGTGTAATCGCCGGTGGTGCGAACTCCAGCTGGTCTATCTTTGCAATGGGTATCGGTCCCTATATCAACGCTTCCATCATTATGCAGCTTTTGACGATTGCGATCCCCAAATTCGAGCAGCTTTCCAAGGAAGGCCCCGATGGTCGTAAGCAGCTGCAGTCTTACAGCAGATATTTGACAGTAATCCTGGCGTTGATCCAGGGTATCGGTCTGACATACACATATCAGAATATGTATCTGGTGCATAGCCCTCTGGTTTATATTGCATCTGTATTTGCTCTGGTATGCGGTTCCACATTTGTAATGTGGTTGGCAGAACAGATCACTGCAAAAGGGATCGGGAATGGTTCTTCCATGATCATCTTCATCAATATCGTATCCAACCTGCCCATGGGTGCAGCAAGCCTGTACTACATGATCGTAGGCAGCGGTGCGATTGGTGCAGCAAAAGTAGCAGCGATCCTGATCATCCTGATCATCGTTCTGGCATTCATCGTTTGTGTAAACAGCGGTGAAAGAAGACTGCCTGTGCAGTACTCCTCCAAAATGGTAGGCAGAAAACAGGCAAGCGGCAGAAGTACAACAATGCCTATCAAGGTAAATACTTCCGGCGTTATCTCCATCATCTTTGCAATTTCTCTGCTGCAGTTCCCTCAGCAGATTGGTATGTTCATCCCCAACAAGGGTGCAACATTCACAAAGGTGATCGAAGTTCTGAATATGACACACCCTGTTGGTGCGCTCATCTATGTACTGCTGATCTTCTTCTTCACATATTTCTATACTTCCATCGTAATCAATCCCAACGAAATTGCGATGAACATGAAGAAGAACGGTGGCTTCATCCCCGGTATCAGACCCGGTCAGCCTACAAGCGCTTACATTACAAGAGTCGTAAACAGAATCACACTGGTTGGTGCGATCTGCTATGCGATCCTGGCTATGGTTCCTGTAGTTCTGCAGTGGATCTTCAAAGTAAACGTTGGCTTTGGTGGTACAACACTGATCATCGTTGTTGGTGTTTGTCTGGATATCGTGAAAGCACTGGAAAGCCAGCTGCTGATGCGCCACTACAAAGGTTTTTTAAATGACTGATAACAATCGCTTGGGAAATGCTATACAGCATTTCCCGAGGGGTTGTTTTAGTTGTATATGGGGAGATTTATAAAAAAAGAGAAGGCCATCTATTAAGAAAAGAGGTAATCGCATGAAATTAGTACTGATTGGTGCTCCCGCAGCCGGCAAAGGCACACAGGCTGCAAGACTGGTAGAACATTACGGCATTGCTCACATTTCCACAGGCGATATGCTGAGAGAAGAAGTTGCAAAAGGCACAGAACTGGGCAACCAGGCAAAAAGCATCATGGCAGCAGGCGGTCTGGTTTCTGATGAACTGATCATTGCCATCGTACAGGAAAGAATTAAAAAAGACGATTGCGCGAAAGGTTTCATCCTGGATGGTTTCCCCCGCACAGTTGTTCAGGCTGAAAAGCTGGAAGAAATGGTAAAACTGGATCACGTTGTATACATCAGTGCTCCTGATGAAGTGATGCTGGAAAGACTGACAGCAAGAGAAAGCTGCCCGAAATGCGGTGCTACATACAACAAACTGTTCCTGCCCGCAAAGGTTGCCGGTATCTGCGATAAGTGCGGTGAAAAGCTGACACAGCGTAAAGATGACACTGTAGAAGCTGGTAAGGCAAGAATTCAGACTTTCCACGAACAGAGTGAACCTCTGGTAGACTTCTACACAAAGAAGGGCATCCTGTTTGAAGTAGATGGTACACAGGCGATCGATGAGATCACAAAAGCAATCATCGCTGGTCTGGATAAATAAGAAATGAAAAATGGCAGACGAGAAAATCGTTTGCCTGGGGAGGTGATCGGCAGAGGCGGCAACGTCTCTGCCGATCTGTTTTCCTTAAAGAGCTGGTTACTATGTAAATAGTAACTTTAAATATGGGGTATCGCGGAAGAAATAATTATTGTATACTTTATAGGCTTATGAAAATAAAGTGTGTACCTATGCGGTAAGGATGGCGAAAGTCACCTTGGGAAAGCGATATTTTCCAAGCAAAACACCGTTCTGATCACGGACGGAGAACCGGAAATTCTTACGTTTAACGAAGGAAAATGAGGTGATATCGTTGGAATATCAGATCGGCCAAGTGGTTTATTCCAAAAGTGGTCACGATAAAGGCGATGTGCAGATGATTGCAGCCGTGGAGGGGGAATACCTTTTCTTGGTGGACGGCAAACGTCGGAAGCTGGAAAAGCCGAAACGGAAAAAGAAGATGCACGTACAGCCCACTACTTTTATAGTAGAAAGCGTGGCAGAAAAGCTGCAGCAGGGAAACAGTGTCCTTGATGCGGAGATCAAGAAGGCATTGAAAAAGTATCAATAAGATACGGGATGTTTCATGTTTAAGGAGGTTTACGGTCTTGTCTAAAGATGACGTAATCGAAGTAGAAGGAACCGTACTGGAAAAATTACCCAACGCTATGTTTCAGGTGGAACTGGAAAACGGCCACCAGATCCTGGCGCACATTTCCGGCAAACTGCGTATGAACTTCATCCGCATCCTGCCCGGTGACAAAGTGTTAATTGAAATGTCTCCTTATGACCTGACAAAAGGTCGCATCATTTGGAGAGCAAAATAAGGAAGGAGCGATCACAATGAAAATCAGACCCTCTGTAAAACCTATGTGTGAAAAATGCAGAATCATCAAGAGAAAAGGTCGTGTAATGGTTATTTGTGAAAATCCCAAACATAAACAGAAACAGGGCTGATAATTTATTATGGGCTTGAGGGGCGATACCCCAAAGAGCCGGAACTGATAAATCCGTCAACTATACTGGGAGGAGCATACAGTTAATGGCAAAGGCGGCGCATTTTTGTGAGCGCGTAAGCAACATGACTGACGGTCTATCTCCTTTGTTCGTAATGCCCAACGAGTATCGCACTGTGTTTATGTGAAAAACATTTTTATTTGAATCGTATTTGTGAAAATTTACAGGAGGTGCAAGAATAAATGGCACGTATTGCTGGTGTAGACTTACCTAGAGAAAAACGCGTAGAAATCGGCCTGACATATGTTTACGGCATTGGCCACTCCAGTGCTGTTCGTATTCTGAATGAAGCAGGTGTAAGCCTGGATACAAGAGTGAGAGATCTGACAGATGAAGAGGTTTCCAGAATCCGTGACGTCATCGACAGAACTCAGACTGTAGAAGGTGACCTGAGAAGAGAAGTTGCTCTGAACATCAAACGCCTGATCGAAATCGGCTGCTACAGAGGCATCCGTCACAGAAAAGGTCTGCCCGTTAGAGGTCAGAAAACAAAAACAAACGCAAGAACAAGAAAAGGTCCTAGAAAGACTGTTGCGAACAAGAAGAAATAATTGATATTTCGTAAGGAGGTTTGAGGCAAATGGCAAAGAAAACTGTGAAAAAGGCAACAACTCGCAGACGCCGTGATAAAAGAAAAGTAGAACGTGGCCAGGCTCATATCCAGTCCACTTTCAATAATACAATCGTTACAATTACTGACGCAGTAGGTAATGCTCTGTCTTGGGCAAGTGCTGGTCAGCTGGGCTTTAGAGGTTCCAGAAAATCCACACCTTATGCAGCACAGATGGCTGCAGATACAGCTGCAAAAGCTGCTTCCGACTACGGTCTGAAGACAATCGAAGTATTCGTTAAGGGTCCCGGTAGCGGTCGTGAAGCTGCAATCCGCGCTCTGCAGGCAGCAGGCATGGATGTAACACTCATCAAAGACGTTACACCCGTTCCTCACAACGGTTGCAGACCACCCAAACGCAGAAGAGTATAACGAATCAGGAGGTGTAGAACAATGGCAAGAGATAGAGTTCCCGTACTGAAAAGATGCAGATCCCTGAATCTGGATCCCATCTATCTGGGTATTGATAAAAAATCTAAAAAACAGAATCTGAGAGCAAACAAAAAAATGTCCGAATATGGCCTTCAGATGAGAGAAAAGCAGAAAGCAAAATTCATCTACGGCGTTCTGGAAAAACAGTTCAGAGGCTACTATGCACAGGCTGAAAAGATCGCTAAAAAAGAAGGTATCCCCGGTGAAAACCTGCTTATGCTGCTGGAAATGAGACTGGACAACGTAATGTTCAGACTGGGTTACGGCAGAACAAGAAAAGAAGCTAGACAGATCGTTCGTCACAAACATGTAACAGTAAACGGTAAGGCAGTAGATATCCCTTCTTATCAGGTTAAAGTTGGCGATGTAATCGAAGTAAAAGAAAAATACAAAACAATCCAGAGATACAAAGACGTTCTGGCTGTAACAGAAGGCAGAATCGTTCCCGAATGGCTGTCCGCTAACCACGATGCACTGAGCGGCACAGTTCTGGCAAAACCTACAAGAGCACAGATCGATGTTCCCGTTGAAGAAACACTGATCGTCGAACTGTACTCCAAATAATCATCGATTGTGCAGTGAAGTCAAAGTAATCGCCGTGGGGCTTTTCGCCCTACGGCACTCTATCATAAAAAAGGGAGGTTTGAACGAGTGTTTGAATTTGAAAAACCTCGCATTGAGATTGCCGAAATGGCACCGGACGGAACATATGGTAAGTTTGTAGTAGAACCTCTGGAAAGAGGGTATGGTACAACTCTGGGTAACTCCCTGAGAAGAATCCTGCTGTCCTCTTTGCCCGGCGCAGCAGTAAGCAATGTGAAAATTGATGGTGTACTTCATGAGTTTAGCGTGATTCCCGGCGTCAAAGAAGACGTGACTGAAATCATCCTGAATTTGAAAGGTCTTGCGATCAAAAATACAAGCGAAGGCAATGAGCCTAAAATTGCTTATATCGATGTGGAAGGCGAAGGTGAAGTCAAAGGTTCCGATATCAAATGCGACAGCGATATTGAAATTCTGAACCCCGATCACCATATCGCAACACTTTCCGGCGGTGCAGGCAGCAAGCTGTATATGGAGATCACAATCAACAAGGGCCGCGGCTATGTTGGTGCAGACAAAAACAAAAAAGACGATCAGCCAATCGGTATGCTTCCTGTAGACAGTATTTTTACACCTGTTACAAGAGTGAACTTCTTGGTGGAAAATACTCGTGTTGGTCAGATTACTGACTACGACAAGCTGTCTTTGGAAGTTTGGACAAACGGAACAATCGCACCCGATGACGCTGTAAGCTTCGGCGCGAAGATCCTGAATGAACACCTGAACCTGTTCATTGACCTGTCTGATAATGCAAAAGATACTTCTATCATGGTAGAAAAAGAAGAAGGCAAGAAAGAAAAAGTTCTGGAAATGAGCATTGAAGAACTGGATCTGTCTGTACGTTCTTATAACTGCCTGAAACGTGCTGGTATCAACACAGTAGAAGATCTGGCTAACAAGACAGAAGAAGAAATGATGAAGGTTAGAAACCTTGGACGCAAGTCCTTGGAAGAAGTATTGAACAAAATGGCGGAACTGGGTCTTTCCCTGAAGCCTAGTGACGAATGATTTCGTCATATAGAGTAAAGTAACTAGTATTTACCGTGTGATTATGGCTCCACATAAGACCGAAGAAGCAGTGGGGACGGGTTCAGTCATACGGGTATCCATGAGGAGGATTTAACCATGCACGCATCCGGTTATAGAAAACTTGGTAAAGCAACACCCCAGAGAAAAGCTCTGCTGAGAAACCAGGTAACAAATCTGCTGTACCACGGCAAGATCAAAACAACAGAAACAAGAGCGAAAGAAGTTAAGAGAATCGCTGAAAAACTGATCACACTGGCTGTAAAAGAAAAAGACAACTTCGAAGAAGTTACAGTAACAGCTAAAGTAGCGAAAAAAGACGCTAACGGCAAACGTGTGAAAGAAGTTGTAAACGGCAAAAAAGTAACAGTTTACGACGAAGTTCAGAAAACAATCAAAAAAGATAAAGCTTCCAGACTGGCAGCTAGAAGACAGATCCTGTCTTACCTGTACCCCGTAACAGAAGTTCCCGCTGATGGCAAAAAAATCAGAAAGAACAGCAAAAAAGTTGACATGGCAGCAAAAATGTTCGATGAAATCGCACCTAAATATGCTGGCAGAAACGGTGGTTACACAAGAATTGTGAAGCTGGGCGCAAGAAAAGGCGACGGCGCAATGGAAGTTATCCTGGAACTGGTTTAATTTCATAAAAAATAAGAGACTCGCTAATGGCGGGTGCTCATAAAACAGCAAATCCTCCACATGATTACACAGTGATCATGTGGAGGATTTTTTTAGAAAAACCTTGACATTTTCTTCTTATTGATATTTAATATTATTGAGTATATTATATCTGATAGGTGAATGCTATGATAAGACGTAATACGATTCAACGAACCTTCGTCCTGGAAGCAGTCAACAAATTGCATTGCCATGCTACGGCAGACGAGATATATAACGAGATTGCCAAGAAGCATCCCACGATCAGCCGTGCAACTGTATACCGGAATCTGAATCTGTTATCTGAGATGGGCGAAATTCGCCGTCTTGAGCTACCTGGGAGTGCCGATCGTTTCGATCATATAAGCAGCAACCATTGTCATGTAAAATGTGAAGTATGCGGACGAGTCTTTGATGTGGACATGGATTTTGTCAGTGGTCTTGAAAGCGGGATCAGAGATGCCCACGGATTTGACTTTACGGGTTATGATATCATTTTTCATGGCATCTGTCCGGAATGCAAAGAACAAAAGAGTTCCGGCAAGGAATAAATCAACTTAGGAAAAGGCTTGGAAACGAGCGTTTTCCTAAATCAAATGAATGGAGGGTTATTATGAGAAGCATTACTACATTAGATCTGCAGTACGCACATCGTTTTTATGGTTTCAAGGGCGAAGCACAGTATCTGCATGGGCACACAGGGGTTCTGACCATCGAAGTTGAGGACTCTGTTGAACCGGGCGTAAATATGGTCTTTCCCTGCAATGAGATTCAGAAAACAGCATGGGAGGTTCTGAAGAATTTCGATCACGCTCTGATTCTGCGGGAAGATGATCCGCTGCTGCCTGCAATCCTGAAAGTTTATGAAGAACAAGGCATCAAGGATGGTGCCCCTACCAACAAGATGAAGGGCCCCGCATTCAAGACCGAACTCGCAACTGCTTATCCCGATTGCCGTCTGGTTGTAACGAAGGAGACCATGACTGTTGAAGGCATGATTAAAATCGTCTATGATCTTCTGAAGGATAAGCTGAATATCGCCAAGCTGACTTTTACCAGCGGTGTGAATGCTGCGTCCCAGGAATACAAGCCTGAAGGTTCCAAAGACCGCTGCCCCCTGTGCGGTATCGCTCTGAATGAAAATGGCGTATGCCCGAAATGTGGGTACAAGAAGCAGTAATCCCTATGTGCAAAAACAGAATGCCGAAGAATCTGTGGATTCTTCGGCATTCTGCTTGTATTCAATCAGCAGCTTTTTTGGAACACATACAATACTATCTTAAGAGCACCTGTATAATGCAGGTCTCTTTTTTTATGCGAAAGTACGGCGGATACTTTTTGTAGAATAAAAAGGCGAAAGGGAAAGACCCCGCATTTTGCGAGGTCTTGAAAGGGAGGGATTAGAATTTATTTTTACGAAAAATCGGGATTTGCCGTGTCAAAATCAGCGGCGGAAAGCACCGCCGCATCCTCCTGCACAAGGGTCTGCGCAGCGATAAAGGGCTTTAATGCCTGATGTTCCTGATACATGAGGGAGACAGACATCCCAGTGCAAAAGGAAAGGGTAAAAGCGACTGCTGCGATGGCAACTAAGTTATATACGAATTGTTTCATAGATGTCTCCTCCTTTACGTGAGATTTGTGTTTTTGTTGTGTTCCTTTGTATCTCTATCATAACACAAATCTTTTTTTCGTAGGTTACAGCAGCCTAACAGGTTGGTTACAGGTAAGTTGCAGGAATATTACGGGGATGTGTCAAAAAACGAACATTTTTCTTAAGGTGAGGAAATGGAAGATACTGGGAGAAAGCGTTTCGATACAATGGGGGAGAAAAGGCGGCAATTCTGCCGTTTCTATTGACTTTTTGGCGAAAAAAACGTATCATATCGATAGCTGTGAGCATTTATGCCATGGACTTTGGAAGGCAGGAAACCTGCCATAGAGATAGGTGAAGCTATGAAAATGGTGAAGGCCGAAGGCCTGACTTATGAATACACGAAAGTGATGGAAACCGACCACGGCACCGAAGAACATAGAGTGGCTGCCTTGAAACAGGTGGACATCGAAATCGAAAAAGGGGAGTTTGTTGTGGTTTTGGGGCACAATGGCTCCGGAAAATCTACATTTGCCAAGCATATCAATGCGCTGCTGCAGCCCACAGGGGGTACCCTTTGGGTAAAGGGCATGAACACTCAGGAAGAAGGTCATGTTTGGGATATTCGCCAGAGCGCAGGCATGGTATTCCAGAACCCAGATAACCAGTTGGTTGCTACAGTGGTAGAGGAAGACATTGCTTTTGGACCTGAAAATATGGGTGTTCCTTCTGAAGAAATCAGAATCCGTGTGGATGAAGCTCTGGAAACAGTACGCATGAGTGAATTTGCGGCGTATACGCCCTCCAAGCTTTCCGGTGGTCAGAAGCAGAGAATTGCCATTGCAGGCGTGTTGGCCATGAAGCCTGACTGTATCGTTTTGGACGAACCAACAGCCATGCTGGACCCCGTAGGCCGCAGAGATGTTATGGAAACCATTGAGCGTTTGAATAAAGAAGAAGGCATTACAATCATCCTCATTACCCATTATATGGACGAAGCAGTCCGGGGGGACAGAGTATATGTCATTGATGACGGCGACCTGGTGATGCAGGGGACGCCCAGAGAAATTTTCGTGCAGGTGGATAAACTGAAGGAGTACGGGCTGGACGTACCTCAGGTGACAGAAGTCACATATCTGCTGCGGAAAGAAGGTATCGATCTGCCCGCAGATATTTTAACGATCGAAGAAATGGTAGGTGCAGTATGTCAATTAAAATCAACCATTTGACCCACGTTTATAACGAAGGGACGACCTTCGAAAAGGTGGCACTGAACGATGTGAATATCGAGATTCAGACTGGAGAATTTATTGGTCTGATCGGGCACACTGGTTCCGGCAAATCCACACTGATCCAGCACCTGAACGGCATCATTTCCCCTACCAGTGGCGAAATTTTGCTGGATAACGAAAGCATCCATAAAGATAAAGCAAAGCTGAAGGAAGTACGCAGACGCATCGGTTTGGCGTTCCAATATCCTGAATACCAGCTTTTTGAAATGACCGTATATAAGGACGTTGCCTTTGGCCCTACGAATCTGGGCTGGACAAAGGAACAAATTCACGAAAGCGTCGTTGCGGCACTGGATATCGTAGGCATCAGCCCTGAGCTTTACGAAAAATCTCCTTTCGAGCTTTCCGGCGGGCAGAAACGCCGTGTAGCCATCGCTGGGGTATTGGCAATGAACCCGGAAGTCCTGATTCTGGACGAGCCTACAGCAGGTCTGGACCCTAAGGGGCGTGATGAGATTCTGGCGGCCATTCGCAAGCTGCATGAGGAAAGAGGCATCACAGTCATTCTGGTAAGCCACAGCATGGAAGATGTGGCAAAGCTGGTTGACCGTATCATCGTGATGCATAGAGGGCAGGTAGCCATGACAGGTACGCCCAGAGAAATTTTTTCCCATCCTATGGAACTGGAAAAAATGGGACTGGCGGCACCACAGGTGAGCTACGTTTTTGCAAAGCTGAAGGAAATGGGCTATGATGTGCCCACAGATGTTTACACTGTGGAAGAAGCCAAGGAAGCCCTGTTGAAATTGGTAAAGCAGGTGAAAGCATGATTAGAGATATTACCATCGGTCAGTATTATCCTGCGGAATCCCCCATTCATAAAATGGACGCTAGGCTGAAACTGACTGTCACATTTATTTTTATCGTTACATTATTTTTGGTGAATACTTTTATTGGCTATGTATTCGTCATTGCCTCTATGGGTTTGGTGATAAAAGCATCCAAGGTGCCTTTGAAATTCATGCTCAAGGGGCTGAAAAGCATCATGATCATCATTTTATTTACGGCATTTATCAACCTGTTTATGACACGGGGGGAAACTGTGCTGTTGAAAGTGGGCGTTTTCAGCATCACCATGGAAGGTGTGCTTTTGGCCATCAAGATGTGTGTGCGACTGGTTCTGTTGATCGTCGGTTCTTCTATTCTGACATTGACAACAACACCCATTCAGTTGACGGATGCCATCGAATATATTTTGAAGCCCTTCAAAAAAATTGGTGTGCCTGCCCATGAGATTGCCATGATGATGACTATTGCATTGCGTTTTATTCCAACCCTGTTGGATGAGACGGACAAGATCATGAAGGCACAGCAGGCAAGGGGTGCCGATTTTGATACGGGCAACCTGATTCAGAAGGCAAAAGCCTTGATTCCCATTTTGGTGCCCTTGTTCATCTCTGCTTTCCGCAGAGCGGAGGAATTGGCGATGGCTATGGAGGCAAGATGCTATCATGGGGATGAACACCGTACCAGAATGAACAGAATGCAGATGAAGAGCAGCGATTATCGGGCTGCAGGTCTTGCGGCGGCTTATGCTGTAGTGATTATTGGGCTGCGTTTTGCAGCAAAGGCAGTGCCTTTTATCATTTAAGAGAACAAGCACTCTCCTCGGGAGGGTGCTTTTTCAAAAATGGTTTTCCGAATTTTTGCGCCGTGGGCATAAGGAGGATGGATGGATTTGAAGCGGATCTTATTGACAATCGCATACGATGGGACGAGATATTCCGGCTGGCAGAAGCAGAAGAACCCCGAGGTCATTACGGTGGAGGGGGAACTGACAAAAGCCTTGCGGCAACTATTCAAAAATCCTGAGCTGGAATGTATTGGTGCAAGCCGTACAGATGCAGGCGTCCATGCCTTAGGGCAGAGAGCTGTTATCGATGTGGAGACCACCATTCCTGTGGAAAAGATTCCCTTGGCGATTCGTTCCTTTTTACCGACGGATATTGTTGTTACCAAGGCGGAGAAGGTTTCCGGGGGATTTCATCCTCGTTTTGACTGTGTGAAAAAGACCTACGAATATCGGTTTTGGAATGCCCCTGTGAAGAACCCGAAGGAACGGCTGTACTCTGCTTATGTACAGAAGCCCTTGGACATTGATAAAATGAACGAGGGGGCGAAAGCCTTTTTGGGAACCCATGATTTTGCGGCTTTCTGCGCCGCAGGGGCTCAGGTTTCTACCACGGTCAGAACTATTTCCGACTGCCATGTGGAACGGCAGGGCGAAAGCGTGCGGATATTGGTGACGGGGGATGGCTTCCTTTATAATATGGTGCGTATCATTGCGGGGACGCTGATGGCAGTGGGCATGGGGAAAATCCCCCCCGAACATGTGGCAGGCATCATCGAAAGCAAGGATCGTGCCAAGGCAGGGCAGACAGCGGAGCCCCAAGGGTTGACTTTGATGGAGATATTTTATGATCTTCCCTGATTTTTCAAAGAAATCTCTTGACAGGGTGGAATCGGAATATTATAATATAAGGGCTGTTGATATGATTTTAAGGCTGAAATCAGCTTTAAATATATGTTTCTCAAGGTGGGACCCAATAAGTTATGCAGGCGAAGGCAGGCATAATGGAGATCGACCATATCCTTCCTGCGGTATGGCGAAGTCAACGGGTCAACAAAATAATATGACAGGAGGTAAAAACCATGAGAACTACTTACATCGCTAAAGAAGCGGACATCGTGAAAAAGTGGTACGTGATCGATGCTGAAGGCGTAACACTGGGCCGTCTGGCTTCTGAAGTTGCAAACATTCTGAGAGGTAAAAACAAACCTCAGTACGCACCCAACGCTGACATGGGCGACTATGTTATCATCGTGAATGCGGAAAAAGTTGCTGTTACAGGTAAAAAACTGGAACAGAAAATGTATCGTCATCACAGCGGTTGGACAGGCGGTCTGAAAGAAACAAGACTGGACAAAATGCTGGAAACACATCCCGAAAGAGTAATCGAACATGCTGTAAAAGGTATGCTTCCTAAAAATGCTCTGGGCAGAAAGATGTTCGGCAAACTGCATGTATATGCTGGCGCAGAACACCCTCATGCAGCACAGAAACCCGAAACACTGGAATTCAAATTTTAATCGGAGGAGGAAAGCATAATGGCAGCAGCTAGATATTACGGCACAGGCAGAAGAAAATCTTCCGTAGCTAGAGTATACCTGGT
Organism: uncultured Clostridia bacterium; assembly: GCA_945868505.1. Taxonomy (GTDB): domain Bacteria; phylum Bacillota; class Clostridia; order Lachnospirales; family Anaerotignaceae; genus Anaerotignum_A. The sequence continues at coordinate 279 of CAMBLO010000038.1, read as the reverse complement.
ACCCGGCAACGGTAAAATCACAATCAACAAAAGAGACATCGACGACTATTTCGGTCTGGAAACACTGAAAGTAATCGTTCGTCAGCCCCTGGAACTGACAGAAACAGCAGCGAAATTCGACGTTCTGGTTAACGTTTGCGGCGGCGGCTTCACAGGTCAGGCAGGTGCAATCAGACACGGTATCTCCAGAGCACTGCTTCAGGCAGATGGCGACTACAGACCTTCCCTGAAAAAAGCAGGCTTCCTGACAAGAGACCCTCGTATGAAAGAAAGAAAGAA
>CAMBLO010000037.1 GCA_945868505.1 uncultured Clostridia bacterium | reverse complement strand
CCCCTTATGAGGTTTATTTTTCTGTATCGTTGCGTTTGACTTGACAATTCAAGTGGAAAAAAAGACCCCCGGCGATTGCCGGGGAAAATTATGGGTGGATGGAAGGGTAATAGCTTTAGAAAGTCATCTGCAGTTGCAGCGGTCGTGATCTCTGTCGTGGTCTCTGTCTCTATTGCGATCTCTATCCCTGTCACAGTCTCTGTCACGATCTCTGTCTCTGTCACAGTCTCTGTTTTTGTCGCAATCCCTATCTCTGTCGCAGTCTCTATCGCGATCTCTGTCTCTATGACAGTCTCTGTCGCGGTCTCTGTCTCTGTCGCAATCTCTGTCTCTACGACAGTCTCTGTCGCGGTCTCTGTCTCTGAAATCACAGTCAGGGGAACCGAAGATGGGACCGAAACCGCAGCAGGAGCGAGGTTCAGCCGTAGGAGAGAACAGATCCATAGGGAAGCGGATATCTTCGAATCCTTCGCAAGGATCGCAGTTAGTTGCCGTAGAAGTGCAGCGTTCGGGCACGCATCTGCCCAGAGAATTTACTACCATGTTGACGGTGCGGAACAGCTTTACAATGGTGAACAGACCGATGGTTACATTGACAGCGATCGGTGCGCCCAGGGCGGCATCGCCGTTGTTCCGACCGGAATCGCAGGAATCACAGCCACAATTGCAGCTACAGGGGTTGCAGGAAGGATGACGCAGTTCTGCTGCCAAAGCGATGGCTTTGCCTTCGGCGATGACGAAAGGTCCGCCGTTGGAAGTGCCGTTGCGGAACTGGTCTGTTACAGTGGTCACATTGGCTTCGGTGGAACCAAACAGAGTCACCCGCAGGTGGTAGGTGTTTGTGGCATCTATGCACCCAATAAAACCTCCATCAGCCCTTCTGAATTCCAGGGTATAGTTAAATACATATTTCAGTTCCAGATCCCAGCAGCCTCTCTGCAGGGGATTGGGTTTCTTCCGCAGGATCTCGATACGATCCAGTTCCAGATCGCGGATGGTGACATCAGCGGCATTGCAGGGGGGAACGATGATATCCCCTTCGCACAGCATATCGTTGCAGCTGGGGTTGTTGCTTCTTGCCGCCCGGGCGGGCCCCAGAATGTCGCTGCTTAGGCATTTCTGGATGCGGCACTGGTCAAAAATCTTCTGGGCGATGATACAGGTTTCTTCTCCTCGCTCTCTGTTGTTGTCACGATCGTTGTTGCAGTTGTTGCTGCCGCAGAAGCAGCAGTTTCTTGCGCTCAGATCAGCTTTGCAGTCAAATTCAAAAGCTCCCATAAGACAGCCTCCTTTAAGTTGTTTGTGTTCTTTTATATAGTATGTGACAAGGTCAAATGGGTGACAGTCACGCTGGGGCGGAACTGGAAATCAGGTTTTTCGTCGGAGGACAGCAAAGCTTTCTTTGGCGAAGCCTTCAACTTGTATTTCAGAGAAAACAGTGATATACTTAAATTTATGAATGACGTTATTTCCACAAGAGAGGGACACAGAATGAAACGATTGATGGATACCCATACCCACTCCGTTGCCAGCGGACATGCTTACAGCACAGTGGATGAAAACTTAAGATGGGCGGCGGAAAAGGGGCTGGAATTGGTGGCTTTGACAGACCATGCCCCTGCTATGAAGGATACTACCTGTCATGCCTATTTTGCCAATCTCCATGTTTTGCCCAAGGAGCTTCACGGGGTGCGCCTGCTGCGGGGCATCGAATTGAATATCCTTGATTTTGAGGGAACGGTGGATATGGATGAAGCAGTTCTTTCCCGATTAGATCTGGCCATTGCCAGCCTGCACATGCCCTGTATCAAACCGGGCAGCCGGGCGGAAAACACCAGAGCCTTTCTGAAGGTTATGGAAAATCCCTATGTGGATATTATCGGGCATCCCGGCGACCCTCGCTATGATATGGATTATCGGGAAGTGTTCCGTATGGCAAAGGAAACGGGAACGATTTTGGAAATCAATAATGCTTCCCTGATCCCCGGCGGCTTTCGGGATGGCAGCAGGGAAAAAATCAAAGAACTCCTGTTGATGAGTATGGAAGCGGGGCAGCCTGTGGTATTGGGCAGCGATGCTCATTTTTATACGGGTATCGGAGATTTTTCCTATGCGGAGACCCTGCTGCAGGAAGTGGAATTTCCCGAAGAATTGATTTTGAATAACGATCCCGCGAAATTCCTTGCCAGCCTGAAACGCAAAAATAATAAAATGATTGAAACCATAGAACGTGAAAAAAAGCCTTTACTTTAACACTTTAGTATGTTAATATAAAATGAGAATTTAAGGAGAAGGTGGCGTTCCAAAATGAATAAAAAGATCAAAACCGAATTGACCGATAAATTGTTCGAGTGCATCCTCAGTATGGAAACCGTTGATGAGTGCTATCAGCTCTTTGAAGACCTTTGTACCGTCAATGAGATTCAGGCCATTGCCCAGAGAATGGAAGTGGCGGCAATGCTGGATGCAAAGCGTACTTATGTGGAGATTGCGGAAAAAACAGGGGCCTCCACAGCGACCATCAGCCGTGTCAACCGCTGCCTGCATTATGGCACCGATGGCTACAAGCTGGCGATCGATCGTGTGAAAGCAAAAAGGGAGAAAGAAGAGAAGGAATAATCTTTTTGATGAATGTTTGAAAGAGATTATAAGGGCTGGTTTGATGAAATGATTTCGCCAAATCAGCCCTTCTTATGCTATTGAAAGGAAAATCAGAAGAATAGGAGTTAAGACCATGATTGGATTTGAACAACTCAATGATATGCAGAAAAAAGCTGTTTTACAGACAGAAGGACCTGTCCTGATTCTGGCTGGTGCGGGCAGCGGCAAGACGGGGGCGCTGACGGTGCGTATCGCCCATCTGCTGGAAACAGGGGTGAAGCCTTGGAATATCCTTGCCATCACCTTTACCAATAAGGCAGCCAAGGAAATGAAGGAGCGTGTGGAAAAGCTGGTGGGGGATGGCGCAAGAGATATGTGGATCAGTACCTTCCACTCCACCTGTGTGCGTATCCTCCGCAGAGAGATTTACCATCTGGATTATGAAAATCAGTTTTCTATCTACGATGCAGATGACCAAGAAAAGATCATGCGGGAAGCCTTTAAACGACTGAATATGAGTACCACAGATAAGTCTTTTTCTGTAAAAGGGGCAATGGCGATCATCAGCCGTTTGAAGGAAGAAATGACAAGCTGGGAGGAATATAGCCAGAAGGTGGACAGAAACGACCTGAAAGCAGTCCGTGTTGCTAAGGTGTATCAGACCTATCAGAAGATGCTGAAGGAAAACAATGCTTTGGACTTTGATGATCTGATCTATAAAACTGTGCTGCTGTTCCGTCAGTTCCCTGAAGTTCTGGAAAAATATCAGGATCGCTTCCGCTACATCATGGTGGACGAATATCAGGATACCAATACCAGCCAGTATGAGTTAGTGGCGATGCTGGCAGCAAAATATAAAAACCTTTGCGTAGTCGGGGACGACGACCAGAGCATTTACGGCTGGCGTGGTGCCAATATCCGCAATATTCTGGATTTTGAAAAGGATTTCCCCGATACCGTTGTGATTAAACTGGAACAGAATTACCGTTCCACAAAGAAGATTCTGGAGGCAGCTAATGCCGTCATCCATCATAACCAGACCAGAAAGGATAAGACCCTCTGGACGGAAAATGACAGCGGCAGCATCCTGCATATCTATAAGGCAGATAATGAATATGACGAATGCCGTTTTGTGGCGGAAAAGATTCAGGAATTGGAAAAGGCAGGCAAGACCAGAAACCAGATGGCGGTTCTCTATCGTACCAATGCCCAGTCTCGTGCCGTGGAGGACATGATGGTGCGGAAGGGGATTCCCTATCGTCTTTTTGGCGGCGTGCGTTTTTACGAAAGAAAGGAAATCAGAGATATCCTTTCCTATTTGAAGGTGCTGGCAAACCCTGCGGATACCATCGCCCTGCGCCGAATTATCAATGTACCCAAGCGGGGCATCGGCGAAACCTCTTTGGATAAGCTGGCGGCTTTTGCCGATGAAAATGGTCTGTCCCTCTATGGTGCTTTGGGGCATTTGGATGAGATTACTTCTCTGAAAATAAGAGTGGCGAAATTCAAGGATTTCTATGAACTGTTTGAACACCTGAGAGAGGATGCGGAGGGGCTTTCCGTGGCGGAATTGCTGGATGCTGTGGTAAAACGCACCGGTTATCTGCAGATTTTGATGGCAGAAGGCACAGACGAAGCCTTGAACCGCATCCAGAATATCGATGAATTTGTGAATAAAGCGGCGGAATATGACAAAGCTAATCCCGAAGGCGATTTGGAAGGCTTTTTGGAGGAGGTTGCCTTGGTGGCAGATATCGACAGCTACGAAGAGGGCGAAGAAGCCGTTGCCCTGATGACTTTGCACAGCGCCAAGGGGCTGGAATTCCCCTATGTGTTTATCATCGGCATGGAGGAGGGGATTTTCCCCGGCTATCGTGCGGTGATGTACGGCGGAGAAAAGGAAATTGAGGAGGAACGCCGTCTTTGCTATGTGGGCATCACCCGTGCGAAGGAGGAACTGTTTATGACCCATGCGAAAAACCGTATGCAGCATGGCATCACCCAGTATAACCCTCCTTCCCGTTTCTTGAAGGAAATTCCTGCGGATTTGGTGGATATGCCTACCCGTCAGGTTTCCGAAATGGCGAAACGGTATGATATGATGGCCCAATCCAAACTGCAGCCGCCCATGGGCAGAAAAAATGTCACTCTCCCTACGGCGAGATTTGGCATGAAAAAGGAAATGCCCGCCCCTAAGGATTTCAAGCTGGATTATGGCGTTGGGGATAAGGTGCGTGCGCCCAAGTATGGCATTGGTACCGTGGTTTCCATCAATAATGGCGGTGCGGATTTTGAAGTTGAGGTTTCCTTTGGTGCCAAGGGCACAAAGAAATTCATGGCTAGACTTTCCAAGCTGATTAAAGTAAGCGAATGAGCGAAAAGAGAGCAAATTTTAGCAGAATATATATCAATGAGAGAAGGGGCAGGATATGACAGATAGAATGAAGGCTTTGGTGGAACAGCTAAACGAAGCATCCAAAGCATATTATCAGGAAGACAGAGAAATTTTATCCAATCAGGAATATGATGCCCTCTATGATGAATTGGCGGCGTTGGAAGAAAAAACAGGTACAATTTTAGCCAACAGCCCCACCCAAAAGGTGGGCTATACCGTTTTGAGCAATCTGGTGAAGGTACGCCATGAAAGCCCCATCCTTTCTCTGGACAAGACAAAGGAAACGGCGAAGCTGGCGAGCTTTCTGGGGGATAAGAAAGGGATTCTGTCATGGAAACTGGATGGCTTGACCATCGTATTGAAATATAATAACGGCACATTGGAACAGGCCATCACCCGTGGCAATGGGGAGATAGGCGAGGATGTGACCCATAATGCCCGTGTGTTCAGCAATCTGCCCTTGTCCATCTCCTTCAAGGGAGAGTTGGTGCTGCGAGGGGAAGGGGTCATCCCTTACAGCGAATTTTACCGCATCAATGAAGAACTGGGGGAAGAGGAACAGTATAAAAATCCCCGTAACCTTTGCAGCGGTACGGTACGGCAGTTAAACAGCGAGATTGCCGCAAAAAGAAATGTCAAATTCATTGCCTTTACACTGGTCAGTGCGGAAGGAAAAGAGCTTTCCGACAGCAAAGGGGAAAATATGGATTGGCTAGCGCAAATGGGCTTTGATGTGGTGGAGCATGTGATGGTCACAGGGGCAACTGTGGCGGCGGAAGTGGAGAATTTCCGCAATCAAATCGAAGCAAACGATATTGCCTCCGACGGCTTGGTGCTGACCTTCGACAGCATTGCTTACAGCCAAAGCCTTGGAAGAACATCAAAATTCCCCAAGGATTCCATCGCTTTCAAATGGGCAGATGAAATGGCGGAAACCACCCTCCGAAAAATCGAATGGAATACCTCCCGCACCGGGCTGATGAACCCCGTGGCGATTTTTGACCCTGTGGAGCTGGAGGGCTCTACGGTGAGCCGTGCCAGTGTTCATAATGTGAGCATTTTGAAGGAACTGAAGCTGAGTATCGGCGATACTATTAAGGTTTATAAAGCGAATATGATTATCCCTCAGATTGCGGAAAACCTGACAGGAGCGGTCTCCACGGCGGAAATTCCCAAAGCCTGCTTCGTCTGCGGCGGGGAAACGGAGCTGCGAAAGCTGCGGGACGGGGAAGCCCTTTACTGTACCAACCCGAACTGTTCCGCTCAGCGGATACAGGCTTTGAGCCATTTTGTTTCTAGGGATGCCATGAATATGGAAGGGCTTTCCGAGGAAACTTTGAAAAAGTTTCTGGAAAAGGGCTTTGTGGAGAACTACCCTGATTTGTTCCGTTTGGAGCAGTACAAAGAGGAAATTTGTGAAATGGAAGGCTTTGGGACAAAATCTTACAGCAATCTGATGGCTTCCATTGAAAAGGCAAAAGATGTGGAACTGCCTAATTTCATCTATGCCTTGGGCATCAACCATGTGGGTCTGCGGAATGCGAAATTGCTTTGTGCCTATTGTGGATATGATCTGGAAAAAATCAAGGCTGCTACCCAAGAAGAACTGGTGCAGGTAGAAGGCTTCGGCGAAATCATTGCCCACAGCATCAGCAACTATTTCCGACAGGAGGAACATCTGCGTCTGTTGGAGGATGCCCTTGGGTATCTGCGCATCAAGCAGGCAGAACAGCAGGAAGAGGGAGTGGAAAGCCCTCTGGCTGGGCTGATCTTCGTGGTGACGGGGGATTTGGAGCAGTTTTCCAATCGGAAAGAATTGCAGGCCTTGATCGAAAAAGGCGGCGGCAAGGTGACAGGAAGTGTCACAAAGAAAACCAACTTCCTCATCAATAATGATATCCATTCTGCATCCTCTAAAAATAAGAAGGCGGCAGAATTGGGCATCCCGATTTTAAGTGAACAGGATTTTATCGATAGATTTATAAAATAAATGGAAATAGCGGAGAAAACGCTGAAAGAATGGAAAACCGAGTGTTTGTTTGCAGAAACATTCGGTTTTTCTATTCTTTTACGGATTTGCAAGAGCATTGCGAAGGAGGTCTTTCGGCAGAAGAGAGAATTTCTTTTTGCTTTTTTGGTGATTAAATCCATAGATTATTTCTATTTGTTTTGCTATACTTTTGGAAAGTATAAAAAACGAATGGCAGCGATAAGTTTTTTGATTTGCTGTTTTCTTGTGCGGCTTTTCCGTTGCACGAGAATGGGAGGGAAAGTCATGAATTTGAACCAGCTGTATTATTTTAAAACTCTGGCAGAATTGGAGCATTATACAAAAGCGGCAGAAAAGCTGAATATTTCTCAGCCGACCCTGAGCCATTCTATTTCTTCCATGGAAAAGGAACTGGGAGCCAATCTCTTTGAGAAACAGGGCAGAAATGTGGTTCTGACCAAATATGGTAGGATCTATATTTTCTATGTGGAAAATGCTCTGACCCAGCTGGAATTGGGCAAAAACCAGATTGAACGACTGGTTTCCGAAGGGGGCGGCCATGTGGGTCTGGCTTATATGACCTCCGTTGGTACGAACTTTGTCCCCGGTCTGATCGCCGGCTTTTTAGATGATCCCCAGAATAAAAACATCTCCTTTTCCTGTTATGAAGGCAATACAAAAACACTGTTGTATAACCTGAAACGGGAAAAATATGACCTGATCTTCTGCTCTATGGTGGAGGCGGAAAGCGATGTGGAATTTATTCCTGTCTATGAGCAGAGCCTTGTGGTAATCGTGCCGGAAGGCCATCCTTTGGAAAGCAAGAAAAAGGTGACGATACAGGATATCTGCCCCTATCCGTTAGTTTCCTACACAAAGGAAAGCGGTATGCGCCGCATCATCGATGATATGTTCACAAAGGCCCAGATTATGCCCAATATTCTCTGTCAGTTTGAGGATGTCAATTCTATGGCAGGTCTGGTTGCGGCAAATCAGGGTATCGCCATCGTAACGGACAACCCTGCACTGGAGAATTACCATGTGACCAAACTGGAGTTGGATACCCCTTATTCCCGCCGTATGGTTTATCTGGCTTATGTGCTGAATCGGTATCTGCCCCCTGCGGTGGAAAAATTCAAGGACTATACTATTCAGCGGACGAAAGAAAAAAGATAAAGAAAGGGTAATCAAAAATGTTGCAGGATTTGGAATATGGAAGATTGGAAAACGAATATCGCATCGTGGAACCCACTGCCGAGGCAAAGGTTGTTTGTGCCAATGGAAATAAACTGCTGGTGAAAAGAGCAGCAGATGATACACTGACATTGCCCACCTATCAGGAAGTGATGGCATGGGCGGAGGTCAATCAATGGGAACACTGGTATGAAAAGAAAGTGCAGTATGTGTTCCGTATGCAGGGGGAAGATTATTTCATCTGGATGGGCGAAGCAGGAGAAAGCGGCGACCCGGAATACGGCTATGAAGCGGCTGTCAGCCTGCGGCAGATGGTTTCCAAAAATGTCTGCTATGCCATGATGACAGCATGGCATCTCTTTGACTGGTATCGCAGCAATCGTTTCTGCGGCAGATGCGGGGCAAAAACCCAGCATGATGCCAAGGAACGCATGATGCGCTGCCCGGAATGTAATAATATGATTTTCCCGAAGATTGCGCCTTCTGTGATTGTTGGCGTGACCCATGGAGATAAGCTGCTCCTGAGCAAATATGCTAACCGTAGCTACACCCGCTACGGCATGATCGCAGGCTTTACGGAAATCGGCGAAACGGTGGAGGAAACCGTTGCCCGTGAAGTTATGGAGGAAGTTGGGCTGAAGGTAAAGAATATCCGCTATTATAAAACACAGCCATGGGGCGTGACAGGCGGGCTCCTGTTGGGCTATTACTGCGATTTGGATGGGGAGGATGAGACCATCACATTGGACAGGGAGGAATTGGCTATGGCGGAATGGTTCCCCAGAAACGATTTACCTGCCCATGATGACGGCATCAGCCTGACTCGTGAAATGATCCGGGTATTTGAAGAGGGGAAAGAACCGAAATAACTACATAGAATGAAAATGTTCCTCACAATACGGAGTTGATTATTTTGAAGTATTATGGGAGCTTGGTGATAAGATTGGGGTTGGTAAAATGCTAAATACAAAAAAATACCAATATTTTATCGTCCTATATTTGATTCCGTATATAATTGGAGACTATTTAATTTGCTACTACTTTGATTATATCGCAAAACAGTATCCACCTTATTTGCCGCCAATAGTTTTCGTTTTCATTATGTTTCCAATTTATATTGGACTGGGATATATTTGTGGTCTCAAAAACCAATCTAATCTATGCATGATCGGAACCATCTTTCATTTATGTATTTGTAAAATATGTATCCATTTTTTGCTTCCTTTTATGGGTGTGAAAAACGGAGTTGCAGAAGTTTGGTTCCCTATTTGGGCAGCTTTCATTATCATTTGTCAACTGATCGGATATTGGGGTGCAAAATCTTGAACGTAGTAAAATATTATTATAGAACAGCCAACACCTGATTGATGTTGGCTGTTACTTTTGTGCTTAAGTGCAAATCATAACCATGCCTAAAAGATGTGGTTATGATTTCAAAAGAAAAACCCCCGAATCTTTTCGGGGGTTTTTTATATCTATGTATCGATTGGTATCAATTATTTATTGTCGTATTCTGCATCCAACTGAGCCAGAAATTCATCTGCACAGTCGCTCTTTGCGTAGGTCTGGGCGGGGGTGGGGAAGGTGCCTGCTTTTACTTCTGCATCGTATTCCATGAAGGCTTTCTTCATTTCTTCGCCGATGTTTGCGTAGCGTTTTACGAATTTAGGCACAAATTCGCCGGACATACCCAGCATATCCTGATATACCAAAACCTGACCATCGCAGCCGGCACTTGCGCCGATACCAATGGTAATCATGTTTGTTTTCTTTGTAATCAGTGCAGCCAGCTTGGGAGGTACACATTCCAGAACCACCATGAATGCGCCGGCTTCTTCTACTGCCAGAGCATCTTCCAGCACACGGCGTGCATTATCCTCACCTTTGCCCTGTACCTTGAAGCCGCCCATAGCGTTTACGGACTGGGGTGTCATACCGATGTGAGCACAAACAGGAATACCGCAAGCTGTGATAGCCTTAATCTGTTCACACACGCTCTTGCCGCCTTCCAGTTTTACAGCGTTGCCGCCGCCTTCCTTCATCAGTCTGCCTGCATTTGCAACGGCCTGTTCTACGGATACCTGATAGCTCATAAAGGGCATATCCAGAATAACAAATGCGTTTTCGCAGGCTCTGCATACACTGCGGCCATACATGATCATTTCATCCATGGTAACGGGCAGTGTATCGGAATAGCCCTGCATGGTCATGCCCAGGCTGTCGCCAACCAGAATTGTATTGATGCCAGCGGCATCTACCAGCTTTGCTGTGGAATAATCGTAACAGGTCAGCTGGGAAATTTTTTCACCATTTGCTTTCATTGCCATCAGAGTAGCGATTGTGTTCTTTTTCAATTCTCATTACCTTCTTTCAAAATCTTTTCCATGTACGTGTAATCAGTTTCCGGGTGCTTTGCCTGAGCTGTTTCCAAGAGCTTTCTGGAAACGGCGCGATACAGTTCCTGTTCCGCCTTGCTGGGGAAACAGGAAAGGTGCTTTTCCACGGTTTTTGTGTCGCAGCGTTCCATAGGGCCTGTCAATGCACCAATGGGGCCATCCTGCAGGATATGCTCTGTGTTGCTGCGGATCAGGGGCGTCAGCGCCTGCAATGCAAGCTCTTTGGAAAACCCGCAGGTCTCCAGCAATTCCAGACTTTCATGCACCAATGCGCATACCAGATTGCTGGAAATGGCACAGGCGGCATGATAGCGTGTCTTTGTTCCTGTGGGGATTACCTGCACGGTGGGACCCAATGCGCTGAGCATAGTCTGCCAGTTGGAAAGATGGGGCCCATTGCCTTCAATGCAAAAAAAAGCACCCGACAATTCCCGATATGTTTCCAGCTTACTGCTGACAGGGAAAAGCGGATGGATAGAATAACCATGGGCGCCGAACAGGCTGATATCTGGGAAAGCCTCTTCAGCGGTCATAGCGCCACTGCAATGACATATTTGTTTTCCTGAAATCCCATGACACTTCAGTTCATCATAGACCGAAGTAATCGTTCCGTCTGGAACAGTCAAAAAGAGCGCATCACTGTTTTCGATCAGTTTGTCCAGCCCGTCATAAAAACGGGAATTTGTAAATTGCGCTGCTTGCTGTGCTGATTCTTGGTGCCGGCTGTAATACCCGGTCACTTGAATGCCTCCTTCAGCAAAGAACTTCCCAAGGGAGAAGCCGACTTTGCCTGCTCCGATAAATCCGATCTTCATGGTATCACCTTCTTTATTTCGGTCAGGTGATGTGGTCTTTTTCGTTCCGTGGGAACTCGAATTCAGGATATATGTCGGTACAGTTTCCAAATCACATGGAATACCGTCCGCTTTTGAGCCGCAGATGTTTTTCTGCAGACTCACGAGACCATCATAGCATGCAAAGGTGCATTTGTAAATATAAAAACCCTCCGAATTTCTTCGAGGGTTTTTGGCACTTTATTCATTTCTGCTGTCGAATCATTTTACGATATTTCGGAATATATAATGCAATCGCTAACAGCAGGGACAATATGTCCGCCACAGGCTGCGCCCAAATCAAACCATTGACCCCCAGAATTGCTTCTAAAATGAACAAAGCAGGAATATAGATGATTCCCTGTCGGCTGAGGTTGATGATAAAGGATGGGGTAGCAGCGCCCATGGCCTGCAGCGTATTCGTCAGAACATAATATACACCAAACAAAATACTGGTACTCAGCAAAATGCGGGAGAAATGAAATCCGTATGCAAAGGCGGCCCCATCAGTTAAAAATGCCTGCACGATTTGCTCTGTAAACAGATAGCAGATACCTGTCAATTCTGCACTTAAAACCAATGCAAATAGGAGGGAGAATTTTAACACTTTCTGAAAACGTGTCCAGTCTTTCGCACCCGCGCAATAACCAAGCAAGGGCTGAACGCCTTGCCCTAGCCCAATGCAGACCATGCCGGTCATCATGGTTACCTTCATGGCAACGCCGATACCTGCAACTGCCATATCGCCATACTGCGTCATACAGCTGTTCATAATAATCTGTGAAACGCTCATCAGCAGAGATGCCAGCGATGCAGGGATGCCAATCAGGAGAACGTTCCTGCAGACCCTATCTTTTACAGTAAAATCCTTAGGGTTCATGCTCAGCATAGAGGTTCCTTTATGAAAATAAAGCAAATAATATGCTGCGCCGATCACATTGCCGATTACTGTAGCAAGGGCTGCGCCTTTGATTCCCAATCCAAACCATAGAATCATGATTGGGTCGAGAATGACATTCAATAAATTACCCATGAGCATGCCCATCATTGCAACGGTGGATTGTCCCTCTGCACGAATAATATTTGAGCAGCAGTTGGCAGTCAACACAAAAGGGCCGCAAGCAGTTACAATTTGCATATAGCTTTTTGCGTATTCCATAGTATGGATGCTTACGCCCATGAGGGTTAAAATTTGATCCATAAATACCCAAAATAAAATGGACATAATCAGACCGATCCCAATGCAGCTCCAGATACAAAAGGAAGATACTTTTTTTGCATATTCTGTTCTTCCTTCGCCCATTGCTCGGGAAATCACTGATGTTCCGCCTAAACCAAAAATTGTTCCTACTGCCATAAAAAGCAAAAATACCGGTGTGCAGAGAGAAACTGCCGCCACCAGAAGGTCGTTGTGCGTCTGCCCGATAAAAAATGTATCGGCTAAATTGTAAATCAGCACCATTAGCATGGCTATCATAGCTGGAATAGCATTTTTCAATACTGCCGTAGATACCTTATCAGAGCGAAAGATATCCAGATTTTGTAATTCTTTCATAGTTTCTCCTTTCTGTCATAAGCATACTGTTAATAGTATGCTATTGTTATATTCTATATAAAAACCTGCCTCTGAACAGGTTTTTATAGACTGTCACTTACTTTTTTTAATAGGGTGATAAACAGGATTCGTTCTGTTTCTGTCAGTTGGGAAAGCAGGCGTTCTTCTGTTTGCTGCATCTGTAGCTGGGCGGATGCACAGCAAGCAAGCCCTGATTGTGTAATGCGAACCATTTTGATTCGTTTATCCTCCGCGCTGGAAAAAGCCTCGACGAATTTTTTATGCTCCAGTCGGACGATAATTCCCGCGGCAGTAGATTGTGCCACCTGGAGCCGCTTTTCTAAATCTTTTAGAGAAAGTTCACCATTTGGGGCATTTTCCAGTTGTAGTAAAACTACAATTTGGGATAAGGTCAGATCTTGACTGCGCAAGGCATTATTAGAATCTCGTTGCAGAACATCATTGATATGTTTAATATAAAAGCCGCAATCGTTTTTTTTCAGCATAGTATCACCTCCTGCTTTTCGGTAGTGTAACATTTAAAATGATAAAAGTCAATAGCATGCGGTTATATTTCCTTGTAAATATACACCGGAATCGGAGGGTCACCGCTGCGGTTGTGGAAGGTATTGACAATGACCGTGTACTTTCGATTGTCAATTGTTGCAAGGTATTCCAATAGTACATCCCGCTCCTCGTAGCCGCTTTCACCGCCATAGTAAATGCATAAAGACATGATACCGCCGGGTTTCAAAAGCCGCAAGCCTGCTTCTATGGTAGGAATGCTGGTTTCGGGATGGGTGAATATCTTGTGATTGCCGCCGGGCAGCCAGCCGAAATTGAACATAATACAATCAACGGTTTCGGGTGCGGCGTATTGTTCCATGTTTGCATGGCTGTCAAGGATTACGGATGCAATCTGATCGTATCCGTGTTCGGATATCAAAGATTGTGTCTGCGTGACAGCAGCGGGCTGGATGTCGAAGGCAAGCACTTTGCCGTTTTCTTTTACAAGACTGCATAGAAACACCGTATCTCTGCCTTTGCCGGCTGTTGCGTCAATGCAGAAATCACCGGGCTGAACGTGTTCGGAGACAAATTTATGTGCAAGAAAAAGAGTATTGAGTCCCATGATGCCAACCTCCTTATTGTTGTAGCATTATTATACTAAAGGGGAAAAGTGGAATCAAGACGGCAGAAGAAATCGACAGAAATCGACTTTTTTATTGCCCAATAGTAATTTGTATCTTTCTGTGTTAAAATTGTGATATTCCGAAAGGAGGTATAACGATGAAACTGATTGCACCAGATTATTATACGGAGTTCCAATGTATTGCTGACCGATGCAAACATAGCTGTTGTATCGGCTGGATCATTGACGTTGACCCCGATACTTTAGAATATTATCATAGGGTAACCGGTCCGCTGGCGGAACGGCTGCAAAAGGGTATCGATGAAAGTGCTGAAACACCCCATTTTATTTTGGGAGAGCAGGAACGCTGTCCGTTTTTGAACCAAACCGGTTTGTGCGACCTGATTCTGGAATTGGGAGAGGACAGCTTATGTCAGATTTGTCGGGACCATCCCCGTTACCGTAACTTTTTTTCAGACCGTACAGAGATTGGCCTTGGTCTCTGCTGTGAAGCAGCCTGTGCATTGGCTCTGAAACGGACAGAAAAGGCGACTCTGATTGTGCTGGAAGAGGATGGGGAAGAGGAAGAATTATTGCCCCCCGATGCTTCGCTGCTTGATTGGAGGGCACAACTCATGGAATTGGCACAAGATAGAACCAAGACCATCGAAGCCCGTGTTGTTGCTATCCTAAAAGCAGTTGAAATGACTCTGCCGATGCGGAATCCATCGGAATGGGCGGAAATTTATCTGGGGTTGGAACGTTTAGAGGAAAGCTGGACTGACCGCCTGCAGGAACTCAAAAATACAGATATTTCAGAGGCACCTGCATTGAATATGCCTGAATGGGAAGTGGCGTTCGAGCAGCTTTTGGTTTATTTCCTTTACCGCCAACTGCCCGGTGCTTTGGACGATGGGGAATATGAAGGCCGTGCAGCCTTTGCGGTGCTGAGCTATTCCATCATCCGAGACCTTTGCCGTACCCATGCTGTCCTGCATGGTAGTGTTGATTTGGATGACTTGATCGAGATCGCCCGCCAGTATTCGGCTGAGATAGAGTATTCTGATGAGAATGTAGAGGGGCTGTTGGATGCCCTGTTTGAAAGCTGATTCCAAGACAATATTTGATATGATAGATGTGCCAGCAAAAAGAAAGCGCCTTTTCCTATCATTTTGAAGCGGGGGAGTAGATTATGTCTGATTTTAATTTTATGACTGAATTAAATGTAGGGTTACTGCTGTTTGCGGCAATGGTGGTGCTGTTTCTGCTGATCGGTGCCATAACCGATCAGACCCGCAGCCGCACCTTTATGAAATGCTTTATCGCTCTGCTTTTTGCTGCCGAGGTGATGCTGCTGGGCGAGGCGGGCATTTGGTTTTTTGGGGGAAAAACGAAATACATTCCGCTTTTATATTTCTGTGCATTTCTTTCCATTAGCATGGGGGCTGCATTGAATAGCCTGTTTGCCTACTGTCTGTTAGGGTTTGTAAAGGAACGGGGAAAGGTTTTATGGAAATATGCCCATATCATTGCGGGCATCAGCGGCTTCTGTATTCTTCTGGTTTTTCTTTCCTTGTGGAATGGGATGCTGTTTTATTTTAACGATGAGGCTCGATATGTGGATGGCCCTTGGTATTGTATCGTGGAGATTGTGGATTTGGTTACATTACTTCTGGAAATAGGTTTAGTAATCGGTTATCGGAAGGTATTGACCACAAAGGGTATGCTGGAATTACTTTCCTTCAGTATACTGCCGTTGCTTTCTATGATTGTGATACCGTACTGGTACCCAACCCCTATGTATCTGTCAACTACCCTGAGCCTTATTCTGCTTTATATTCTGTTTCACGGAGAACTGACCAGACAGCTTGCTGAAAATGAGCGGCAGCTTGCGGAAAGCCGTATCTCCATCACATTGAGTCAGCTTCAGCCACATTTTTTATATAATGTCCTAAATTCCATTTATCATCTCTGCGCCCGTGACCCCAAGCTGGCACAGGAGGCAGTGGATAAATTTTCGGACTATCTGCGCAACAATATGAAGTCGCTGGAACAGAAAGAACCCATTCCCTTCCATGAGGAATATCAGCATATCCAGACCTATCTTTCTCTGGAGAAAATCCGATTTCGGACTCTGGAGATTGTTTATGATATTGAGGTATCCAACTTCAAGCTGCCGCCATTGACGGTACAGCCCTTGGTGGAAAATGCCGTCAAGCATGGCGTCACCAAAAAGCGGGGCGGCGGCATCGTAACGATTTCCACACGGGAAACGGAGCATGCTTATCTCATCACGGTAGCCGATACGGGCATAGGCTTTGACCCGGAACATTACATGGAGGATGGCAAGCTGCATATCGGGATACAAAACGTGCGGGAGCGGCTGCAGAACATGGTAAACGGAACCCTTGTCATCACCAGCACATTGGGCAATGGGACGACTGCCGTTGTCACCATTCCGAAAAAGGAGGCAGAACAGAAATGAGAATCATAGCACTTGATGATGAAGAACTGGCACTGGAAGGGCTGATGGATGTCATTCGGCAGGCTGCACCGGAGGCAGAATTGCACGGCTTTTTATATGCGGAGGATGTTTTGGAATTTATCAAAGAAAATTCCTGTGATGTCGCTTTTCTGGATGTGGAGATGGCAGGCTTGAACGGCGTAGGATTGGCGGAGCAACTGCAGCTACGCAATCCGGATGTGAATATTATCTTTGCCACCGGGTTTTCCGATTATTTGGGCGATGCCTTCGACCTCCATGCCAGCGGCTATCTGATGAAACCGATCACGGCGGAAAAGGTAAAAAAAGAGCTGGAGCATCTGCGCCGCCCTGTGCCGGAAAGGAAACGGATGCGTGTGCGTTGTTTTGGAAATTTCGAGGCATATTGGGATAATCATCCCATAGAATTCAAGTATAATCGGACAAAAGAGCTGTTAGCCTATCTGATTGACCGCAAGGGTTCTCTTTGTACCAATAGCGAGCTGATTGCAGTCCTGTTTGATGACGATAATCATGCCGCTTACCTGCGAAAGCTCCGTAAGGATTTGATTGATACTTTGGAATCGGCAGGCTGTGCGGATGTGATCGCACAGCAGAGAGGCAAGCTGGGTATCATACCCGATGCGATTGTTTGTGATTACTACGATTGGTGTGCCGGCAAGCAGATGGGAAATGTATATCGTGGGGAATATATGCACCAGTATGACTGGAGCGAATATACCAATGCTGTATTACAGAAAAAAATTTAAATATTAAAAAAGACGGTAAAGTTTTTTATTTACCGCCTTTTTTTGTGCGCCGAAGCACCAAAAAACCAGCCTTTACGAAGGGTTTTGATTACAAATGTGTCACGGTTCTGTCACGGATGATGTGCTAAAATAAAGTACAAAATAAAAGAATAGTGGTGATGCGTATGTTATTTGTGACCGCAAATAACAACCGGAAACAGCTGGAGGCATTGACAAATTTACTGCTTACTGCTTTTCCCGGCAGTGTGATCTACCAGCACATTGATCCATTGAACGCTCCGAAGGATGTGCTTCATAATCAGGTAGACGCAGTTTTTGCGGAAATGAAAATGGAAAAGATGAGCGGTATAGAGCTGCTGCATATCCTGCATCAGAAAAATCCGGAGCTGCCGATTTTTCTTTTGTCTGATGGGGAAGATGAAGCTGGCTATGCCGTGAAAAACGGAGCGGCAGCTTGTCTGATTCGCCCTCTTTCAGCGGAAAAGCTGCGAGAGAGCCTTCATAGAGCAAAGGAGGTGACCGTGGGATAATAGGAGAGCGGCTTCCCCGTGGAAAGCTGTCTTTTCACTATCCGAAAGCGAACAATTTTGTAAAAATTTTTAACGAAAGTGAGGATTGATAAAATGAAAGCAATAAAGAAAAATAATATGCGGCTTTTGAGCTTTCTGCTCTCATTTGTGATGGCGGCATCGCTGTTCACAGGTGTAGGAAGCACAACGGCTTATGCTGACACCACAAACAACACAATTGAGTTGTCGGAAGGCGGCGTAGAGTACTACATCAAGAATAACAATACTTATACCATTTGGGACCCAGAAACCTACGACAGCTTAGGGGATGTGAACTATAATCCCTCAGAGCCTTTGGTAGTGACACAGTCTGATCCCACAAAAGCAATAGACTGCAGAATCATATCTGAGGACTCTTCTGTTGATGTTAAAATTGAGCTGAGCGGTGTAAATGTAAGTACAGACGATAGTTTTATTAAAGCAGCGGGCAATGTGGATTTAACGGTCAACGGCGAAAATACAGTTGAAGTAAGGGGTAGATATAATACTGAATAGTACCGGTGGTAATGTTGTATATGATAAGTGGTATAAGTACAATAAAGCTCGTGCAATAGAAAATCAGTGTTTCACTTTTGTTACGATGGGGGGACCTGGTGGGGGAGACAATCCGCATAATTATGTTTATGGTTTCACTCCAACTGGAAAAGAGATGCAGCCTGTCCTTCTGAATGGCAAAGATGGCAAACGACATAACTGCTCTGGAGGCTTGTATGTATATGACACATCCGAAGATGATGGGACTACTGAGATTGACACCAGCGCAGACCAATGTGAGACACTAAATAAGAAACAAGATTTGTTTATTCCAGTAACGGAGGTTAATTCTCTTTTTTTACATGCAAGAAAATTGTCAGAGGGGCTATTTGTATTAGAATATAGAGATTTTAATATTGTTTTATGCGCCATTCATGGTGCAGATATATTTAAACCGGAAAAAGTGTTAAGGTTGCTTTATGCAAAAGAACTGAAAGGACTGGAAAACAAACGATATATCATGGTAAATGAGTGGGATTCAGTTGACGAAAATCTTTACAGGACGCAGCTGTCCGTCATTCTTAAGGTGAGGTCAATGGAGAATTACTGCGCAGTTATTTTGGTGTCTAACAATAATACCAAATGTTATCAATGTGGCCGGAATCGCACTGCCCAGGTGGTAAAAGCAGAAAATGGAAAGTTTGGTATTGACCTTTCGAGGGCAGGTGGTCCGGAAACAATCTGGCGCAATAAGGATGGAATGAAAGCAGAGTGGAGAAAAAACATCGAATGGCTTATCGAATCCTTTGGTATGACTGTTTATGAGTAATTATAGTGCTGAGCTAAAGGGTTAATAGTTGAAAAATCCTTTGTAAATGGTCTATGTATTCTCTTCCCCTACAAAATGTATAGATGTGCAATTTTTATTGGATATGTTTAAATATCTGAGTGCAATTTGGAATGGATATATGAGTTATTAATTGAGGATGGGGTTTGAACAGATTTCCGGAAAGACTTTGATATTTGAGGAAGGCAAGAGGAATTACACAGATAGAATTGAGTAAGTACCTAGGATAGGAGGTGTATTTATGGGGATTATTTTAGGATTGATGGCAATATGCTTGCTTGTATATGTTGCTGCTGATGCATCACTTAAAAACGATATTGAAAAAAGAACAAGGGTTTGCGAAGGTGAAGAATATTTATGGGAATTAGTTGGCATGGATGTCGATAGTTCTACAAAAGACTATAATAAATATTTGGGTGGAACAATGTCATTGCAGGAGTACAAAAGAAGACATAATAGTGGCTATTACGGAATATATGCTTGGGTTAAAAAAGGGACAAATAAATATGATTGGGATAAATATCCCATTAATAGAGATATCTTTTTTAGATATGCTTCTGGTTTTCAAACATTGCCTCCATATCTTTTTGAAGAGATGAAAGATTCTGTGTATGTTAAAATGAAAAACACTTCTAGAGCATATGCAACGGTAGATGACTATAAAGCCTGGGAAAAAACAAGGATGTAAAAAAGATTATAGAGCGTTCGATATAGTACCCTATATTCATTACAATTCTATTCATGTCATGTTATAATACTTAGCAAGTAATAAATATAAAGCTTTTTTGAGACTGTTTGTAGGAAGGAACGATTATATGTTTGACTTTGGTAAGGCAAACGACGCTCAAAAAGAAGCAATAATGGCTGTTGAAGGACCTGTTCTTATTACAGCAGGTTCTGATACAGGTAAGACTTTTACTCTTGTTCAGAGAACGGTCTATATGATTCAAGAAAAGAATGTTAAACCGGAACAGATTATGATTGCGACTTTTATTGAGAAAGCGGCAAAGGAACTTATTACGCGTATTACTAATGAGTTGCTTGACCGTAAGCTTGCGGTAAATATTAACAAAATGTATATCGGTACATTAGTTATAATGCAATATAGTGTGGATGCTATGAGGACAACAAAAAGTCAAAACTTTGTTAGGAAAGATGCGGATTTGTTTATCATCATATGGAAAAAGAGAAGCCCTGTGAATTGATGGGCGATGTGAGAACGGAGCATTTTTACACGTATCACAAAGGAACAGTGGTTAGCAATGAGCAAAAAATGAAAGTTTGGCGGCAGGAATATTTGAACTGATAAAGAATGTTTCTGCGTGAATTGGTAGGGAAAAACTTGTAGCTTACTGTTGGGATGAAAACTCCTTTTAGACTCGAAATATTCATAAAAATAATATATAATCCATATAAAAGGGGTGTTGCAATTGGAGAATACAGAGAGTTTGTACGGTAAGAAAGAACTTGAATTTGCGATTTTCTGCATCGAGAATATTGCTGTCTATTTTGGAAAAGACCCACAGCAAGTATATAAAGTATTGAATGAAAGTGGCATTTTGCACGAATATATCATTCCGGAATATGAAATGCTCCATACGCAGAGTAAAGAATATATTGTTCAAGATATAGCAGAACTTATGGCAGAGCGGGGGGTGAACCTGTGATTTTGTATCATGGTTCTTATTTGGAAATCGATGAACCGGATTTAAAGCATTCAAGACCGAATGTGGATTTTGGGAAAGGGTTTTATACGACACCTCTTCGCGAACAAGCCGTGAAATGGTGTGGCAAATTCAAACGGCGGGGAAGGGATGCATTTATTTCAATATATGAATTTGATGAGGGAGCCTTTGACCAGTTAAAGGTACTCCGTTTCGACTCTTATTCTGAAGAATGGCTGGACTTTATATTAACCTGCCGTAGTGGTAATGATGCATCTGATTACGATATTGTAATTGGCGGTGTGGCAAATGATAAGGTGTTTAACACAGTCGAACTTTATTTTGAAGGTTTGATTGACAAGACTGAAGCAATTAAACGACTGCGTTTTGAGAAGCCCAATCTGCAAGTTTGTTTTAGGACGTCAAAGGCTTTGGGGGATTATTTGCACTTTCAAAGGAGTGAACAGATATGAATGCGAACCCTATATTATTGCAGAAAAAATATGCCCGTGTGATTGAATGCTTTGCTGGGAAAATGCACTTAACTTTAGATGATGCACTTGATTTCTTTTATCATTCTGAGGTTTATAGGCTTGTAAGTGAAGGGGTATCGGATATGCATTGTATGAGTGACGAATATCTGGCAGATGAACTCAGTGAAGAATATCAAGCCAATTATTGTACCGAGAATTCCTCGATGCTTTAGTGTTGTGGAATGAGTGGATACAAATCATAGATATTCTATAAAGCTATCTTATATAGTTGAGGTAATCCTATGGCTATGTGGAATCCATGGAGAGGCTGTAAAAAATGCAGTGAAGGTTGCCTGCATTGCTACATCCATAAGGGTGATGCAAGGCGTGGCATAGATACAAGTAATGTTCATAAGACAAAAAATTTTTATAAGCCCAGAGAACGCTTGAAAAACGGAAACTATAAAATGAAATCGGGAATCGTTTACACATGCTTTTCCACTGATTTTTTGATTGAAGAAGCAGATGCATGGCGAGATGAATGCTGGCGGATGATGAAAGAACGGCAGGATTGTACTTTTTTGTTTCTCACAAAGCGAATTGAAAGGTTTATGGAGTGTATTCCGGAGGACTGGAACAACGGATATGAAAACGTAGTTGTTTGCTGTACCGTCGAGAATCAAAAGAATGCCGATGATAGACTAAGAATATTCAGTAAATTACCAATCAGGTATAAATGTATCACAGCACAGCCATTACTTGAAAAAATCGATATTGAGAAGTATCTTGACGATGCGGAGCTTGTTGTGGTAGGCGGTGAATCGGATTATTCTGCAAGGTCCCTTGATTATTCCTGGGTGCTTGATATCAGGGAACAGTGTGTTCGTAAAAATGTTTCCTTTACATTCAGGCAATGTGGAACACACTTTATAAAAGACGGCAAACAATACAGGATAGAAACAAAGGTTTTGTGCAGTCAGGCTAAAAAAGCCGGTATAGATTTCGTATCTGACAGTTAATGAAGTTCAATTTTAAATAACCAATGCAATCGTTCACCAGAGACAGGTATTTCTATGAAGATTGCCTGATGTCCCTTTTTATCTATAATCAGATAGTGTACGTAACCTGTAACTGAGCAGAAACTAGTTCATTTCTGCGCGTAGTTTACATAACATTATTTAAATGCTAGATAACAATTCTGTAAAGGCTGAAAATCTTACTTTGACAAAATCTCTGTTATCTTGGATTGGGTAAACAAGGCGTTGATGAGAATCTATGTAAACAATGCCTACACGAATCTCGAAAAATCCCGGTTCTGTGTTTGAATGCACAGAACCTTTTTTTGTAAATTACTTAAATACGATTTCGAATATACTCTTTCAACTTATTACTGTTCTCTTGAAATTCTTTGAAATATGTATCATTTTCAAACAGATTGAGATTGATACGTATATGTTCTTCGGTGATACGAATATTTTTATCAGAGATATCAAGTCCATGTAAAAGTATTTCTCTGATTTCGGACTCAGATGTAGAGAAGTTTAGTTTTTTAGCAATCAAACTTGTTTGAATTTCAATGAAATACCCATTTTCAGGTATCATCAGGTGGAATAAAGGGATTCCTTTATATTTGGCATTAAAGGTAGGATGGTTATTCCCTTTTCCATACCAACAATCAAATCCAGAAGAACCAAAGAAAGCGATAATACAATTAGAAATATTATCCAGATGACGGAATGCAGACTTTCTCAGATAATCATTATAGCTATCCTTGTCCCATTCGATTGGATTCCTTGGGTCAAGTTTTGTTTTGATAAATTCAGAATTATCAATGATTTTAGTAGAAAGAAACGAGGAGTTATTGTTTTCGAAACGAGTGATTTCGACAGCGTATACGTCGATATTTTGCATATTACGGTCCAAAAATTTGACGAGCATAGCCAAAGATTCTGGGATTTTGTCTGCAGCAAATACCAGACGGAATTTATTGGAACTCAAATTGGATGAAACAGTAGTCCAAAATTTATCTGTATTACATTCATGGGCTTTACCATTGATTTCTTCGAAAGATTTTCGCAATACACTCACATCTGAAAGGGAAATCCTTGCAGCATAGTCAATCATCTGGGCAACGACTTCACGACGGATTCTTGTGTCAGTACTCCGTTTTACTTCACAAAGAACGGGGATTCCTTCCTTATCTACAAACAAGAGGTCTAAGCTGAAAGCGTTTTTATTATCAGAGTTTTCAGCAATGGGAGTTTCTCTCATTACCAGCATAAGTTCGGGGTCATCGTCAGAACGAAGGAGTAGAGATGGATTTTTCGCAATGATTGTTTGAAGATGCTTTTCTTTTTCGTATCGTATTTCTGTCAAAGCAGACGCTTTTTCGTTAGATAGTGAATAGATTCCCATAATTATCCCTCCTAAAAAGAATTATATCAGGATTGATTGTGGCTGGAAAGAGTAGAACATAAAATAGATGTTCGATAATACGGAATTTAAAAATCGCATGGAGTGAAGTCTGGATAGTGAAATTGCATTGGAAGTGTTTTGTTCGGATATTCGTTTATGAAAAGAGTGGGGTGTGATATTAGTTTCACATTCCGCTGAAAAATAAGAACATGTAAAAATAGGGTAAGTTCTAATTTTACAGTATAATCCTTCTTATTTTAGTAAAATATAAATTATTTTTTGATTTATTTTACTGAGTGTAAATATAATTATAAACTTATAATTTATGTTGTGGTATCATATAACCAGAATAAGAAGGGGGAGCTGAAAATGAATATAGCTTATGTAAGAGTGTCAACAGTGGAACAGAACGAAGGCAGACAGGTAGAAGCGCTAAAAGCGAGAAATATTGAAAAATGGTACACAGAAAAGGTAAGTGCCAAGGATACCAACAGACCGAAGTTGAAAGAAATGTTGGAATTTGCCCGCGAAGGTGATACGATTTTTATACATGATTTTTCCAGATTGGCACGCAGTGTCACAGCCGGTGTATAATTGACTTACGACGGCCGAGAAAAAATTGACCCAC
>CAMBLO010000036.1 GCA_945868505.1 uncultured Clostridia bacterium | reverse complement strand
GTTATCACAGCTGGTAGAGACCAGGATGACGCTTCCTTCACAAAGAAAGTTGTAGTTCCCGTTGGCGAAAAATACATCGTTGCTGGTGAAGAAACAGTAACTCTGGATGTTCCCGCTTACATCTCCGCAGCTGGTTACACAATGCTGCCCGTAAGAGCAGTTGCAGTTGCACTGGGTATCAACAACAACAACGTTCTGTGGGATCAGGCAACAAAGACAGTAACAATCCTGTATGGTCAGAGAATCATCACAATGGTAGCTGGTCAGAAGGTTGTATACGTTAACGGTTCCGCTATCCCCGCATCCGCATCCGTAGAAATCAAAGACGGCAGAACATTCCTGCCTATGAGAGATCTGGCTACAGCTCTGGGCGTAACAGATATCACATGGGATGCAGCTACAAAGACAGCTACACTGAACGGCAACAGATAATTTGACCCTTCGGTTGAACTGAAAATGTAGAAACTCCGAGAGACCCCCTTTGGGGGTCTCTTTTTTGTGTAAAAGGCTTGCGTTTACAACAGAGATAAGGGATAATAGAAAAGAAATATTTCGGGAAATATAGGGGATATCGTCATATAAGGAGTTGAGGCTCTTATGGCAATTTTGGTGGCCGGCGGTGCCGGATATATCGGCAGTCATACTTGTGTGGAATTGCTGCAGGCGGGATATGAGGTGGTCGTTGCAGATAACCTTTCCAATTCCTGCGAGGAAGCACTGCGCAGAGTAGAGCAGATTGCAAAAAAGAAGATAAAATTTTATAAAATAGATATTTTGAATCAGGCAGCCCTGCGGGAAGTATTTGCACAGGAGAAAATTGAAGCGGTTATCAATTTTGCGGGGTTGAAGGCCGTTGGGGAATCGGTGGAAAAGCCTCTGCTGTATTATCAGAATAATGTGGCGGGGATGCTGACATTGTGCATGACCATGCATGAATATGGGGTGAAGCGCATCATTTTCAGTTCGTCAGCTACGGTTTACGGTGAGCCGGAACGGATGCCCATTACGGAGGATTGTCCCAGAGGGCGTATCACGAATCCTTACGGACAGACCAAGGTAATGGTGGAGCAGATATTGATGGATTTATATAAGTCTGACCCTGAGTGGAATGTGATGTTGCTGCGGTATTTTAATCCCATTGGTGCCCATGAAAGCGGCTTGATCGGGGAGGACCCCAAGGGAATCCCCAATAATCTGGTGCCGTATATTGCACAGGTGGCGGTGGGAAGGCTGCCTTATTTGAATGTCTTTGGCGATGACTATGATACCCATGACGGCACCGGTGTGCGGGATTATATCCATGTGGTGGATTTGGCAAAGGGCCATGTGAAGGCTTTGCAAAAAATGCGGGCGGGAGTAAATATCTATAACCTTGGCACCGGCAAGGGGTATAGCGTGCTGGATGTGCTGCACGCCTATGAAAAAGCCTGCGGCAGAGAATTGCCCTATCGCATACAGCCCCGCCGTTCGGGGGATATTGCTACCTGCTACTGCGATGCCGCTAAGGCGGAGAAGGAGCTTGGCTGGAAGGCGGAAAAAACGCTGGAGGATATGTGCATGGATAGCTGGCGTTGGCAGAGCAAAAATCCGAAGGGATATGACAAGGGAATATAAGGGAATGACCTTTTTTGGCAATGAGAATGGCGGATTTTCGTTGGAAAAAGGTTATTTTTTTGCCAGACAAGAAAACTTGTCAGAAGGTTTACTTTTTTGTATTTCGGTGATAGAATAAACTCGAAAGAATGTGCTTTTGAGGGGATTTTATGACTGATATAAGAAGAAAAAATAAATTTAAGCTTATATTGGATATTTTTGTAAATGTACTGGGCATGGCAATCCTTTTTACTGCCATCTGGTTTTTATTTTATAGATATGACCTTGCGGCGGGGTTCCTGTATAAAAAGGGGACGGCGGTATTGATTTTCATTTATGCTGTGCAGTTTTTCCTGTTTGCCGGCCTTTATGGCGGTCATAACATCGAATATTTGCGGACAACGGAAATTGTATATTCCCAATGCCTTTCCATGGTTCTGGTCAATATCATTACATGGTTGCAGATTTGTCTGATTGACCGTAGAATCGTGGCAATCAAGCCCATGCTGCTGCTTTCTGTGCTGGATGTGGGCTTTATCGTTTTTTGGTCTATTTGGAGTATACGGCGGTTTCGAAAAAGACATATCCCCAGACCACTGACGATTTTATACAGCGGGCAGGTTCCCGAGGGCTTGGCAGAAAAACTGAACCACTACCAGTATAAATTCAAGGTAAAGAATTACATTGATGTTTCTTGCGGTTATGATGAAATCATTGAGAGACTGGATAAAAATGACGGCGTGCTGATGGGAGAAATAGACCCAATTTTGAAAAACAAAATCATCAAGTATTGCTTTGAATGGAAAATGCCCATCTGTATCCTTCCCAATACGGAGGAAATCGTTCTGCGGAGTGCCTATGTCATCAGCCTTTTGGACAGACCCTTGCTTATCTGTAAAAAGGGAGAGTTGTCCCTTTTTGATGAGTTTGTGAAACGGTGCTTTGATTTGGCTGTGGCTTGGCTGGGCTTGATTGTTTTATCCCCTGTGATGCTGGTGATAGCGGTTCTCATTAAGCTGCAGGATGGAGGTCCCGTTTTCTATAAGCAGAAACGCTTGACCATTCATGGCGGAGTTTTTGAATTGTATAAGTTCAGAAGCATGGTGGTAGATGCGGAAAAGGATGGGGTGGCACGGCTTGCCAAAGAAAATGACAGCAGGATTACGCCCTTGGGGGCAATCCTCAGAAGATTTCGTTTGGATGAGTTGCCACAACTGATCAATATTATCAAGGGGGAAATGTCCGTCGTTGGCCCTAGGGCGGAACGGCCAGAGATTGCAGCCCAGTACGAGGCGGAGATTCCCGAGTTTTCCTTTAGGCTGAAGGTGAAGGCGGGCCTGACTGGGTATGCCCAGGTGTTGGGACGCTATAACACCACACCTTACGATAAATTGATGTGGGATTTGATGTATATTGAAAGCTATTCCCTGCTGTTGGATTTGAAAATTATCATGATGACACTGAAAATTCTGTTTATGCCGGAGAGTACCAGCGGCGTAGGGGAAAATGATATTACGGCGCAGAGAGATTTATGAGGAATGGGGGAAGAAAGCGATGAAGAAAAAAGGGGAAAAAAGAACAGAAAAAAATGCAGTTTCAAAAGAAGCGATGTTACTTTTGCCGATTCTGTTTTTCACAACGGTTTTTTTGTTTTGTGTCAGAGGGCGGATTGTGCCAACCTATTTAACGGATTTTTTCTGGTTTGCAAAAGGAGAATATGTGGGCAATTTGTACGCTTATTTCAGGGCACAGATGTTGATTGCAGTCACAACAATCGCTGTTTTGTATTTGCTGTACTGTGTTCTAAGCGGAAAAGTGAAAGTAGAAAAGCATAAAATTTATATTCCCATGGCGATTTATGCCCTCATGGTCATTCTGTCCTATGTTTTTTCCGAATATAAAGAGATTGCGTGGATGGGCTTCGAAAGCAGATATGAAGGGACATTGGTTCTGCTCTGCTATATGCTGCTTTTGTTTTATGCCATGCACGCTGTCAGAAGTGAAAAAGGCGTAGGCTTAGTTGTGAAGTGCTTTGGTGTTGCCTGCTTTTTATTAGGTATTTGGGGAATTATGCAGCTTTGTGGTATCCGTCTGGATTCTATTCCCGCATGGGTTTATATGCCTGCTGAAATGCAGAAATATGGTTCTTTGAATCAGCAAATGGCAGCAACCGCAGTAAACTGGTTTTTTGGTAACCAGAACTATACCTCTTTCTTTATGGTATTTCCTATTTGTATCTTTGCCATGAGCTGTATTGGCGTGGAGGAAACGAAGAAAAAGCTGCTGTATGCTGCTTTGACAGGGCTGATGCTGTTCAATCTCTGGCAGTCTGCGTCCTTGGGCGGTATGGTTGGCTTTGCGGTGGCGGTAGTGGTTGCTCTGGTGATTGCAGGGGGAGAAAACCTCGTAAAATGGCGGAAGAGCATAGGGCTACTGTTGTTGGCAGGGATTCTTTCTGTAGGTGCAAGTTTGCCTGTGATTATGCAGGAAGTGGGCAGCAGTGCGGCGATGAATATGCTTTTAGGCATTCGTACTGCTTATGCAGAGGAACCCAATGAAGCACCCCTGCGTTTTTCCCAAATTGAAAATATCATTACCGATGGTGCAGCTGTAACATTTGAATTTGTGGAAGGTGCAATTATCATTTCTGTAGAAAATGATGAAATCAAGAGCATTACCGATGGTACAGGTGCGCCTGTTTCGGCGGATAATGGGCTGTTAAAGGCGTATACCACAGTGCATGGGGAAACGGGGTATACATTATTGCAGGTGGATACCCTTAATAAAACATGGACATTTGCCATTGTGGAAAATGTGATTTATTTCGTAACTCCCTCCGGCAGCTTAATCAACTTGGATAAGGTAGAGCATACGGGTTTTGAAGGGAATGAGGACTTTGCAACTTACCGTGGTTATATCTGGTCCAGAACCTTCCCTCTGTTAAAGGAAACTGTTTTGCTGGGGAAGGGTGCAGATACCTATGCCATTTATTTCCCTCAGGAGGACTACGCAGGAAGATATAATATTGGGTATTATACCAATGCGCAAAATATTATCATTGATAAACCCCACAATATGTACCTGGGTGCAGCAGTGAATACAGGTATGATTTCCATGCTTGCATTGATTGCGGTGTATGGTATTTATCTCATCGAGAGCTTCAAGCTTTATCGGAAGCATCAGTTTGTTGGATACAAGGATTATATCGGTATGGGCATTTTTATTGCTGTTGCCGGCTTTATGGTTTCTGCCCTTGTCAATGACAGTACGGTACAGATGATGCCTGTGGTATATGTATTGCTGGGGATGGGACTTGCAATCAATAAAATGATTATACATGAAAAGAGAGAGCAGAAATAAGACGATTTTGGCTGTTTCTGGAGAATGAATACATGGAGAAGTCTTATCAATTAGATTTCTCCATTTTTATGTATTTGAGCCACTATTTGCATATAGAAATATACGCATAAACGGATGTAAAATGACAAAATTGGCTGTTATTTTGGCATATATTTTGTTATAATTACAATATTATAATAGGTTAGGAATGTGATTTTATGGAGAAAAAGGTTCTGTTTGTCGCTACTACGGCAAAGGGGCATTTGAATGTTTTTCATATTCCGTATATTCAGTTATTCAAAGAGAAAGGTTGGCAGGTAGACAGTGTTACCAACGGGGATGAAAAAGTACCCTATGTGGATAACGATTACGTTGTTCCAATTAAAAGATCACCTTTCAAAATGGGGAATTTGAAAGCAATATGGCAGCTATGTGCCATTATGAAAAAAAGAAAGTATACGCTTGTCATCTGTCATACACCTATGGGTGGAGTTGTTGCAAGGCTTGCGGCACGTATCTGTGGTGTTGCCCCCGTTATTTATATGGCCCATGGATTCCACTTCTATAAGGGAGCGCCGTTGGTCAATATACTTTTATATAAGAATATGGAGTGTTTCTTGGCTCGCTGGACAGATGGCTTAATTGTCATCAATCAGGAGGATTATGATGCAGCACAAAAATTCAAACTAAGAAAAAATGGTAAGGTCTTTCTTTTGAATGGCATAGGTGTTGATATAGATAGAGTTCGTAATACAGCGATTGACAGAAAAACAAAAAGGAAAGAGCTGGGAGTGGCAGAGGATGCCTTTGTGGTGCTGAATATTGGTGAAATGATTGTTCGAAAAAATCAGAAGGCGGCTATCGAAGCGATAGCTCAATGTGAGAATCGAAAATGCGTCCTTTTGATTTGCGGGCGCGGTGAAAAAGAAAAAGAATTAAAAGAATTTGTGAAAAAAATGAATCTTGAAAATAAGGTTGTTTTTTGTGGATTCAGGCGTGATATCAATGAGGTTTTGCGGGCAGCGGATGTTTTTTTGTTTCCGAGCTTTCAGGAAGGGTTGCCTGTATCTGTGATGGAGGCAATGGCGGCGGGTTTGCCTGTGATTTGCTCTGATATCCGTGGGAATAGAGATTTGATTGATGAAAATGGCGGTTTTTTGCTTGCACCCGATGATGTGCAGGAGATGAGCCGTTCTATAGATAGGCTTTGTCGCGAAAAAACATTGCGGAAGCGTATGGGAGATTATAATACAAAGAAAGCAGAGAAATATGACCTTGCTGCAGTTTTATCAGATATGCAGAAGGTGTATGAGGAAATTTTACAGGATATGCTATAAAAATTAAAGTAAATAGTATGTCTATTTAGGAGGAAAACGTGAAAGAACGATTGAGTAAGATACCTGGCGCCCGCGTATGTGCGTCAGTGATGGCAATATATATTTTTTTGGTTTTTGCTTTTCATTTTTTGGCTGGAGAACAGCTTTTGTATCGACAGTCCAGAGAGAATATTGCGCTGCCTGTGGCACAGACCGGCGTTGCAGAGTTGACGCAGGATATTGTTGTTGAGCAGATCTTTTCTGCAAATATTCAACGGTTTGAAACGGTTGGTGTGCAGGTATCAACTGCGTATCGCCCCAATTACGGGACTGTAACAATGGAATTGATAAATCAAGCAGATGGAAGTGTTTTGCTTTTCCATCAGTTTGATGCTTCTGCCATAGAGGATGGGCAGGTTTTGACTGTAACGGCTGATACGCCGATGGAAGGCTTATATGGTATGCCCTTACTGTTACGTTTGACTGCTGATTCTGTTGCCGGTTCGGCCGTGATTCCTTTGATGAATACGGAAATACAGGATGCAGGGGGACTGTATGTAAATGGGCAGAGCGTAGCCGGGACCCTTTGTTTTATTGCATCCGGTGAGGAATATATTTGGACCGGGATTCATTATTGGAAATTTGCCTTGCTGGGAGGTATTCTTCTGGCTGTTCTTCTTGCGAGAGAGGTGCGGGGCTATAAAAGTGGAAAGTACAGCTTTGTATTGGCAACATATTTTGCAGTAAAGAAATATAAATTCTTGATTAAACAGTTGGTATCCAGAGATTTTAAGACAAAGTATAAACGGTCTGTGCTGGGGGTTTTCTGGAGCTTTTTAAATCCTCTTTTGACTATGATTGTACAATACTTTGTGTTTTCAACGATTTTTAGAGCAGACATTCAGCACTATATAGCGTATTTGCTCATTGGTATTGTATGCTTTAACTTCTTCTCTGAAGCCTGTGGGATGACTTTAACATCTATTCTGGGGAATGCTAGTTTGATTACAAAGGTATATATGCCGAAATACATTTACCCTGTAACCAGGGTAATGTCTAGTATGGTAAATTTAGGGATTTCTTTGTTTCCCCTTATCATTGTATCATTGGCAACAGGTGTCCACTTTACGAAAGCGGCGATATTGTCTTTCTATTTCCTTGGATGCCTTGTGATCTTTAGTATGGGGCTTGGACTGTTGCTCTCCACATCCATGGTATTTTTCAGAGATACCCAGTTTTTATGGGGGGTCTTTAGTATGATTTGGATGTACGCAACACCGACTTTTTATCCAGAAAGCATCTTGCCGGAGGAATTTCGATTTGTGCTGACAATCAATCCGATTTATTATTTCTTGAAAAATATAAGACTTTGTATTTTGGACGGGATATCTCCGGAACCGATTAGTTATGTTCAGTGTTTCCTCATTGCAGTTGTAATGCTGTTTGTAGGTGCATGGGTATTCCGGAAAAATCAGGACAAGTTTGTTCTGTATTTATAAGGAGGCGGAAAATGGCACGGAAAATGGTTGAAGTAAATGATGTAACAATGCAGTTCCGCATGAATAACGATAGAATCCTGTCTTTAAAAGAATTTGTGACAACGGCGTTGAGAGGAAAACTCAAATATGATAAATTTACTGCGGTGAATCATGTATCCTTTTCCATAGAAAAAGGGGAAACCTTGGGATTGATCGGTCGAAACGGGGCAGGCAAGAGTACGATATTGAAGGTTATTTCCGGTATTCTAAAGCCTACTGAGGGCAGTGTTAAAACGTATGGAAATGTAGTGCCAATGCTGGAGCTGGGCTCCGGTTTTGACTATGATTTGACAGGACGGGAGAATATTTTTCTAAATGGAGCTATCTTGGGATATAGCGAGGATTTTTTAAACGCAAAGTATGATGAGATTGTGGCATTTTCTGAGTTAGGCGAATTCATCAATATTCCTATCCGCAATTATTCCTCCGGTATGCTGGCAAGACTTGCTTTTTCCATTGCAACCGTTGTACAGCCGGAGATATTGATTGTGGATGAAATTTTATCGGTTGGGGATGCGGCCTTTCAGGCAAAAAGCTATGCTCGTATGATGGAATTGATGGGGGGCGGTACAACGGTACTGTTTGTATCCCATAATTTGCAGCAGATTCGGGATATGTGTAGTAAGGTTGTCTGGCTGGAGAATGGTAGTGTGAAAATGTTTGGAGAGACCCAAAAGGTGTGTGATGTATATGAAAGGGCATAAAGTGAAACTATATGTAGCATTCCATGAGGATGTGAGTGTGCCGAAATTTGGCGTGCTGCTTCCGATTTCTATCAATCGAAAAGAAGGAAGCCATATTGCTGAGAAAGAAAGCTATTCGGAGCTGCGAACCCATTATTGGGTTTGGAAAAATGATTTGGCAATGCCGGATGAATACGTTGGATTTTTCCAATTTCGGAGATATCTTGATTTTTCTCGCAAGCCGATTTTGAGAAAGTCTGAAAAGAAAAAAGTATTGCCCTATCGGATTTGCAAAACACCGGATTTATCCAAATATACACAAGAGCATACGATGAAAATAGTGTCCGGGTTTGATGTGCTGGCACCTGTTTGGGAGTACACGGGCATTTCTGTTTGGGATAGATACGGGATGTATCCTTTTCAGCGTCTGGATGATTTGAAGCTGATAAAAGAAATTGTCATGGAAAAATATCCGGAGTATGAAACGGCCATGAATACTTATTTACATGGATATGGTGAATATT
Organism: uncultured Clostridia bacterium; assembly: GCA_945868505.1. Lineage (GTDB taxonomy): Bacteria > Bacillota > Clostridia > Lachnospirales > Anaerotignaceae > Anaerotignum_A. The sequence continues at coordinate 16,778 of CAMBLO010000036.1, read as the reverse complement.
ACGGCAATATCTACATTATGCGTCGGAAGTACTTTGACCAGTATTGCCAGTGGCTTTTTGATATTTTGGAATGCTTTGATGAGCGGGTTTGCAATCCTTTGCCCAGAACAGCAGGATATCTGGCGGAGAGATTGTTTGGAATATGGTTTACCTACCAAAAGCAGCATGGGGTAAAGTGTGGTGAGCTGCCCCGGGTTCATTTTTCTATGTATGATGATAAAACCCATCATTTTTCAAGGTGGAGGATTGTGAATTATGTTCTGCGCCCGGGCAGTAAAATTAGGAGCGTTGTGAAAAAAACGATGATGCGATTAAGGGGATGAGCTGATGGCAGAGTATGACTATCTAATTGTGGGTGCGGGACTATACGGTGCTGTATTTGCTTATGAAGCCGGTAAAAAGGGGAAAAAGTGTCTTTTGCTGGAAAAGCGCAGCCATGTAGGCGGAAATGTGTATACGGAGCAAATTGCCGGTATCCATGTTCATCGATATGGTGCGCATATTTTTCATACGAACAATAAAGAAACTTGGGAATATGTGAATCAATTTGCAGAATTCAATCCATTCATAAATTGCCCCATAGCAAACTATCGGGGGGAAATTTATAACCTCCCCTTTAATATGAACACATTTAACAAAATGTGGGGGGTCATTACGCCAGATGAAGCACAGCAGATGATTCTGCGGCAGAGAGAGGCTGCTCATATTTGCGAACCCAGAAACTTGGAAGAACAAGCGATTCGTCTCGTGGGGACGGATATTTATGAGAAGCTGATAAAGGGCTACACAGAGAAACAGTGGGGCAGACCCTGCAATCAGCTGCCGGCATCTATTATCAATAGGCTTCCGGTGCGTTTTACATATGACAATAATTATTTTAATGCAAAATATCAAGGGGTACCGATTGGTGGTTATACGCAAATGGTACAGCGGATGCTTGAAAATACAGATGTAATTCTGGAAACGGATTATCTGGGGGATAAGGACGCTTGGAATCAGAAGGCGAAAAAGGTGATTTATACGGGGCCCATCGATGCGTATTTCAATTATGAATTAGGGGCTTTGCAATATCGGAGTGTCCGTTTTGAAGAGGAATTGCTGGAAATGGAGAATTTTCAAGGGAATGCAGTGGTGAATTATACAGATGCAGAAACTCCATATACACGTATCATTGAGCATAAGCATTTTGAATCTGGGCAGCAAAAGGTGACGGTTGTCAGTCGGGAATACAGTACGGAGTGGGCTCCCGGCGGGGAACCTTACTACCCCATCAATGATGCGAGGAATAATGCTCTTTATGAAGCATACAGGGCGTTGGCATCTAAGGAAGAAAATGTGATATTTGGCGGCAGACTAGGCGAGTACAGGTATTATGATATGGATCGCGTTGTTGAGGCTGCATTAAGTTGTGCAAAGCTGGAATTAGATAGATAATGTGAAGGAGGATAAAAAATGAAGGTAGTTCTGTTGGCTGGTGGCTTTGGCACCAGAATTTCCGAAGAAAGTCAGTTTAAACCCAAGCCCATGGTAGAACTGGGGGGAATGCCCATTCTGCTGCACATTATGAAATTATATTCTGCATATGGCTATAATGAATTTATTATTTGTGCAGGATATAAGCAGCATGTGATAAAAGAATATTTTGCAGATTATTTCTTACATACTTCAGATATTACTTTTGATTTTACAGGCGGCAAGCAGGATATGATCGTTCACCAGAACCATTCTGAGCCTTGGAAAGTAACCGTTGTAGATACAGGCTTGAATACTATGACCGGCGGCCGCGTAAAGCGGATTAAAGATTATATAAACAATGAGCCCTTTATGCTTACTTATGGTGATGGTGTTTCTGATATCAATATTGCGGAGTTGGTGAAATTCCATGAGAAACATGGGAAAATGGTCACAATGTCCGCATATAATGCCGGACAGCGTTTTGGCGTGCTGGACATTGACGAACAAGGCAGAATCAATGAATTTCGCGAAAAGACACAAGGGGACGGCAATCTGATCAACATTGGGTTTATGGTATGCCAGCCTGAATTTATTGACTATATCGACGGAGACAATACCGTTCTGGAAAAGGCACCGATAGAAACCGTAGCAAAATTAGGGCAGTTGATGGCATACAAGCATGAGGGCTTCTGGCAGTGCATGGATACTGTCCGTGAAAAAGAGGCACTGGAAAAAATGTGGGCTTCTGGGGAAGCACCTTGGAAAGTGTGGGCTGATAAATGAAACAATTTGATTTAGATTTTTTTCGTGGAAAACGGGTGCTCCTTACCGGGCACACAGGCTTTAAAGGGGCTTGGATGAGCAAGGTGTTGGTAGAGGCCGGTGCTGCGCTTACAGGATATTCCCGTTGTTCAGAAAAGGAGTACAGTCTTTTTGAGCTTTCGGGAGTAAAGGATAAAATCAACCATATTAAGGGTGATGTACGGGATTTGGCTCATATGAAAGAGGTTTTCCGACAGGTACAGCCTGAAATTGTGATTCACATGGCAGCGCAGCCGATTGTACGTGATAGCTATGCGGATCCCGTTTACACATACGAAACAAATGCGATGGGGACTGTCAATATTTGTGAGTGTGTACGTTTGACAGAAAGTGTCCGTAGCTTTGTAAATGTTACTACCGATAAAGTGTATGAGAATAAGGAATGGGAATGGGGCTACAGAGAAAATGAACCCTTGGATGGCTATGATCCGTATTCCAATTCAAAATCCTGCTCGGAATTGGTGACACATAGCTACTACAACAGCTTTTTGAAAGACAAGGCGGTTGCAGTTTCCACAGCCAGAGCGGGTAATGTTATCGGCGGCGGTGATTTTGCCAATGACCGTATCATTCCCGACTGTGTTCGTGCGGTGAAAAAAGGGGAGCAGATTATTGTGCGTAACCCTCATTCTACCCGTCCCTATCAGCATGCATTGGAGCCTGTCATGGCGTATTTGATGATTGCACAGGTGCAATTTGAACATCCGGAATATGCCGGCTGGTACAATGTGGGACCCGATGAATGTGATTGTGTGAATACGGGAACATTGGTAGATTTGTTCTGTGAAAAATGGGGAGAGGATGCAGCTTGGATCAATGTGGCCCAGAAAAATGCTCCCCATGAGGCGAACTTTTTGAAGCTGGATTGTTCAAAGATAAAGAGCAAATTTGGCTGGCAGCCTCGATGGCATATTGATGATGCCATCGAAAAAACTGTGGAATGGACAAGAGTTTGGCTGGCCGGCGGGGATATTCCTGCTGAGATGGATCGACAGATTAAAGAGTATCTTGATGGATGGACATGAGCGATTTGACACCTCAGTGCATGGCTGCACTGCAACAATTAAGAGAGTATACCCTTGACCCTTATCATGGATTGCCGGAGGATTTATTTTTATTTATTTCCGGATTGATTCCCGTTGTAAATGTGGATTTGTTAATCGTAAATGAGAAGGGGCAGTTGTTACTGTCTAGAAGAAACGATGAATTTTTTGAGAAAAGCTGGCATATTCCCGGTGGCTGTATGCGGTATGGAGAATCTTTTGAAGCACGTATTCAGCAGACTGCCGTTCGTGAGATTGGAACCCAGGTGCAGATGGAGAAAGAGCCTGTTGCAATACGGAATGTCATTCGCGGGGAAAATCCAGAATTAAAGTATCCTCGAGAGAGAGGACATAATGTGGCAATTTTATATAGATGTAAATTGCCTGCGGGTTTTGAAATTGAAAACGGTGACAAGACAGAGGAAGAAAATGGATATTTGAAATGGTTTGATAAATTACCGGAAGATTTTATGCAAATTCAAAAGGTATATTTAGATGTCTTGGGACTGTGGCGAAGATAAAGGAGGCAATATATGAGCATTTGGAAAAATGAGGCTGAGGCCAGAGAAAAAATCAAAGAACTGGTAACAGAATATTATCGGGATTTTAAGGAGAATAAGGCGGAGTTTAAACCGGGAGACAGAATCGCTTATGCTTCCCGTGTATTTGATGAAAAGGAAATGTGTGCATTGACAGATGCTATGCTGGATTTTTGGCTTACCACAGGAAGATTTTCTGATGAGTTTGAAGCAGAGTTTGCAAAGTGGATTGGTGTACGCTATGCAAATTTGGTCAATAGTGGTTCCTCCGCAAATCTGATTGCTTTTATGGCATTGACTGCACCTGAATTGGGAGAACGTCAAATCAAAAAAGGGGACGAAATCATTACAGTTGCCTGTGGCTTCCCTACCACTGTTACCCCTGCACTGCAGTATGGCGCAGTGCCTGTGTTCGTAGATATCACAATTCCTCAGTACAATATAGATATTTCCAAATTAGAGGCGGCACGCAGCGAAAAAACAAAAGCTGTTATGATTGCACATACACTGGGTAATCCCTTCGACTTGAAAGAAGTAAGGGCATTCTGTACAAAGCATAACCTGTGGTTGGTTGAGGATAACTGTGATGCTTTGGGCACAACATATACCATTGATGGAGAAACCAGATACAGCGGTACTTGGGGCGATATCGGGACAAGCAGCTTTTATCCCCCTCATCATATGACCATGGGCGAAGGCGGCTGTGTGTATACAAATGATCCCTTGCTGAATCGTCTGATCAAAAGCTTCAGAGACTGGGGGAGAGACTGCGTATGCCCTTCTGGTCAGGATAACTTTTGCAAGCATCGTTTCGATGGTCAGTATGGTGAGCTGCCCTTTGGATATGACCACAAATATGTGTATAGCCACTTTGGCTACAACCTGAAGGTGACAGATATGCAGGCAGCTATTGGTTGTGAGCAGCTGAAAAAATTCCCCAAGTTCATCGAACGCAGACGGCATAATTGGGCTCTCTTGCATAAAGCACTGGAATGTGTGTCTGATAAACTGATTTTGCCCGAACCGGCAGAAAACAGCGAGCCTTCCTGGTTTGGTTTCCTGATTTCTGTCAAACCGGAAACAGGCTTGGAAAGAAACAAAGTTACAAGATATATTGAAGAACACAATATTCAGACACGGTTGTTGTTCAGCGGCAATCTGATTAAGCATCCTTGTTTTGATGATATTCGCGGTACAGACGCATACCGGGTTGTAGGTTCTTTGGAAAATACGGATTTCGTTATGAATCATACATTCTGGGTAGGGGTGTATCCAGGCATGACTGATGAAATGATTGATTATATGGCTCAGGTCATTATTGAAGCAATAAATCAATAAAACAAAAAAACAAATGAAAAGATTGAAATGATTTTGTGTATCATTGATGAAAAAACAAATAAGCTAAATATGTTGGTTAGAACCCTTCTGAATTCATATTGTGGTAGGGGGTGAACTAATCTGAGCAACGGTAAAGTAGACCTGCCTTTGAAAGGTACAAAATACTACCACTGTATAGGATGTAAGGAGGAAAAGATGAAAGTAACAGACTATATTATTTCTTTTTTGATAGAAAAAGAAATTAAGCAGATGTTTGGATATCCGGGTGGCGTAATCTGCCATTTTATCGATTCTGCAACGAAGTTTACTGAAAATATAGAGGCACACGCAACGTATCATGAGCAGGCTGCAGCTTTTGCAGCCTGTGGTTATGCACAAGCAAATTGTGATGTTGGTGTAGCGTATGCCACATCGGGACCGGGAGCAACCAATCTTGTGACAGGTATCGCCAATGCATTTTTTGATTCCATGCCGGTTTTGTTCTTTACCGGACAGGTTGATACCTATGGTTTGAGAGGGGATCTCCCGATTCGACAGAGAGGTTTTCAGGAAACAGATGTTGTTTCCATGGTTCAGGGAATATCCAAATATGCAGTTCGTGTGGATTCGCCGGAAGAAATCCGTTATCATCTGGAGAAGGCATATTACCTTGCTACCAGTGGTAATCCGGGACCTGCGGTATTGGATTTGCCGGCAGATGTGCAGAGGGCAGATGTTGCAGTAGAGACTTTGTGCGGCTTTGAACCGGATGAGGAGGTTTCGGTGACGAAAGAATCGGAAGTGGTCCAAACGATATTGCAGGAATTAAAGAAAGCGGAACGCCCCTGTTTGTTGGTCGGCAATGGTGTGAAGCAGTCTGGCTGCAGAACTATGATTCGTACGATTATTGAAGCAATGAAAATACCGACTGTTTTCAGTATGCCTGCCTTTGATGTTTTGCCCACAGAACACCCCCAAAATATGGGCTTTATTGGTGCAAACGGACATCGGTATGCCAACTTTGTTTTGGGGAAAAGTGATTTGATTCTTACAGTTGGCTCTCGAATGGATTTGAAACAGGTGGGCAATCAGCGGGCTTCCTTTGCTCCTCAGGCAAGAATTGTTCGTGTAGACATTGATGAGGGGAACCTATCCTACAAAGTACATGAGGATGAGTGTGGGATTGTTGCCGATTTGAAACGGCTTTGTCCCGCATGGCTGGAAAAGATTGGAGAATTTCCGAAGTGTTCTGATAAATGGTTGGATGTTTGCCGACAGCTGAAAGATGAGCTGAAGGGATATGATGACTTGCCGTACAATAAGCTGTTGACCGCATTTGGTAATATGATCCCGGAAAATGTCATTATGACAGCCGATGTTGGCCAAAGTGAACTATGGGTTGCACAGAATTTACCCATCAAGGAGGGGCAGAGGGTATATCTTTCTGCAGGACATGGGACAATGGGCTATTCCCTGCCTGCGGCAATCGGTGCAAGCTACACTGCAGACAGACCGGTGTTTAGTTTCAGTGGTGATGGCGGGATTCAAATGAATCTGCAGGAGCTGCAGTTTGTAAAGAGAGAAAACCGTCCTATTAAAGTTATTGTGATAAATAATCATGCCCTTGGGATGATTCGCGGATTTCAGGAAGCGAATTTTAATAAGAATTATGCACAGACAATACAGGGCTGTGGCTATTCGGCGCCGGATTTTGAAAAATTGGCAAAGGCGTATGATCTGCCGTATACAAGAATTACACAGGAAGAGGATTTGGTTGGATTGCAGTTGGATACGATGAAGGCAGAGTTGATTGAAATTGCAATTCCGCAGCATACTTTGCTAAATCCTAATTTTGGGACTACCGGAAAAATTCAGGATCAGCGTCCCTATATGAACCGAGATTTGTATGATAGATTGATGGAATTGTGAGGAAATTATGGACAGAATTACCCTTTTAGATTGTACCTTGCGAGATGGTGGATATATCAACGATTGGCGATTTGGTAAAGAGGCGATTGTTGATATTATAGATAAGCTGGAAGATGCAAAGGTTGATATCTTGGAATTAGGCTTTATGAAAAATGAGCCTTATCTGGAAGATAGAACTGTGTTCAATTCTATGTCGCAGGTAAAGAAAATTATCGGAAAGAAACAGGATGGCGTACAATATGCTGTGATGGCTGAGGTTGTGAATCCAATGCCACTGGAGAAGATTGAACCGGCAGATGCGGATGGACCGGATATTTTCCGTGTGATTGTTTGGAAAACAAAGCATAATGAAGAAGGACGGGTTGTTGATGCCTTGCAGGAGGGCTATGAATATTGCAAAGGCATTGTGGAAAAAGGCTATAAGCTTTGCGTTCAGCCGGCGAGAGTGGATCAGTATAGCGATGAGGAATTTGTTGCGATGATTCAACTGTTTCAGCAGTTAGATCCCTATGCAATTTATGTGGTGGATAGTTGGGGAACACGAAATCCGGAAGAATTGCTGCATTATATGCATCTGGCGGACGATAATATGAAGCCCGGAATTGCTTTGGGCTACCATGGACACAATAATATGATGCAGGCGTTGAGCGGCGCACAGATGATGCTTGCGGAAAATTTTAATCGTAATGTTATGATTGATGCCAGTGTCTATGGCATTGGAAGAGGTGCGGGCAATCTGAATTCGGAAATCATTGCGAAATATTTAAATGAGAGGTACGGAAAGGCTTATGTTACCGGACCCATGGTGCAGATATATGATAAATATATCAAAGAAATATATGAGGTTGAGCAATGGGGATATTCGGTTCCGTACTATTTGACGGCAAAGTATAATTGTAATCCGAATTATGCACTTTGCTTTGCAAATGAATTACTTGCGACAGATGAGGAAATCGAAGCTGTATTGCAAATGTTATCTGACAAGGAAAGAATTATGTTCTCTAAAAAAGTTGCGAAAGAGAAACTAATTCAGTTGCGGCATGACAGAAAGAAACTATGTATCATTATCCCGACAGCGAATCGGGCGAATGATATTGAGTATTATCTTCGCATGAAATATGAGGAGTATGCTTTATTTGGTGTAGATATCGTTATTTTCGACAGTAGTGATGACGATAAAACAGAAAGAGTAGTAAAGAAATATCAGGACCGTGAGGATAGTACAGTTATTTATCATCGCTATACGGGTTATTTTGACGGCGTTTCCATTGACCATAAGGTGATGAAAGCCTATGAAATGTACTCTTCCCAGTATGAATATTTATGGCCTTGCAGAGATGGACATTTAATTAATATCAAAGAAGTTTATCGTGATTTGCTCGATGCTTTTGAGCAGAAAGTGGATTCTGTTATCGTTTATACACCACATCAGAACTATGAGGGACTCCCTGAAAAGCAATTTCAATCCGATTGCAGGGAAATTCTGGTGCAGCATTGTCGACACATGGCAATTTTGGGCGTTAGTATTTTTTCATCTCAATTTATCAAGGCTGTTTTGGAAAGTGAACCGGTCGATGAGATTAAAAATTATGGTTTATGGCAGCCAATGGCGATGTTTCATTATTGGGCAACCCACACACCCAATGTAGTATCCCTCATAAGGAATGTATTTACAATTAATATTCATGCTACTCCCAGTTCTTTTTGGAATAAAAAAGGTCGGGCACTTTGGCAGTGGGGAAAACGCTGGTATGAAATGGTAAATGCCCTTCCTGATGAATATGAGGTTGCCAAAAAAGACATTATGATCATTGAGATGGCAGATTTTACACCATTTGCACAGGCTCAGCTTGTTATTATGAGGGCGAATGGAAGCTTGACAAGAAAAACTTTTCAAGAAAATAAAGCATACCTTGCCCATGTTACGAATGTTCCCTTAAGGAAAATCAACTTGATTGCATGGATTCCACAAAGTATTTGCCGTTTTTATGCGAATAACGCAGGAACTCCTAAGGCTATCCTGCTAAAGAAAACCTTTAATTTCTGTAAGGAAATTTATAAGAAATTGAAAAAAACAAAATCTATCAATCTACCATATTATAATATGGGGGAGCATGTTTTTCTTCCGCCGAGAGAAAAAAATGTGAATTTTTTTGCTAAAAAGCAGTTGTGTATCGTTATCCCAACTAAAAATAGAGCTGATATTTTGAAGGACAATTTTGTTACAGCACTGGAAACATATTGTGCTTTTGGAATAGATGTCATTATAGTAGATAGCAGCAAGGATGAATTGACAAAAGAAATTGTCTTGGAATGGCAGAAAAAAGTTGGAAGCAGCCTGCAATATCGGTTTTGGGATGACAGCAATGCCAACCCCCGTTCTATTGATGAAAAGGTGATATCAATCTATGAAGAATATGGGGCTCAGTATGAGTATGTATGGGTTTTAAGAGACAAACTGGTTATTAATGTGTCTGCATGTATTGTTGATTTAAAGCGATTTATAGAACAAAAGACGGATTTGATTATTCTCAATAATCAGGAGCAAAAAGAGCCTGTTGTTTACAGAGACAATATTGCATTGTTTAAGGATTGTTTTAGTACTATGACTGTTTTAGGGCAGACGATTGTGCGTAGTGAATTCATATTAAACTGTATAGAACGATATCCGTTGGATGAAAAAGCAAACCTTGGCTTGTGGCAGCCGATTGTATTCTTCCATTATATAGAAAAGCAGCGCTTTTCGGCGGTATTATTGACAGGTTGGAATTTGTTTTTGCATCATCCCGAGGCACTAAAGGGTTCTTTTTGGTACAGTCAGTTTATGTATCAATGGGTTGATAGATGGTATGAAATGCTTTCTAGACTGCCGAATATCTATCGGGATGCAATTTATGAAGTGATCATTGAAATGAATGAGAAACTTAATTTATATAATGTAGGTGCATTGCTATTAAGTCGTTCTTTAGGGGGCTTAACGGCCGAAGATGTGGAACAATGTCGTGATATTATTCCACAGATTACAACAACACCGATTGAAGTATTTGAGGAAGTGTCAAAGCTGACGAGGAAACAGGCCAAAAAGGGCTATGATAAATTACTTACAAGGAATGCGCTTCGTTATCTGAAAAAGAATTTCCCGGCAGTCTTTTTACCGTTAGATTATTCTCATATTGCTGATTTTGCGAGCAGAAAGGAAGAAAGATGAAATTAATTTCAAAAAAACTACGAAAAGACGCACTTTATTTATCACACAAATGCCAAGACGGTAATCTGCAAAGTGTATTTTCCTGTCTGGATATTGTGTGGACTTTGTACGATAAAATTATGAACTGGTCTCCCGCTTTGGCGCAGGATGAAAACAGAGACTATTTTATTATCAGCAAGGGACAGGCTACTTTGGCTCTGTATCCAATTCTGATTGAAAAAGGTTTCTTTGATAGGGAAACTGTGGCAGGGGAAATCGGTCAGTTTGACAGCCGTTATTGTATTCAGACAGACCTGACAAAGTTCCCGGAAGGCGGCGTTGAAAATAATGCCGGCTCTTTGGGTCATGGTTTCCCCTTTGCAGCTGGGATTGCAAATGCCAGAAAAATTCAAAAGGGCGCTTCTCAGGTATATGTGCTGTGCGGTGATGGCGAATTTTGCGAAGGTACCATGTGGGAAACCTGTATCTTTGCCGCAGATAAAAAACTGGACAACCTTTGTGTTGTTGTGGACGATAATGATTCTGTGGGTGCTATGGTAAGCATGGGAAGCATGAAAGCAAAGCTGGAGAGCTTTGGCTTTGATGTGTTCGATGTAAATGGGCATGATATGGATGCCTTGGAAAAGGTGTTCCTGCAGGCAAAAGAACTGAAAAACGGAAAGCCCAAGGCTGTGATTGCCCATACAGTGCGGGGCTATGGCAGTGCAACGATGACGGAACAGGATATTTGGTTTCACAAAGCCCCCAATGCTGATGAACTGGAGATGCTGATGAGGGAGGTTGACGAGTTTTGAGAAGAGCGTTTTTAAGCCGTGTGGCGGATATGATACGAAAGGAAGCGGATACCACCTTCTTTACAGTTGATATTGGGATGTGGGCCATCCGTGATGTGTTAGCGGAGTTTCCGGAACGCTGCACGAATGTAGGGATTTATGAAGATGGGATGTTCAGTGTTGCTGCAGGCATGGCTCGCTGCGGATTGGTGCCTACCATTTTCGGCATTCAGCCTTATTTGATTGAGCGCACACTGGAGCAGATTAAAATGGATTTTGCCTATCAAAATTTAGGTGTAAACGTGATTGGGACGGGTGCGGCAGTGGATTATCCCAAATATGGATATTCTCACTATTGTGCGGAGGATGCACAGTTGATTAAAATGATTCCGGGATGCGAATTTATTGCACCGGGTACTGCTAAGCAGTTTATCCAGCTCTTTAATCAGTCCTATAGAAATGGGCATCCTACCTTTTTCCGTGTCAGTGACCACCCGAATACGGAATATGATGTGGATGTTGAATTTGGCAAGGCAAATGTGATTCAGACTGGCTCGAAAGCTACGGTGATTGCGGTTTCTGTGATGCTGGATGAGGTAATGCGTGTATGCAAAGGGCAAGATGTAACGGTGCTTTACTATACAACCTTGGAGCCCTTTGATTATGAAACCTTGGCAAAGCATTGCCCTAGCGGAAAAATTCTGGTTGTTGAGCCGGAGTATGAGGGAACATTGCTGTATGATATCCATAAGGCATTGCCGGGGCGTCCATTGCAGATTGAACAGGTTGCATTCCCTAGGGAGATTTTCAGAAATTATGGCACATATCAGGAAAAGATGGACTATTATGGACTGACAGCCGCATGTATTTCTGAAAAATTACATGCACTGATTTGAACGGCAGAATGATGTGAAAAGAAACTGTTGTGAAAAGGGAGCGAGGAAATATGCCAAAGCAATTTGAAGGGAAGGTAGCTGTTATCACCGGGGCTACGGCAGGCATTGGGACTGCGTGTGCAAGAAAATTTGCGGCGCAAGGTGCAGATGTAGTATTGGTGGGCAGAAATCAAGCAAGAGGAACTGCTTTAGAGGAGGAATTGACTGCACAGGGGTGTAAAGCGTTATTTATTCCCTGTGATGTCTCCCGTGAAGAAGATGTGGAAAGATTGGCGTCTCGCGTGAAAGAAGTCTTTGGACGGGTAGATATTTTGTATAATAATGCAGGGGTTATGCTTCCTTCTATGGAAATTGAACGTATGCCTGTGGAGGACTGGAAAAAGACCTTTGATATCAATATCAATGGAATGTTTTTGGTGACAAGAGCCATGAAACCATTTCTGCTGGAGAGCAAGGGGTGTATCATCAACAATGCCTCTATTGCAGGCTTACAGCATTATGCCGCTGGTCGCTCCTATGCCTATAGTGCATCCAAGGCAGCAGTCATCCAATTTTCTCACCAAATGGCTAAAAATTACGGGGAAGAAGGAATTCGTGTAAACTGTATTTGCCCCGGTATTATTGACACAGATATTCTGGGAGACAGGGACAGAAGTGTGTACGCAGAAAGAATTCCATTGGGCTATGTTGGGCAGCCGGAGGATGTGGCAAAAGTGGTTTCCTTTTTAGCGTCGGAGGATGCTTCTTATTTGACAGGCGTTGTGCTTGCGATTGATGGGGGGGCATCCTTATAAGGCATGGCTATCGATTTTGATATCAATAAAATAAAAGCCCATGCATATACAACCCTTGAAGCCTATGTAGATAATTTTTCCAAAGTCGCTGACATCCCATCAGATTTACTATTTGGAGAGCCACAGTTGAGTAAAGAGCCATGGATTTCTGTAATTATTCCTACCTATAATAGGACAACTTTGTTTCAGGAAGCGGTTATGAGTGTTTTGCTGCAGATTCCTGTTGATTTTTCGTGGGAACTGATTGTAGTGGATAATACTCCTTTTGATGCAGAGGGGAAAACACCTGCCTTAAGAATACTGCAAGAAATCAATGACCATCGGGTACTATATTACCACAATAGAGAAAATATAGGATCCGGATATAACTGGAATCGAGGGGTTGAGTTAGCCCGTGGAGAATGGGTCTGCTTTTTACATGATGATGACTTGTTGAGTAAGTGCGCACTTTGGAATATTGGACGGATGATTCAAACTGTGGATTGGACGAAAAAAAAGTTGGGCTTTCTCTATGCACGCCGGACACAGTTTTCAACAAAATACAAAGAACCTGTGAAGCAGAGGAAACGAGGCTTTACAGAATTAACCCAAATGAGGGCACTTGTGATTGGTGATACAGGAACGGGAATGCCTTCCTGCGGTACAACCATCCGAAAACAAGCATATATGGAAGTCGGTGGAATCAATTATGATTTTGGACCAACGGCAGATGCAGTTTTGGGGTATCAGATTATGGCAAAATATGCAGTGATTTGTTCAGATGTTTCTTTGGGCGGATATCGCTGGGCAGAAAATGAAACGCTAAAAAAACGGACATTGCAGAAGCTTGTGGAGGCAGATTGGCTGTTTGCGTGTTATCGATACAGCAGAAGCAGATATGCTGCATTTTGGGGAAGATGTTTTGGGCGGGTGATTCATAATCAGAATATACACTATAAATTAGAAGTTGCTGAAAAAGCAGGCTTATCTATGAACGTGCATGATTTTGATGACAGCTTACCATATAAACGCTCAAATTTTATATTGCGTGGGATTTATATCATCATAAAAGCTGCTTATATTGCAATACGTGCGAAAAGGGCAAAGAGGAGCAGATAAAAAACGGGAAATTGTCATGAATGATAACCTGCATAAAAAGGAGGTAGATGAGTGAAGATTTATATGCAACAAGGAAAAACACAGTTATTTAAATCGATTGTTTCAATCGTTCTAATTCTGGCAATGCTTGTGGGCTTTTTTATCACAGGAAGGAACAATGAGATGGCTGCGGCTGATGTAATACTGCATGAAGAATGACAAAAAAAGAAAAAAGTGAAAAAAAGCGGAAAATCCCGCTAAATACCGAAAAATCAACGTTTTCTAGGGGTGGCAGTTTGAAAATTGACATTCTTAATGACGCATGAAAAATAGAGAAAAGACAGGTTTTTGCAACCTGTCTTTTTCTTTTAAAAAAGTTTTTAAAAATTTTAAAAAGTCTTTAAAACACTGAAAAATCAATGTTTAACGGCTTTAACAGAATTTCAATTTGAAAAATTGAAGGCAAGAAAAAACAAAGGGATTAACGAACAAAGATTAACGAACTGCGAAAATAGTTCGTTAATCAAGAAAATATTGAAATATCAACGTTTTCAGCAATTAACTTTTTCGATTTAGAAAAAATGCGTCATTAAGAGTGTCAAAAATTCAGACTGCAAATGTACCTAAATTATATGATTTTTATTTTAGTAAATTTCGTTACCTAAAAATACTTTTTAAAAAAGGTAAATTTCGTTACCTAAAAATACTTTTTAAAAAAGGTAAATTTTGTTACCTAAAAATCAAATAAAAAAATAAATTCCGTTACCATTTATCCGCAGTTATTTTCGTGGGAAACGGATAATTTACTACTAGGCTGACGATGTTCAGCCCACAGATATCTTAATTGATCTTGTAAAAGCATTTTTCCCAAAGAGTCCATTTCACGATATGTCATAAGAAGATTGTGTTCATCGGGTAATAAATCATTAGAGGCTTCTTTTGTCATAGTTGTGTTATCTGCAATTAAGTCATCTATAGAAACCTCTAAGGCACTTGCAATTCGATAAATCCTATCGAAGGTGGGGTTCTTTGATTTTCCTGATTTCCAATCAGAGAAGTAGCTTGTGCTTAAACCAGCTTTAATAAGGCATTCTTTTTCAGAAGTCCCCTTTACTTTAATTATTTTTAGGATGTTTGTGAGTAAAGTATCATTGATGTTTTTATTCATAATATCCTCCTGTTATTTGGAACTATCCAGATGTTTTTATTGACAATTTGGAACTATCCAGTTATAATTTTGGTGTAAGTAAATTTCGTTACGCAATATTATACCAAATTTAATGAGTTTTTACATCTTTTTTCAAGAGAGAGGTGAGTGATGTGGAAAGAAAAATGAAGGAAAAGTGGAGACTTACTCCTTTTGGGGTCAAAGTAAAGAAAAGACTGATTGAAAAGGACATGACAACAAGCGAACTGGCAAACCAGATTGGTGTTAGCCGTTCTTTTCTTAGTCAGATTCTTTATGGTAATAAAAAAGGTGGGAAATACATTCCTATGATTCAGGAGGTGCTAGATATTAAGGAATGTAAGCGCAAAAAAGCTGTTGGAGAATAGGAGGTTAAATGTGATGGACAAAAAAAATGCACCGCAGGGAATGGCACTTCCCGATGCGATGCAAAACAAAGAATTACAAGAAAATTATATCAGAAACATGGAAGAAATGGAAGATGATATTTTTAGAGAATATACCTTTATGGTTTTATCTTTGTTCTGTGTTTTCAACGTAGGCTTCTGGGTGAGTTATTTCTGGATGGTGATGTTTTTATGAATATACCTGAAGGAAATGGAGTAAAAGCGAGAATCAGTGAAACGTATGTGTCTGTAAGTCGTGGAAATCTCCCATATAAATGTGAGAAAGAGGGAAACCAACATTGGCAAAACTTTAGGGATCTTCTTCGTTTCATGGGTTCTATTGGATTTTATGTTGGCGAAGATAAGGAAATCAAAAGGAAATATCCTGTCCTAAGTTCAGATCATAGAATTGGACGGTATGGAGATTTGAAGTTTAAAGCTGAGTGGGAAAAAAACTATTTTTCAATCAAATTTTATCAGGATATAAATTATGAGAACCCATATGGTGGATATTATGATTTTGACAAGATTGCTAAAATGCCATATCTGATCAGGAAACAATTTGAATTATCCTTAAAAAAGATGATCAGATACTTTGAAAGCAAAGGATACCTTGTTGAACAATATAGTGGTGGAGAACTAAAAGGTTCTGCATTCATTGTTGATAACTATATTAGGTCGTGTCACCATCCTCAGAGAAAGAAGTTTGATTTGTCGGAGATAGATGGAATGACGGCGGATAGCTATAACAGCCATGACAGGGATAATAAAATCATCTTCAATGGAGAAGAAAAATACTTTAGAGACTGGAATGGATACCTATATCGTGGTAAGGTGTATCACAATATCAACAATATGTGGTGGGTACTTCTCCCAAGTGGAAAGGTAAGAAATAAAGCATCCTTTGAATTGTTTGATCTATGTGAGGATGATTGCATAGGAAGACAAAAACAACATACACCGCCGGAGGGGTATGTTGAGCGAAAGAGGCAATTAAGCCTTTGTAGCACAAAAGAATTAGAAAATGAGTTGAGACGCAGAAAGAAAGCGGAAATTACTAAATAAAATGGAAGGTGGTGATACGGTGGAGGAAATGTATTTGACAGTCAAGGAACTTGCGGAGCTGAAGGGATGTACCGAGAGGCATATTCAGAATCTGATTCAAAATCAGAAAATTATTGCTGAAGAAGTAAAAACAAACCGGCAGGGGCCTGGGCGGGGTGGTATCCAATACCGTATTCCACTTTCCAGTATTGATAAGAAGCTTCAATCGAAGTTCAAACGGCGTTTAAAAGCTATTGAAAAACAGGCGGAGCCTGAACAGCTTCCGGCAGAGGTGGATTTGGAGGATCT
>CAMBLO010000035.1 GCA_945868505.1 uncultured Clostridia bacterium | reverse complement strand
TCTATCATAGAAGGCCTTGCTATTTATGATTTTACAGAGATTTTTTCACAGTCTCCATTTGGAAGAATTTTTCATGATTCCACTGATTTTTGCAATGAGTATCGTTATCTTCGTTCAGGTAGTAATGCGTTATGTATTCCAGAGCTCCCTGACATGGTCTGAAGAAATGGCAAGATATATGTTCGTATGGCTGGTATACTTCTCCGTAAGCTACACAGCAAGAAGAGAAAAACATATCCGTATCGACGCTGCTATCAATCTGTATCCCAAAAAGGCACGTCCTTATATTGAGATCATCAGTGAACTGATCGTTCTGGGCTTCTCCATCTTCATCGCTGTAACAGGCGTAACCGTATTCAACAAGATTGCTTGGTCCGGTCAGATGTCTCCCGCTATGCGTATCCCCATGCAGTTTGTATATGCTGCTCCCATGATCGGTATGGCGCTGACAGCAATCCGTCAGATCCAGTGTATTGTTAGACGGGTAAAAGCATTGAAAAATCACGAGGAGGTGGCTGAAGCATGACAGGTTCTATTGCTGCAGTAGTATTTCTTACATTGATCGCATGTCTGGTGCTGACAGTTCCCATCGGTTTTTCCCTGGGTATTGCATCTCTGGGCTATATCCTTTATACAAAACAACTGACACTGGGCTTCATTGCGCAGAACATGGTAACAGGCTGTGACTCTTTCCCTACCATGGCCATCCCCTTCTTCATCTTTGCCGGTGAACTGATGGGCGGCGGCGGTATCTCCAAGAGACTGCTGAATCTGGCCAACGTATTCTTCGGCAGAATCCAAGGTGGTCTGGCTATCGTAACAGTCGTTGTATGTATGTTCTTCGCAGCGATTTCCGGTTCCGGCCCCGCTACCGTTGCTGCGGTAGGCGGTATGGTTATCCCTACAATGCTGGAAAAAGGCTATGATAAAAAATTCGTACTGGCGCTGATCGCAGCAGCCGGTTCCATCGGTGTTATCATTCCTCCTTCCATCCCTATGGTAATTTACGCTGTAACAACAAACAGCTCCGTATCTACTCTGTTCCTGGCTGGTTTCGTACCCGGTATGCTGATCGGTCTGGTACTGATTCTGTACTCCTATGTATATGCTAAGAAAATGGGTTACAAAGGTGATGACGAACCCTTCAGTGTGAAGAGAGCACTCCACGAAACAAAAGAAGGTTTCTGGGCAATCCTGTCTCCCGTTATCATCCTGGGTGGTATCTACGGTGGTATCTTCACACCAACAGAAGCAGCGGCTGTATCCGTTATCTACAGTATCGTTGTTGGCTGCCTGATCTACAAAGAACTGGATGTGAAAAAACTGATCCAGTGCACAAAGAATGCTTGTGAAACAACAGCATCCATCCTGATCGTTATCGGCTGTGCTGCAGGCTTCTCCAAAGTCCTGACACTGGGCCGTATCCCTACCACAGTCGCATCCGCTATGCTGGCTCTGACAGACAGCAAGATTGTAATCCTGCTGCTGATCAACATCCTGCTGCTGATCGTTGGCTGCTTCATGGAAACACTGTGTGCTATCATGATTCTGGCACCTATCCTGTACCCCGTTGTAACAGCAATGGGCGTAGATGTTACACACTTCGGTATCATCATGGTTGTTAACCTGGCAATCGGCTTCATCACACCTCCACTGGGCGTAAACCTGTTCGTTGCATCCCGTGTAGGCGAAACCACGCTGGATACTGTCATCAAGGGTATCATTCCTTTCCTGGCACTGATGATCATCACTCTGCTGGCTATTACATATATCCCTGCAATCTCCATGTTCTTGCCTAACCTGATGGGCTAAGAAATTTTGATAAGCGCTTCTCCAAGGAGTTGATTGATATGAGTCTTTCGAAAAAATTTATACAAAGCATGCTGGACTGCGGCATCATTTTGATGACAGCGCTTTGTATGTTCTACTATTACGGTTGAAACTCGATGACCTTCATCTATCCCAATTAGATGTAGCTCATATTGAACTCCGGGAAAGCCCTCGTCTGGAAACAGACGGGGGTTTTTCGTTTGCCGAAAAAACGTGTCTGCGCCCGTGACATGGGTGCCTGTGGCAGAAAACGAAAAACCAGCGAGAAACAAGACCATGTTTTTCGCTGGTTTTATATTTTTTTATAGAAGATACTGTTTTTCTGTGCTGCTCAGTTGGAAAGCTGCAGCCCGTTCAGAATGACTGCCATCTGTGCGCGGGTAGCGTTGCTCCGGGGGAGAAGGGTTTGGTTTTCCATGCCATGGATGATTCCCTCTGCGGCTGCCCAGGAAAGGGCGGGTTCGGCATAGGCGGAAATATCGCCTGCGTCGGCGAAAGTTTCCAGAGAAGCTGTCTGGGAGACATCATAACCCTTATATACAGCATAACGATAAAGGATGGCAGCAAGCTGTTCCCGAGTGACAGGGTCATTGGGGCCAAAGTACTGGCTGTCATAGCCGGCCACGATATTGTTGGCGGAAGCCCATGCCACAGCCTTGGAATAGTATTCATCCACAGGCACATCGGCAAAGGTGCTTTCCGGGGCAGAGGGTGTATTTTCCAACCGCCATAGGGTAGATACGATCATGGCGCGGTTTGTGGGAGCATCAGGGCTGAAGGTGTTTTGGCTGGTGCCCCGCATCAGGCCGTTTTCATAGCAATAGAGGATCGGCTCATAATACCATGCCTCCTCGGCAACATCGATAAAGGGGTTGCTGCGGCTTTCCTGTGGCTGTTCAGGCAGCTTTTCCTGACTGCCGGAGAGCTTGAAGGTATAGGTATCTTTATCCTCGGCGGTGACTTTGACGGAATTGCCCCTTCGATCCATGACGGTCACTCCGTCTTTGCCGCAGGCGGGGAGCAGGGATGCTGCCAGCAGCAATGCCAGCAGAGCAGAATAGCGATGATGTTTCTTCATATTAAAAACCTCCTGAATAACGGAACGATTTTTCTAACCTTTCAATTTGTGAAAAATGCTTTTTTTCCATTATGATGGATGGGACAGACTTTTTCAAGTATTTTCCCATTTTGTTACTTTAAAGAAATTTTTAAAATCGTGTTATTGCGAAACGTGGGCGGATTTTGTAGAATAAAGTGAAAGAGATATCTGGAAAGTATTGGGATACGGATGGGAGGAGACTGAAATAATGGATAAATTTGATATATCTTTTGCCGAAAAACCGTTTTTGGATTATGGAGAATATATGGAGTATCTGTTTGCCTGTATCAATCTTGCAATGGATGCCCATTTGACCCAGCTCAAGCGCATTTTTGCAACGGGGCAGGGGGGGTATAAAAACGTACTTTACCCGGACTTGGAGGTTGCTGCAGATATTTGCGCCGAACGAATCGATCGCTTTTGTTTTATGAATGGGGAGGAAGCGCTTGAGGCTTCCCCCAATGGGGAGGAACTGCCGGAGCTTTCCGACGAGTTGCTTTCCCTTTTTGGCAGCTTTGCGGAGGAAACAGCAGCCCAGCCGGAACAGGAGGCAAAGGATAGCCTGTCTCCGCTGCAAAGACTGGAAATCATTGCCCAACGGGCGGAAAAAACCTTGGAAGCAGGTATTTCCCTGCCTTTTTATGAGCTGTGCAAAAAGCTGGAGATGGACCCCTTTACCGTATTCTGCTTTGCCAGCGGCATTTTGGCCTCTACCCAGACGGATTATGCCAGTGTATTTCAGGTTATCAATGAAAATGGCAGCCTTTCCGCACCGACCATCGAATCGGCGGCGAAGCTGTATTTCGGCGATAGCTTTTCCATCGCCGGGGCCTATGGGGATATGTCTGCCTGCTTGGAACAGTTGATGCCTGTTCTGGATTTGAGAATCCAAGGAAATATGCCCTTTTCCACGGTGGTTTCCCCCGATAAACGGATGATCGACTTTTTATTCGGGAAGAACCCCATGCGGCTGGACGAAAATTATATCCGCTTCTTTAAGATGCTGACCGATGGGAAGGAATTAGATCCCATTATGGCTAACCAAAACCTGTTGGAAGCCATGGAAATTTCCTATGGGGAGGGTGTGCGTATCTTCTCCTATTTTGGGGATGAGGGCAGCGGCAGAAAATTTTTCGTAAAGCATTTCTGTCAGAAGCAGGGATTGCAGGCCATTTCCATCAACTGTAAGAAGCTGTTCGTCTATGATTATCAGTTTGTGGATAAGGCTATTTGGGCGGTGACAAGAGAATGTATCTTGACCAATGCCTGCTGTGTATTGGATGAACTGACCTTCCATGAGGAAGAAAAGGATAAATTCTACGGCTATATGGACTTGGCCTTCGGCAAACTGCTGGCGCAGAATCTGACCGTATTTGCCATCAGCCGAGAAAAATTGCAGATGAAGGAAATCACCAAAGAAGAATTTACGGAACTGGAACTGCCCACCCCCAGCAATCAGGAGAGAGAAGAATGTTGGAAGTATTTCTCTCAGGGCTATGGCTTGGAGGCGGAGGTGGAGCTGCCGGAAATGGCGACAAAATTCCTCTTTACCCCCGGGAAGATTAAGGCGGCGTTGAAGCAGGCCAGAAGCCTTGCCACCATGCAGAAGGATATTTTGATTTCCAGAGGCACCCTGTTCCAAGGCTGCTATGCCCAGATGAGTTCGGAGCTGACCCAGAAGGCAACGAAGGTCAAGGCTAATTTCGGCTTTGAAGATATCGTAATGAATAAAGACCAGCGGGAAACACTGGAACACGCCATCGACCAGATGAATTTCCGCAAAAAGGTTTATGATAACTGGAATTATACTCAGAAATACCCCTACGGCAGAGGGCTTTCCATCCTGCTGTTCGGGGCACCCGGTACCGGTAAATCCATGTGTGCCCAAGTAATCGCCCATGAACTGAATCTGGAGCTGTATCGGGTAGACCTTTCCAAAGTAATTGATAAATACGTTGGTGAAACGGAAAAATCCATTTCTATGATTTTCCGGGAAGCCAAGAAATGTAACGTCGTACTGTTCTTCGATGAATGTGATACGCTGTTTGCAAAGCGTTCCGATGACGGGGGCAGCAACCAGTCCTCCAATAACAATAAGACTGCCCTGCTGCTGCAGGAGGTTGAAGCCTATGACGGGGTTTCTGTGCTGGCGACCAACTATAAGCACAATATCGACCCGGCCTTCTTCCGTCGTATGAAATATATCGTGGAATTCCAGTTCCCCGATGTGGATACCAGAGAGATGCTTTGGCGCACAACCATCCCCAAGGGAACCCCTTTGGGCGAGGATGTGGATATCCGTTTCTTGGCAGAACGGTTTGAATTCGTAGGTGGTAATATCAAGAACTGTATCCTCAACGCCGCCTTTTTGGCAGCGGCAGATGGGGATGGGCAGGAGGTCTGCATGAAGCATTACCTGCAGGCTGTTCGCTATGAATTCATCAAGGTAGGCAAGGTATTTACCAGAGCGGATTTTGAACCCTATGCATCTATGATCGGCTTATAAGAGGAGGAATTTGATGCGTGTGACAGAAAGCCTGCTGCGGCAAAATAATCAGAAAAGAAAGAAATCGAGAACGAATGAGGAGGATGAGCCTACCCAATGCTATCGGGAACGAAGCATGGAGCGGTGGGCCATCAATCAGACAAAGACGGCCTTTGGTTCCCCCTTTTCGGAGGGCATCAATACTGCCGAAAACGTATTTGACCGACAGGCGGTTTTTCGGACAGGGGCAAAATGAAGGTGCCTGTGGGTGACAATGGAGGACAATGAGCCGAAAGGGAGGTCGTTGGGCTATGATTTCTGATATCATGTGGCTGAAACGGATGCTTTCTCATAATGTGCGGATGCCCATGTCCGTCATCAATGGCTATGGGGAGCTGCTGCGGCAGGGCTTGCTTTCTGCGGAGGAACAGCGGGAAGCCATTCAAAATATCTGCGATAATATCACCTATATGGACGAGGTGCTACGGGTGGTATTGGAGGACAGTACGGAGGGGGTACCTATGCTGGAAACAGTGGATGTGGCACCCTTGCTCCATCGGACCACGGAATATGTCAGCGAGGTGGCGAAGAAAATCCCCCTCAGGATTACCGTGCGGACAGAGGAGCCCCATATGCTCATCCGCGCGGAGCTGATTCCCATTATGCGGGTCTTTTATCAGTTGTTTGAAAATGCCATAAAATATCTGGAGGCGGGAAACTATATCTCTATCCAGGCCTATTATGTGGAGGATGAGCAGGTGCTGATCGTTTTCAAGGATGACGGGAAGGGCATGGATGAGAAGGAAACAAAGCTGATTTTTAAGGAAGGCTTTCGCGGGAAAAACAGCAAGGGCAAGCCGGGCAGCGGCTATGGCCTGTTTGATGTGAAGCAGACGGTGGAACGATATGGAGGTACCGTTGAGGTATCCAGCAGAAAAGGCGGGGGATTTTCTGTGTTTCTGATGTTTCCTGTTTATCGGGAGGAGGAAGCGGAAAGGGCGTGACGGAAAGTGGAAACCATTTTATTGGTAGAGGATGACAAGAACCTTTCTTTTATTACAAAGCGTTTATTGGAAAGCAGAGGATTTTCGGTGATGGCTGCGCCGACGGTGGCACAGGCGAAGGAGGTCTTGACGAAAAATAACTTTGACCTGATTTTGCTGGATATGATGCTGCCCGACGGCGAAGGTACCGAGCTTTGCGCCCATATTCGGAAAAAATCGGTGTGCCCCATTATTTTTGTCAGCTGCCTCAGTGATAATCTGACAAAAATAGCGGCGCTGCAGATGGGCGGCGATGATTATATCACCAAGCCCGTCAATTACGAGGAATTGATAGCCAGAATCCAAGTCAATATTCGCAGGGCAAAGCAATATAATCAGGGGAAATCCGAAGGGGAGGAGCTGACCTTTCCCGGGCTGCTGCTGAAAAAGCAACAGCGGGAGGTGTGGCTGTTGGCAGAGGATGGAACACCCCAGAGCCTTGTGGAGCTTTCCCCCATGGAATATGGGCTGCTGCTCTGCTTAATCGACCATGAGGGTCAGCTGGTGCTGTATGAGGATTTATACCAGAGCGTCTGGCGGGCAGAGGATATGGGGGATGTGCGGACGGTGATGGTGCATGTTTCCAACCTCCGCAAAAAGCTGGGAGACTGTGGGAAAAACCTCATACATACGGTACGCAGTGCCGGCTATATTTTCAAAGAGTAAATAAAAAACCGAAAGAAATTCTGATATCAGAGCTTCTTTCGGTTTTCTTTTTATGGATTCTTCGGGCTGCCGGAAACGGGCAGTTGGATATAGATAGCCATGCCGTTGCCTGGGCTGCTTTTGGCGTAAATGGTGCCGCCAAAGGCTTCTACGATCATTTTTGTCTGGGTCAGGCCCAAGCCGTTGCCGCTGACACGGTTGGAACCTTGGAAATTCAGCTCGAATACATGGAAGGTTTCATCCTCGGAAAGGCCGTTGCCCGTATCCTTCAGGATGAGGAAGATATCATCCCCCAGCAGGGAAATGGTGATAATCATGTGACCGGGCCGCCCCATATATTTGATGGAGTTATCAATGATATTGCGGAACAGGATGCGGATGCTTTCCGGGTCTGCCTTCATCAGCAGGGAATCGCAGGTGGTGGAAAGATGCAGCTTGATTTTCTGCGCCTCCGCAAAGGAGGAAAGACTTTCCATGGCATCCCTTGCCGCAGCGATCAAATCCATTTCCACAATATTCTGCTTTGTGGAAAGGAAGGCGTGGATGGTATCGGCGGGAGGGGCTTCTTCCGCCGCAGGGGTTTCCTCAGGGGCAGGGGGAAGGGCATCGGGAACAGGGGGTTCTTCTGTATCCGCCAAAACAATATCCGCAGTTTCCTCGGAAACGGGGGGATTTATCGCTTCATCAATCAAGCTTTCCCGTACCTCGGCATATATATGCTTGAGGGGGACACCGCCAATGACCGGTTCCTCCTCTGTTTCCTCCGGCAGGTCCTCCTCCATCCAGTCGTCTGTATCCTCCCATTCCTCCGGCTCCAAGCCGATCAGGGCATCCCGATACAGCACCAGCAGGGAACAGGTATGCACGATCAGGCAGAACAGCAGTGGTACGCCGCGACTCCCCAAATGGATACAGAAAAACAGCAAGGCAAAAAAACTGACGATGGCAAGCAGTACAAAGATTAGTTGTTTTTTTCGAAATACAGATTCTTTCATTCATATTCACCCCTTCTGGTTAAAAGTGTAAAGGAATTTAGCGGATTTTTCAAGTATATCTTCCATATAGAGAAGGAAGTTCTTTCTCTGTTGGACAATTTAAAAAACTTTAACAAATCTTTAGCTTTTTTTGGAAAAAGGATGGTATAATAGTTACAGTGAAAAAAGTCGAATTTTGTATTGTTTTGGAGGTGCGAGGATGAACAGCAATCCATTATTTCCCTTTGAAAGAAATCGCTACTACGCCGGAAAGATGCTGACATCTGCAGATTTTGCGGCAGAGCAGGAATATGTGAATGATAAAAGAAGATTTTTAAATAATCTGATGTTCGGGTCCGGCATCGTTTGCGGCTGCAATGTGTATAGTCTGGATGATCTGTCTATTTTTGTGGAAAGCGGTCTGGCCATTGACCGTTTGGGACGGGAGATCGTTGTGGATACCTCTGTTGTCAAAAAATTATCTGCCATTCCTGGTTTTGAAACAGTTGAAAGCAATCAGGTGACCTTATGCCTGAAATATAAAGAGGAACAAGTGCATCCTGTTTATTCCGTAAAACGGCAGGGTACTTCCTCTGAATATGAATATAACCGCATTCAGGAGGGCTATGAGCTGTTCCTGATGGATACGGCAGACGCAAAGAATTTCTTTGAAATGGAATCGGAATTTTTGGCAAGGGATGTGCTGTATCAGGATAAGGATTACGAGGTTCAGTTGATTATGCCGGCAACGGTCTGCCGCAACAGATACGCAAAAGTTCAGCTGAAGGTCACAAAGGTTTCTGCGGCGGATGTACCCTTTTCCTTTGAAGGGAAATTGCAGACCCCTTCCTTCCTGACGGCAGAGGGGGATCACGATCTGGATCTGAACCTGCAGAATATGCGCCTGCTGTATGGGGAATCCATTTCTCAGGAATATTGGGTATTCGTGCAGGATTCTATGACATCGGAAACCAGCCTCATCCTGAAAAAGAATTCCGTAAAGATTCGGGGCGAGGAAAAGGAAATGGATTCTGATTTTTCCATGAAGATTCTGATTTCCGATGTAACTCCCAGAGCCTTGGTCAATCGGGAGCTGGGAAAGGTCAGCTTGGAACTGCAGAACATGGGCAATGTACAGGATTTCATTTGTCTGGCGGATATTTCCCTTTTGCAGACAGAGGGTGCCTATATCATTGAGCATATCGAAGAAAAGAGCGTAAAGAAATATATTGAAGCGCCGGCACAGAATACGGCAAGAAGCGAATATCTGGATTTCTTCCGTGGTTCGGAACGCCTTGGGGCAGGACTCGGGAAGGAAACAAAGCCGGAACTGCCTGTGGGCAAGGACTTTTTCTCGGAATCCAAGCTGCAGCTGGCAACAGGCACACTGGAAATCCCCGTGGGCGGTCAGGCAAAGGCAGGCGAGGTCTTTTATTCCGGCGAGGTCATGCATGGGCTGGGCGCAGGCGCAGTTTATGTGGAAATCGGTCAGGAATTTATGGATGAGGACAGAGTGAAGGGTGCCAGCACCAAGAGTACGGTATTCGGCAACAGCACCCTGTTCGACGGCGCAGGCAGACAGATACCCAAAACGGAAACGGCAGTAAAGGTGCTGAACGACAAGGGCAGCTTTATTGCGGCGGTCAGCTTTGCAGAGGACACTGATTGTCTGATGCTTTCCTATCGCTGGGTGGCTGTGAAATTTGCCAGCAACGATGTGGAAGAACCTGAAGAAGGTCTGGAAAAACAGTGGATCGAAGCGGAAACACCTACGGTGGTTCTGGGTACGAGAGAAAGCTATTATTTCGGCGTAAAATTCCACGAAATGGAAAAATGCAGCATTGGGTACGAGGTTTCCGAAGAAGGCGGCGGACAGATCACCGTGGATGGTGTTTATACCGCGCCCAATAAAGAAGGCGTTTTCGAAATCAAGATTTATTGCATGGACCGTCCCTTCATTTGTACCTATGCTTATGCCATCGTAAAGAAGAAATAAGGGTTCCTTACGGATCTGAGGTGACGATATGATTTATCATGTTGGAAAAATGATACTGCAGCAGACGCAGGAGGTTTTTCGAGGAAAAGTGAATGATGTGATCGTCTGTCAGGATATCTCCACCGGCGGCAAGACCTATTACACGGTTCTGGTGGTGCATGATCGGGCTGTGGCAAGGGAATTGCTGGAGCTGTACCATGCCGGCGAGGAACGGGCAAAAAGCACCTTCGTGGCGGATTTTACATGGAAGGATTCCTATTTGATGGTATTTGACTATGTACGGGAAAGACCGCTGCATCAGTTTTTTTCTTCTGAGATCGCCACCTTGCCGGAATGTGAGCATCTTTGCCTGAATCTGACGGTAGAGTGTCTGGCCAGCGGCATTCCCTATCCTGTACTGTATCTGCAGCTTTTGCAGGATCAGATACATATTTCCAAGGACAAAAGCGTTTATTTGGGATACTGCATCGATCTGGAGCAGCTTTCGGAAGCTGTTGGGGAAAAAGAATGTGCAACCCTGTGTGCCCAGAAAATATTTGCCCTGCTGGGGGAATTCAATTCCGGTAAGGCAACCAGCTATCAGCTGCTGGCAAACAGATCTATGAAAAGCGGCTATCAGCGGTTTACAGACCTGTATAAGGATTTGAAAATGGCATCGGTGCCCCTGAAAAAGGATGGTATCCTTCAAAAAATCCGTCGGTTTTTCCGACATCATCAGGACAGACTCTTTCGGCTGCTGCTGGTGATTTGCTTGGTATTGGGGCTGTTTGCCCTGCTGATGATCGTTTCCCAAATGATTTTTGGGGATGTTCCGTTCTTGCGTATTTTTGTGAACACTTTCAAGCGCATCGGCACAGAGTCCTTATTGCAGTAGGTATCAGGATAGAAGGGATAGAACAATGAAGAAGTGGCTTGGTCTTTATATTGCAATCTGTTTGGCTGTGCTGTGTGTATGCAGCGGCGTCATGGGAGTGACTACGGCGAAGCAGGCTGCCTTCGGCATCGTAGAGCAGGAGGGCGGATATGCTTCTCAGGTCATCCGGGCGGAAGGACATAGCTATGTGCTGTATCAAAATCCGGAGCAGAAGAAATTTCAGATTGTAAAAACAGACAAAAAATTAACAGATTATGAAACAGTGGCAACGGCCCATCAGAATGGCGTGTATCAGCTGTATCGCTATACAGAGGGCGGTAGACAGTTTTTTGGCACAGAACCCCTTGGCCTTGCAAAGGGAGAAGAACCTTGGCAACCTGTGGTATTCCAACAGGAGGGAGAGGTTCTTGCCTTTGGCAGCAATGAAAAGGGACTGTGCTGCAGCGTACTGGGCGAAGATGGCAGAACCATCACGGAATACACCCTTTCTCTGGAAAATCCTTCGGAATGGAAGGAAAGACAGAGCTATCGCCTGCCGGAAGGACATTTTGCCCTTTGCGGTGCCTACGAGGGAGATGCCCTTTGGATTGCGTTAGAGGACGGCAGTGTATACCGTAAGATGGATATTTTAGAAGAAACTAAGGAAACCGTAGGAAATACGGTTCTTGCCGATAGATTGAAAAGCTCCGTTGCCGAAGGCGGCTTGGGCACATGGCGTTTTTATTGGACCCGGGCAGTGGTATTGAAGCTGCTGGTACCTGTGCTGCTACTGTCGGCAGTGGCGGTGGTATTGCTTTATGGCAGCAGAAAACGGAACCATTTGGTGTTCCGCCTGCTTTGCTGCACAGAGCTGCTCTGCTGCGTGGCCCTGCTGTTCGCAGGATGGTTCCTGTCGGAACGGCTGGTGCAGCAAAGAGTTTTGGAGACCGGTGTGGAAGCAGGGCGCGTTTTGGAAGAAATCAAGGCAAGCCAAAGGGCAGACGGCACAGTTTCTCCCCAGGTCTATTGGGCCGCTGTGGAGGAACGTAAGGGTCTGCTGGAGGATTTGATTATTCTGCAGCCCGACAGCGGTGAAGTGTTGATGGCGAAAACATTGCCTGGCGGTGCAGCGGTGGATACATATTATGGCCCGGAAATGGAAGCCTTGGCGGCAGAGGTGGCAGCAGGCAATCAGGCTGTTATGACACGGCTGAAGCAGGCAGACCATCCGTCTTATGTGGTTGCTCTGCGGGATTGGACGGATATGACACCCGATTCCGTTCTGCTGGCAGTTCTGACGGAAAGCGGCATCCAAAAGGGCATCGCAAATCAGATGGCTTCCCTGAAGCACCTGATTGCTGCTTTGCTGGTACTGCTCAGCTTGGCCCATGTTGGATTGTTCTTCCTGTTTGCCGGCAGATGGCGGAAATTCGTGAAGGGTATTTCTTATGTGGCAACGGAAAACATGGCTTATCCCGAAACACCTAGGGGAAATGATGGTTTGCAGAGCGCATGGGTGCCTTTGGAAAGAATCGGGCACAACCTGAGCCGATTATATTATGAAACAGAAAAGCTCTATCGCAGCTATTACAGATTCGTGCCCAAGGACATGGAAACGCTGCTGAAAAAACCGGAGCTTGCAGATATGGAAATTGGCGACAGAAATAAGATTCGCGGCTGTATGGTGCATTTTGTTCTGGAGGACATGAAGCATCTGGATGGGGCGGATTATATGGAGGTCATCACAAAAAGCATGGAATTGATGCATGGCATCAGAAAACAGCGGCAGGGCATCTACCTTTCCGGTACGACAGATCTGTTGGAACGCAAGCTGTTCTTTGAACAGAGTGCGCAAAACGCACTGCAGTTTTCCATCGATCTGCTCCATGCCTATGGAGAGAATGAACTGCTGGCAGAAAAAAATCTGATCCTGATGCTCCATGGGGCGGATTTCCAGTATGGCATTTCCGGCGTGAAGGATATGATGACACCTTATATGTATTCTGCGCAGGAAAGTATTCTGGAGCCTTATGCAAAGCCTTTGGCAAAGGCAAAGGTGAAGCTTGTGCTGACGGAACAGATGGTTCGTTTGGTCGGCCCCGGCTTCTCTCTCCGGTATATCGGCTTCGTTTCCGGCGGAGAGAATGTTGGCAGCCTGAAATTATACGAATGTCTGGATGCCTTTGAGGAAAAGAAGAGAAAGCTGATGCTGGATACCGATGCAATCTTCCAGAAAGGGCTGCAGCTTTTCTATTCCAACGATTTTTATCTGGCGAGAAACACCTTTAACGAGGTGCTGAAGCTCAATGAAGAGGATCATATTGCCAGATGGTATTTGTTCCATTGCGAGTATCATCTGAATCAAACCGATGCGGAGATATCCTACGGTTTGTTTGAAAATATTGTTTTAGAACAGGAATACGATAAATTATAAAAATTCCGCGGAAAGGAGGACAGGAAGTGAACCGCTTATTTCAAGGCTTTTTAAATGCCCTTAAGGCGCGGATCGTGCCGCTGTGGACAAAGATCAGGCTGTTTACTAACCCCAGCTACCTAAAAGGTGAGGTTCTGCGGCGGATGATCCAGTTCTTCCGCAAAATGACCGATGTGCGGCCGCGGAATAAAAATGATTATTATGGCTTTTTTGGCTGGTTAGTCAGCAAACGTCTTGCCTTTTTGCTGGTCGTCTCCATTGGGATGCTTTCCGCATTTTATGTGACAGTGGTGCAGCCCCTGTCCGCATTCACAGAAAGTGAAAATGGCGTCAAAACCTATTCCTATCGCTCTGTTCCCCTGCGTTTTACGGAAGGGAGGGTGCGGATCCTTGGTAAATCAAAGTACCTGGCTTACGAGGGAAATGTGGAAAAGGGTGCTGCCACCGGCATGGGGATATTATATCGGAAAGACGGCTCCACAGTTTACGAGGGGCAGTTTGAAAAGAACGAATTCCATGGCACTGGCACATCTTACTACCCTACGGGGCAGGTGCAGTATACCGGGGCATTTCAGCATAATGTGTACTGTGGCAGCGGCAGGCTTTACCGGGAAAACGGTTCTCTGGAATATGAGGGCGAATTTTTGGAAGGCAAAAAGGATGGTGCCGGTACCTTATATGACGGCGGCAACAATAAAGTCTTTAACGGGAATTTTTCCAAAGGCAATCTGTTGTATACGGACTTTTTGGGAAAAAGTACCGGGGATGCCGCAAAGCTGTATACGGGACGAAAAACGGTCTATACCGATGATGAATACTTTGTGTTAGATATGCCGGATATTTCAGGCTTGATCTATGGCTTGCAGGGGCAGGAAAACCTGCAGGATGCCGTAATGGTCGAAGGGGTATATGTTTTGCAGGATGGCTTTGCCTATGGCGAACGGGAATATACTAATATTGCGGAGATCGCTCAGCTTCTGGGGGATGCCGTTTATGAAGGCAATACCTATCTGACCACACCGGATGCCGTTGCCATTCATGTGCTGAACCAGACAAAGGCAGCCCTGAACGGAGATGTGACCGGGGAATGGAATGCGTATCTGGCAGACGCTGTGACAGTAGACAGCTTTGATGTGGGCTATAGCGTATATATCTATACTTTTGTGCAGGAGGATTTGCGATATACTTTCTTCTGCAAGGACAGAAGCGGCAGCTTCTCAATGTATCTGATTGAAAAACAAGGTTGATAAAAGGAAAAAACGGAGGAAGAAAGGAGAAGGGGCATGGAAAAGCGAAAGGGATTTTGGAAAAGATCCATAGGTCTATTCCTGTGTACGGTGATACTGGCGGGCACTTTGCCAATGCTATCCTCCCGTTCGGCACAGGCGGCAGAGTATACCCTTCTGCTTTCGCAGGCAAAGGCCATTGCATTGGCAAACAGCGATTCCTACCGCCGCATCAAAAGCAAGATTGCCTTAAAAGAGGTTTCCTACAAGCAGGCGGTAAAAGCGGTACAGTTGAAGGTAAAAAACAAAAAAACCTTCCGCTGGTCGCCTCTGCTTTCCTTCAAATTCCCCGAAAAGCTGAATTTTGAGGATGAAAGCGATCTGGTATATAAACCGGCGCAGATCCAGAACGAAATTTCGGAATTGAAGCATGACCTGATAGATGAGGTCTTCAGTGTATACGACAGCACCTCTCAGGCGTTTTTAAAGGCATATACCTATCAGGAAAAGGTTGCCTTTGAGGAAAGACAGCTGCAGGAGCTGCAAAATACATTGGAAAAAAATAAGGGCAGGCTGATTCTCGGTCTTGCCACCCAAAGCGATGTGGACGCTATGGAAAAGAACATCACAGCGGCCAAGGAAAAGCTGGCGCAGGATATGAAAAACTTTGAAAATGCCAAGACAAAGCTGGGCGATTTATTGCAGATAGATGTTTCCACAAGGTATACCTTCGCCAATCCCTATGTGGATGCAGAGGTGCTCCGTTCGGCATTGGATGATCTGGTGCAGTATACGCTGGACAACGATCAGGCCTATTACGAGGCAAAAATGGCAACGCAGCTTTCCCTGCTGCAGTTAAACACCAATTATTCCCTGATGGAGAAGCAGTATGGTTCCAATATGAAACTGATTAGTCCTTATGTGCAGCAGGTGAAAAACGGGCAGAAGGTCAACAGCGATGCCTTTAAGGCAAGCTATGATAAATTTTTGGAAAAGATTGATGCACCTTGGCAGGGCAAAATAAGAATTTTGTTTATCAAGATTCCCAAAGAATGGTTCAAAGGCTCTATTGATGGTGTCCGCTATAGCGAGGATGAGCCTTATGCTCTCTACGAAAATGCTTTGGAATATCAGGATACTCTGGCAGACCAGAAGGCCATGGCAAGAGAACTGGAAACCCAAGTGCGGGACAGCTTTGAATCTGTTGTGACTGCCAGAGGGGCTTATCTGAAGCTGAAGGTGCAGATTGAAGAAACAAAAAAACAGCTCCAGAAGGAACTAGCGTTAAATCAGCTTGGGGAGCTTTCCTTTGAGGAATACACAGAATCCCAAAAGCAGTATCAGGAATTGCAGATGGAGGCGCTGGAGGCATTGGAGCTGTATAGCTCTCTGCTGTTCAGCTTTGACCGCCTGACCTGCGGCGGTGTAACAAAATATTTGAAGGAAAATGGCATCGGGCTGGATGGTACCACCGGCGGCAACAGCTATATCGTGGATGAAGAAACAGCGGATGGTGCCAGATATTTTATCCAGTCCATCGTGGAAGATAATATGTTTGAATTCGGCATTTATCTGCCGGAGGATTTTGAAACAGATATCACCCATTTTGAATTATGGTGTGATGATTATATCATTGGGGAAAGAACAGAGATCGACAAAACGCTGCGGCATTTGACGCTGTCTTTGACAGGGAAAGAGCGGCTGTTTGTCAGATTGTATAACGATGAAGAATTTGTGGAAGACTGCGAGATCGACCCCCAGTCCTATCAGGGACCTTTGGAGATCACAGGTTATATGATAACAAAAACAGAGGAACAGAAAAAACGGACCATCGGCAGCTATGAGGCCCAGAAACAGGGAGAAAAGGGAACGGTGGAAATCAGCCTGACCATCGACGGGGCGGAGGATATCCATTATTATACCCTGCAGAATGAGGAAGGCAAGTTCCTTCTGAAGGAGGATCTGACCCCCATCACAGAGCCCTTCTATTATCTGGATTTCCTCTCGGAGGATATGGACTTTTTGAAGCTGCAATGCTACGACGGCGGGAAAAATCAGAAGTATGAGGCATATTTCGATACGGCCGAGCGCAGCATTTATGTGATCGAAGAATAGGGGGAAAGGAGATGAACGGAGCATGAGAGAGAAAAAACGCATCGGTTTGACCACTGTGCTGACGGCAGTCATTGCACTGCTGATTATCGGCGGCTCTGTGCTGACCTTTGCGATGATAGATGACACAAATTCTGTACATATCCGCGCCAAGGATATCGAGGATTCTACCTTAATCGTTGGGACCCATTTGATCTATCTGGGTGCCATGAACGACCAGATTTACGATATCGCCATGGAATCGGCGTCAGAGGCCAATCAGTATAAACGGTATTATAAATCTGAGCTGGCAGGCGGCGTATGGTACGATGTGACCGATGCAGGCACGCTGGCGGATATCACCACCGACGGCAGAATTGTGGAAAACAAAGAGATCGAAGACCTTTATATGACCCATCATACGAAATCTGACGGGATCACCTATGATTTACGGACAGGGAAAAGCGTTTGTATTTTTGATATCGATGACCCCTACGATTTGGAAGGGCTTTCCGAGCTGGAACCCATCAAGATGCAGTATGATGTATTGGCTCAGACGGAAGACCCCACAGACACCAACCTGCGGGATATGAAGCTGATTGAAGAACTCTATGGGAAGGATCGCAAAAACGAAGTGACAGAGGAATGCGAGCGCAGCCTCTATGAATTGCAGATCTACTACGAAATTCTGGTGCAGAATGATGCAGACAGCGCCATGAGCGATATGGTTATGTCGGTCATGGAAAAGATAGATGCCAAGCGGCGGGCGGAAATTTTGTTACCTTTGCAGGAAAGTGAATTGGAAAACCTGAACCGCGCGGCAGGCAGAGCCTACACCTATTTAGCCGGAGAAGTGATCGGAGAGACGGAATCGGCGGAAGAGGAAGAAGTAAAGGATAGCGAGGAAGAAACCGAGAAAGAAGAAAAGGGCAGAGACAAGATAGAGGATTTTTCCCTGAATACAGAGCTGATGAGTGCCATTGGCGAAGCCATCGGCAATGTGCAGGAAAGCTATATCGAACACAGCTCCAATATGCTGGAGGAAGGCACCACGGTGCTGAGTCAGGTGGAATATGAGCTTTCCATGGAGCTGGCAAAACGGGCAGCGGCAGAAAATTTCAGCGGCTGCGATGAAGTCACCATGAAGCTGATCTATCTGGATCGCATCAACAATGCCGTGATTCGGGAAGAAGATGCGGAACGGGCATTTATCGAGGCAGAGCTTCTGCCCAGAGCGGAAAGTGCCTATCGGGCATCCTTATCCGCAGGGGTGGGGGAAGCCTACAAGTCCCTTTCCAGCATGGCGGCAGCAGCCTCCAAGGCCAATGCCCTGAAGCAGCAGAAAAACGAAACGGAAATCGTTCGGAATGAGCTGCAGTTCATCATTCAGGCTTACATAGACCGCATGGCATCGGAAACTGCCATGGAGCATATCACTGAGCGGATCGAGAAATGCGATAATTACCGCAATGGCATCAAAAACGATGAATATGCAAGCTATGCCCAGTCCTCTGTGGATGCCCATTTGGAATGGCTGAAGCAGACCTTGAATAATCTGCAAGATTCTCTGGGCAACCGCACTATGGATCGCCTGATGGAGCAGAAAAATGAACTGCAGACAGAGCGGATGACAGCGCTGGATAAAAACCAGCTCTCCAAAGCCAAAAAGCTGGAAGCGCAGATTGCTGCCATCGATCAGGAAATGGAAGATTTGGAAAATCAACTGAATGCAATCCTGCAGTCGGAAAACACTTCTTCCTCGGAAAAGGCAAGGGCGGCAGCCCAGCTGGGGGAAAAGAACGCCTCCGCAGCATTGCAGAATATGAAAAATAACGCCTTGGCAGATATTCGGGACGGAAATCTGGACGGCGTGGAAAATATCATCGATGGCGTCGGTGCTTTGGCGAGCAGCCAGCCGGAGGGCGCTTTGGGTGCCCTGAAGGATATTTATAAGGAATTGTCCAATCAGGAACTGGCGGGCGGAAATAACGCGGCAGTTAAGGAACTGCTGAAAAAGGTTGAAGATGTGACGGCAGAGCAGATGAGTAATTTCATCGGCGACCTGTCCAAATCGGATATGGAACAGCTCATCCGCAGCTTCGTGGAAGAACACGGAGGCAATGAGGATGATGGCGACTTGTTCGGCGAAAATGGCTTCAATGGAACGGGCACAGGTGCAAACGGCGCAGGTACAAACGGCGCAGGCGCAAATGGTGCAGGCGGTACAGGTACAAACGGCACAGGTGCAAATGGCGCAGGCGCAAATGGCACAGGCACAAATGGCGCAGGTGCAAACGGCACAGGCACAAATGGTGCAGGTGCAAACGGAGCAGGCGCAAATGGCACAGGTACAGGCGCAGGCAGCAGCAGCCTGACGAATCTGATGAATAGTCTTTCCGATGAGATGACAGCATCCATCTTAACCGGTTTGAATATGTACGCAGACCAGACGGGTTCCAGCACGGCGAAAAAGCTGGTGAGTGATTACAGCAGAATCGCTTTTGGCGATGGAGACCTGAATATTTTCGAAAAGCTTTCCGCAGAGCAGGGAGCAAAATTTGTACCGACGGATAAGATTGGCAAAATTTGCCGCTATCGGTATATCTTCAATGACAGCCAGAAGGCAGTCACCCTGCAGCAGGGCAGCAAATATTTTAAATTTACGGCGTTCAGCAGCGTAGTAAACCGGGGCGGCACCATGGAGGATATGTCCAGAGCGGCAGGCTTCCAGGGAACCGTTTATATCCCGGCGGATGCGGCAAAGGGGTATTTTGAATTGGATGTGGAATACCTGACAAATACCTCCTACGGCGTGCTGCTGACGGCAGAGGAAAAGGAAATGGCATTGGCCTTTCTGGATTATTTATTACAGGCAGGAGGGGAAGCATAATGGCAGATTATCCCATCATCGCTGATGTCAGCGCATATATTGTCCGCACTTTGCGGAGCAAGATGTGCCCCGAGCCCATCCCTTCACCCAATAATATCGAGGTATCCTCTCCGGCGGATCAGGATGTAGACTATATCTTAGGCTTATATCTCTATGATATCCGGGAGGAAGGAGGGACGGCAGTGCCGCCCTTCATGCCGGCGGGGCAGGTGCGGCTGCAAAAGGCACCAAAGCCCTATAACCTATATTATATGGTGTTTATCAATGGCTCCTCCCAGATGGGGCTCAAGGCGCCGGATGTGCAGAAGATTTTGGGCCGTGTGGCGCAGATTGTAAATGATAACAATTCGGTTCTGCCAAACCAGCTGCAAACGTGGCTGGATACCAATGAACCGCCCATCAATATCACTCAGGCGAAGATTACCCTGGAGGAAAAGGTGCGGGTATGGCAGGCCATCAATAAACCATATCAGGTCAGCCTGTTTTATAAGGCAGGCCCCGTGTTCTTGTCCAGTGAGGTTGTTGTTGACACTCCCAGAGTTGTGGACGCATCCTTTGGAATACATATTCAAGGCTCAGACGAGTAGGAAGGGAGGTAGGTGCGCGTGAAAGCACAGGCAACCATTCATCACCACTTGGATTTGGCGCTGCGTATGCTGGATAGTGTGACCGGCCGCGTGATAGAGGAACGCGATGTGACGTTCCTGCCCCAATCCCCGGGGAGCGTGCCCATCCCAAGAGGTGCAGGAATGTATCTGTTCGTGAATAGCGGCAGGGAGGATTTTGACATGGAGGTTCGTGTTTACGGATACGAGCCACAGCGTGTTCGAATCACCTTCCCGCCGGTGGAGAAACAGATGCCGATTTGCCAAATCTACCTACTTCCACTTGATAACCCGGTACGGAATCATATCCTGACCCTACGGGGAAATCTGCCGGGGATAGAGGCAATGGAAGCAGTTTCGCTGATGGATGCAAATTGCTGCATTAAAGAGTTTGATGCCAGAAAAAGAATCATGACAGTTTTAAATCAACGTAACGTAAGATTCCATCACGTCCATTATGGTCTGATCAATCGGGAACGAACGGCCTATGAGCATTTTGAGGTGGAAAAAGAAATATCCACACAGGAAATCAAATGTAAGCAAAAATTAGAGCAGGAATTCCAGATCAATCAGCCCATCACAAGGGTTATCTTCGGGCAGACCACAGAACAGGGGGATTATGTGCTGAAGGTCGCCAATGACGAGATTGCCCAATATCTTGTGCGGTTTATGGTGGATGGAAAGGTGTTTTATCAAAGGGTGGACTTCCATCAGGAGGGAAACCGTTTGATTTGTGAGGAAGCAGCACAGGAAAAGGAGGATTAAATGGGAGCAGTAGTTGTAAACGGTGCAAAGCTGATGTGCCCCTTCGGCACCATGATGCCAAGCCTGATCACCTCTGCGCAGATGACCGTTTTGGGCCTTTCCAAGCCCATCGCAACGATCATGGATATTGCTCCGGGAAGCAATATTCCCCCCTTTGGAATGTGTGCTTCTCTGGCAAATCCGCAGGTGGCGGCGGCAACGGCGGCAGCCTTGGGGGTATTGACCCCCCAGCCCTGTATGATGACCCCGGCAGGGCCTTGGCAGGCTTCCAAGCCCACAGTCCTGATCGGCGGAAAGCCGATTCTGACGCAGGAATGTACGCTGCTTTGCGCAATGGGCATGGGGATGATTTCGATCGTGTCCCCCGGCCAAATGAAAATCGTAACTGGTTAATGAAAAAAAGGAGGAAACATCATGGCAGAATATTTATCACCCGGTGTATATGTTGAGGAATATGATAATTCCCCTCGCTCCATAGAAGGCGTTGGCACTAGCGCAGCAGGCTTTGTTGGTCTGGCTGAAAAAGGCGCTACAGTAGGCGCACCCGAATTGATCACAAGCTTTGCAGCATTTAGAAAAACCTTCGGTGGCTTTTTGAGTGAGTTTACCCATGAAGGCTATCGTTATCTGGCTTATGCCGTAGAACAGTTCTTCGCCAACGGCGGCACAAGATGCTTTGTCAGCCGTGTTGTACCGGAGGACGCAAAAAAGGCAGCTTTGGAAGCAGGCATCCTTTCCTTTGAAGCAGCAAACGAAGGCAAATGGGGCAACCGCATCCAGATCAGCTTTACTACAGTTATGAAAAAGAAAATGCAGCTTCTGGAACAGGAAGGCGATGCATCTTATAAGGCGAAATCCGTTGCAGGCTTCCGCGAAGGCGATCTGGTAAAGGCGGGCGAAGAATATAACCGTATCCAGATGATTTACGATAACGTAGTAACCTTTGAAAAGCCCTTCGCAGAAAATGTGGTGGACGCAGGTATCATTCCCAGCGTACTGGTATATCTGATCGAAACAGATGTACTGGTTCGCTACAATGACGAAGCAGAGGTATATAACGGCCTGAGCTTCAACCCTGTGGCAAGCAACTATATCGCAACAAAGATGTCCGGCAGCGAGCTGGTAAAAGTAACAGCAGCACCTCTGGAAGAAATCGGCAACCCTGTTGAAATGATTCTGGGTGAAGGCAAGACCAGCGGCATGATTACACTGGCAGGCGGTGCAGACGGCTCCATTGATAAGGTGACAGCAGGCACATTCATCGGGGAAGATAACGGTCCCGGTCAGAGAACCGGTATCCAGTCCTTTGTGGAAAATAATCAGGTTAGCATGATGGCGGTTCCCGGTATCACCATCCCCGAGGTTGTTGTATCTCTGGTAGGCCATTGTGAAAACATGAAAAACCGCGTGGCAGTACTGGATATGCCCGCAGATATGGCAAAACCCAAGGATCTGATCGAATACAGAGGCATGATCGATAGTACCTATGCTGCAATGTATCATCCTTGGATTCAGGTATACGACAGAGCAGCCAAGAAGCCCGGGTACATCCCTCCTTCCGGCGCTGTGATGGGTATTTACGCAAGAACAGACATGACAAGAGGCGTACATAAAGCACCCGCCAACGAACCTGTTTACTGCACAGGCCTGAAAACCAATTATACAAAGAGCGAGCAGGATATTCTGAACCCCGAAGGCATCAACCTGATCCGTCAGATTCCCGGTCAGGGCATCCGTGTTTGGGGCGCCAGAACAGCCAGCAGCAATTCCACCTTCCGCTATGTGAACGTAAGAAGACTGTTCATCTTCGTGGAAGAAAGCATCAAGGCAAACACCAACTGGGTAGTATTCGAACCCAACGATGTAACATTGTGGTCCAGAGTCAACCTGACAGTATCCACCTTCCTGGATAACCTGTGGAGAAATGGTATGCTGGCAGGCGCAAGCCCTTCTGAAGGCTACTTTGTAGAAATCGGCAGCAGCACCATGACAAGAGATGACATCATGAATGGCCGCCTGATCTGTAACATCGGTATCGCACCGACTCGCCCTGCTGAATTCGTAATCTTCCGTGTATCTCAGCTGACAGCGGAAGCCGGCGGCGGAGAGGCAGCAGCAGAATAATGGGAACCGAGAATAGATGAGCAAAGGAGAATGATGAAATATGGGAACATACGCAAATGAAGCAGGATTAGCATATCCCTTGACCAAGATGAATTTCCTCGTGACGGTGGATGGCGTAAGCGGCACTGCTGCCTTCAGCGAAGTAAGCGGCATTGAAGCTTCTGTAGATGTAATCGAATTCCGTCAGGGGAACGCTCACAGCTTAGCCCCCGTAAAAATCCCCGGTCTGGTAAAGCATGGCAACGTGACACTGAAATTTGGCTACACTCTGGACAGTGCCTTCAAGACATGGATTCAGGAATGTGTCAGTGAAACCAGAGGCGAAATGCCCAGAAGCCGTGTGCAGATTGAAATGATCGATATTAACGGCGGCGCACCCAATGCACTGGTAGAATCCATTTCCGGTACAAGAGTATGGGTACTGACCAACGCATGGGTTACAAAATATTCAGCTCCCGACCTGAACGCTTCCCAGAGTGAAGTGGCAATCGAAACCGTTGAGCTGGCTTATGAAGAACTGATCATTCCCAACTGATGGAATGAAGCGGCTGATGCCGCATAAAAACAGGCTTTCTGCCGGGCTGCATCCCCTTCGGGGGATGCGGTCGGGGCGGAAAGGATCACTGATCTTTACATTGACGGCAGGCAGGGCAAAGATGAGTGATCGAAAACAGAGGAAAGGAATGGGAGAATTTTATGGAAACGATTTATGAATTTACATTACCAAAGGGCTATGTTGACAATATGGGCGAGGTTCACCGCAAGGGCAAAATGCGCCTTGCCACAGCAGGGGATGAAATCAGCGCCACCAGAGACCCCCGTGTGCTGAGCAACCCCTCCTATCTGACCATCGTGATCCTTTCCAAGGTCATCACAGAAATTGAAGGGCTGGAGGTTATCACCCCTACCCACATGGAACGCCTGTTTACTGCCGATCTGGCATTTTTGCAGGATATGTATCAGAAAATCAACGATATTACGCCGCCTACCATGCAGGTGGTCTGCCCCGAATGCGGGCACGTACATGAGGTGCCGATAAATTTTACGCAAGAGGGATAAAACTTTATCCGGAGCAGGAAATGTATAAGGAGATGTCCTTCATTTCCTATTACTTCCACTGGAGCAGCGAGGAGGTGCTGGCCATGGACCATGTGACCAGAAGGCGATGGTGCAGGGAAATCAGCGCCATCAATCAGGAGTTAGCTCCCTCAAAGCAAGGCAAGGAAAAGAGTATTTTAGAAATGAAACCAACCAGGAGGTAGGTGAAGGGATATGAGCGTTTTTGCCAACCAAGGGAAAGATGTACTGGTCAATTATAACTATATGCTGCGGGTAGAGGGCATTTACGACCTGCCCTGCAAGTCTGTCCATAGCTTTACCAAAGAAAATGAATTTGAATATGTGCAGGAGGGTGGACTGAACGATTACGTTCACATGCTGCGAAAGCCCATCAGCAAGCCCTTCACCTTTACGGTGGAGCGATATGTGGGGACGGATTTATATCCCATCCTGCCTATGGGGGCAGAACTGATTCTGCCGGTTATCCTGATGGTTTCCCCCCATGCGAACCGCTTTGATATTTCCAAGCGAACCTTTGTGTTTACGGGCTGTACGGTCATGGGAAAGACCTATGGGGAGCTGAATGCGGAAAAAAGCGGACTGCTGACGGAAACTATTGTCATTGGCTATCGGGAGATGCTGGAGGTTAGTATCCCTGTCCATACCGGCGAAGATATTCAGAAATGGGCCTTCAGCGGTCAAAAAACGGAGGGGAATGGCATCCGTTCTTCTGCCATATTTGAGCGCAGTGATGAGGCTGACAAAGCAGAACAACGGAAATGGGCTTTTGATAAGAAAAAGGTCAAAGGGAAGGGTACTCTTTCTGCTACCCACTATGAGCGCAGCGAAGAGGATGAAAAGGCAAAACAGCGGATATGGCGCATGAATCCAAAAGAGGCTGTGATAGACGCTAACGGAGAAGTAACGACACCGGCTGAGGTTTCCACCAAGAGTGCGAAGAGGCTGACGGCAAGCAAGGCCATCCAGCGGAAATGGAGTATCAACCCGAAAGCGGCTGTGGTAAACGATGCAGGTGAGGTAACGACACCGGCTGAGACTTCCACCAAGAGTGCGAAATCGATTACGCAAACGAAAGCAAAACAGCGGATATGGCGCATCAATCCGAAAGCGGCTGAAACGAACGAAAAAGGTGAAGTGACGACACCGGCTGAGACTTCCACCAAGAGTGCAAAGACGCTGACGGCAAGCAAGGCAATTCAGCGGAAATGGAGCATAACGGATGAAGAAGGTACCCAAAGTGCGGCTACATTAACTGCTACAAAGGCGGTACAGCGGAAATGGAGTATCAATCCGAAAGCGGCTGAAACGAACGAACAGGGTGAAGAAATCACACCGGCTGAGGTTTCCACTCAGAGTGCAAAGAGGCTGAAAGCAAGCAAGGCGATACAGCGGAAATGGAGCATAACGGATGAGGAAGGTACCCAGAGTGCAAAGACACAAGCTGCCACCGAAGCAGAACAGCGGAAATGGAGCATAACGGATGAGGAAGGCACGCAGAGTGCGAAAACAGAGCCTGCCACAAAAGCGAAGCAGCGGAAATGGAGCATCAATCCGAAAGCGGCTGAGATGAACGAACAGGGCGAAGAAACGACACCGGCTGAGACTTCCACTCCCAGTGCAAAGACGTTGAAAGCAAGCAAGGCGAAACAGCGGAAATGGAACATAAAGGATGAAAACGGCACCCAAAGTGCAAAAACAGAGCCTGCCACCAAAGCAGAAGGCAGAAGCTGGAGCATGAGCGGCGAAGGTACCCAGAG
>CAMBLO010000034.1 GCA_945868505.1 uncultured Clostridia bacterium | reverse complement strand
TAATTATCTCATAAAAACTGGCAAGCGACACGGTACTCACTATTGTGCGTTTACATAGAATTTAATTAAATGGTAATTAGTATATACAATGGCATTCTATATTTGTGACGGTTTTGGCGTTACAATGGCACAGTTCTTTTCAGATGGAGAAATGGTTGAGTTGACACCAGAGCTGAAAGAGAAATTTGATAGAGCGAGGTTTACTGGTAGAATTGGTTGACACTATTTATGTTCATGAAAATGGGGCATTGACGATTGTATTCCGATTTGCAGATCAGTATAAGAAAATTATGGAATACATTGAAAATAATAGGAAGGAAAATGCACTTTTGCATGATGAAAAAAAGGGTTGATTATGCTGCGGAATATTAGACGGAAAGTTGTGCAAATACGAGTGGCTCAGTAGCGCCCGTAGCCCCGGTCGCCCCGGTTTTGCCGGTTGCGCCTGTGAAGCCCCGAGGGCCCTGAGGCCCGGTAGCCCCTGTTGCGCCGGTTCTGCCCGTAGCCCCAGTTGCCCCTGTCAGCACACAGCAGCGTGTCCAACAGCAGCTGGGATCGTTGTGGCAGTTATGGCAGTTGTTACAGTTGTGGCAGCTGCGGCAACGGTCTCTGTCTCGATTTCGATCGTTGCAAGAAAATTCGTTCATAAACATTCCTCCTATAAATTTTTTTGGAAACAGGCCTGCTTCTCTTTCATACTATGGAAAAGGCAGGTTTTTGTGCATCCTATGATTTTTCTTTGGATTTCCAAGAACGCCTTGACAGAAGAAGGGAATTTTTCTATACTTTGCGAAAAGAACCATGGAAAGGAGGCTCCTGTATGTTCGCAAATATGCCAAGGGTCGGCATGCGCATGATCAAAACATCTCTGGCGGTTGCCATTTGCTTTCTGCTGTATTTTGCCCGAGGGGAAGAGGGCGTCCCTGTTTTTTCCACCATTGCGGCGATCATTTGTATGCAGCCCTATGTGGAAAACAGCCTGCAGGCAGCCTTCAATCGTATCATCGGCACCCTGGTGGGGGCGGTGTTTGCCCTGCTGGCGTTGTATCTGATCCGTTTTATCCCCTGGGAATATCGTATCCTGCGGTATATGGGCATCTCCTTTGCCATCA
The DNA here is from genome assembly GCA_945868505.1 of uncultured Clostridia bacterium. GTDB lineage: Bacteria > Bacillota > Clostridia > Lachnospirales > Anaerotignaceae > Anaerotignum_A. The sequence continues at coordinate 25,002 of CAMBLO010000034.1, read as the reverse complement.
TCCCTGTCATGTATGTGACGGTGCTGCTGAAAAGAAGGGGGGCATCGGCCCTGGCGGGGATTGTGCTTTTGAGCATTTGTCTTTCCAATGGGGGGCGACCGCCCATTATCGATGCGGTGAATCGTTCTGTGGAGACCATCATCGGCATCCTGGTTTCCCTGGGGGTCAACAGCCTGCATCTGCCCAGAAAAAAGGCGGAGGACTGCCTTTTTGTGACGGGCTTCGATGGGGCATTGTATGATGAAAAAACAGGAATTTCTCCCTATGTTTCCTTTGAATTGAAGCAGATGCTCCAGAATGGGCTGCCCTTTACCATCGCCACGGAGCGTACCCCTGCGTCCCTGCTGGCAGATGTAAAGGGACTGAATCTGAATCTGCCCGTCATTGCGATGGATGGGGCTGTGTTGTATGATTTAAAGGAAAAAAGATATCTTGCCACCAATGGACTGCGGAAAGAGATGGTGGATGCCATCTGCGCTTTGCTGCGGGAACGGGGCTATCATTATTTTCTGAATGTAGTCTGGCAGGATGTATTGTTGATTTATTATAAGAAATTCAAAAACGAGGTGGAACAGAAGCTGTATGAAACAGCCCGCCGTTCCCCTTACCGCAATTATGTTTATGGCGATATGCCCGAAGGGGGCATCGTGGTCTATATCCTGCTGGTGCTGCGGGATGAAGAAGCCGATGCACTGGAACAGGAGGTGCGGGCCATGGATACCGACCACGAACTGCATTTCCTGCGGGATAAAAGCGAAACACCTGAGGGATACTGTCATTGGAAGATTTACCACAAAAATGCCACCAAGGAATATATGCTGAAACGGCTGATGCAGGATATTCCCCAGAAGAAATGTGTGGCTTTTGGCAGCAATAAGAACGACCTTTCCATGCTGGCGGCGGCAGATTTGTCCTTTGCCACGGCGGATGCCATCCCCGAAGCGGTGCAGGCAGCCCATCGGCAGTTGAAAGGACATGGAGGGGACAGCATTGTGCGGCAGATTTTCCATCTGTATGAACGGCTGCCATGGGAAAAGCTGCCCAAGGAATTGAGAGAAACAAAGGATTGAGAGGGATAGGATATGGAGGAACTGCACGTATTTTCCAGAGCAGAGCTGCTTTTGGGAAAGGAAGGAATCGAACGGCTGCGAAAGGCAAGGGTGGCGGTATTCGGCATTGGGGGCGTAGGCTCCTTTGCGGCGGAAGCATTGGCAAGGGGCGGCATCGGCCATATTGCGTTGATCGATGGGGATACGGTCAGCCTGACCAATATCAACCGCCAGCTCATTGCCACCCAGAAAACCATAGGTAGAAATAAAACGGAAGTCATGGCGGAACGTATCCATGACATTTGCCCCGAAACGGAAGTGGTGGAATATCCCTGCGTTTATGGGGCGGAAAATAGGGATTTGATTGATTTTGCATCCTATGATTATATCGTGGATGCCATCGATACGGTGACTTCCAAGCTGCTGCTGATTGAAGAAGCCAAAAAGGCAGGGACGGAAGTTATTAGCTGCATGGGAACGGGGAATAAGCTGGACCCGACACGTTTTGAGGTGGCGGATATCTCCAAAACCTCCGTCTGCCCCTTGGCAAAGGTGATGCGGAAGGAATTGAAGAATCGGGGCATCAGCGGTGTAAAGGTGGTCTATTCCAAGGAACTGCCCCTGAAACCTGCTGATTCCCAAGAAACGGGAAAACGACAGATTCCCGGCAGTCTCTCCTTCGTTCCCCCCGTGGCAGGGATGATTTTGGCGGGGGAAGTCATTCGCCATATTGTTGGGATAACGATAGAATAAATCGGTATTGACATTGCAGAATCCTTCTGCTAAGATAAGTGCTGTTTGAAAATTGAATTGTGTTCATCGGAGGGCTTGCAATCGGAATTGCGAAGTCGGAGAAGATGTCGAGTGCGCTCGGTTATGAAGATAACCGGGCGCATTCTTTGTTTTTAGGCGGAGAAAACCATTTTTCTTCCATGGAGACGTTCCTTTTGCTTGCAAAGGGGGAATGTCTCTATGGCGAATGGTTTACAATAGAAATCAAGGAGGAAAAAGCATGAAAATCATTACGGTCAGCCGAGAATTCGGCAGCGGCGGCAGAGAGCTGGGCAAACGACTGGCAGATGCCCTGGGGATGCAGTATTATGACAGAGAAATCCTGACAGCCCTGGCGGAGCAAACAGCCATGGATGAAGCCTATGTCAGCAAAAAAATGGAGCAGGGGAATATGCAGCATTTTCCCATCACCTTTGCCCGTACCTTTTCTTATGGAGGCGGGGAAAATAATACGACAAAGCTTTTGGCAGAACAGCAGAAGCTGCTGAAAAAGATCGCGGAAAAAGGTGGGGATTTTGTCATTATCGGCAGAAATGCCGATATTGCTCTGGGGGAATATCATCCTTTGAACTTGTTCGTTTATGCCGATATGGAAAGCAAGGTAAACCGCTGCATGGCGCGGGAAGAAGGAAACCTGACTGCCGCAGAAATGGCGAAGCGCATCAAGCAGGTGGACAAAGGCCGAAAAAAATCCAGAGAACTGATGACAGAACGGGCATGGGGCGCGAAGGAGACCTATCACCTGTGCATCAATACTTCTGATGTCACCATCAAGGAAATCGTTCCTGCCATTGCGGAATATGCAAAAATCATGTTGGGGAGGAATGCAGAATGAATATCCAGTTATCTGACCATTTTACATACGGCAGACTGCTGCGGTTCGTTTTCCCTTCTATTGTGATGATGATTTTTACGTCTATTTATAGTGTGGTGGATGGTCTGTTCATTTCAAACTTTGTGGGGAAAACACCCTTTGCGGCAGTCAATCTCATTATGCCCTTTGCCATGCTGCTGGGGGGCTTCGGCTTCATGATCGGTACCGGCGGCAGTGCCCTTGTGGGCAAGACATTGGGGGAGGGGGAGAAAGAAAAAGCCAATCAAATCTTTTCCCTGCTGATTTATGTATCCATTGGTCTTGGCGTTGTGCTGGCGTTGTTTGGTATGGTTTTCATCGAGCCTATTTCCATTTTTCTGGGGGCGGATGAGCAGATGCTGGGGCACTGCGTTGTGTATTGCAGGATACTGATGCTGGCTCTGCCCGGCTTTATGCTACAAAATGTGTTCCAGAGCTTCCTCATTACAGCGGAAAAGCCCACCATGGGGCTGGCGGTTACGGTGATCGCCGGGGTAACGAATATGGTGTTGGATGCTTTATTTATCGCCTTTTTTCGATGGGGCGTTGCCGGGGCTGCGGCAGCAACAGCCATCAGTCAGTGTGTCGGCGGTGTTGTTCCGTTTCTCTATTTCCTGCGGAAAAACGACAGCTTGCTGCAGTTGACAAAGACAACATTCATGGGAAATGCCCTGCTGCAGTCCTGCAGCAACGGCATGTCGGAACTGGTGTCCAACATTTCCCGCTCCATCGTTTCCATGCTGTATAATTTCCAGTTGATGAGAATTGCCGGGGAAAGCGGCGTGGCAGCCTATGGCGTCATTATGTATGTAAACTTTATTTTCATTGCTATTTTTATCGGCTATTCCATCGGTACCGCCCCTATTTTCAGCTTCCATTACGGGGCAGAAAACCATTTGGAGCTGAAAAATGTGTATAAAAAGAGCATGAAGCTGAATCTAGCGGCGGGAGTTGTGCTGACGGTAGTGGCGATGCTGCTGGCGGTACCGCTGTCCAAGATTTTTGTGGGCTATGATGTGGAATTGTATGCCATGACGGTGAGAGGCTTCCATCTATATTCCTTGTCCTTCCTGCTGTGCGGCTTTAGTATTTTTGGCTCTGCCTTTTTCACAGCACTGAATGACGGTGTTGTTTCTGCCATCATTTCCTTCCTGCGTACGGTGGTGTTTGAAGTCCTTTCCATTTTGATTCTGCCTATGTTTTTGGGATTGGATGGTGTTTGGTATTCCATTTCTGTAGCGGAAGGAGCGGCGCTGATTGTTACGATTTATTTCTTTGCCGTAAAACGGAAAAAATATCATTATGCGTAAACGAAAACTGGCCTTTGTGGAGAGCGAAGGTCTTTTTTCATGGATGATTTTGGAAAAAAGTGGAGGGGATTGCCCCGAATTCTTACAGAATTCTTAGTTTTTTCTGAAAAAAGACCAATCCCCTTGAAAAGGACAGGCATTTTCGCTAAAATGAAACTGAAAAGACTGTGTTCTACATTTTTCGTGAATTTTTTTATTTACGAAAGGGAAGCAGCGAGGAGGAGTCCCTATGAAAAAACAAAAGAGACGGCTGATGCTGGGAATGGCTTTGGCTGGAATATTAGCGATGGCAGGTTGCGGCAGCGATGCTGGGGAAACAGCGGCAGCCATTACAGAAGGATCTGTGGAGGAATACGTGCAGGCGGCGAAGGATGCTTTGGCGGCGGCCGATAGCTTTGCGGCGGATTTTGAGGCGTTAGTCTCTATGGAAGGTGCCGGTAAAACGACGACCAAGGGTGAGATCACTTTGGCGAAAGAGCCTCTGTATGCAGAAGTACATACCAAAATGGATTTTGACAGCACAGCGGAGGAATATACCCTTTATCTGGAAGAAAACGACGATGCTGTCAATCAATATATGAATTATGATGGACGATGGACAGAAATGACCATGACAAAAGAGAATGCTATGGGCAACATTCAGATATATAATACCCTTGATAATATGGAAATCATCCTTTCCGGGGCAGAAAACTGGACCATTGCTGACGACGGAGAGGAACTGACTCTTACAGCGGTGATTCCCGAAGGAAAGGTATATGCTGTGGAGAATAGCGGAAGATTCTTTCAACTGGCAGGTATGAGCGGTCTGTCCGAAGTATATTTCGCAGGGGTGGGGGATGTTCCTGTGAAATTTGTGGTAGATGGCAAAACGGGCGCACCCCTTTCCTATGAGATCGACTTGGCAAAGGCCATGGAAACGGTTACCAATAATGTGCTGAAAGAATTGGGCGGTGGCACTTTGGAAAACGGTGTGACCGTGGAAACCTATACCATTACTTCCCAACTGACCCAGTTGGGCGGCGTGGTATCGGAAGAGATTCCGGCGGCAGTAAAAAGTGATGCCATCAATTATGAAAAAGAAATTTCCATGTTGGAAGAAGCAGAATAATGGGCTCGTGAAAATCAACCTGTTTTGGGAAACCAAGGCAGGTTTTTTCTTCTTGAAAAAGCAAGGATTTTCCTGCAAAAGGGCGGTTTCCCCTTTCTTTTTGTGTATCCTTTGTGTTATAATAAAATCTAATTGCGTTTTGACGTTTTATGAAATAGTGATATAGAAAAAAAGAAGAAAAAGGAGAGAAAAACATGATCGCTGCACAGGGTGTCAGCCTCCAGTATGGTGGCAGAGTACTATTCAACGATGTAAATATCAACTTTACAAAGGGCAACTGCTATGGCCTGATTGGTGCCAACGGTGCCGGCAAATCCACATTTCTGAAAATTCTGGCGGGGGAACTGGAACCCAATAAAGGTTCTGTATTCATCACTCCCGGTGAAAGAATGGCTGTTCTGAAACAGGACCACTTTCTGTTTGATGATTTCGAAGTGGTGGAATGTGTTTTGTACGGTCATAAAAGACTGTATGATATCAGAAAAGAAAAGGATGCTCTCTATATGAAAGAGGACTTTACCGACGAGGACGGCATCAAAGCCGCAGAACTGGAAGGGGAATTTGCGGAGCTGGACGGCTGGGCAGCAGAATCCAATGCGGAAATGCTGCTGAATGGTCTGGGCATCACCAATGAATTTCATTATGTGAAAATGAAGGAGCTGACAGGCGGGCAGAAGGTGAAAGTCCTGCTGGCACAGGCTTTGTTCGGCAACCCCGATATCCTGCTGCTGGACGAACCTACCAACCATCTGGATATCCATGCCATCAAATGGCTGGAAGAATTCCTGATGAATTTTGAAAATACCGTCATCGTGGTTTCCCACGACCGTCACTTCCTGAATAAGGTCTGCACCAACATTGCCGATATCGACTATGGTAAAATTACTATGTTCGTCGGGAACTATGATTTCTGGTATAGCTATACTCAGATGACTCAGCGTCAGCTGAAAGACCAGAACAAGCGTGTGGAACAGAAAATCAAGGAACTGCAGGACTTCATCCAGAGATTTAGTGCCAACGCTTCCAAGGCAAAACAGGCGACCAGCAGAAAGAAGCTGCTGGATAACCTGCAGATGGATACCATCAAGCCCTCCAGCCGCCGTTACCCCTTCTGCAGCTTCAAGCAGGACAGAGAAGTGGGCAATGACGTTCTGCTGGTGGACGGCATTTCTAAAACCATTGATGGCAAAAAGGTGCTGAATAATGTCAGCTTTATGATTCGTCCCCACGAAAAGGTTGCTTTTGTTGGCAAGGATGAAATTGCCAGAACAACCCTGTTCCAGATTCTGATGGGCGAAATGGAACCCGATGAAGGTACCTTCAAATGGGGCATCACCACAAAAACAGCATATTTCCCCAAGGATAACACAGAATATTTCGATGGCTGCAAGGATAGCCTGATCGAATGGCTGCGTCCCTTCGCTAAGGAAGGCGAACAGTATGATTCTGATATTCGCGGCTGGCTGGGCAGAATGCTGTTCAGCGGCGAAGAAGCCCTGAAAGAAGCAAGCGTGCTTTCCGGTGGCGAAAGAGTACGCTGTATGCTGTGTAAGATGATGATGAGCGGTGCCAATGTGATGATTTTGGACGAGCCCACTAACCATCTGGATTTGGAATCTATCACAGCCCTGAATGAAGACCTGACAGATTACAAGGGTACCCTGCTGTTCGATTCCCATGACCACCAGTTTGTACAGACCATTGCAGACAGAATCATTGAAATTCTGCCTGGCGGCATCATTGACAGACAGATGACCTACGATGAATATATTGAAGATGAAAGCATTGATGCTATGAGAGAAAAATTATCCTGAGCAGGAGGGATGAGATATGATTAACGGAAAAATCGATTTAAGAAGTGATACAGTGACACTGCCCACCGATGAAATGCGTCAGGCGATGTTTGAAGCAGTGGTGGGGGATGACGTCTATGGCGATGATGCCACCATCAACGAACTGGAACGCCTGACAGCGGAAATGTTTGGCAAGGAAGCAGGGCTGTTTGTACCTAGCGGCGTTATGAGCAATCAGGTGGCATTGTTTACCCATGTGGTAAGGGGTGAAGAAGTGATTCTGCCCGATAACTGCCACATTGTTGCCCATGAAGCAGGTTCCGCAGCCATCATCGCAGGGGCACAGCTGAGAACGGTGCAGAACGTGGCAGGGGAAATGCCTTTGGAGATGGTGGAAAATTATATCCGCAAAGACCCCGAGGATATCCACCAGCCCAGAACAGCCCTTATTACCTATGAAAATGCAGACTCCGACGGTCAGGTGCGTTCCGTGGAATATATGAAGTCTGTTTGGAAATTGGCGAAAAAATATGATCTGCCTGTTCATGTGGATGGTGCCCGTATCTTCAATGCGGCGGTTTATCTGGATGTGGATGTAAAGGAAATGGCGCAGTATTGTGATACCATGTCCGTCTGCCTGTCCAAAGGACTGTGTGCCCCTGTAGGCTCTGTTCTGGTGGGCAGCAAGGAATTTATTGCTCTGGCCAGAAGAAAACGGAAAATGCTGGGGGGCGGTATGCGTCAGGCAGGCATTTTGGCGGCGGCAGGCATCGTTGCCCTGAAAAAGATGACAAAACGCCTGAAGGAAGACCATGAAAATGCCTCTTATATGGTAGAACGGCTGATGGAAGTGAAGGGGCTGGAGGTCTATAAAGAACGCCAGCAGATCAGTATGGTATTCTTCAAGCTGAAGGACTATCCTCTGGATTCCGCTGCTTTGGTGAAATATATGGCGGAAAACGGTGTCATCATCAATGGGGAGGATAACGGCATCATGCGTTATGTGACCCATGCCTATGTTTCCAGAGAAGAGATCGATAAAGTGGTCGATCTGATGAAAAATGTGCAGTAAGCAGAAAAACAGAGATACATAAGAAAGAAACTGCCCCTGTGCCTGATGCATAGGGGCAGATTTTGGAGGAACGAAAAATGTGGGATATTTTTCTTGTAGTGGGAATTGGATTTTTCATTGGATATAAAGGTCTTTTGAATGAAAAAGGCATCAAGATCAACAGCAAATTGCAGACGGTTTGGCTGATGCTGCTGATTTTCTGCATGGGGGTCAGCATCGGCAGAAATGGGGATATCGTGAAGAATCTGCCCTTGCTGGGCGGTAAGGCGGTTCTTTTTGCTATTATGACTGCCCTGTGCAGTACCATCGTGATCTACATCCTCTCTACACTGTTTCTGGAAAAGGAGGGGAAGAAATGAGTCTTGCGATTTTAGCTGTGCTGGTGCTAGGCATTGGGGCAGGCTATTTTATGCCCGGGGACCTGAGTGCCTTTATCGACAGTGCTTCTTCTTATATGCTGCTGATCCTGCTGTTTTCCGTTGGGATTGACATGGGGCTGAATAAAGAGGTCTTTACCCGTATCAGGGAATTGGGCTTCAAAATTCTGCTGATCCCCTTTGGGGTAGTGGTGGGCTCTCTTTGCGGCGGTGTTCTCACTGCGCTTCTTGTGAAGCTTTCCATCAAGGAGGGGCTGGCTATTTCCGCAGGGCTAGGCTGGTACAGCCTGTCCGGTATCCTGATTACGGAAGCAGGCAACCCTGTGGGTGGTACCATTGCTTTTCTGGCAAATGTATTCCGGGAAATGCTGACCTTTATTGTGGTGCCTTTTGTTGCCAGCCACCTGAATTATTACTGCGCCATTGCGCCGGCAGGGGCAACAGCCATGGATACCACCTTGGGCATCATCAGCAAAAATACCAATGGGACCATTGCGGTGCTGAGTTTTGTCAGCGGTGTCATCTGCACCCTTTTGGTACCGGTTTTGGTTCCCATTTTCCTGTAAGGAAAAATTTTAAAAATTTTGTAAAAAAGTGTTGACAAAATTGATCCGGTGCGTTATTATAATCTAGCGCACTGAGATGTGCGGATGTGGCGGAACTGGCAGACGCGCTAGATTCAGGTTCTAGTGGGCATTGCGCCCGTGCAGGTTCAAGTCCTGTCATCCGCAGTTTTGCGGAAGCAGCGGTATCGAAAAGGTATCGCTGCTTTTTTAATTACATTTCTTCTTGGCTGTCTTTATAATAGGGTTACAGGTGTCGCGAAAGGAGGGTGTTTTTTGAAGAAGGGATTGTTTTCTAAAAAAGGGTTTACCCTTGCGGAAATTTTGGTTGTCATAGCAATCGTTTCTGTATTGATGGCGATTTCTATTCCAATCCTTTTTCATAAGATGGAAAATATCCGACGTTCTGTGGATATTGCCAATGCCAGAAGCATGAAATCCATTCTTGTCCACTCCTATATGGATGGCACCATTGAGTTTACGTCGGATAAATATGGTGGGAATAAAACCTGCATGGCAGTGCTGGTGGAGGAAGATGGTACTACCTATCGCGCCAGCGGTTCTGTGCTGGTGAATGGGCAAGATTGGAATGCGGATAAGGGGTATGGTGACTATGCCCGTGTGAAAAAGCTTTTCGAAAATGCAGGTCTGAGTGAAACAAAGGTTCTTGCGAAAAACACCAATGATGATGGATGGAAATGCTATTGCGTTGTTCTCTATTCGGATGGACAATGTAGGATATTCTCTTCTCCTAGCAATCTGGATTTAGGGGGAACTAGCGGAGGAGTCTTTGAACAAAAGATGGCGGAAATTCTGACTGATGAAAAATCCGGTATTGAAAAAGCCCTGGGCGCATGATTTTGGAAATTCAACTGACATCGTTTTTTTGGTGTCAGTTTTATTTTTTGGAACAGGCTTAAAAAGGTGTTGACAAATTTTATCTGATGGGTTATTATAATTTGGCGCACTGAGATGTGCGGATGTGGCGGAACTGGCAGACGCGCTAGATTCAGGTTCTAGTGGGCATTGCGCCCGTGCAGGTTCAAGTCCTGTCATCCGCAGTTTTGCGGAAAAGACCATCGACAAATCGTCGATGGTCTTTTTGCGTTTTAGGGGGACAGCAGTATCTTCGGATGTCGAGGCTTTTTGCTGTTTCCAAAAACATTTGTCTTTGCTTGCGGGACTGTTCTGCGCGTGATATACTGATGGAACAGTTACATTATTTTTCATTTTGAAAAGGGGAGAAAAATGAGGAAAAAGGTAAAAGTAATGATTTCTATGGCGGTGTTGGCGGCAATGCTTTTGGGTGGGGCTGTACCTGCTTTCGCAAATGAAGGTACAACAACACTGCAGACCGCCTACAAAAGCTTGGCGGCGAATACAGAAATTTTCGCTGTGACCGATGACGCAGGCAAGGATTATCCCTATTATGGGGCAAAATGGGAACCCAAGGGCGGCGTATATTACGGACGGATTGCCCGGGGCGGTACGGTGAACGGGCGTTACGGCATTGCAAATCTGGATGAAATGGCACAGGAATCTGCCGTTTCTTTTTATTATGCCCTGAATGACGGATATAGCTTGGAGTACTGGTCTTATATCTACGGAAAAGCCTTGGAGGACGGCAAAAGAGCCTTTCTGGTGAACCTGAATTTCCCCGGTGAGGGCGGAGATTGTCAGTCTGTGGTCAATGGAGTGTATGACGCAAAGCTACAGGCAGATTTTTCTTATCTGAATACTTTGAACTGCCCTGTTCTGGTGCGGGTTGGCGGGGAAATGAACGTGTGGTCCAATATGGCATCGCCGGAAAGCTTCCGTGCCGCATATAATCACATTGCAAAGCTGGCACGCACCTATGCACCCAATGCGGCGCTGGTATTCTCTCCGAATTTCAGCAGTGCCCACAAGGTAGATTTGGACAGCTTTTATCCCGGGGATAGTACCGTGGACTGGATTGGAACCTCTCTGTACTATAACAAATTTGCTGCAAATGGGGATACCAAACGGGATGGCTTCTATGGCGTAGGCAAATACGGAGACCCTATGCTGAATATCCAACAGACGGTAAATCTGGCAAATCTCCATAAAAAGCCCATCATCATCACCGAGGGTGGCTCTTACAGCAGCCGCAACGGTGTGGATACCTCTGCTTTTGCGGCAGAACGGGTGCAGAAGGCTTACGCATTCCTGCCGATGGTTTATCCACAGATCAAAGCAATGGTTTATTCCGATTCCAATTTTGGCTCTACATCCACGAACTACCTTCTGGGAAGCAGTGGGACGGTAAATAGCGCATATCATCGGGCGGTGGATAACAGCCCTGTACTCCTGCGGGATATCGGTGGTAAGGCTTCGTATTATACAAAGCTGTCTGCACTTCCTTCTGCCTGGGAAGGCAATATGACACTGGCGGCATATACCTATGCTTCCGAAAAACTGACAGCAACATGGTATGTGGATGGGAAAGCTATGGCAACGGCTCAGGATTATCCTTATACATATCGCCTCAATGTGGACGGCTTGGCACCCGGCAAGCATACGCTGGAAGTAAAATTCAGCAACGGCGCTGCGAAAGCATATACTTTCCAAGCGGCAACGGCAACAGCTACACCCACGGAGGATGCCCTGTATGCAGATGGTGTCCGTCAGACACCTTCCATTTATAAAATCGATGGCAGCAACTATTTTAAGGTGCGGGATGTGGCGGCTATCCTGAATGGAACAGAAAAGCAGTTTGCCGTGGGCTTTGACCCTGTGACAAAATGCGTGACACTGACATCCGGGCAGGCATACGAGGCAACGGGTAGTGAACTGATGCCGGAAAAATCGAAGGCAGCAGTGACGGCACTGAAAAGCGACAACAGCATTTATATCGACGGCAAGGCTATGGATTTGAAGGCCTATAAGATCAATGGCAGCAACTATTTCAAGCTGCGGGATCTAGCTGCAGCCCTTGATTTCTCCGTAGGGTATGATAATGCCGTGAAGAGCATTCGTGTTTCCGGTTATAGTGGATATGAAGGCTGATAAAAACAAGAAAAAATCACCTTGTTGTAATGAGAATTTCTTTATCCCCCTGACCATTTGGTTGGGGGGATTTCTATGGAAAATAAAAATATAAAAAAGTGCTTGACATTTTTTCATAGATACGGTATTATAATCAAGCACACTAAGTTGTGCGGATGTGGCGGAACTGGCAGACGCGCTAGATTCAGGTTCTAGTGGGCATTGCGCCCGTGCAGGTTCAAGTCCTGTCATCCGCAGTTTTGCGGAAAAACCATCGACAAATCGTCGGTGGTTTTTTATTGCCATACAATCAAAAAAGAACCCATCAGAAAAGCTGTTTTTCTGATGGGTTTTTCGTCTGTATGAATTTGTCAAAAGCCTGCTTGAAGGCGTTTGCGCTTTAGTGTGTGATGATTTCCACGCCGTCCTCTGTCACTGCAACGGTGTATTCCCACTGGGCAGACAGGGAGCCGTCTTCTGTGTAGATGGTCCAGCCGTTTTCTTCATCCTGGAAGAAATCCTCTTCCCCTTCGTTTACCATAGGTTCGATGGTGAATACCATGCCTGGTACCAAAAGCATCCCTGTACCTTTTTTGCCGATGTGGCAAACATAGGGATCTTCATGGAAGTCGTTGCCGACACCATGACCGCCGATATCACGAAGAACGGTGTAGCCGTGTTTATAAACATATTCGCTGATGACTGCGCCGATATCCCCCAGGCGGCCCCAGGGCTTCACTTCTTTTAGTGCCAGATCGACGGACTCTTTTGTCACTTCTACCAGCTTTCTTGCCTCCTCACTGACTTCGCCGATCAGGAACATGCGGGAAGCGTCGGCATAGTAGCCATCCAGAATCGTAGTTACGTCAACATTGATGATATCGCCGTCCTTCAGAATTTCATTTTTATCGGGGATACCATGGCAGATAACGTCGTTTACAGAGGTGCAAACACTCTTGGGGAAGCCCTGATAGTTCAGGGGAGCGGGGATACCGCCGTGTTCGATGGTGTAATTATGCACCAGTGTGTTGATATCATCTGTGGACATACCTGCTTTGATATTTGCCGCGACCATATCCAGAATTTCTGTGTTCAGCTTGCCTGCTTTGCGGATGCCTTCCAATTGTTCTTGAGTCTTGATGAGCTTATGGCTGGGAACAGGGACACGTTTTGCTTTGTATGCGTCCAGTTTTTCGTCGAAAGCTGCATGACAGGATTTGTATTTTTTTCCGCTGCCGCACCAGCAGGGGTCGTTTCTACCGATTTTCATAGTATTTCTCCTTTTCTGCTGCAATGAATACACTACTGGGATAATGGTAGCACAAAAAAAGGGAAGGTACAAGATTTTTTGGCTGTTGGACTGTACAGATTGAGAATTTATGTTACACTATTGGATATAAAATTTGGAAACGGAGGCTGGTAATATGGCTAAGATTTATAAAAGTGTAGAAGAACTGATTGGCAAGACACCCTTGCTGGAGCTGACAAAGCTGGAACAGGAACTGGGGCTGAAAGGAACCTTGCTGGCAAAGGTGGAGGCTTTGAACCCCGGCGGCAGTGCCAAGGACAGGGTGGCAAAGCGCATGGTGGAGGATGCGGAACAGGCGGGCATCCTGAAAGAGGGCGCCACCATCATTGAACCCACCAGCGGCAATACGGGCATTGGCTTGGCGGTCATGGCGGCGGCTAGGGGCTATCGTGCCATCATTGTTATGCCCGATACCATGAGCATGGAACGCAGACTGCTGATGACTGCGTTCGGTGCGGAACTGGTGCTGACGGAAGGGACAAAGGGCATGGCAGGTGCCATCGAGAAGGCGGAAGAACTGGCAAAGGAAATCCCCGATTCCTTCATCCCCGGTCAGTTTGATAACCCTTCCAACCCTGCGGCCCATTACGATAGCACAGGCCCTGAAATCTGGGAAGATACTGACGGCAAAGTAGATATTTTCGTTGCGGGCATCGGCACAGGCGGCACATTGACCGGCGTAGGCAGATATTTAAAGGAAAAGAACCCCAACGTAAAAATCATCGGCGTGGAACCTGCATCTTCTCCCTTGCTGACAAAGGGCACAGCTGGCCCCCATGGCTTGCAGGGCATCGGTGCAAATTTTGTGCCTTCTATTTTGGATACGGAATTGTATGACGAAGTGCTGACAGTGACAGAGGAAGAAGCCTATGAAGCAGGCAGAGCCCTTGCCAGAAAGGAAGGCCTGCTGGCGGGTATTTCTGCAGGGGCGGCGGTTCATGCAGCGGCAGAGGTGGCAAAACGCCCTGAAAACGCAGGAAAGACCATTGTAGTCCTTCTGCCCGATACAGGGGACAGATACCTTTCCACACCTATGTTTCAGGCATGATGAACAGAGAACAACGGCAGTTTATCCAAATCACGGCGGCATTGACCATGCTCATCGACCATATCGGGATGATTTTTTTCCCCGACATCATAGGCTTTCGCGCCATTGGGCGGCTTTCCTTTCCCCTCTTTGCCTTTGGCATTGCGGAGGGGGTTGCCTGTACCCGTAATTTCTGGAAATACTTCGGACGTATCCTGCTGACAGCTATCCTTTCTCAGCCTATCTATCTGCTGACCTTCGGTCTGCCCCAAGGAAACCCCCTCTTTATGCTGGCATGGGGGGCGGCAGTTCTCTATTTCTGGCGGCAGGGGAAAGGGGCCGTGGCGGCGGTTTTGCTGATTGCCTCCTATTGGGCGAAGATGAGTTATGGCTGGTATGGGGTCTGGACGATTTTCTTCTTTGGGTTTTATCGGGAACGGGAATCCCTTTGTTTTTACGGGCAGTTATTATTGAATGTACTCTATAGTTTTACCACAAAGGCGTGGATACAGCTTCTTTCCCTGTTTTCCTTCTTTTTTTTGGATGGGAAATGGCGGATACAGGCTTTGAGCTGCAGGATGCCCCGCTATTTTTTCTATGCCTTCTATCCCTTGCATCTTCTGGTGCTTTGGAGCATCAAAACGGCGATATAAAGAGGGTGTCGACTTTGTCGACACCCTTCGTCGGAATCAGGATTTCGACGAGTTGAAACAGAGGAAGAAACAGACGGGTTCCATCGGCAAGGATGCCTTGAAACCCGCTGTTTTCCTCGTCGGAAGTGAATTCCTCCTGCGGATTCTATTTGGGAAACGGGTTCGTTTCCCAAGCCCTTCCGCTGCTTGAAAATCACTTTGCCTACAGTCTGATTACTCTGCATTTTTGCAGAGTGATTTTTTTTATACGGTTTGATTTCTACGGATGCGGAAGAATGCCCGCAGTACCACGGCGATGACAGGCCCCAGAATCAGCCCGAATACGCCGATACATTTGAAGCCGAAATACATGGAAAACAAGGTCAGCAAGGGATGCAGACCGATTTGCGTGCCGAGGATTTTCGGCTGCAAAATCTGCCGCATGACCTGAATGATGCCGTATAGTACCAGATAGCCGATGGAGAGAAAGGTATTGCCCGTCATCAAATGGATGACTGCCCCGGGCCAGAGGATGAAGCCGCTGCCGAAGAAGGGCAGGGAATCAATGACGGCGATGAGAACGCTCAGCAGCAGGGGATGGGGCGATTTGATGACCAGCATACCGATGATGGTGATGGTAAAGGTAAAGCCCATCAGGATAATCTGGGTTTTGATATAGCCCCAGACGGAGGCCTTCAGCTCCTGCTTTGTGGTATTGACGGAAAGCCCCAGAAGGGGGGCAACGTGTTCCTGATATTCCTTGCGGATGAGGTCTTTATCCTTGGTGAAGAAATAGGCGGAAATCAATGCCACAAAGAAGCCCAGAAAGAAGCTGGAAACGCCCCCTAGCTTGCCTGTGGCGCTGCCCTTTGGCACTAGAGAAAGCAGTACGCCGGAGGTATCATTTTGGAATTCCAGAAAGGCAGCCTGCAATGCCGCCGGCAGTTTTTCCCGAAAGGCATCGAACTGCGCCCAGAAATCCTGCAAACGAAGCTCTACGATTTCCATATAATAAGGAAGATTTTCCGAAATTTGACGTATCCTGCCTACAAGGCTGGTTCCCGACCAGAAGCCCAAAAGCCCCAGCAGGGCGAACAGTAGCAGGATGCCCAGCAAAGCACCGATGCCCCGGGGGATGCTGCGGCGTTCCAAGCGGTCTGCCAGCGGGTTGAACAGCAGGCTCAGCAGCCAGCCGATGAGGAAGGGCAGAAAAATGCCGAATACATAGCGGAAAAACAGGAAGCAGAGAAGCACCGCCGCAAACAGCAGCAGCATATCATGGATGGCCTGTTTATTTTTTTCATAAAATGTCCACATAAGGCTCGCCTCCCTTTTCCGTGGGTAGTTTCCTCTATTATAATACGAAAATCAGAGGAGGGAACTACTTTTTTCCAACATTAAGGAAAAAGAAAGAAACAAAAAAGGAGAAAGACAGATTCTATCTTTCTCCCAAAAAAAATTGGTTTAGCCCAGTTTTTTCAACAGGTCTACCATTTCGATGGCGGAAACGGCAACATCATAGCCCTTATTGCCTGCCTTTGTGCCTGCACGTTCAACAGCCTGTTCGATGTTTTCTGTGGTTACCACACCAAACATGACGGGCAGGCCTGTTTCCAGAGAGATATGGGCAATACCCTTGGAAACTTCGTTGCAGACATAATCATAATGGCTGGTTGCACCGCGGATGACTGCGCCCAGACAGATAACAGCATCATATTTGCCGGACTGTGCCATCTGTTTTGCAGCAGTGGGGATTTCAAAGGCACCGGGTACCCATGCCAGTGTGATGTCATCCTCGTTTGCGCCATGACGCAGCAGAGCATCCTCTGCGCCGCCGATGAGCTTGCTTACGATAAATTCATTGAATCTTGCGGCAACGATGCCGAATTTCATGCCGTTTGCGATCAGATTACCTTCAATTTTATGCATAGTGAGTTCCTCCTTTAAAAGCCGTTGTTTCTGAGATGTTGTTTATTCAAAAATATGGGAGAAGATATGTCCCATTTTTTCCTGTTTGGTACGCAGATAGAATTCATCATACTTCTGAGGGGTGATTTCGATGGGTACCCGTTCCACGATTTCTACGCCGAAGCCATCCAGACCATAAACCTTTTCGGGGTTGTTGGTCAAAAGACGCAGCTCCTTGGCACCCAAATCCTGCAGAATCTGTGCGCCGATCCAATATTCCCGCAGGTCGGGAGCAAAGCCCAGCTCCAGATTGGCTTCCACGGTATCTCTGCCTTTTTCCTGCAGTTCATAAGCTTTCAGCTTATTGATGAGGCCGATGCCTCTGCCCTCCTGACGCATATACAGCAGGATGCCTCTGCCTTCCTTTTCAATCTGCTGCATGGCGGCGGAAAGCTGGGGGCCGCAGTCGCAGCGGCAGGAGCCGAATACGTCCCCTGTCAAACATTCGGAATGGACACGGCACAGCAGGTTTTTCCCGTCGCCGATATCGCCTTTTACCAGAGCCACATGATGCTCCCCTGTGATATCGTTTACATAGCCGCAGATTTTAAATTCGCCGTAAGCGGTAGGCAGCTTTGCTTCTGCTTCCTTGCGGACATGTTTGTCGTGGCGGCGGCAGTAATCCTGCAAATCCTTGATGGTGACTACCTTTACGCCCCATTCCTTTGCCTTTTCCAGCAGCTCGGAGGTACGCATCATGGTGCCGTCCTCCCGCATGATTTCACAGCAAAGACCGCATTCCTCCAAGCCTGCCAGACGGCACAGGTCAACGGTGCCTTCTGTGTGGCCATTCCGCACCAGCACACCGCCGGCTCTTGCCACCAGAGGGAATACATGACCGGGGCGGCGCAGGTCCTCAGGTTTTGTGGAGGGGTCTACGCACATACGGCAGGTATAGCCTCTTTCTTCGGCGGAAATGCCTGTAGTGGTATTCACATGGTCGATGGAAACGGTGAAAGCGGTGCTGTGGTTATCGGTATTGACCTTTACCATCTGTTCCAAGCCAAGTCTGTCGGCAACAACGGCAGACATGGGGGTGCAGATGAGACCCTTTGCTTCCTTCGCCATGAAGTTTACGTTTTCTGTGGTGGCAAACTGAGCGGCGCAGATAAGGTCGCCTTCGTTTTCTCTATCGGGGTCGTCAATGACCATCAGCAGATGGCCTGCTCTCAGTTCCTCCAATGCTCCTTCGATGGTGCTGTATGTATATTCCATGGTTCTTCCTCCTTTTTATGTTTAAAATCCGTTTTCCTGTAAAAAAGATAAGGTCAGGCCGCTTTTCTTCTCCTCCTTCTGGGGAGTGGTGAAGCGGCGGATATATTTGGCGATGACATCCGTTTCCAGATTGACGGGGTCACCAGTTTTTTTGTCCAGCAAAATCGTTTGCGCCCCTGTGTGGGGGATGATGGAAACGGTGAAGGCTTCCTGATTGACGGAAACCACCGTCAGGCTGACGCCATCGATGGTGATGGAGCCCTTTTCCACGATTTCATATAAAATGGCGGGGTCTGCGGCAATGGTCAGCACCATGGCGTTGCCCTCCTGTTTTTTGCGGGTAAGGGTGCCTGTGCCATCCACATGGCCTGCCACGATATGACCGCCGAAACGTCCGTCTGCCGCCATGGCCCGTTCCAGATTGACGGGGTCCCCTTGGCGCAATGCGCCCAAGTCGCTGCGGCGAAGGGTTTCTGCCATGACATCGGCGGTGAAGCCATCCTTTTGCAGGGTAGTCACCGTCAGGCAGACACCGTTAACGGCAATACTGTCGCCGATTTTCGTCCCCGGCAGGATATCCTTGCAGGCGATGGCGATGCTGCCCCATTCCGCACCGGATACTACCCGGCGCACAGAGCCGATTTCTTCAATCAATCCTGTAAACATGACTTTCCTCCTTCCAAAACGTCATATTCCAGCAATAAATCCTCCCCAAAGGTCTGCATGCCTGTCTGTTTCAGCAGAAAAGCATCGGCAGGCAGGAAAACGCCTGCGCCGCCCACGGGGGTTTTTGCGGAAGCGCCGCCGAAAATCTTCGGAGCAAGGTAGGCATAAACCTTCTGCGCCAGCCCTTCTTCCAAAAGGCTGAAATGAATCTGACCGCCGCCTTCTGCCAGAACGCTGTCGATTTCCGCTTCTGCCAGCTTTTCCATGAGAGGGCGGAGGGCAACGTGACCCTTTCGTTCGGGCATCTGCCAAAGGGTGAGGCCAAGGTCTTTCAGAGCGGCGATTTTTTCTGCATCCCCGCCTACATAGGCCACGATGGTTTCAATTTCCTTGGCGGTTTTGCAGATTTGGCTTTCCAGAGGCAGCCGCAGATGGCTGTCGCAGATAATACGGACGGGGTCTTTCCCGCCTTCCATGCGGCAGTTCAAGAGGGGGTCGTCGGCAAGGACGGTGCCGATGCCCGCCAGAATCCCCCGATACCGATGGCGCAGGGTATGGACATGGGCTCTTGCCGCCTCTCCTGTAATCCATTGGGAAGCGCCTGTGACCGTAGCGATTTTTCCATCGGCGGTCATGGCGTATTTGATTGCCACATAGGGCATTTTTTTGGTAATATAGTGGAAAAAGATGGGGTTCAGGGCATCACATTCCTCCCGCAGGTAATCCTCAACCACCTCTACGCCGTTGGCGCGGAGGAGGGCAGCCCCTTTGCCGCTGACCTTGGGGTTGGGGTCTCGGGAGCCGATGATGACACGGCGGATGTTCTGTTCCAGAATGATTTCCGTACAGGGCGGGGTGCGCCCCTGATGGCAGCATGGCTCCAAGGTGACATAAATATCTGCCCCTGCGGGGTCCTCTGTGCAGTTGGCAAAGGCGTTTCGCTCTGCGTGGAGGTCGCCGCAGCGGGCATGATAGCCTTCGCCGATGATGCGGCCCTCCTTGACGATGACAGCCCCCACCAAAGGGTTGGGATTGGTATAGCCGATGCCGTTTTTCGCCAGTTCGATGGCACGGCGCATATAGGATTCGTTTGGCATGGGATTAAAACAACTCCTTTCCATCAGGGCGGAAAGGCGCAGAAAAAGAGGAGGTCTGTTTTCGGAAAAGGGTTCACGAAAAAAGGATATTCCCCATAGGGGATATCATAGAAATAAAAAAGCCCGTATGTGCCAAAGGCTCATACAGGGCATGGAAAACAGACAAAGGAACCATAGCAGAGGCTTTTCCATGGGAAACCCACGCAAAAAACACTGCCACAGCATTCTGATTTCTCTTCTTCCATCCAGACTATACTGTCGGTTTTGGAATTGCACCAAATCCTGCGCTTTCGCGCTCGCGGACTTTACCGCCGATCGGGAATTTCACCCTGCCCTGAAGAGTTCGTTATATTTTTTACAAAGACAGTATAGCACGATTTTTGAAAAAAGCAAGGGGAAATTTTTTCGGGGGGAAAATCCATTCTTTGTAGGAAGGGCAGAGGAAAAAGAGAGGAAAATGCTAGGTTTTCCTTGACAGCACGGGGGTTCAACATTTGTCTGAGAAGCCTGATTTTTTTCGACAAAAAACCTGTTTTTTGTGGAAGTTGGCGATTGCTTCTTTGTTCTGAATGGTGTACAATATACGTAATATATGTATACAGTATAGAAAAAACGGGGGATAACACCGTGAGAGAAATACGACTGAAGGCAAGAGCAAAAATCAATTTAACACTGGATGTGACAGGCAAGCGGGAAGATGGCTATCATCTTTTGAAAACCATCATGCAGACCGTTGCCCTCTACGACGGCATCTATATGAAGAAGCTGGAAAAGCCTGAAATCAAGCTGAAAACCAACCTGCCCTGGCTGCCTACCGATGAACGCAATCTGGCGTGGAAGGCGGCAAACCTGATGCGGGAGACATTTGATATTGAAGGTGGCGTTTTCATCGAGATCGATAAGCGGATTCCCGTTGCTGCGGGTTTAGCCGGCGGCAGCACAGACTGTGCCGCTGTTCTGGTGGGCATGAACCGTTTGTTCGACCTGCACCTTTCCCAAAGGAAATTGGAGGAACTGGCAGGCAGGCTGGGCTCCGATATTCCCTATTGCGTGCGAAGGGGAACGGTGCTGTGCGAAGGGGTCGGCGAAATCCTGACCAATGTGGAACATCCCTGTCCAAACTGCTATGTGGTGCTGGCAAAACTGCCTGTTAGCGTTTCCACTGTCTCTGTGTATCAGGGGCTGTGCTGGCAGGAAGTACAGGAACATCCGGATACGGAAGCAATGCTCAAAGCCATGGAAGAGAAGGATGTGGCGAAGATGGGCAAGTTGCTCTGCAATGTGCTGGAGACAGTGACCATCCCCATGCATCCGAAGATTGCGAAAATCAAAGAACGTTTGATGGAATTAGGGGCGGAAGGCGCCCTGATGAGCGGCAGCGGCCCCACTGTATTTGCCCTTTTTACGGAAAGGGAAAAGGCAAGAAAAGCGGCTGCTCTGGTGAAGAGAGAATTTGCCCTGAAGGATTCTGTGGCGACCAGAATTTATCAGGTACAGCGAGAGTTGAGAGGAGAACATAAAAATGGCTGATACAAAATTCAATATCAATACAAATGAATACCTGCCTTTGAGAGACGTTGTATTCAATACCCTGCGGGATGCTATTTTGACAGGCAAGCTGGTGCCCGGCGAAAGACTGATGGAAAACCAGCTGGCAGAAAAACTGGGCGTAAGCCGTACCCCCGTCCGCGAAGCCCTGCGTATGCTGGAACTGGAAAATCTGGTGGAACTGGTTCCCAGAAAAGGCGCACAGGTTCTGGACATGGGGGAAAAGGATATCGTAAATATTCTGGAGATCAGAAGTGCCCTGGAAGGTTTGGCAACTTCTCTGGCCTGCAAAAAAATGTCCAAAGAAACACTGCAGCAGCTGAAAAATATGGAAGTGGATTTTGAACGTGCTGTAGCGGAAAACGATGTAGAACGTTTCGTTGATATCGATGAAGATTTCCATGACCTGATCTTTGAAGCAACAGAAAACGATAAGCTGATCCAGATGTTCAGAAACCTGCGTATCCAGCTCTATCGTTACAGAATGGCACAGGCAAAGAATGACACATCCATGCCTACCATCGTTGCCCATCACAGAAGCATCATCCGTGCCATCGAAAACCACGACAGCGAGGAAGGCGCATCCATCGCCCAGGGTCATATCAAATATCAGGCAGATTCCATTCTGCGTTTCGTAAGAAATAAATAAGAAAATGCAACGCCTCCATACCCTTGGAGGCGTTTTTCTATATCTGCCAAAGCTTACAGTTTCGTTACAGGGGAAGTTTCTTCTGCCTTTTGCTTGCAATCTTTTTGTCGATAGCATAAAATAAGATGGAGGCACTTTTGTCATTTTTTGAAGAATAAAGGGGGGGGAATCCCGTTGGCAGATAGCAATACTTTGTTCCCGAAACGAGAGGAACGTGTGCCCTATGGCGGCGGTAAGCCTGCCAGAAGCGGCAAGGAAAACAGAAGAAAAAGAACCAAACAGAAGGACCCACAGAAAAAGCGTACCAGAAAAGGCGGCGGCAAAAAGCTGAATCGCAGCCTGCTTTATCTGATCGGTATTGCGGTGGTTTTGTTCATCATATTCCTGTTTGTGCGGAAAAACGGCTCTGCCGTTTTCATTGCAGAGGAACAGGTAGGCATTTTGGAGGGCAGAAAGGTGACAGCGGAAGAACTGACCACCACATTGGAAAGCCAGTTGGAAAGCATTGTCGGCTCCAAGGTGCAAATTAACGAAGAAATCAAGGTGGAAGGCATCCATATCGGCTCCAAAAACCAAAAAGACGTTTGCACCATGGAACATCTGCTGCCGAAAATGCGGAATATGGTGACCTATAAGGTGGAAGCGGCGATTATTACCGTAGACGGCGGCAAAGCAGCTATCCTTGCCAATAAAGAAGCGGCAGAAGCCGTGCTGCAGCAGGTGCAGACAGACCTGATGCCGGAAGGCGGCGTTGCAGAGGATGCAGAGATCGGCTGGCAGGAAAAAGTGGAAATTGTCAGTGAATTCGTGGAATCTACGGAGATTTTGGAACAGGAAGATGCAGTATCCATTTTGGAATCCACCACAGAAGCCACCCAGAGCTATACTGTCCAGTCCGGGGATGCTTTGTACCTCATCGCCAGTGAATTTAAGACTACGGTGGAAAAGCTCATTGAATTGAATCCCGGGGCAGACCTTTCCAAGAGTATTCGGGTGGGTCAGGTCATCAATGTGCCCGTACAGAAGCCCAAGGTTTCCGTAAAGACCGTGGAAACACAGGTATTGACTGCCGTAGAGCCCAAAACCTACGAAACCCAGTATGATGATACCAAGCCTTCCAGCTATCAGAAGGTCATCCAGCAGGGGAAAGCAGGTCAGAAAAAAAGCACCATCCAAATCACCCGTGTCAATGGCGTAGTCATCGAGGAAAAAGAAGTTTCCAAGGAAATCATTGAGGAGGCTGTGCCTGAAATTATCGTAAAAGGCACACAATGAGAAAATCATAGCGAAAAAAATAGAACCGTTCTGAAATTTACTGTTTCGGAACGGTTTTTTTTGTGCTATTATGAATGCAAGCGGAGAAAGCGGTTTCAGGATATATCTTTGTGAATGACTGCTTGCAGTCAGGGACAAAGATATGTTATGAAACAGTTTGCGGAGCAAACCCATCGAAAAAGCGCAGCTTTTGAGATGGCTCCGCAGGATATAAAAGAGGAGGGTTTTCCAATGGGTATTTCTTTTTCCCTTCAGGGGGATTTTATCAAAATGGATGAGGTCTTTGCATTGCAGGACAAGGTAGCGCAGTGTCACAAGGCGCTCCATGAAAAAACAGGCAAGGGCAATGACTTTGTTGGCTGGATAGACCTGCCTGAAAATTACGACAAGGAAGAATTCGACCGCATCAAAAAAGCGGCGGAAAAAATCAAAGCCAACAGCGAAGTGCTAATTGTCATTGGCATCGGCGGCTCCTATCTGGGGGCAAGAACGGCGTTGGATTTCATCAAAACGCCCTATTATAACGAGCTGAAAAAGGATACGCCCGATATTTATTTCGTGGGTAACAACATCAGTTCCACCTATCTGAATGATATTCTGGCGATTCTGGGGGACAGAGATTTCTCCGTCAACGTGATTTCCAAATCCGGTACTACCACAGAACCTGCCATCGCCTTCCGTATTTTTAAGCAGATGCTGGAAAAGAAATATGGCAAGGAAGAAGCGGCAAAGCGTATCTTTGCTACAACGGATAAAGCAAGAGGCGCACTGAAGGATATGTGCAACAAGGAAGGCTATGAAACCTTTGTGATCCCCGATGATGTGGGCGGTCGTTTCTCTGTGCTGACTCCCGTTGGCCTGCTGCCTATGGCCGTAGCCGGTGTGGATTTGGATGCAGTGATGAAAGGGGCCCAGGATGCAAGAAAAGCATATAGCAGTCCTGACCTGAAAGAAAATATCTGCTATCAATATGCCGTTCTGCGCTATCTGTTCTATCAGCAGGGCAAAACAGTAGAGATTCTGGCAAACTATGAACCCCACCTGACATCCTTTGGGGAATGGTTCAAACAGTTGTACGCAGAAAGTGAAGGGAAGGAACACAAAGGCGTATTCCCTGTGACAGCCAATTTCTCTACAGACCTGCACTCCATCGGGCAGTATATTCAGGATGGTCTGAGATGCTTCTTTGAAACAGTGCTGTGGGTAAAGGAACCCAAATCTGCGGCTTTGGTTCCCTTTGATGCGCAGGATGGGGATGGTCTGAATTTCTTGGCTGAGAAAGAAATTCACTTTGTCAACAGCAAAGCCTTTGCAGGCACCATGCTGGCCCACATGGATGGCGGCGTGCCCAATATGGTCATTGAAATGGATAAGATGGACGCATATCACTTCGGCGCACTGGTTTATTTCTTTGAAAAGGCAGTGGGCATCAGCGGTTATCTGCTGGATGCGAACCCCTTTGACCAGCCCGGTGTAGAAGCCTATAAGAAAAATATGTTTGCTCTCTTGGGCAAGCCCGGTTATGAAGACCGCAAGGCGGAGCTGGAAGCAAGATTAAAGTAAAAACACAAAAATCCGAAAAGAAGTCCAAAAGGGCCAATGTCATTTAGTTAAGATTTCAAAAAATACACCCGCTCACTTACTCAAAAGTGAACGGGTGCTTTTTTACGCTGATTCGACAAACTGGAAT
>CAMBLO010000033.1 GCA_945868505.1 uncultured Clostridia bacterium | reverse complement strand
GTACCGCCGGAGGAAGGTGTCGGTTCGGGCTCAGGTTCAGCATCCCCATTCATACCGCTCATCAGTTTTTCAATTTCCTCCTGGCTTAACGTACCGCCGGAGGAAGGTGTCGGTTCGGGCTCAGGTTCAGCATCCCCATTCATACTGCTCATCAGTTTTTCAATTTCCTCCTGGCTTAACGTGCCACCGGAGGAAGGTGCCGGTTCAGGTTCCGATGCTGTCGCCGCTTCCTCTTCATAATCCTCATTTTCCAGCCCCAGATTAAAGGCAGACAAGAGCTTCTTCGCCAGCGAAACAGACATCAAATTCATAAATTGGCTTTCGATACTGTTCTCGATCTTCAGCTTGAAGTAAGCAACAACCTTTTCTCCGTCCTCCTCAAAGTATTTATCCTTGAAGGTCTGCAGATCAGGTGTTTCAAAGGACACGGGAGTCGAAATATTGACAACATCCCCCAGAAATTCCGAAAGCGCTGTAGACGATGCCCCCATCATCTGGTTCATAACCTCGCAAACAGCACTTAAATTCATTTCATTCAGCTCAAATTCTTCATCCGGAATGTCTAGTCCCATCAGAATTTCACAAATCACTTTCACATCATGTCGCTTCAGCAGCATGATGTTGCTGCCGCTCAAGCCTGAAACATAAGTGATCTCAACGCCAATAGCCGGTTCAATATCTGCAAATTCAAATTCATCCTTTGTAATTACAGCCACATTGGGCGTTGTAATATCCACCCTTCTGCTCAGCATCGTCGAAACAGCCGTTGCCGATGCACCAAGGCTTATGTTTAGGATCTCGCCTATTGCATCTATCTCTAAAGAATTAAATTTCCTTTTACTCATTTTTTTCTATTCTCTCCTTCGCGATGAAATCCGGCGCATTCTATAAAACATCACTGATTTTGACAGCCATGTTCTTGTTGCTCGTTCCCAAGTATCCTTTAAACCACGCCTTATCCGCAATACTCAGGTATACTTCGGAATCTTTTGCCTTGTTTAAATTGATTACATCTCCTACTTGGAGATTATAAACATCCCGCAATAACAAATTGGATTTTCCAAGCTCTGCTTTGATTTCCAAAGATGTTCTTTTGATGTTGTCAAATATGATCTTAGAAGTTGCGTCTCTTTCTTCTTCTGTTAGGCTATCCTTGGACGATCTTTCATCCATGATGCCAAATACACCTGACAACACGGTATCTGGCAGGCAAATATTGATTTTGCCATGCACATTTCCAATCTGTATTTCCAACATAACAATTGCAACCGATTCATCCCGGCTAATCTCCTGCATCATCGTGGGATTGGTTTCAACCCTTTCAAGCTCAAATTGGAGATCCAAATAATTCGTCCAGCCATCCGGCATGACATCCACCATATATTTTACGATTGCCTGATATAGCCGCAGCTCTATATCTGTATATGTATAATACGAAATCTCTTCCATATCATCGCTGGTGCTTCCCAGCATGTGATCGATCATACAGAGCATTGCTAAGGTGTCTATCCTCATTACAATCGGTTCCTTGGCCGGTCCCTCCTGCGTCGTCGTGCTGATGATCGTCAAAACATCATTATCATTCAGGGAATTCGCAAATTCATAATATCTCTGCTCCTCCACATCAAGTATTTCAACCTGACATCCTGTCCGAAGTATGCTGTTGATTCTGGAGGATACCACTCTGGAATAATTCTCATAAATCCCCCGCAGCAACCTCAATTTATCTCTGGTAAATTTTTTGGGGCTATAGAAATCATACTTCTTATATTTTTTCTCTTCCTTAGCCGCAGTTTCTACAGGTTCCGCCGAAGGTTCCCCGTCTCCACCCAGCATCGAGCCAAGTAAAGCATCTATCTGGCTTTGTGTCAATACTTCAGACATATCCCATCCCCTCCTTTCTTCGCACTTTCCGTTTCACTCTCTGCAAGTGATATATGCTTACTCAATGACAATTTCCTTGTAATATTCCTCCAAAGTCATCTGTTCACTATCATTTTTCGTAATGAGAACTTCAACTCTGCGGTTCTTGGATCTGCTCTCCTTCGTTTCAAAAGAACTGATGGGTCGGAACTGTCCATAGGAACAAGCCACGAGCTTCGCAGGATCTATGATGTTTTTCATCTGGATATACAGCAAAACCTCAGTTGCACGGTTGGAGGCCAGAAATCTGTCGCTAATGGGTTCATTGGGCTCGTCAGGCTTTGCCTGCGAGGTATGCCCCAATATACGCACTTCCTGAATGGCACTGTTGGCAACGCCAATGGCTTCCGCCATTTTGTCCAGCACCCGCTTGCCTTCTTCCTTCAACTGAAAGCTATCACCATCAAAGAAAACATTATCTCGGAATGTGATAAAAGTAAAGCCGTCTCCTTTTGAAATTTCGATATCCTGCTCATAATTATTTTCTTCTATAAATTCTTTCAGCATCCGATACAGTTCATCAAAACTTTCCTGCTCTGTTGCAGGATCATGTCCTCCCGCCACGGGATCATCCAAGCTGGAATTGGGATCTGTAGTCGTAACCACCTGTGAAGTTTCCACCGCATCCGGATTAAAACTTTTTACAATGATCTTCCATTTTTCCTCACTGATCGTGGACATAGAGTACAAAAGAACGAAAAAGCACAACAGCAGCGTAACCATGTCTCCGTATGTATCCTGCCAGTTCGCTCCGCCTGATGATTTTTTAGGTCGTTTTGCCATTTTCTACACTTCCTGTTGGTTATTTTCTTTCTTCCCAAAACGCTTATTATGATTCTTTCTTACCTTTTTTCTTGCCTTTTTTCGGCTCATCCTGCGCCGCGCCTGTGCCAAGGGCCATTTCCCTTGTTCCCTGTTCCAGGAAGGACAGCAATTTCTCTTCCATAAAATTGGGTGTTTCACCGGATTGTATAGAAAGAACACCGGCAATAATGATTTCCTTACAAAAATATTCCTCATCACTGCGTACCCGCAGCTTATTTGCAATGGAGTTAAAAAACAGATTTGCAAATACACAGCCATAAAATGTAGTAATCAAGGCTACACTCATGTCCTGACCAATGTTGGATTCCCCACTGGTTACATTCATCCCTTTCAGCATATTGATCAGACCGATCAGCGTACCGATCATACCGTATGCCGGCGCCATAGCGGAAGCCTTTTCATAAATGCCCACGGCTTCTTCATGTCTGGTCGCCAGCTTGTCCAGATCATTTTCCAGAATTGTTTTCACCTTTTCCGGATCTGTTGCGTCTACGATCAGCATAATGCTTTGTCTGAAAAAAGGATCTGTCTGCTCATTCGCTTTTTCTTCCAATGCCAGCAGACCATTTTTTCTGGCGATTCTTGAAAATTCAACCAGCGTGTTGATGTACTGCAAAGGATCATAACGATTACCTGAAACAAGGATTTTCATATGCTTTGGTACTTTTTTCAATGTGCTTGTAGGATAACTCGCAATTATCGTAGCGATCGTACCACCTAAAACAACGAAAATACTGGGAAGATCTACGAAATTAAATACCTTTGTAATATCAATTCCTAACGGATCCATGCTGAAAATCATTGCAAGTATAATCAACAAAAAACCCGCAACGATACCTACAATCGTCATGATATCCTTCATAATTACACCTTCTTTGTCTAACAAACTCTACTGCTTGATATCATATTATTGATTTATTCTGAAAATATCTCTGCTGCAAGCCGCCTTCCACAGCAGCCCATTAGAGAATATCTTGTTTCCGAAATAAAAGTTGCATTTCCAACTAAAATCTATATCAGTCATTCACGACCTGTATCCTTCTGTTCAAATCGGCTACTTTGCCTTTAAATTCAATGATTCTATCAATAATTTCATCTACATTTTCTTGTACAATATAAAAATCCTTATTCATCATAACAACCTTTGTTTCAGGGATCAGTTCAATGCTTGCAATCTGATCGCTGTTGATTACAAAAATTTCATTGTTCAATTTTGTCAGTTTAATCATGTCATTCTCTCCCCCGAATCATTGATAAAGGAATCCGGAAAAGCACTTATTCCGGATTCCAAAACTCATTAACGTTTCATCGAAATCAATTCCTGCAGCATTTCATCAGATACTGTAATCATTTTTGAATTTGCTTGGAAACCTCTTTGTGTAATAATCATATTGGATATCTCTGTTGCCAAGTTTGTGGTAGACATTTCCAAGCCGTTGGTGAGCAGCATACCCGTAGTACCTTCCCCGGGCACATACGCTTTCACCTCACCGGTATTGTTGCGAATCATATAATAGGAATCGCCGGCCTTTTCCAAGGCATTGGGGTTTGGCACATTACATACCCCAACCTGACCGATCTTGTAAATCGTGCCATCATCCCCGATACCGCTGAGCAGACCATTACTGTCAATGGCAATCTGGCTCAGGTTCATGCGGGCATCCGCACCGGCACCACCTGCTCCGCCGCCGGCAGCATCTGCGGAAGGAATACGAATGGGCACCAATACATCCTGATTCAGTTCCAGATCAGCCGTACCTGCTGCTGGCGTTCCATCTGTGGACATAAAGCCGTATACCACGTTTCTGTTTTCATCCACAAGATAACCATCGCCATCCACAGTGAATGCACCCACTCTGGTTAATTTCAGCTTGGGGATATTGGCACCATCATTAGCAATCCCCTCTCCATCTGCTGCACCCAGATTTTTGGGGCCTACCATAAAAAATCCATTGCCGCTGATCATACAGTCCGTGCCATAGCCCGTGGGTTCATAGTTGCCAGGTGCATAATCCACAGAAACCGCACCAATCTGAGAGCCATAGCCGATCTGGCTTGGATTCTGACCACCCAGCACCTCATTGCCGTTGGTAGAATTATACATATTCTGATAAATAGATTCTTTAAAGGTAGCGCGGCCCGCTTTAAAGCCGTATGTATTGACGTTGGCAATGTTATTACTGATAACGTCCATTCTATTTTGGTGCGTGCGCAGTCCGGCAACTGCCGCAAACATTGATCTAATCATAAAAACCGTCTCCTTTTTCACGCGCCCTTTGCCCGGAGCATAACTTCTGATCCTCCGAAAAGCCTCCCAAAACGGGTCCGGCTTATAATAATACGGCGCTGTCAATATTCGTAAAAATGTTGTCCTTCATTTCTTCACCATTCATGGCTGTTACCACCATATTGTTCGGCACATTCACGATAAAAGCTGCATCTTTGCCTATCATCACGACATCTCTTGCCCCTTTCAGCCGTGCCTTTCCCATTGCTGCATTCAGGTCTGACATCAATTCCTCCGTCAGGGAAATTCCTCTCTGGGCAATGCGTTCCTTGGAGTGCTTCGAAAATTGAAGCTGCTCCGCCTTTTGCATTTCCTGACGCAGCATGGCATCAAAGCCGCCGCCGATTCGCTTTGCGGCAATATTTCGGAAGGACTGCTCATTTTGGACATTATAAATGCCATTATTTCTAATGAAATCTGCCACAGATCTCACCTCACATCCTGTTCCTTTTCCACAAAAAATTTATGCCTGTTCACCAGAGGCATTCTCACCCTCTGCACCTTCATTTTCGGTGTTTCCACCGCCAGACACATTATCCGTGGTACTGCCATTTTCTGTTGTACCGCCTTCTTCCGGCTGTTCTGTTTCATCTACCGGGGGTTCTTCCTCTCCAGGTACCTCCTGAGGCTGTTCCGGTGCTGTCTTGCCAACTACCATTACCTGCGAAAGAGAATAATCTTTGCCATTTACATGAAGAACAGGGTCACTGCCATAAATGCTTACGCCGGTCACAACACCTTCCACCTGGGTTATTTCGCTGCCGTTTACCTCAGCCAATACAACATTCTTGCCGATCATAGATGAAGCATAAGATGTCATAGACATATCCATCATATCATTGATGGCCTGAATCATCGTCATCTGCACCATCTGCGCAATATAATCCTCATTACTGCTGGGATTGAGAACATCCTGATTCTGAATCTGTGCCGCCATCAGCTGCAAAAACGAATCCATATTCAATGCATTGCTTTTTGTATTTCTGTTATTGGAAGAAATCTGATTATTGGTATCCTTATACACCGGTGTGTTCTGGGCAATAGAAAATCCCATATTTTTTCCTCCTTTCCTCTATTATACCAGATCCAGCAATCCCAAACGAAGCTGCTGAACAAAATCGGACGCATCATTCTGGTTCTTTTTATTCTGTCTCTGCTCAGCATAGCCCTGCTCATTGCTTCTGCCATCCTGATTTTGTCTTTCCTGCTGGTGATACGCTGTTTCGTCCTCCTGCTGCACCTGCACATTTGTTTCGCTGCCTGTGCGCTCCTCTACAATGGCTTTTAATCTGCCGCCGTTTGCCGCCAGAATATCTGCCGCTTTTTGATTTTCACAGGACATTGCAATGCTGATCTTACCTGCTTCAATAACCAGTTTGATCTTAATTTTACCAAGTTCCTCCGGATGAAGCTGAAGTTCAAACTCGTTGGTTTCTTCCAGCATTTTGACCAATACCGTATCCGCCAATTGCTCAACCGCTTTAGGGGCAGAAATATCAACAGATTCTCCTACCTTTACCTGCACCAGCGTTTCCTCCGCAGATGTTTTCTGCATCACTGTATTTTGCAGATCTGACACCTCTGCGTTTTTCTGCTCCTGCAGGTTCTTCTGTTCCTGTCCCACATTCACAGATTCGCTTTCTGTGCTTTTTCGGCTGCCTTCCTCTGCCATGACCATGGTCTGTCCTTCAGTGCCTTTGCCAGTTTCCACGCTTTGCTCCTGCCCAACGGGCTGCTCCAAAGCAACCGACAAGCCCTCTGTGCTTCGCCTTGCATCTTCTGGCTCCAAACTGCCTTTCAAAGCAGCCTGCATACCATTCTCTGCTTGCGTATCAGCCTGCAACATTTCATACTCCACGGCTTTGTCCGTCCCAAACAGGCCAACAGACTCCAGTTCCGCGGCTTTGCCGTCTACATTGCCCTGTGTCGGTTCCGCCCAATTCAGGCTTACTCTTTCCTGCTGGGGAAAGAAATTCTGCAAAATCAACTGCACTTCCGACCCATTCTGGAATTCCGCGTTTTCTTCCTTTTTCGGAACTTCTGCGTTTTCTTCGGAAAGTGTCCCTTTGGTATTCTTCGGTGTTTCCTTTTTTTCAGTATCCTTTTTACCAGCATTCTGCACATTTTTGTCCAGCATGGTTTTAAAGCTGTCTTTTCCCTCTTTCTTAGCGTCCGCCTTAGAAGCACTTGTCTTTGCGCCAATAGCCGAGAGATCATACCCATTCGAAACGCTATTCTTTGTACGCACCATACTCTTTCACCTCCTTATTCCTGAAAAATATTTATCATTACATTTAAAAATGGAATGACCTAAGCCACCGTGTAAAAACGACCTTTCCCGCCGCCTTTTCCTTTGAAAAAACACGATTCCTCACATTATCTATATGTACAACAATTCCGCCTTGCGATGCCGAAGCCTGCTATACGCCCCGTTCCGCCGCTCTGCTGTTAGATACAAACTCTTCTATAAACTGTTCATTTTCTTTGTTTTCTTCTTTTCGATATTGTTCCAGATTGATCTCCTTCAGCTTTTCAATAGCCATTGATTCCTTTCTTGCTTCCAGAATCTCAGCCTTCTTCTGTTCTTCCTCCTGACGGATTCCATGCAAAACACCATGCTCTCGATTGATGACAGCATTTTGCCTAGTCAGATAATTCTGATAATTCACCGCCTCCATAGGAGTGATGCCGCTGGCTTTTTTTTCATCAAATTCCGCAGCAAATGCATCTCTGCTTTTCTCCAAGGCAGCGATTTTTTCCTCTTGTGCAACAATTCGCTGCAAAATCTTGGCGTGTTCATTTCTCAAAAGCTTCAGTTTATCATTTTTATATTTTAATACCGGTTCCAATTTGAAAGAGAACTTTTTCAATCGGTCCACTTCCTTCGCTGTTTCTCAACTCTTTTTCCGCAGACATTCCATACCATCAGACAGCCGTATTCTCCCGGCTGTTCAGTATGTGTTCCAGAGATTCTATACATTCCTCATAGGAAAAACTCTCGTTGATATCCTGCTTCAAAAAGGCATTTACCATATCTATTTTGGAAATGGCATAATCCACACTGCTGTTCGTACCGGGTTTATAAGCGCCAATGGAAATCAAATCTGAATTTTTCTCATAAACGCTCAGGATATCCCGCAGCCGGGATGCCAGTTTTTTATGCTCCGTTGAAACAATGGCATTCATCAAACGGGAAATACTCGCATTGATGTCGATGGCAGGAAAGTGATTGGCATTGGCCAGTTTTCTGGTCAATACGATATGACCGTCCAGAATACCACGCACCGTATCGGCAATGGGCTCGTTGGTATCATCACCTTCCACCAACACCGTATAGATGCCGGTGATAGAGCCTTCCTCAAAATTCCCGCTGCGCTCCAGAAGTCTGGGCAATTCTGCGTAAATAGAAGGCGTATAGCCTCTTGCAATAGGCGGCTCTCCTACTGCAAGCCCAATCTCTCTCTGGGCCATAGAAAAACGGGTCAGAGAGTCCATCATCAGAAGCACATCCTTGCCCTGATTCTTGAAATATTCGGCAATCGCCGTAGCCACCACGGGGCATTTGGAACGAAGCATCGCTGATTGATCGCTTGTTGCCACCACCAACACAGAACGCTCCAGACCTTCCTTGCCCAAATCATTTTGGGCAAATTCCAAAACTTCTCGTCCACGTTCGCCTACCAGTGCAATAACATTGATATCTGCCTTTACATTTTTTGCGATCATGCCCATCAACGTACTCTTGCCGACACCACTGCCCGCAAAGATACCCATTCTCTGCCCTTTACCGATACTCAAAAGACCATCGATGGCTTTTATGCCAAAATCCATCCGCTCCCTGATGGGCGGTCTGGAAAGAGGGTTGATATACGAATTTTGTACGGAAATAAACTGCTCTGCATGAAAAGGTGCAAGACCATCAATCGGTCTGCCCAATGCATCAATAATCCTGCCCTTCAGAAAATCTCCCACAGGCACTCTTAACTGCTGTCTCGTATTTCTGACAAAGTTTCCCGCAGACATCCCTGTCATATTTTCATAAGGCATCAGAAGGATTCTTTCATTTTTAAAACCCACTACCTCTGCCAAAACCTGCCCTTGGGCATTTTCGCTGTAAATATGACAGATATCTCCAATGGCGGCTTTCCCGCCGGAAGCTTCTATTGTCATACCGACAATATTTTCAATCTTCCCGATATGGCTTATGGTTTCTGCATTATATATGATGTCAGGCATATTTTTAAACATAAAGCCTTCCCCCATTACCGCTAAATACCGGTGTTCTTCAGAATTTCCTTGATATTTTCCACCTGCGTGGATGCACTCGCATCAATGATTTCATCCGGAAGTTCTATGATACAGGTGCCCGGCTTTTCATTTTCCATAACAACAACCTTCAGATTTTCGGAAAGCCTTCCCACAACCCGCAAAATATCGTGATCTCCTCTTACCAGAAGGTCTGCATCGGCCTTGGATATGTATATCTTCGCCCATTCTCTGGTTCGGAGCTTTTCTGTTGCCGAAAAGATCATTTTTTCAATGACACTGCCGCTGGACTTCAAGCTGACCTGAATCACCTTTTCGCCAATAGCAATGGCAATATTCTTCAAATCCTGCTTATACTTCTCCAGAATTTCCTCCTTCCGGCAGGAAACCTCTGTCACTATTTCCCGCATTTCTTCCAGAAATGCTCTGCATTCCGTCTGTAAGGTTTCCTCCACATCAGCTGCGCTTTTGGCATATCCCTCGTTGTAGCCTTTATCAAAGCCCTCCTGATAGCCTTCCTCCGCAGCTTTTTCCTTTCGCGCGGCAGCCTCCTCCCGGGCTTGTGCAAGGATGCGTTCTGCCTCTTCCCTGGCCTGTCGGATAATCTCATCCCCATGCAGTTGACTGAGGCTTTCCGGCTTCTGTTCCTCGTCCTGTTTTTCAGGTTCTTCCTGCTTTTCGCTTTCAGACAGTGCTTCCTGAACATCCTCAGCCGCTTCCTGCATTTCTTCCTCTTTGGCGTTGGCGCTTTTCGCCTCCTCAAAGTATTCATTAAAGCTGTATTTTTCTACTTTGTTTTTCTTACTGTAGAATTTCAGAAGATTAGGCAATGATATCACCCTTTCCGCCCTTCATGATAAGCACTTCGCCGCGTTCTTCCAGATCTCTGATGACGCCGACAATGCGCTGCTGTGCTTCTTCAACGTCTTTCAGGCGTACATTGACAGTGATTTCAAGGTCGGCCTTAATGTTTTCAGCCATACGGGAGGATACATTTGCAAAGATAATATTTGCAACCTCGGCCGTGGAGCCTTTAAGCGCAAGCACAATATCTTTCTGGTCGCAATCCCGCAGGAAACGCTGGATAGATCTTGCATCCATTGTAACGATATCTTCGAACACAAACATCTTCTTGCGAATTTCTGCGGAAAGTTCCTCGTCCTGACGATTGAGGCCCTCGAAGATGTTCTTTTCGTTGCTTCTGTCCATATTGTTGATAACTTCTGCGATATAATCCACACCGCCCACATGGGTAAAGTCTGTTGTGAGGATGGTAGAAAACTTCTTCTGCATTTCCTGCTCCACCAGCTTAATCGCCTCTGGAGAAGCACTTTCCATTTTCGCAATGCAGGTAACCACTTTCAGACGTTTTTCCTCCGGAAGCAGCACAATGACATCTGCCGCCTGATTTGGTTCCACATAGGAAAGCACCAAGGCAATGGTCTGGGGTCTTTCATGCTGCAAAATAGAATAAAGGTTTTTGCTGTTGGTTTTGTTCAAAAAGGCGAACGGCATCACCTTCAAAGACTTTGAAACCTTATGCAGCAGCTCATTGGCAATCTCTTCGCCAAAGGCTTTTTCCAAAACCATTCTTGCATATTCTATACCGCCGTCTGCAACAACCTTCTGGGTCAGGCATTCCTTATAGAATTCATCTAATATAGCTTCTATCTCCCCTGCCTTCAAATGACCCAGCCTTGCAACCTCAACGGTAAGACTCTCCAAATCATCCTGACCAAGGTATTTATAAATCTGCGATGCTTTATCAACGCCCATGGAAACGATAACGGCTGCCGCCTTTTGTTCCGGCGTAAATTTTTCTATCTCAGCCATCGTCTTCGCCTCCCTTGAGCCAACGTTTCAACAGTTGTGCCGAAATTTCAGGGTTTTCCTCCGCAAATTCTCTGATCTTATTCTTCAATTCCATGCCGCGTTCGTTCTGAATGCTCAGCAAGTCCTCATCCCAATTAGGCATTTCTTCCTGGGCACGCAATAAATCAGGTGAAGGCACAACTCCGGAATAATCCGGTTCCTCCTGCAGCTGTGCTTCTTCCTCTTCTTTGAGTCTCTTCTTTTTCCTACTGCGGCGAACCAACAATACAATCAGTACGATCAAAAGCAACAATACGACTGCCGCAATTGCCGCAATAAGAATCAATTTTTCTCTGCCCAAGGAAGACAAGAAGTCCGTAAGTGCCTCCGGCTCATCCACAGGCTCGCTGTAGAACGGTGCATTCAGCACTTCAATCTTCTCGAATTGATTCTCTGCGCTGATGCCCGCCGCTTTTGCGACCAGCGAAATCAACTCGTCGCGGTTCAGGCCTCCCAAATCCTTACCATCTATGATGACAGCTACAGTCAAGTCTTTTAAATCCCCTGCCTGTACCTCTGTCTGCTCTTTTAACTGGTCCACGAGATAATTGATATCTCCATTGGCGCCAATATAATTTTCCGTTCCGTCGGAAGTGATCTGTGTATAAATAGGGATATCCGAATTGGTTTCCGTTCCCGGCACACCGCCCGTTTGTGCATTGTCCCGATTGATTTCCCATCCGGCGCTTTCGTTGGAGATCACACCCGTATTCTTATCAGGATTTTCCGCGGAATAATTTATAATCTCCCGCAGTTTTTTGTTGATATCAATATCACATTTTACCGATACCTGAAAATGTCCTTCCCCATAGATTGGCAGCAGCAGATTTGATATTTCTCTGCGGATCTTATTTTCCATTTCCTTTTCCAGAGAAAGCTTCAGTTCATTGGCCAAAGATTGGGATTCTCCTTCTTCCTCTACCGTCACATCCTGCCCATTACAGATGACTGCAACATTCTCAAACTTTACATCAGGGATACTCTTGGACATCAGTCTTTGAATCGCCCGTACTTCCTTTGCATCAATCAGATTTCCATCCTTCGTGGTGATCGTAGCGGAAACCGTCGCTTCCTTCACATTGGTATCGTCCAGCACATAGCGGCTGTCCTTTCCCAAAGCGATGGTAACCTTGGCATCCTTGATGTTTGGAAAAAGTCTGATGGTCGCTCCCATCCGTTCCTGCAGATTCAGAAGCTGATAATGCTCTTTTTCCGATTCTGTAGAAGTCAGTGACACATTTTCCGTAAACAGATCATAAGTAAAGCCGCTGTCAGGATAGCCCTCATATACCAACTGCGCCTTCAGTTCCTCTTCCTGTGCGGCAGGAACCAGAATGGTTCCATCGTTCTGATATTTATACTCAACGCCCTCCTCCTGCAGTCTGCCAATGATCTCGCTTGCTTCCTCACTGTTCAGCCCGCTGAAGAGCACCTCATAAGGTCTGTTGTTCAGCCATACGGCTACCCCTATGGATAATAGAACGCAAAAGATAAGAGCGCCTGCAATAAGTTTTTTGGTTTTACTGCTCAGAACCGCCACTTTTTCTTTTGCGCCCTGCCATATATTCAATAGACGCTCTTTCAATTCCATTCCCTCTTCATCTCATTCGTTTCTCTCACTCATTTTTCTCTTAAATGTTCATGCGCATGATTTCATTGTATACATCCAGCGCTCTGTTCCGCAGAGTGACCAGAAGGTCCACAGAAGTCTGCGCCTTTGTAGACGCAATCGTCAGCGAATGGGGATCTTCCAGCTGACCGGTCGAAAAAAGATACTGCGTCTGGGCCAATTCTGTTTCTGTCGTTTTCACATCATTGACCGCAGAAAGGAATATATCACGAAAAGCACTGTTTTTTTCTTCGGATGTCGGTGTTTTGAAAAAATCCTTCTGCTTCTCAGAAACCTGGCTGAATCCAATCATCGGCTCTATAAACATTTCCTTCCCTCCCTAAAACCACGCAAAGCAAGCCAAGAGCCTGCGTCAAAAATCATTTGCCAATATCCAGCGCTCTGGATGCCATTGTCTTGAAAACATTAAATGCTGTCAGGGATGCATCATAGGCTCTGCTTGCCGCCATGGTATCCACCGTTTCTTTCAGCAGATCCACATTGGGCATTTCCACATATCCATCCGCATTGGCATCCGGATGCGTGGGGTCGTATACAAGCTCACCGGGTCTCTCATCTTCCACGATTTCCGCCACCTGCACACCGCCCGTACGATCTTGCTGCCGTAAGATTTCCCTGTGCATATGCTTTTTGAAAGAATTTTCCTGCGCTTTCGGTTCAAACACGACCATCTTCCGTCGATATGGGCCGCCGCCTTCTGTTCTGGTCGTATCGGCATTGGTAATATTCTCTGCCGCAACATCCATGCGAAGCCACTGGGCGGTCATCCCGGAAGCACATACATCCAAGGTGTTTAAAAATCCCATAAAAATCTCCCCTATCAAAATTTCAAATTGCTCCGGCCATTTCCTGCTCAAAACCGAAAAGGAAAAACGAGAGACAACTTACCTATCAAATCTCATCAAATCTCATTAAAAAGTTTTCTAATAAACCGACTCTTTCCCCAAAGCATCAGGTGCCTTTGATTGCCGTACGAAGCCTGGTAAAATCATCACCAATGGCTCTGACTGCATATTCATACTGTATCCCCGTCTTTGCCAGTTCAGCATTTTCCGCAACGATATCCACATTGCTTTCATCCAGCTTGTTCATTTCTCCCTCGGTCACATGAACACTGGGAGATGTCCGGGCAATCTGCTCCCGAATTTCCCGGGCTTTCGGCGAACGCATTTTGCCCATCCGCATGCGCAATTCTTCTTCAAATGTAACATAACTGCTTTTGAAGCCCGGCGTTTCACTATTGACAATATTGTTTGCAGAAACTTCTTGTTTCTTCCATAAATAATCGATTGATTTTTCGGTCAAAAACATGGAATTACTGGACCACAAAGACATCGTCGGCACCTCCTCCGTATATTTATTAGGAATTTATGTATTTTTATTTATAAATCACTAAACTACTTCCATGCTATAACTTTCCATTCTATAGCAAAATTCTACAGTTTTATACATAAAAAGTCAATAGAAAAATAAGATATTTATAACTCTTTACCATTTCCCAAAAAGTTTACGAAATGTGAATTATTCCTATAAATCCATCTATTTTATAATTTTTTCACTTTTCCACTAAAGAAATTGAAATTTATGTCGATATATGTTAAAAGTGAGATATATAAGGGAGCATATTTTCATCCTTATACCCACACAAATACCTACACAATAACTTTTATTTTTTTTACACGAAAGGAAGATAAGATGTTTAAAAACCTCAGAATCAAGAAAAAGCTGATCCTATCATTCATTGTAGTAGCTCTGGTTGCCAGTATTTCCGGCATTTTCAGCATACTTGTCTGCACGGACATGAACAAAAAATATTCCGATGCCATGATAAATCTTGGTTTCTCTCAAGGTGATATTGGTCTTTTGGGCATGAATGTAATAGAACTTAACGATGCTGTGAAGGGTGCTGCCGGATACCAGGATCCCGCAGAAATACAGGCTGAACTCAATGTTTATCAGGAACACAGACGCGTAGGCGATTCTTATCTGGAAAAACTGACGACCACAATTACTACAGACGATGGCAGAGCTGCTCTCTCCGCTTTGCAAAATGCCTACGATGCTTACTTAAGTGAAGCGGATTCTTTAGTCAGCCGTATCAACCCCAATATGACCAACGAAGAAAGGCTGATTCTTCAGTCTGAGCTTTCAGGCGACAGTGACCTTGAAAAACTCTATATGGACTTTTATAACGCCTGCCAGAATTTTATGACACAGAAGTCCACATTGGGTATAAACCAAGATGCTACTCTTTCCAGAAGTATAACCATTTCTGTTGTAGTTGTAGTCGTACTCTTGATTGCTTCACTTCTGCTTTCCATCATTTTGGGTATAGCAATTGCAACCGGCATCTCCAAGCCGATCAATGCGTGCGTCAACAGACTTCGTGCATTCAAGAAGGGGGATATCTCCTCTCCTGCGCCTCATGTGAATACAAAAGATGAAATGTTTGATCTGACAGATACCTTTGATCAGATTGTGACTCATCTGAGCAATGTATTTCAAGATGAAATTTATGTATTCAACGAAATGGCTCATGGCAACTATGACGTAAATTCCAAAGCCCACGAGCTTTACATTGGTGATTTGGCTCCTATTTTGGAAGCAATGTTGGGACTGAAATCAAACATGACTTCCACCTTGCAGCAAATCCGCCAGAGTGCAGAACAGGTTGCCAGCGGCTCCGATCAGGTTGCAACCGCTTCTCAGGCTCTGAGTCAGGGTGCAACAGAACAGGCAAGTTCCGTTCAGGAGCTGGCTGCTACTGTGGATGAAATCTCCAAGCGCGTCAACGAAAACGCACATAATGCAAACAATGTTGCCGATGTGGCAAAAGAAGCAGGAAATAACCTGGAAAGCTGCAATCAGCAAATGCAGGCATTGATTGCTGCCATGGACGAAATCAGCACATGCTCCAGCGAAATCGAAAAGATTATCAAAACCATCGAAGATATCGCATTCCAGACAAATATTCTGGCTCTGAATGCCGCTGTTGAGGCTGCCCGTGCCGGTACTGCCGGAAAAGGGTTCGCTGTTGTTGCGGATGAAGTCAGAAATCTGGCAAGCAAGAGTGCAGAAGCTTCCAAAAATACAGCAACATTGATCGCAAATGCCATCCGTGCTGTCGAAAACGGCTCTGCTATTGTGAATACCACCGCTGACTCTATGTCAATTACTGTAACGGGTGCAGAAAAAGCCGTTGCCCTGCTGGAACAGATCAACGCTGCTTCTGCCGAACAGGCAGACTCTATCTCTCAGGTTTCTGTCGGTATTGACCAGATTTCCGCTGTTGTTCAAACAAACTCCGCTACAGCAGAAGAAGTTGCGGCTTCCAGTGAAGAATTGTCCACCCAGTCCGACCTGATGAAATCTTTGGTTGAAAAATTCAAACTGAGCAATACAGGAAACTCTGCTGACACAACAAGTACAGCGAACATCCCCAGCTCCTATAATACAAGTCGTATGCCTGCACCTTCTGTCACCCCCTCCAGTTTCTCCTATGATGATGAGGATGACATGGATGATAATGACAGCTACGGCAATAACTATAACTTTGGCTATAACGATAAATATTAAGCTACTTTCCAGCATACAAAAAAGCTGTGACTTCTTTCAAGTCACAGCTTTTATTTTTGGTTCTTTTCATTAAAAAACTTTTATTTCTTCTCCTCATAAATAGAGATACGGTCTCCCTCTTTCAAAGGCTGCTGGAAATAACCGTTAATTCCATTTACCTGCAATACAACCTCACCACTGAGATTTGTAAAATCCACACCGGAGTATTGAAGCATATCCATCAATAGATACGGATTTCCCTTATCTCTGCGCATCAGCGTCACAGGTGCGCCATTCAGCATAAAGGTAATGCCCAGATTCTGGGGACTGCTCTCCTTTTCTGCCACTTTCTCTATGGGCATAGGAACTTCCGCCTCCTCTGCTGCTACAGACTGGACGGGCTCCGTTTCCTCCGGCTCAGCCTTGGGCATAGGTTCTGTCGGTTTCTCCTCTGCAGCCACGGGATTCTCTTCCGTCTGCTGCAGTTCAGGCATCGGCTCCGCCTCCTGCTGCTGATCTGCTATAGCCTCCAGAGCAACTTCCGGCACATTCTCTGTTGACTGTCCTCCATCAAATTGAATTTCGTCGCCAAATTTCAGAAGCGTATCCAGAGAAGGATTCTCTTCTCCATTCAGCCAAATACATTTCGCGTCGGCAATCCCCTCAATCTCTCCCAGTTTCACCTGTGGTGTGACACCATGGACAGCCGGATGGAATACAATTGTATCTCCCGCCTGAATTGTATCCGAAAGCTTTCCTTCCTGATCGTTGATTTTCAGAACAGCAGGCTCCACAGGGGTAGCATAAAACACCGTACGTTTGCCATTGACTGTAATCACAACATTCTTTCCTACACGACCAATCATATCCTGAAAACTGTACCCATTCATCATCAGAAGATCACGGGCATTAAAAACGCCGCTGCGGAACAGCTTGGCCGGCTTTTCATTGAGCGTGATCTGAAAGCTATCGTTGATGAGGTTCAGCCCTGCGGAAACAAGAATACCAATAGGTGTCGCATATTCCGGATTATTCAGTTCATATTTCTCCGAAAATGCGTGTGTGCTGAAATTATTCCCAGCAATCGCCACACGATTGGGACTGATTTCCAGACTCTGGATCACGCCTTCCCGCAATCCCTTGAGCCTGCTGCCGCCTCCCGAAAGGAACACTGCCGAAGGCACACCGCCATTGATCTCTTTGATCTTTTCTGCAATCTCTTTACACAATTCTTCTGTGGTCTGATTGATACAGTTCATCAAATCATCATAGGAAATGGTCTGCTCAAATCCCAGAACATCCAAAAATGTGATTTCACTGCGTTCCTCCAATTGCATTTTGATTCTTTCTGCCGTACGGAAATCCACCAGGTATTCCTTCATGATTGTTTCTGTAATCTCATCTCCGGCAATGGTTGCCATTGTATAACCAATGACACTGCCGTCACGGCAGGCAGCGATATCTGATGTTCCTGCGCCAATATCTGCCAAAGCCAGATTCAGCAAACGTAAATCCTCCGGAATGACCGCATTTATGGCGGCAATGGGCTCCAATGTGATGCTGGCAACTTCCAGCCCAACCTTATTCATGGTAGTATAAAGGCTTTCCACAACTTCACCGGGCAGGAATGTGGCAATAATATCTACGCGTATATTTTTTCCATGATGATCCTTTAAAGTGGACATCAAATAATCATCCAGATAATACTGACAAATGGAATAGCCTGCCAGATAGAAGCGGCGGTTCACATCCTCCGCTCCGCTTTCTTT
Source organism: uncultured Clostridia bacterium (assembly GCA_945868505.1). GTDB lineage: Bacteria > Bacillota > Clostridia > Lachnospirales > Anaerotignaceae > Anaerotignum_A. The sequence goes on along the minus strand of CAMBLO010000033.1, from coordinate 10,806 downwards.
TGCAAAGGCTTCTTCCGCAGCACTGATCGCCTCCGCTTCCAGACGGCTGATGATTTCCTCTGTAATCAACTGCACCTCCGGCAATTCCATTTCAAATGTGATTCTCTGGGTACGCAGTGCACGGCCTGCTGACGCAATATTTACCCGCTTCAATTCAGTGTCCAGTTGTTTTTCCAGCTTTTTTTTCACTTCATCTACCAACGAAGCAACTCTGTCAATATTTTCAATCTGTCCGTCGATCATAGTACGACCGGTATGCTCTGCCCGTTCAATCGCCAGAATGTTTATGCGTCCCTCCTGAAGCTGTCCCACCATACCAATGATACTTCTTGTTCCGATATCCAACGCGAAAACCATTTGATTCTCTGCTGTCTCTCTGCGGATTCCATTGTTTTCTGTAACCTCCATATTCTCTCCCTCCATTTTTCCGCTTTTTCCGAAATTACACGTCGAAGCCTTTCTTTTGGCATATTTTCGATTTTATAGTTTTATTGTAACAGAAAAGAGCAGTTCTTGCACGATAAAAAATAGGATAAAACTCCGTTTGGCAAGGTTTTGTTGGGCCGTAGGGACTTCAGCTATTATCCACGAGATACCCTATTGTCCCAATAGATATTCTGAGAATGCAAAAAGAGGCTCTTTCAACAGTACATCAGCAATAAATTGATGATTTGAAGGTAGTTTCACTATTGAGAAACAAGAGCCGATGTGGTACACTAAAATATATTACATTGGCTCTTTTCTCATAAAGAAAGGAGTTCAATAAATGGGTAAAAGCCTAAAAAGAAAAGAATGCAGGAAAGGTATCCACCAAAAAGGCGGTCCCCCTGAAAACATTGCAAATAAAGGAGATTGAAACAATTATGAAACTTGGTATCGTAGGTCTGCCCAACGTGGGCAAAAGTACCTTATTCAATTCTATGACACTGGGGAAGGCAGAGGCTGCCAACTACCCCTTCTGCACCATCGACCCCAACGTAGGCGTGGTTGCCGTACCCGATGAACGTCTGGCAAAGCTGACAGAAATGTATGATTCCGCAAAAACCACCCCCGCAGTCATCGAATTTGTTGACATCGCAGGTCTGGTGCGGGGTGCCTCCAAGGGGGAAGGTCTTGGCAATAAATTCCTGAGCCATATCCGTGAAGTGGATGCCATCTGCCATGTGGTGCGCTGCTTCGAAGATACGAACGTAGTACACGTTGATGGTTCCATCGACCCTATCCGTGATATTGAAACCATCAATCTGGAGCTGATCTTCTCCGATATCGAAATTCTGGAACGCCGCATTTCCAAAACAGTGAAGCTGGCAAAGCAGGATAAATCCCTGCAGAGAGAGCTGGATATCCTGATGAAGCTGAAAGAGGCTCTGGAAGCAGGCAAATCTGCAAGAAGCGTGGAATTGGACTCCCCCGAGGATTATGATTTCGTGCAGTCCCTGACACTCTTGACCGCAAAGCCCGTTCTGTACGCCGCAAACGTCACAGAGGACGACTTGGCGGATGATGGTGCATCCAACGAATTTGTTGGCAGAGTGAGAGAATACGCAGCGGCAGAGCATAACGAAGTATTCGTGCTGTGCGCTAAGATTGAAGAAGAAATTTCCGATCTGGACGAAGAAGATAAAAAGGAATTCTTGGCAGAACTGGGCGTGGAAACCAGTGGTCTGGACCGCCTGATTGCTGCCAGCTATAAGCTGCTGGGTCTTATCAGCTACCTGACTGCAGGCCCTCAGGAATCCCGTGCTTGGACCATCACAAAGGGGACAAAGGCACCCCAGGCAGCAGGAAAGATTCACTCCGACTTCGAACGCGGCTTTATCCGTGCAGAAGTGGTGCATTATGATGACCTGATGCGTCTGGGTTCCTATAATGCAGCCAAGGAACAGGGTCTGGTTCGTTCCGAAGGGAAAGAATATGTGATGAAGGACGGCGACGTGGTGCTGTTTAGATTCAATGTTTGATTGAAATTGCAAAAGGCAACGCAAATGCGTTGCCTTTTTTGTGCCCATTCGGGCGAAAATGGCGATTGATGGCTTTCGCCTGAAATTCAAGTCCCCGAAAATTCCAAATCCACAGCCTTGCGCCCTCCGGCGAAAAATATCGGTTGGACAAACCCGCTGCTCGCCCGTTTGGAACTATTTCGGCAAAACATAAAAACTCTTTCTTACTTTTTATGCTAAAAAGTAACAAAGACCCGGGACCCCCGTAAACAGCCTAATGGCGTGGGAAGGGGGCAGTTTGAGGTAAAAAAAATCCCCTCTAGGCATTTTCGCTCAGAGGGGTTTCCATTTTCTTATTATTTTCCTATTACAGGGATGCTTTCACTCTATCAAATTCATCCTGAATTTCTTTAGAAGGTTCTGCTGTTGCCAAGCTCACAATCACGATGGCTGCCAGTGCCAGCAGGAATGCGGGCAGCAGTTCATAAATATCCCAGATACCGCCCATAGGACGAACCAGATATTTCCATACGAATACCATCACGCCACCAACGATCATACCAGCCAGTGCGCCCTGTTTATTGGAACGTTTCCAGAACAGAGATGTCAGCACAACGGGACCAAAGGTAGCACCGAAGCCTGCCCATGCAAAGGATACAATACGGAATACGGAGCTGTTAGGGTCTCTGGCGATGAATGCGCCGATGACAGCGATACCTAGTACAGATGCTCTCGCCAGTACCATAGCTGTTTTTTCAGAAATATTCACACGGAAGAAACCACGCACCAGGTTCTGAGAGAAGCTGGAGGATGCCGCCAGCAGCTGAGAATCGGCTGTGGACATGGTGGATGCAAGGATACCTGCCAAAATTACGCCGCCCATGATGGCTGCCAGTGCGCCATACTGGCTCAGGAATTCGGAAATCTTTACAATGATGGTTTCGGAAGAAGAGCCTTCCAAGAAGGGCAGTGCGCCCGCCGCTGTCATGGCATTCCCCACAACACCGATGAAGATGGCAACGCCCATGGCGATAAATACCCAGATGGTTGCGATTCTTCTGGAAAGTTTCAGTTTTTCTTTATCTTCGATTGCCATGAAACGCAGCAGGATATGGGGCATACCGAAGTAACCCAGACCCCATGCCAGTGTGGATACGATGGTCAGAAAGCCATAAGGTGTTGTTGTGCCTTCTCCTACGGCATGGCTTGCTGTCAGGCTCAGATAATCCACCATAGAATTTGCGTTTGCCGCTACAGCGTCGATGCCGCCGGCAACGTGGATACCGAAGAAAACAACAACGACCAACGCGATACTCATAACAATGCTCTGGATCAGGTCAGTTGTGCTGGCTGCCAGAAAACCGCCCGTTGCGGTATATGCCACAATGACAATGGCACTGATGATCATGGCAGGCAGATAATCGATGGCGAAAATGCTGCTGAACAGCTTGCCGCAAGCCGCAAAGCCCGATGCAGTATAGGGGATAAAGAAAACGATGATAAACAATGCTGCAATCCCCATCAGCACGTTTTTATCATCTCTGTATCTCAGGGAGAAAAAGTCAGGCAGGGTAATGGCATCCACTTCATGGCTGTAAATACGGATACGTTTTGCCACCATGAGCCAGTTGATATATGTACCGATGCCCAGACCGATGGCTGTCCATACAGGCTCTGCGATACCGGCAATGTATGCCAGACCGGGCAGACCCATCAGAAGCCAGCCGCTCATGTCGGAGGCTTCCGCAGACATAGCTGTCACAAAGGGACCCAGCTTTCTGCCGCCCAAATAGAAGTCGCCTACATTTTCATTTTTCTTAGACCAATAAACGCCGATGCCGACCATACCGCCCAGATAAACGATGATGGTAAGCATGATCAAAACTTTTGCTGATACCATAATTCTTACCTCTCTTTAAAAACCAAATTCAGCGGAAACCTTGTTTCCTTCTTCTGCTGAACAGTTTAGCACACTTTTTACTAGAACGAAATACAGAATAAAGTCTGAATCAAATTCTGTACGATTGAAATAAAAAATAGCCAGAAATATCGAAATATCAATATTTTCTGACTATACGATTTTTAGAACATAAATTTGTTCAAAAAAATTCTTTTTGTATTATTATTCATCCGAAGCCTTTTTCGCCCGAAAACTGCCCAAAAAAACAGGCATCATGCTCTTGGCATACTGGCAAAGGGAGTAGTCCCCATTGCTGATGCACCAGTCATAAATCAGTGCCCGTTCGCAAAGGGCATAGGCCTTTACAATTTCATTGACGGACATATCCTCCCGCAGTTCGCCCTTTTTCTGCCCTTCCGTTACGATCTGCCGCAGCAGCTTATAATAGACACGGTTATGGTCCAGAAGGTGCTTTTCCCCCGCCGTCACCAACTGGGAGGAATACATCCGCGCCACCAGATCCAGAGAAACGCTGTTATCGATCATCAAGAACAATTCCTGATTCAGATACATGAGCTGGTCGAAGCTGTCCATATCCTTATCCAAGGTAGGAATCAACTCCTGATATTTGTCGTCAAACAAATCGGAAAGGGAACTGAGCAGAGCATCCTTCCCGCTGAAATAATGATAAAAAGAGCCCTTGGAGGTTCCAGATTCTTCCACGATTTCTTCCACCGTGGTGTCATCGTAGCCGTTTTCATAAAACAGCTTCCATGCCGCCGAAACGATACGGCTCTTGGTGTTTCGGGTATTCTTCTTCGCCAAGGCGCTCTCCTCCTTACTTCGAGTACTTAAAATTTTGCGGAAGGGTTCGGGAAACGAAGAGTTTCCTGAATGGAATCCGCAGGATATTCAGCACTTTGCTTCGCAAAGTCGGCTTTGCCGACCGCATCTGTCTTTGCGGTGCATTGAATTCACTTCCGCCGAGGAAAACAGGCTGTCGCCATTAGGCACAGATCTGTTTATTCTTCTGTCTTTCAACTCGAAAGCCTGCTTTCGAGTTAGCGCTTAGCGCTATACTTTTTTCCATTTCAGGTTCACCAAGTCATGCTCCCGAATGGTTCTGACCAGCCGTTCCCGGAAATCTGCCGCCAGAATATCCCTTTCATCCAGCATTTCCAGCCCCAGCTCCTTACAGCGTTCGTAAGTTCCCGTCTTTTCCTGTTTTTCCCTGCTGTATGTAACAATAACGCCTTTGGAGAACCAGCCGCCCAATCGCTTTTTGGCAATGAGCAATTCATTCAATGCCGCCGTATCCGCATCCCGCAGCTTGCAGGAAATGAACACAGGCAGGGAATCATCCATTAACATCACATCGATTTCGTTTCCGCCGATTTTCAAGCCATCATAGGCATTCCAGTCGATCATGGTGCCCAGCTTCACATCGTCAAACTCGCCGCTGCCTGCTGCCGCCACGTAAACATACAATTCCAGCCACACGCCATAGCTGATGCCGTACTGCTTATCCTCCATGGTGCAGAAATCAAACTGTACCCAATTTTCCTCCAGTTCCAAATTTTTGATAAAGCCGTTTTCCTGAAATTCCATCAACACCCCATCATCGGGGGCAACGGTTCTGCCGTTCTTCATGTGGGTTTCTCTGCGGCTTTCCATATGCAGCTCATGGGGCAAGCCCCTTGCCGCCACCGTCTGCAGCCAACTGCAAGTGATTTTCCATTCCTTTAAATGGCGGAACAGATATTTTGCCATTGTATTGATGGGCTCATATTTTTCCGGCTGGGGGGCACGATGGGATTCCCCCATAAAGCAGGCCCCTTTGGCATCGATGAAATTTTCCAAAGTCAAAGTCACCGTATCGGCTATCTTTTCGTCTGTTTCGATATCGGTGATGCATCGTTTCACTAAGTCCGTATGCACCATGCGAGTGCCCGTTTCCATGCCTGCTTTATAGCCGGCAATCATCATCAATTCGCTGCCGCCGGTCAGCTCCAGTGTGCAGTTTTCCCCGCCATAGCGGTCTATCACCCGACAAGTGGCCGTCCGCAGCTTTTCCACAGAGCTGATATCCACGGGAATATGCTCCACGATGAGATGGGGCATGCTTTTGTTAAAGCAGGTGATGAGGGAGCGGAACACATTCATGTCCTCCATGCCCTTATCATACAGATAAACCACCTTATCGGGCCGCAGCGTCAAAGGCGCTACGATATTTTTCAGAACATCCTTATCATAATATTCGATCAAAACCTTCATTGAGAGCCTTCCCCCTTTCGGCCTCATTTTCTTATTCTTCTACGATGGTTTCTTCTTCAAACTTTACTTCTTCCTTGGGTTCTGCATTTTTATTTCTGCCTGTGAAAACAGAACCGAAGTTCAGCTTATTCACCACACCGGGCGCCATATCGATCAGCTTTGTCAGGGCATCCTGATTCTTCACATTGATCAGCTGTGTGCCTTCGGGGCGGATCATCAGAATGGCAGAGGGTGTGATTTTTGCCCCCATGCCGCCGGCAGCGTTTACACTTTCCTTGGCACCAACCCCTGCGCCCACTGCTACTTCGATCAGGGGCAGCAGCGTCATATCATCGATCACGATGGCTTCCCCTACTACTGTTTTTGTGGAAACCAGATCATCCACTTTATTGAATAATACCTCTACCGCTTCATTGAAATCCTTGCTCATATCGTTTCACCGTATCCTTTCATCTTTTCCATCTGATTCTCAGTCTTTTTTCCGCAGAAATTTGATGGTTTTCCAAATTGCCTTTCGTACAGGCTTCGCAAAACCAAAGGCCAGTACTGCCCACAGCAGTTTGCCCAGTACGATCTTTCCTTTGACCCGAACTTCCATATCCTCCGCCGTGGCTTTGGTGAAGTCCCCTTTGATCTGTATGTCATTGCCGAATTTCGCCGTCAGCACCCCCGCCAATGCCAGCACATAACCTGTGGTGGTGGGGTCGCCGGTGCCGATGGTGCCCTTGATGAATAAATTGCCGGGCAGGATGCCCTTCATCAGCCGCTTCAGCAGTTTTTTCAATGCTTTGAAAATCTCTTTTTTATCCTCGATGCTCCAAAGCTCCTTCACGATGGGGGGAATTTTTTCTTTCTTTTCCTCTTTGGCTTCTTTCCCCGTGAAAAAGGCATCGTCCTCATCCAATTCCGGTTGGATATCCATATCCTCTGTGGGCGGTTTTTCCTCAATTTCGGAAAGCTTCACCCGACGGACGGTTTTGGGCTGCTTCTGTACCATCCGCTGCTGCTTGGGCTGTGCCTTAGGCTTTTCTTCTTTTTTCTCAGCCATTTTCTCAGCCATAAGCGGTTCTTCTTTTTTCTCCACTCTGGACGGCTCTTCTTTTTTCTCCTCCACGGGCTTTTCTGCCTGTTTGGGTGTGTTTTTTTCCGCCGCCTGCAAATCGAGTTTCAATTCTTCTTTTTTCGGCGCTTTTTTCTTTTTCCGCTTCTTCTCTTTTTTTTCCTTGGGTTCTCCGCCTACGAGAGTGAACCACAGCACCTTGACCTTCAATTTCAGCGATTCCGCCGGAGTATAGCCGCCATCCACCTTGACTGCCCCAAACAACCAAGACACGCCAAAAGAACCGCCCAGCTCTGCCTTCTTTTCCCCCGCCAGCTGATAACGGATGGGCGAAAATAGCACCACAAGCACCAGCAGCAGGAGGAGCAGCAGCAGTGCCAGCAGCACAATGCCGATTCCTTTTAAAATTCCCAGCAAAATCAGTAAAACCTTCATAACAACATTCCTTTATTTTCGCGCCCATTTGCGCAGCAGCCCCGCCCCCAGCCAGAGGATGAAGCTGACTGCAAGGAACAAGCCTGCCACAGTATAGGCCGTATCCCGAAAGAAGCCTTCCGGCACAATATTGATGAGCAAATCCGTTTCCGGATTCAAATACCAATCCATGTTATCAAAAAAAATCAGATGGAAATAGGTAAAATATTTCGTGAAATCCGTAGAAGCCAAGGCCGCCAGTCCCGCCATGCCGCCAATGAAAAGCCCAATGCCCCATTGGAGCATCCGCAGAAGCAGAAAGGCCTGCTTTTTCAGAAGCAAAGCCGCCCCCAACAGAACCATGAGAACCGCTGCCCCGCGGCGCAGATGTACGGCACCAAGGAACAGTCCCTGCACATCTTCCATGTGGCGTTTTTCCTTTTCGTTGAAGAAATCCCGTTCTTTCCCGTCCACAATGGTATTTACCACCAAGTCATCCCTTTCACCCTTGAGGTAAGCCATCATTTCATCGGTGACGAAAAGCAGATCGTCCATTTCCATGGAAACCTCCTGCAACACATGATATTTTCTATATTCCTTTTCAAAATAGCCATCGTTCCAATAGACCACAGCCTCTACCGACGTGATGAGCGCCACAGCCATCAGACAGAAAGCGACCATCAGCCCCATGACATGATACAAAGCCTTCATTTTTTCACCTGATTAGAACAGTTCCTTCGGATTTCCGGGGTTCCGTCCGTTTTCCTGGGCTTCTTCTGCCATGAAAACCAGCAGATCCACCGCTTCCCGCCTGCCCATGGCGATACCTGCAATCTTTGCAGGGCGGTTTTTATTCCGCTCATGGAACAGTTCATGGGAAGATAAGATTTCCAGACGGTTTTTGTCCTCAAAATAGACGATGCAGTGCAAATGCAGCACAGGGATGCCGCGACGCAGGCTGTAAACGATGGTTTCCAATTCCGTCACATTGCCGCCAACGAATAAATCATCGATCAATTCCATATTGCTGCAGCCCCTTTCATCCAGTTTCCGAAAAATACCTATAATTATTAAAAAGTATACCATAAATTCCAAAAGGAAGATATAGAAAATGCAAAATCCTTTCTCCATACTATGGCAAAAGGCTGTCTGAAAGACAGCCCTTCTTCTTATAATTTCGCCAATGCAGTTTCCAGCTCATTCAGCCGCTCCATGGGATACATCCGCAGCAGCTCCTTATACTGGGTGGTGCTGAGCCCCGGCGTTTCCGTATAAATGGCGATTTTCCCCGCCACATCCGCCTGAGCGAATTTCAGCTTCAGCTTGATGAAATCATCCTTTTCCATTTTTGTTCTCTCCTTTGTCCGATTTTTTCTTTTTGAAAATCTCACTTAAGCCCATCAAAAACAAAAAGCCCCCAAATATTTTCTTTAAAATTTCCGAATCCAAAGACACCGCCAGAAGGGCCCCTGCCGCTGCCCCCGCCAAGCCCATGAGGGCAAGGGGCTTTGCCGTTTTCCAAGAAAGATTTCCCTTTTTCTGGTGGGTGATGAGGGCAGTGATAGCAGTGGGGATGAAATAAATCAGATTCACCCCTTGGGCCTGATGCTGGTCGATACCCGTCAAAAACAGCAGGGCAGGAATGAGAATCGTCCCGCCGCCGATGCCCATGCCGCTGATGATGCCGGAGAAAAAGCCGATGGCCGCCACGCCCCACATCATAAAATCATCCTCACGGCTGCCGCCAGCATGAATGCCCCGAAAATGCGGTGCAGCCAAATGCCGCTGACCTTACTGAGAAGCTTCGCCCCCACAACGCCGCCCGCCAAGCCCCCTGCCGAAGCCCAAAGGGCAATGGGCCAGACCTGCCCCAAGCCTGTTTTCCAGAGATAAATGGCAAGAGACAGGATGGACAGGGGCAAAATAATGGCGATGGCGGTGGCATGGGCTTTATGTTCCTCCACCTGCAAAAACCGCTCCATGGCAGGCACGACGATGGTGCCGCCGCCACTGCCGAAAAGCCCATTGGCAAAGCCCGTCACTGTGCCGATGAGCAGCTTTTTCCATTTTTGCGTCAAATCTGCCGCCCCCTTTCGCCTTTAGTATGGAAGGATTTGTATTTTTTATTCTTTCCAAAAAGAAAAGCGTGGGGTCTGCCACGCTCATCTTGGAAAAATCATTTTACCACTCTGTTATTTGTGTTGGTGGTATTTGTATTCGTGTTGGTGCCATTGTTTGTCCCGGTCAGGTTATCCCATGTGTTCCGCACATCCTGCCCTAAGGTGTTGCCGCCATTCACCCCGTCGTTTCTTGTGCCATAGGTGTTGTAATAGGCGCCGTTGTAGCCTGAGCCATTATAGGCGCTGTTGATGCCATAGCCATCCCAGTAGCCTGTGCCGCCGCTGGAGTATGTCCCTGCGTTATAACCATTATAGCTTCCATTGCTGCCGTTTCTAGTGCCGCCAAGGTTGGCACCGGCATTGCCGCAGCCGCCAAAGAGCATCATGGATACTGCCAGCACCGTAAAAAGTCCTGCTTTTTTGCCAAACATAAAATCCCTCCCAGATTTCATTTTTTATTTTTGCAATGCTGTTTGATTGCTTTGTTATTGTTTGCTGTTTGGAGAGAAAAAACCGTTACTTTCTCTGGCATGGTCGACAGATTTTGACAAAGGGGAATTACTTTTCATTATTTTTTACGCCAAAGGCACAATTTTCATAAAAAATATCCGCTATTTCTGCAACACTTTCCTTTTTGCCCCTTTGCAGCCAAACCAAAGCTGTGTTATACAGCGCCCCCATATATATGTACAATTTATATCGCTCGATGGATTGACTGCCCATCGTGCCTGCCACTTCTTCGTGAAATTGATTCAGCATTTCCAATAGGATGGAACCAAAACCGAATCGGTGCAAATCAAGAAACTGATTTTGATATCGTTCAAAATACACAAAGCTCCGATATACGTTTTCATAGGTATAAAATTCATCACCGTCCCCTTCCATATTTTTCCGATAATCCTCCAGAATATTCTCGATCAGCGTCGTGATGACGCTTTCCTTAGTGGCATAGTTTCGGTAAAAGGAAGCTCTCGCCACTCCGGCTTCTCTGATGATTTCAGAAACTGTAATTTCAGAAATACTTTTTTTATCCAATAAACGCAATTGTAAGGCGGCATTAAAAATGTCAAAATGCTTCATCAAAAATGTCAAAAAATA
>CAMBLO010000032.1 GCA_945868505.1 uncultured Clostridia bacterium | reverse complement strand
TTAATGGAGGAACGGACTTCCTTAAACTTCTCATTGCGATGGACGAAAGCGGGTACGATGCAGAATGGCAGGTTATCAACTCTGCCGATTATGTCCCGCAGAACCGGGAGCGGGTATTCATTATTGGACATCTTAGAGGACGAGGTACCAAGCCGATATTTCCTATCCAAGGAGCAGACGGAGAAAATACTATTCAAACCATGAACATAAATGATTCTGATGGAAGAGAAAGACCGCAGCAAGACAGAGTTAATGATGCACGTGGTATTATACCTGCATTAAATGCACAACTTGGAGGGAGAAACAATATTGCGTTTCCTGTATTTTGCGATATGTCTAATGGAGCAGGGTTAGATTTGCATGATAAGGCGTTCTGTTTACAAGCGAGATATAACAAGGGTGTAAACAACAGAAAGAAAGAAGTCAGTGGAGTAGTTGTTATTGCAAACACAAATCCATCCGGAAACGGAATGAATGGAAACGTGTATGACGTTAAGAAAAACTCACAAACACTGACCACAAACAAGGGAGAAGGAATAAAGGTAGCAATTCCTGTATTGACACCTAACAGAGAAACGAAGCGGCAGAACGGACGCAGATTCAAAGAGAACGGTGAGCCTATGTTTACGCTGACGGGACAGGATAGGCATGGAGTATTGATTAGTCTGGCAGACGGTGGATTTGCATACGGAATTTGGTATGAAAAATACGGATGTTATGTTGCGATACGAAAGCTGACACCAAAGGAATGCTTCCGCCTGCAGGGGTGGGATGATACATACTTTGAGCGGGCAGCATTGGTGAATAGCGATAATCAGCTTTACAAACAGGCTGGGAATGGCGTGACGGTACCTGTGATACGGGCGATAGCCGCAGGGATGCGGTTGGAAGATTTGGAGGGATAAGGATGAAACGGATTACAACAGACAACGTAAACGAAATGGGGATTGTTGGATTAGCCCATAATTGCTGTTATATCGGGAAAGATGGCTGTGCCAGATATAGAGACTTTGACATAGATATTGATGCAAGAGAATTAGCAAAAGAATTGCTAAAAGAGTTAGCCAAACAAGATGTTGATTTTGAATCGGATGAAGATTTTGACTACTGGATAGGCAGTTGTTATGGAGAAGATGGTATAGGAACAATACACGGTTTAATTGCTATGTTCTATCAAAATATCTGGGCTATGGCAGAACTGAGAGAAAATCTAAAACGATACGAAGATTTAGAAGAACAAGGGCGGATGGTTGTGCTGCCGTGCAAGGTGGGGGATACGGTATATTCAGATAACGGAGTATTTGGAATATTGGAATATGAAGTAGAAAATATTGTGATTGATAAAACGATTACATATCTGTGTTCGGCATATTCAAAATCTATCGGGGATTGTCCGAGCGAATGCTTAGACGAAATTGATCAGGATATTTCGGATTTTGGTAAAACCGTATTCCTGACCCGTGAGGAAGCAGAAGCGGCACTGGAAAAGAGGGGAGGCGGAGAATAATGATTTTCGTAGATTGCAGAAAGTGTGAGAATCTGGGAGAAGGTGAATGTCTGAAATACGGTAATGATGCTAATGCAGCGGTAGCGGCATGTGCAAATGATGGGTTTGAAAATTACAGAATTCGTGGAAAAAAACAGAAAGTTGAAGATGAAAGGGAGGCAGGAAGAAATGAGCAGAAAAGATGAAATGGAAAAGATTCACCACGAACTTCTGGGTAATGCTGATATTAAATGCAACCGTGAAATAAAAGAAGTTCAGATATACTACAAAGGATATGAACAGGGGATTAATGATTTTTTAACATTTGCAAAAAATCTTCCTGATGATATGAAGGTTGATGGAGATGAAACTGCTAGGAATGGGGAGTGGTTGAATCCTGACGAGTATGATGAGTGGCATTGTTCAGAATGTGGTTTTGAAATCAACTATGATGGGAATTACCCTGCGGAATACGATAATTTTAAATACTGCGGACGATGCGGGGCTAAAATGGACGGTGATAAAAATGTTTAAATGGTTTTGCGAGCATTGTGAGACTTGGGTTTTTGGAAGTAGAATATGCAATCGGTGCGGAGCAAAAATGGACAAGGAGTGATTTTATGATTGGAAAATACACTTGGGAATTCGATGAAAGCGAAGAATATTGGCAGAATGGAACATTTGACACAATAGAAGAATGTATTCATGAGGCCAAAGAGGCTATGAAGGATGATTATATCGGGAAACATGACGTAATATATGTTGGTGAAACAATCGTATTTCAACCTTGGGTATTAGGGACGGACGTGATTGAACATCTGGAACAACAGGCATTTGATGAATACGGTGAAGTGGCTGAAGGATGGGACGTTTGGAGCGGATTGAGAGAAAAAGGTAATGAACAAAAAGATGCTGCTTGGAATGAATTGAGCCAACAGTTGACAGATGTAGTGAATGATTGGATTGCAAAATATGATTTAACCCCTAATTTCTACAAAATCGTGAATGTTCGTGAGGTGGCTTTAGATGGAACAGTACAATCCCAGAAAAAATAAAGAGGGATACACCGATTTGACGGCATACGAAGCGGAAAAGAAGTTGCAGGGGAAGCGGTCGAAAATGGTGGGTGCATTGTTTGAGCAGATGATTAGTGCTTCCTGCAGATATTACCGGGAAGCGGGTATCGCTGTAATAGAAAAAACACCGGAACCGATGAAACCTCTCTCCAAAATGGACAAGCACGGCCAGTTCAAAGCCTGCTTCACAAAGGCGGCACAGCCGGACTATAAAGGCACGCTGAAAGGCGGGAGAACGGTCATTTTTGAAGCAAAACACACTGACGCTGGGGGTCTTGGAACTTACGGCGGACATTCTGAAAGAAGATTTTAGACAGATTAAAGAAGCAGCAGTAGAGATTATGGAGGAAGAGAGGGCGTTGCATGGAACAGATACAGGCACAACGCTTTTATGAAACCTTGGCTTTGCTGATTGCCCGTAAAGAGGGTGTAGATATTAAAGTAACGGTCACACCGAGAAAGGAGGGGCAAAATGGCAAGCAGAGCGGAAAAGCATACGATAGCATATGCAAATTACATGGAAAGATTCTACGCTAAAATTGGGAAGGAGAAAAAGAAGAATGGGACTGAGAACAAAACTGAAAGTAGCAAAAAGCGAAATAAAATTACAGAAAAGTCTGATTGCGGGACTGGATCGGAGAAACAGATTTCTGTTAGACTTATGTGAGGATTGGGGAGACAAAATCAATCTGATGCGTGCAGAGAATGAGGTTTTGGAGCTGCTGGTGAACGGATGCGCATTGGCAGCGGGCGGGAAGATTACCGTAAATACAGAGGACCTGAAACAGATTTTAGAGGAATATGAAATTACATATCAGGCGGACAAGGAGAAGCATACGGTTTCCATTTCCGTTACAGAAAAAGAACAGGGATGATTCCCTGTTTTTTTTATGCCCGTTGATAGGGGAAATCTTTTCTCCCTTTCGGTCGAAAACCACTAACCATTCCTGCCATTTCTCAGTCACGCAACCTGCGGTCACATGTTCCTTCGGCATGAGCGGCAGGAAGCCCGTTGATAGGGGGAAAATGGTGCAACTTTGTGGTAGTTTTTTAGAAAACGGTACGTGGGCGGAAAAAGGGATGCCACTTAGGGGGCGTTCTGGCTGCCGCTGAGGGGGTGAAAATTGGGATGGATGAAAGAGACTGGGGAGCCATAAAAAACGAGTATATCACAGGGAAAGAGAGTCTGACGAAGCTATCTGAAAAGTACAAGATTCCTCTGCGGACAATCAAGGACAGGAGCAGGAAAGAAAAGTGGGTGGAGGAGAGAAAAAATTTCCGCACCAACACCGCCCAAAAAGCGTCCCAAAAAACCATGAAAAAAGAAGCCAAGCGACTGGCGAGATTAAGAGACGTGGCAGAGGACGTTGCTGACCTGATTGGGGAGGACGTGAAGAAGCTAAAGGAACTGCACAGGAAGCGGAAAAGCATCACGCCGGAGGATGTGAAGATGATAAAGGACCTGACGGCGGCATTGAAGAACATTGCGGATATTATGCGGGATGTTTACGCTATTCCGACCATCAGAGAGAAGCTGCTGCTGGATAAATACAAGGACTACAAGAAGATGCTGGAAGAAATTGAGAAGGAAGAAGGCGGCGTAATTCTGCTGGCAGAGCCGATGGAAAGGGAGGAGGAAGCCGATGCGGGTGATATGGAAGCCACAGCCGAAACAGATTGAATTTATGCAGCGACCGGAATATGAGGTTTTTTACGGGGGCGCAGCGGGCGGCGGAAAGAGCGACAGCCTTTTGATGGAGGCATTGCGGCAGGTGCATATTCCCCACTACAAGGGGCTTATCATACGAAAGACATACCCTGAACTTTCGGAGCTGATCAGCAAGAGTATGAAATTTTACAGTCAGGCATTTCCGAAGGCAAAATACAACGGAAGCGAACACGTTTGGAAATTTCCAAGCGGCGCAAGGATTTACTTTGGGAGCCTGCACCATGCCAAAGACAAGATCAAATATCAGGGGAAGGAATTTGACTTCATTGGATTTGACGAGCTGACCCACTTCACATGGGACGAATACAGCTACCTTTTCTCAAGAAACAGACCTTCGGGGCCGGGGACGAGGGTTTATATGCGGGCAACAGGAAACCCGGGTGGCATCGGCCATGGGTGGGTAAAGAGCCGCTTTATCACGGCGGCACCGCCAAAGACAAGGATATGGGAAAGCTATCGGGTAGAACAGCCGGATGGAGAGGAAATCGAATTGAAGCGGGACAGGATTTTTATTCCTTCCTCTGTTTTTGACAACCCTGCACTGCTGAAAAACAACCCGGAATATTTGGCTTCACTGGCAATGATGAGCGAGGCGGAGAAGCGGGCATTGCTTTACGGGGACTGGGACTGTTTCAGCGGGCAGGTATTCAGCGAGTGGCGGGATGACCCTGCGGGGTATGAGACACGGCGTTGGAGCCACGTGATAAAGCCATTTCCCATACCGGAGCATTGGAAGATCATCAGGGGCTTTGACTTTGGTTTCAGCCGGCCTTTTAGCGTGGGGTGGTACGCAGTAGACGAGAAGGGCGTACTCTACCGCATTGCGGAATATTACGGATGCACAGGGGTTGCCAATGAGGGCGTAAAGCTGAACCCGAAGGAGATTGCGGCGGGGATACGGGAGATGGAAAGCACCCATGAGCTTTTGAAGGGGAAGAAAATCACAGGGGTAGCAGACCCGAGCATTTTTGAGAAAAGCAGAGGGGAGAGCATTGCAGACCAGATGGAGGAATTTCCTTACTTCATTTCGTGGGAGAAGGGGGACAACACCCGCCTGCCGGGGAAGATGCAATTTCATTACCGCCTTGCCTTTGATGACGAGGGGCGGAGTATGTTTTATTGCTTCGACACCTGCAAGCACTTCCTGCGGACGATTCCGAACTTAGTCTATGACGAGACGAAGGTGGAGGACATTGACACGGACGGGGAGGATCATATTTATGACGAATGCAGGTATGTATTCATGACACACCCCATCACGCCGAGAAAGACCACACCGAAGCTGGTGCCTTTGGAGGACCCTTTAGAGCTTTTCGGCGGAGAAAAAGTTGGTGGAAAATACAATTTTTACAGACTGTAAAGGAGGAATACGGATGTATGAACAGAGTTTAGAGGACAGTAACCTTGTGAAGCGGGGAGAAGAATTACTGCGGAAATATATGCAGGGGAAAGCGAACTTAGACAAGAGGATTGTGGAGAACGAGCAATGGTACAAGATGCTCCACTGGGAGCAGATTCGACCTGTGGGGGATGGGCCGCAGACGGCTTCTGCATGGCTTTTCAATTCACTGGCGAACAAACACGCAGACGCTATGGACAACTACCCGCAGCCGAACTTCCTGCCCCGTGAGGAGGGGGACAAGGCGGATGCGGAGGTGCTTTCAAAAATTGTTCCTGTGATTTTGGAGCAGAATGACTTTGAGCAGACATACCATGACGCATGGTGGGACAAGCTGAAAAGCGGGACGGCGGTTTACAAGGTTTTCTGGGACAAGGAGAAGGACAACGGCGTGGGGGATATCGGGATTGCGGACATTGACCTGCTGAATATCTTCTGGGAGCCGGGGGTGAAGGACATTCAGGAAAGCCCAAACCTTTTCCACATTGAGCTGGAAAACACGGAGAGCCTGCGGGAGGAATACCCTGACATCGACTTCAAGGGAAGCGGGGATATGCGCACCACAAATTACATACACGATGACAGCATCGACACCAGCGAGAAAAGCATGGTGGTGGACTGGTACTACAAAAAAATGGAAAACGGCAGAACCATTCTGCATTTCGTGAAATTCTGCGAAGGGAACCTGCTCTACGCCACGGAGCGGGAGGAAGCCATGGCGGGAGGGTTATACGCCCATGGGATGTATCCGTATGTATTTGACGTACTCTTTCCTGAAAAGGACAGCCCTGCGGGCTTCGGATATGTAGACATTATGAAGGATGCCCAGATCAGCATTGACAATATGTGGGTTTCTTTTGAAAAGAACGTGAAATGGTGCGCAGAGCCGAGATATTTTTCAAAGGACGGAAACGGCATCAACAAGGAGCAGTTTGCAGACCTGAGCAATTCCATTGTGGACTATACGGGGAGCATTGATGGGATACAGCCCATACAGACAGCACCGGTGAGCGGGATTGCAACGAACCTTTACCAGATGAAGATTGACGAGCTGAAAGAAACCTCCTCCAACAGGGACTTCTCTCAGGGAAGCACCGCCAGCGGCGTGACGGCGGCCAGTGCCATTGCGGCCCTGCAGGAAGCGGGAAGCAAGACCAGCAGGGACATGATTAAGGCGGCATACCGCAGCTTTGCGAACATCAACAGGCTTGTGGTGGAGCTGATTCGGGAATTTTATGACGAGGAGCGGGAATTTCGCATTACCGGGCAGATGGGAGAGGAATTTGTGCGGTATAACAACCAAAACTTGAAGCCTATGGAAGAAATGGTGATGGGACAGGTGCAGACCGCAGGGAGAAAGCCTATCTTCGACATTAAGATTACCAGTCAGAAGGCAAGCCCATTCAGCAGAATAGCGCAAAACGAGCTGGCGAAGGAGCTTTACGGAGCGAGGATTTTCAACCCTGAGCTGGCAGACCAAGCCATGATTGCCCTGGAAATGATGGATTTTGAAGGAAAAGAGGAGGTTATCCGAAAGGTTTCCCAGAACGGGACCATGCTGCAGCAGATGCAGCAGATGCAGGGACAGATTCTGCAGATGGCGGAGGTTATCACACAGCTGACGGGGAGAGACATGGTGGGAGCCGTCAGCGGAGAGCAGGTGGGCGGACAGATGCCGCCTGAGACAATGACAAAAGGAAGCGGCGCAGGGGTAGACCCTTTGGGCGGCGCATACCAAAGCACGAAAACGAACACCATTGCTGACCGAGCGAGGAAGAATGCACAGGAGAGGACGGAGGTGCGGTAGAGGATGACGAGGATTGAATGGATGGAGCTGCAGGACATTTGCTATATCAGGGCGGAGGGACACGCAGGATATGAGCCGGGGCATGACATTGTATGTGCGGCTATCAGCACGCTGATGCAGACACTTTATGCCGGACTGGACAGCGTTTGCCATGCGGAGACGAGAAAAAAACAGGAGGACGGGATGATGATGGTTGTGGCCTATGCAGGGAAGGACAACAGGAAGGAGACACACGCAATCTTTCAGGGGATTTTATGCGGGCTGCAGCTGATAGCGAGGGAGTACCCGGAATACGTGAAGGTAGAACCTTTGGTGAAAGAAAAGTGGGAGGGTGCAGACATTTTTGGGATTGTTTAGAATATTGGCAGGCACCCCGGAGAGACGGGAGATTGAAAAGACGCGGGGGAAAGACCCTAGAGAAGGAGGACAACATGAAGCAGAGATTTCGCATGGATTTACGTTTATTTGACGAGGGCGCAGGAGCGGGCACTGGTGGAGCAGGCTCGACTACAGGAGCGGCAGAAGGCGCAGGCGAAGCAGGAGCCGGCGGAGAAAGGGACTTCAACGCAGAGTTTGAAGAAATGATTAAGGGCGATTACAAGGATGCCTATAATCAGAGGATGCAGAGAGCCGTACAGGACAGGCTAAAGGGAAGCAAGCAGACGGAAGCCAGACTGAAAACGGCAGAGGGCCTGCTGGCATTGGTAGGCGAAAGATACAACCTGGACGGGAAGGACTTTGAAGCTCTGCAGAAGGCGTTGGAGGGAGACAGAAAGTATCTGGAAGAAGAAGCCTTGGAGAAGGGCATGACCGTGGAGCAGCTGGCGGAGTTTAAACGCATGGAGCGGGAAAACAAAGCCTTTCAGGAGCAGCTGCGGCAGGCGCAGGAGCGGCAGGCCTTTGA
The DNA here is from genome assembly GCA_945868505.1 of uncultured Clostridia bacterium. Classification (GTDB taxonomy): domain Bacteria; phylum Bacillota; class Clostridia; order Lachnospirales; family Anaerotignaceae; genus Anaerotignum_A. Next base: position 21,176 of record CAMBLO010000032.1, on the reverse strand, counting down.
GCAGAAGTTGGCGGGCTGGAACGCAGAGGCGGAGCAGCTGAAGGATACATACCCTGAGCTGGATTTGGTGCAGGAGTTCAAGAATCCACAGTTTGTACGGATGCTGGACAACGGCGTGGATATGCGTACAGCATATCAGGCGGTGCATTTCGATGAGCTGATGGGAGGCGCATTGCAGCACACGGCGGCACAGACGGAAAAGAAGGTTTTGGACAGCATCAGAGCCAGAGGAGCCAGACCCAATGAGAACGGCGCAAAGGGAAGCGGCGCAGCCAGAGAAAAAATTGACGTAAACAAGCTGACGAAGGAGCAGAGGTCTGCACTGATCGAGGAGGCCATGCGGAATCCTGACAAACTGATTACGTTTGGATAAGAAAGAGGGGTAGAAGATGAACACAAAATATACAATGAATCTGAAAGTATTCGACACGATGACAACGGGGACAGAGACTCTGTCTGCTGAAATGAAAACATTTTATGACAGTGTTTTGCTGGACAATGCAAAGCCTAACCTGGTACACGACCAGTTCGGCCAGAAAAGACCCATTCCAAAGGGAAAGGGTAAGACCGTCGAATTCAGAAAATACAAGAAGCTGCCTAAGGCACTGACACCACTGACAGAAGGCGTGACACCTGACCCTAACAGCTTGGCGGTAACAACCGTGACAGCGACAGTGAAGCAGTACGGCGACTGGATTTCCCTTTCCGATGTGCTGATTCTGACAGCCATTGACAACAACCTGAGCGAAGCGGTGATTCTGCTGGGGAGCCAGAGCGGGCGAACACTGGACACTGTGACAAGAGAGGTTATCAATGCGGGGACAAACGTGCTTTACGCACCCAAGGGAGACGGCACACCCGTAACGACAAGAGCAGGGCTGGACAGCACATGTCTGGTTTCCGTTCCTCTGATTATGAAGGCGGCGGCAATTTTGAAGGGAGCAGATGCAGTACCCTACGACAGGGACTATGTGGGCGTGATTCATCCTTTCGTGGCATACGACCTGATGATGGACGAAAAATGGGAGGAATGGAACAAATACACCGCTCCTGAGAACATGTATAACGGGGAAGTGGGACGTATTGGCGGCGTGCGTTTCGTGACAAGCACAGAAGCAAAGATTTGGGCGCAGGCAGCGGCAGGAAACACCGTATCTGTATTTTCCACACTGATTATCGGGAAGAACGCCTACGGCGTGACAGACGTTGAGGGCGGAGGACTGAGAACCATCGTGAAGCAGCTGGGCAGTGCCGGTACAGGGGACCCTCTGGACCAGAGAGCATCCGCAGGATGGAAGGCACTGAAAACAGCAGAGATTCTGTGTGACGAATACATGGTTCGTATCGAATCTTCTTCCAGCTTCTCTACGGCGGATAGTAATTAAGGAGGAATAAAGTATGGCTGATGAAAAGAACAACAACGTACAGGAACAGCCTGTAACACTGGAAATGGTGCTGGCGGAGCTGGCGCAGATGAAGCAGGAAAATGCTGACATCAAGGAAAAGCTGGAAAAGACCCAGAAGGACAGCAAGGACGCAAAAAAGGCGGCGGCAGAAGCGGCAAAGGAAAAAGAGCTGACCGAAGGGCAGAAGCAGGCATTGATGGAGCGCAGAATGAAAGAGGCCATGGAGGAAGAAAAGAAGAAAAAGGTCAAAATCATGCTGCCTATCAAGGACAACGGCGAGATGGACGATGTTTTTGTTTCCGTCAACGGCGAAAAATACCTCATACAGCGTGGGGTTGAGGTAGAGGTGCCTGAATTTGTGGCTGCGGCACTGCAGGACAGCAACAACCAGAAGATGGCGGCTATCCTGAAGCAGAGAGAATTGCAGGACAAAGCGAAAAAGGGAGAGGACAATAACGTACTCTAAAAACGACATGGGCGGAGGTGGAAAGCTTCCGCCTTTTTCAATAGCGAGAAAAACAGGAAGGAGGAAACGGGATGATTTCCATTATCGGGAAACAGATGATATTTCCGAATGAGGAGCAGACCTTTATTCTGGGGGACAGCGGCAGCACAAGCCGCACATTCGTTATGAACAGATATGAGCCGGACAGGGTAGACCTGAGCGAGCTTATTTTTCGGCTGGATATCCGATACAAAAGCGGAAACAAGAATACGGCATTGCTGCTCAAGACGGTGCAGGAGGAAAAAATAACGCTTTTTTGGGAAGTGGGGAAGAATGACCTGCAGGAAAACGGAACGACATTTATCGGTATTCGTGCCTTTGACGGGGACGGTATATTGAAATGGAACAGCGCACAGGCACCGATTTTTGTTGAAAACGTCATTGATACACCGGGCAGCTTTGAGGGAAAGCTATCAGAACTGGAACAGATGGAAAAATCCGTATCTGATATTCTGGAAGGAGAAGCGGCAAGGGTAGAAGCGGAAAACGCCAGAATTGCAGCGGAAGAAAAGAGAGGAACAGAATTTGAAGGGGCAATAAAAGCAGCGGAAGAGGCAACGGAAAAAGCATTGAAGGCAGAAGGACCGAAGGGACCAAAGGGGGAACCATTCACTTACGATGACTTTACGGAAGAACAGTTGGCGGCACTGAAAGGGGAGCCGGGCGCACCGGGGAAGGACGGCTATACTCCAGTGAAGGGAAAGGATTATTTTGACGGAGAAAAAGGGGAGAAGGGGGAAACCGGGGATGGATTGCGGATTATCGGCAGTTTTCAGACGGAAGAAGCCCTTCGGGCAGGCGTGGCTTCTCCTTCCGGGGGAGACGCATACGGCGTAGGGGAAGCGGCACCTTATGATATTTACATTTATGACGAGAGAAAGCAGGACTGGGTAAACCACGGAAGATTACAGGGAGCGAAAGGGGAAAAGGGCGACCCATTCACATACGATGATTTTACAGAAGAACAGTTGGCGGCATTGAAAGGGGAACCGGGCACACCGGGGAAGGACGGATATACCCCAGTGAAGGGAAAGGATTATTTTGACGGTGAGAAGGGAAAGCCTTTCACCTATGAGGACTTTACAGAAGAACAGTTAGAGGCACTGAAAGGGGAAAAAGGAGAGGCGGCGAGTAATCAAAATTTACTGGATAACTGGTATTTTGCAGACCCCATCAATCAGCGTGGAAATACAGTTTATAACGGTTCCGGCTATACAGTGGACAGGTGGAAGATGTTCGGGGACGGTGCAACAACATCTTTGACGGACGGTGCGTTAAAAATCGCAGCAGCGTCTAGTGCAAACGCAGAACTGATTCAGTTTATAGAGGACAAATCAATCAAAGGAAAATCAGTCACATTATCTGCTATGGTGAATGGGGCAGTTGTTTCCGGCGGTGGGGATTTCCCGACAGAAAATGGTACTTCCGTTGTATTCTATGTTGATGAAAATGTTGCGTTAATCGCAAGAGTTTTCGACACAGGACATCCAACATTCGGTGTTTGGATTAACCCCGGGAAAACAGTCGATATACAGGCTGTAAAATTAGAATATGGCGCACAGCAGACGCTTGCCAGACAGGAAAACGGCGCATGGGTGCTGAATGATGCACCAACGAACAAACAGCAGGAATTGGCGAAGTGCCAGAGATATTTTCAAATCGCAAGAGGTGACTATGGGTACGGATTTATTGTAAGCAACACGGAAGGATATTTTGAGGTACCGTTAGTGACAACCATGAGAACAATGCCCGTGATAACTGTGAACAGCTATGGTGGCATTCCGATGAAAAGCGGCGTTATAGTGAATACATCTATCACTTCCTGCACATTCGCAGGCATGGGGAGAAATGGGATTATATTGAAGGCAACTGGGACGATGGGGGATAATGTTGGGGTTGCCACATGGGCATCCATCAATATTGATATATCGGCAGAACTGTAAGGAGGATGAAGCGTGGATACATATAAATCTAAGGTCTATATCAAGGTGGACGAAAACAGCCGCATCCTCCGATGCGAGGGTGGATACACCATGTGCAATATTGAAAATATTGACGATTGGATTTTCATTGATGAAGGCACAGGAGACAGATACAACCTCTGCCAGAGCCATTATTTTGATGGCGGCTTATACACGATGGACGGCATTCCCAGATACAAATGGGACGGGGAAAAGGCTATCCTGCGGAGTGATGCGGAAATTGAAGCGGACAGAGAAAATTTGCCGAAGCCTGCGCCTACGGAGGACGAGCTGCAATGGCAGGCCATAACAGAACTGGAAATCAGTCTGATGGAGCAGGAGCAGGCATTGACGGAGATTGAGATTGCGCAGATGGAAGGGAGCATTACGGCATGAGCGAAGCAAACAAGATGAAATACAAAAAGAGATATGAGCGGAACGGATGCACAAAGGAACAGCTTCGGCGGCTGGTGGAACTGGGGGCTTTGACAGCGGCGGAATATGCGGAAATTACGGGAGAAAGCTACTGAGGTGAGGGCGGATGAAGGTAAGAGAGGTTTTAGCAGACATAGCTACCATGCGGCCAAATGCTTTTACGGACGGGGAGAAGATAAAATTTCTGAACACCATTGAAGGGCGGATTTACAAAGAGATTCTGGAAAAGGCAGAGGATTTTGAGGGAGAATTTATTCCATTTGCAGAAGGGGAGGAGGAACGGGAGTTGATTGTTCCCATTCCATACACGGATATCTATACATATTATCTGGCGGCCATGATTGATTTTTACAACGGGGAAAGCGGCAGATATAACGACACGATGGTGCTTTTCAATCAGGCATGGGAGGACTATGCGGCATATTACAGGCAGACGCACAAGCCGAAGCAAACAAATTTGACAGGACTTTTGCCGGAGAGGAGGAGAAGGTAATGCGATTACCGAGACTGAGCGGGAGCCGACCGGCGGAGGACATCCTCATACAATTCAAGGGATACAACAGCACAGACCGGGCGGGGAAGGGAGAATTTACCGCTATGGAGAACATGGCAGGGGACAGGTTTCCTCTGCTTTCTCCACGGAAGGCGAGAGGAACCGTGCGGACACTGACAAAGGCCAACGGCATACATATGCGGGAAAAGCTGATGTACTGCGATGGGACGGAGCTTTTCTACGGGGAGGAAAAGATCGGGGATGTGGAGGACAGCGAAAAGACCTTCCTTTCCTTTGGGGCATACGTGCTGATTTTCCCGGACAAGCTGATGTATCACACGGCGGACGGGAAGATGGAGGAGATGGAGCGCAGATTCACGGCGGCGGGGGCAAGCTGGAAGCAAACATACCTGACGGAGACGGAACTGGACGGAGACGGACAGGTTTACATACAGATCAGCGCATCGGGCATCCATGAAGGGTTCCAAAAGGGGGACGGCGTGGAGCTGAGAGGCTTTACCGTGGAGGAGCTGAACGGCACCCATGTGATACAGGACATTGGGGAAGGCTGGATCAAGATTATTGCTGCCATTGACGCAGACGGGAGCCAGACGGCGGAGATCACGGTGGAGCGGAAGCTGCCGGAGTGTGATTTTTGGACGGTGGCGGAGAACCGGCTTTGGGGATGCAGCAGCAAGAACCATGAGGTATACGCATCGAAGCTGGGAAGCCCGAAGAATTTCTACTGTTATGATGGGCTGGCAAGCGACAGCTATGCCGCCACCATTGCCAATGACGGAGACTTCACGGGGGCAATCACCTACTTGGGCTATGTGATGTTTTTCAAGGAGAACAGCATACACAAGATTTACGGGAACAAGCCAAGCAATTTTCAGATTGTGGAAGGGCAACTGCGGGGGGTGGCAAAGGGATGCCACAGGAGTATGCAGATTGTAAACGAGGTGCTTTACTATAAATCCGATGCGGGAGTGATGAGCTTTCAAGGCAGCCTGCCATACACGGTGGGGGAACCGCTGGGAGAAGGATACGGCAAGGCGGAAGCGGGAAGCATCGGGAGCAAGTATTACATCAGCATGGAGAAGGACGGGGCCTATCACCTTTTCGTATATGATGCAGAAAAGGGACTTTGGCACAGAGAGGACGGCACACAGGCACGATGGTTTGCGAAGGCGGGAAGCAATCTCTATTACCTGGACGGGAACACCATCAAGACCATATATGGGAATGACAGTGAGATCATTGATTGGTACGCAGAGACGGCGGACTACACCTATCAGACGGCAAACAGTAAATTCATTTCCAGAATCAGCCTGCGGTGTGAGGTGCCGAACGGCAGTGCATTGGAGGTTTGGATTGATTATGACAGCCGGGGGGCGTGGAAGCGGCTGAAAAGCATCGGCGGGAGCCTGAAAAAGACAGTCAATGTGCCGCTGATTCCAACAAGATGCGACCATTTCAGGCTGCGGTTCAGCGGATATGGGCCTTGCGTGATACACGACATGACGATATACCTTGCCATGGGGAGCAATGAGCGGAGGCGGTGACAATGGCGAATTATGGGATGATACAGTTGCCGCAGATTTCCGATAAGCAGCTGGACAGTGAGAAGGAGCGGCGGCAGATTTTAAACTATCTGGCGTTGCTGGATGAGAAGCTGCGGTATATGTTTCAGAATATTGACATTGATGAAAACCTTTCGGAAGAATCGAAGGAGATTTTTTTCAAATATGGGAAGGATATAGCAAACATCATCAAGGATACGGAAGGGAATTTCTCCATGCTGAGGCAGGATATCAACGGCATTACCACAGAGGTGCAGAACACCAAGGGAGATATCAGCCTGATACAGCAGCGGGCGGATGCGCTGGCGGTGCGTATGCAGAATGCGGAAGGTGACATTATGACACTGGATGCCACAGCGGAGAGCATCCTGACAAGAGTGCAGAATGCGGAAGGGAACATTTCTTCTGTGGAGCAGACGGCGGATAAGATAAATTGGTTGGTGAAAAGCGGTACCAGCGCAGCAAACTTCACGCTGACAAGCAGAATGGCTTCCTTGATTGCAGATGAAATAGATATCACGGGATTTGTTACTTTCACAGACCTTGAGCGGAGCGGAAAAACGGAAATCAACGGGGATAACATCGTTACCGGCACGATAGATGCTGATGTGGTAACCCTTGGCAGCAGCTACGGAGGATTTGAATGTGCATCGGGAAACGATGGCAGAGGCACAACCAAAGGGGCGAAGATGTATGGCAGTGACCCGGACAATTATTTTATTGCAACCGGAAGCGGCGTACGCATGACATATTATGAAGAATATTCGGTTTACTGTACTTCAAGCGGTGTGACACTGGTAGGGGACTATGATTTCAGAGCGGCAACGAACTTCTACTGCAGAACGGACGGGGCGGCCTGCCTTGGGACAAGCAGTTACCATTGGGATGTGGTATTTGCGGACACAGGGACAATCAACACTTCCGACAGGCGGAAAAAGCATGGAATTGACTATGAAATGCTTGCCTATGAGGAACTGTTTCGTAAGCTGAAACCATGCACATACAAATTGAACAATGGGACAAGCGGCAGGGACCATGTGGGGTTCATTGCCCAGGACATTGAGGAAAGCATGCAGGAGATCGGCATGGACAGCGGTTCCTTTGCAGGGTTTATCAAAAGCCCTGTTTATGAGAAGGAATTGGAAAACGGGGAGCCTGACACAGAGAGCGAGGTTATCGACTACAATTACAGCCTGCGGTACAGTGAATTTGTGGCACTGAACACACACATGATACAAAAGATGATGAAGCGGATAGAGGAGCTGGAAGCGAAGATTGCGGAATTGGAGAGCAAATTGCAATAGGGAGGACACCGAGAGATCGGTGTTCTTTTTTGGTAGGGGGAAGAAAAACGGAGAAATAGGTACAATCGAAGGAAAGGATATCAACCATTGACTAGGAGGGATGGCTTATGGCTAAGACATTGGATGAATATTTGAAGGAGAACCCGACAGCAAAGCTGGGGGCGGCGGACATAGCACTGGGGCGGCAGAACTTTGGCGCACTGGAAGGGATTTTACAGGCGAGGAAGGAATGGAGCCAAGCGACCACGCAGGCGGAGAAGGACACAGCCCACAACAAGGCGGAGAACCTGCGGAAGCTACACGGAAATTATAGCGGCGGGGCGGACGGCATGGGAGGGAAATACAGTCCTACATACGTGAAGCCGAACAAGGCGGCGGAGAACAGCAATGTGGATGCGCTTTTTGACAGATTCAACAACGCATACAAGGGGGCGGCGCCCACATGGACACCACAGTATGAAGAACAGATACAGGGGATTCTTGCGGAGCTGGGGGACAGGAAGCCTTTCACCTACGACATGAAAAGCGACCAACTGTATCAGCAATACAGAGACCAATATATCCGAGAGGGGCAGCGGGCCATGGAGGAAACGGCGGCGAATGCGGCAGCCATGACGGGCGGATATGGAAGCACCTACGGCGCGATTGCGGCACAGCAGGGATATGACAATTACCTGGCGGGGCTGAATGACAGGGTGCCACAGTTGGAGCAGCTTGCCTACGGGAAATACACAGACGAGCTGGCAGACCTCTACAACCGGCTTGGGGCATACCAGGGGGAGGAAAACAGGCTTTACGGGCAATATCTGGATGCACTGGGACAGTACAACACAGACAGGAACTTTGCTTACAACGCTATGCAGGCGGCAATGGGGCAGAACAATTATGAGAACGAATTTGACCGCAGCATTTTTGAGAGCGACAGGAACTTTGGGATGACACAGGAGCAATGGGACCTGCAGAAGCAGCAGCAGGCCATTGAAAACGCACTAGCCACAGGGGACTACAGAGTGTTGAAAGAGATGGGATTTGACACAGGATATCTGGACTTCCTGCAGCAGGTAGAGCGGGCGCAGGGGGCTTACACCATGGCGAAGCTGAAAGGAGCGGCGGGAAGCGGCGGAAATAATAAAAAAATTGTAGTGGAGAATGAGGACGAAGATGACAATCCACAAGATGATAATCCAACAGGAGGAGGAAACATCGGAAGTGGATATAATCAACTGCGGGCATTGTATAAAACGCATGGATATTCAACGATGTTTGTGGCACTTGCAAGTCAGTTAATAAATAGCGGAAAAGCAACAGAAGAGGAGTTCAACAAGCTGAAAAAGGAAATAGATGCAGGACTTTTGAAGAGCAATACCCAAAAGGGATTGACGAAAAGCAATAGCTTGAGGGGGGTATAAGTATGTTATCGTTTGAAGAAGTTAAAAATTTTGGGAAGAAAGAAATTAAAAAGAAACCAAGCGAAAGGGAGAAGTTATTAGGAAATGTTGACCCCGTAAAAGAAGCTTTATATTTGAAATGGAAGGAAACACAACCTAAAACAGCAGGCGGGACGGTAAATCCGATTATCAGTACAGATTGGAAGGTAAGTGAAAATAGAAATCTGGAAGGAAAGAAAAGCCAGACCTACGGGCAGGCACTGGCGGCGAACCGGGCAAAGGCAAGCACATTGGGAGCGAATGTGCCTGAGGTGGCAAAGCCTTCCGAAAATATCCGTGAGATGATTTTTGGGACAGCGAAGCGGGGCGGAACCATCAACCCCGCTATTTCTGCTGCGGATTTTTCCACCAGATATGACAGCATGACGGACAGGGAGAATGCTATTTTCAGCTATTACAAAAAGGCAGGCAGGGAGAAGGAAGCGGCAGACTACCTGAAATCCATTGAGATGGACATGAACCAGAGGGCGGCGGAAAAGCGGACAGCGGATGCAAAGAAGCTGGCGGAGGAAAGAGCGGGCATCGGTGTTGCAGTGGATGTAGCAGGGACTATGACCGCCGGAGCGGGAAGCTTATACAGCCTGTGGCAGGAGGCGAAGGGAGAAGCCATTGACCCTTACCATCCTTTATTTGGCGGAGCGATCGCACAAGAAGGGGCACATGCAGGGCTGATAGGAGAAAGCACAGGTGCGGCTAAATTTCTGAAAGAAGCAGGGCTTGCAACGGCGGAATGGGCAGGACAGGCACTGGGCTTTGGAATGTATGCACCCATTTCAATGGCGGCGGGAGCGGAAGGAACAACTTCCAGAGACGCAGCCATGCGGGGAGCAACATCGGAAGAAGCGGCGATGCTGGGCGTAATGAGCGGTGCGGCAGAGATGGTGGCAGAGAAAATCGGCTTTGATAAATGGATGAAGCTGAGCAAGCTGGCTGCAAAGGGAGATAAAGGAAAGCTGGCGGCTGAGATTTTGAAAAGCATGGGTTCTGAGGGGCTGGAAGAAGGGGCAACAGAGATTGCGAACATCATTTCCGATGTACTCATCATGGGAGACAAGAGCCAGTTAGCGGAAATATACCATGCAGCAAAGGCGCAGGGCATGAGCGAAGGAGACGCAAAAGGGAAGGCATGGCAGGAAGCGGTAAAACAGGTGGTTTACAGCAGCGGACTTGGTGCAGTGAGCGGCGGAATGATTGGCGGAGGACTGGCTGGTGTTGGAAAGCTGACAGGAAGAAATCTTCTTGAGACAGCAGAGAGACAGCAGGAAACGGCTACGCAGCGGGCGCAGGCGGCACAGGAAAAGACAGCGGAGGAATCTGCAAGAGCCAGAGAGAAAAAGTCTGTTGAAACTGTGAACAATACTGTGGATAACGGAACGAATGTTCCTGTGGAAGGAAGAACGATTAAAACTGCGGCAGAAACGGCGGCGGAATATGGGGATAAATATTTCCAAGAGGAAGGACAGAAGCTGTTTGTTGCGGAAGCAGAGAAGCGGGGGAACGTATCCTTTTTGCCTGCCTTTCAGACCTATTATTTTGCAGGAAACAGAGGTGTTCTTGAAAAAGACATTCGACAGACGGCATACACAGAAGGGGCAGACAGAGGGCTTTTGACAGCGGCTTACATGGCAGGGACAAAGGACAGGCTGGCTGACATTGAGCAGAGAAAGGCGAACGCCGGAAAGGCTGTGCAGACAGTTGGCGTATTCGGTGCGGTAGAAAAGTTGACAGAAGGACAGAGAAACTATCTGGAAGCGATCTCCAATGTGCTGGGGATTGAGATTCAGGTGGAGGAAACAGCAAATTACAACGGGAAATATGCAAACGGGAGAATGCACATTGCGGCGGATGCGGAAACTTTTGCGGGAACGGTATCCCATGAGATGGGGCATATCATCCGACAGGTGGCACCGGAGAGCTATGCGGAGATTGAGCAGATGGTATTCACGAAGCTGGAAAAGATGGACGGAAAGAGCTTCGACCAGAGGCTGGCGGAATATGATGCAAAGCTCAATAGATTCGATGGAGACAATACGGAAGGCCGTGGGGGTTATGATGAATATGCGCTGATGGAGGAGATGGTCTGTGACGGGTTGCAGGCGATTGTACAGAGTGAAGCGGATGCGGCGGATTTCTTCCGGAGCATGGAACAGCAGAAGCCGGGTATCCTGCAAAAATTGAAGGAATTTTTGGAAAATATGCTGCAAAAGCTGCAGGGGTTGATTGGAAACGAGAAATATAAGGAGATTGCAAAAGACCTGCGGATGGATGAAGCATTTGTGAAGGAACTGCGGGATAAGGTAGCAAAGGCGGCTGCGGAGGTAGGACAGACAAAAATAAAAGAAGGCGTAACTGCTAGGAAAGTCTATAAGGACAGTCCCCACAGTACTGTTACGCCTTCTTCTAAGAAGAATATAGCACAGCAGAGCGGAAATAACAATAATAAAAATGTTACAAAATTCTCTTTGAAAGAGCCAGTGGAGGAGACAAAGGACCTGATTGCTCTGCACAACCTAAGTGCGGAAAGTTTCACGGAGGCATTGAAGCTGGGCGGGTTCCCCATGCCTTCCATTGCCATTGTAAAGGACAAGATGGGGCATGAAAAATACGGAGAAATTTCCGTGGTATTCGGAAAGGACACCATAGACCCGGAAGCAGACAGCAGAAACGCAGTATTCGGCGGGGACGGATGGACACCCACAAGACCGCAGGTAGATTATCCTGTTGATTATGACAGGAAAAGAGAGATTGAGGGAGAACTGGAAACGCTGGCGAAAAGGGTTGCAAACGGGATATTTGCAAGAGCAAGTATTCTTTCCATATTGGGTGTAGATGACAGCACACAAATGAACAGGCGGGATATTGCAGAGAAATTAGCAGGACATGACATGGTTCGTGCGGCGTATCTGGCTGAGCAGGGAAAGGACATTGAGCCTGTATACAAAAAGAAAGAATATGACATGCGGGGGAATGACTTCCTGCAAAAGATTATCGACCATTACGGAGAGCAGAAGCTGGCGGCACTGGCGGCAAAGCTGGAGCTTGGGGAGGAACTGGACGAGAAAACCATTTCCGAAATCAAGGAAATTTGGATAGAGGATGAGAAAAAGAACATTCCGATTCCGAAACATATCAGAGAAGCAATGGAACCGGAGGAGCTTGAGAAAAAGAGAAGAGAAAAAGCGGAGAAACACGCAGAAAACAAGGTGAAAGCCTATGAAGCGGGGAAATTCATCCTTCACGCATGGGAAATGTACGATGATGGCGGCGGCGTATCGGAGGAAATTGACGTATTCGCTACATCCGACAGACTGCGGGAGGAAACGAACCACAAGGAGGTAGCAGACTGGGCGGAAGGAAAGCTGGACGGGCTGCTGGGGGAAGCTGGCATTTACAACGGGAAAGAATACTATACGGCTTCCGGGAACAGAAGAAGCTTCAAACAGCTCCACTATCCATGCTGCACTGGACGAGTTCAGCAAAAACTTCATCAAAGAAGCGGAGGGAAGGAAGAAGGCGGCGAAGGAAGGGCCTTTGAGAGTATTAGGTGATTTTATGGGAATTTCTATGCTGACACCGGAAACCTTCCTAAAGGGCGTGAGCGAGGAGGTATACAACACATTCTGGAACGGATACAGCGAGGGGCTGGCGAAAAAGACACTGCACACGGAGGAAGCAAGAGCATTTATGAATCAACTGGTTTCCGTAGAGGATGCAAAAAAATGGGACAGCGAAGCACCGAGAAAAATTGAGGTTTCCAGAAATGACGGAAGCAAGATGGAAATCTACATGACAACGCCACAGATCATGTACCTCTACTGCGCAATGCGGAGGCATCAGGCCATGCTGCACTTAGTGGGCGGCATGGTGGAAACGGAAAAAGGCTGGGAACAGGTAACAGGAAGCGGCTTTACCATTGAGCCGGAATGGAAAATGCGGCTGAAAGGGAGAAAAGAAATGAAGAAAGCCTTGGAGCAGGCGGAGCTTTTCAGACTGGAAGAAGTTGAGATGCGGCAGATCACCAATCTTTTGACGGAGGAGCAAAGGAGAGTTGCGGAAGGAATACAGGAATTTCTTTCCACAACAGTGGCAGAATGGGGCAACGAAACAAGCAGGGAGATGTATGGATACGATAAATTCAATGAAGAATTTTATATTCCTATCATCAGTGATGAATCGTACCTGACGGCGGTATTCGGCAGAGAAGGGGAGAACAACCGCACCCTGCAGAACATGGGAGCGGCGAAAAGCACCAATGACTATGCCAACAACCCCATTGTGATTTCAAATATTTTTGATGTATTCAGCAGACACATTGACCAGATGACCAGTTATAACGCCTTTGTGCCGATTTTGAGAGACACGAACAAATTCCTGAACTACAAAACACTGCCAAAGGCGGAGAACATAGGATTTTCGGAGGCAGAGAAGGCGGCAGTGCTGGAAACCATGACGAAGGAGGAAGCGGACGAATGGAACAAGGCCATGGGAGAGGTGGCTGAGAATATTCAGAAAGAAAGCGAAATTGACATTGCGGAAACCTTCGGAGAGAAGGGAGAGGCAAGGACTGTGAAGGTTGCCAGTGTGCGGGACAGCCTGAAAACCATACTTGGACCGAAAGCGGAGGAATATTTCAACAAGCTGATGATTGACATTAACAATGCGGCGGGAACGGATGACACAGGGGCTTTTTCTAAAATGATGCTGCGGAATGTGAAGATTTCCGCCGTAGGCGCAAACCTGCGGGTAGCTATTCAGCAGCCTATATCCATCGTGCGTGCCATGGCGGTGATAAACCCTGTTTATCTGATAGAAGCACAATTTGCAGGGAGGAACGACTGGAAGAGGATATACAAAACCTCACCCATCGCCCTTTGGAAGGAATGGGGCGGCGCAGAGATGGACACCGGGCGGACGCTGAGAGAAATGATTACTGGACAGAGCCTCTACCAGAAGATTACAGGAGTGAGCATGGTACCGGCAGGATGGCTTGACAAGCTGACATGGGGGCGGATTTGGAAGGCGTGCGAGCTGGAAACGAAGAAGAAGCACCCGGAGATGAAGGGAGACAGATTCTATGATACCGTGGGAAAGAGATTCAAAGAAATCATAGACCAGACGCAGGTGGTAGACAGTGTGCTGCACCGCAGCCAAAATATGCGGAGCAAAAATTTCTTCCTGAAAATGACAACTTCCTTTATGAGCGAACCCATCAAGACCTACAACATGGCTTATGACGCTGTGCGAGGGTGGCTTCGGGACAGGAAATCGAAGGAGGCACGGAATAAGCTGATACGCACCTCATTTACACTGATTTTGAACGGCATTATGGTTGCCATTGCAGCGGGATTTGTGGACGCTCTGCGGGACGATGATGACGAGGACAAATTCATGGAAAAATGGAAAAATGCAGTGATAGGGGACTACAGCGAAGCGGAAACAGGAAAGGACAAGCTTTTCGCTTTCTGGGCTTCCAACCTGAACGACAACCTGAACCCTATGAACACAATGCCGCTTTTGAAGGATATTTATTCTCTCATCAGCGGATATGACGTGGCAAGGACGGATTTCAGCGGGATTTCTGATATCATAAACTGCCTGAGAAGATGGATGGAATACATGGAAGGGGATAAGAAATATACGCTGAACGCCATGCTGCGATATACTGCAGGGCAATTTTCCAAGGCCTTTGGGATTCCGCTCAAGAGCCTTGATAGGGATATCTTTGCGGTAAAGGACAGCATTATCAATCATTTCCTTGGGATTGAAACAGTGCAGAACACCCTTGGACTGAGCGACAGCGAACTGCGGGAGCTGCAATATGGGAACAGAAAAATCCAACTGAACATTGGCAGTGAGAAGAACTTGAAAACCTATACGAAGATGATGCTGGAGGCGGAATTTAACGGAGATACGGCACTGGCAACGAAAATCTACAATGAGATGATTGCGGGCGGCATTGACAATGACACGATGGAAAACCAGATTGAGAACAGAGAAAGAGAAAAAATAAAGAAGGAGAAGCTGGCAGAGGAAGCGATTGACGCTTACAACAGAAAGGATTACGATACATACACTGCAAAAATGGATGAACTGAGCGAAAAGGGATATTTGCAGAAGAATATTGAAAAGACGCTCTCCTCCATGTTCAAGGAAAAATACGGAGAAGAGAAAGCAAAAACCTTTGAGGAAATCACTGCGGAAATCTGGAATGAGGAAGAAGAAATGGAAAAAGAGAAATTCCAGAGTGTTATCAATGGGTTGGTAGAAGCGAAAACAAGCGGCAGAAACAGCGAAGCAACGAGATTGTTTAATTACATGGTAAATAGAGGGCTGGACAACGATTCTATCAGAAGCGGCATAAACAGTGCAGAGAAGAAGCTGATGAAAGAGGATTCTTTGACGGTAGACGGCGCAGAGGCATACCATGTAGGGGATTCAGAAGGATTCCTGCGGGCTGTGGACGGGCTGCAGGCAAAAAATTACTTTACGGAGAACATCTATGAAGCCATTAAAGCAAAGCATGAAGAACTCTATGGAGAAGATGACCCCGGTGTATATGAAACAATCACAGATGATTACTGGGTTGAGGAGCAGGATGACACGGGAGCGGATTATGGGCTTTTGTTCAATGCATGGAAGAACGGAAGCTACAGCGAATATGAGCGTATCTGGGATATTATGCTGGAATCCGGCAAGAAAAACGGAAACATCAAGAGCAGCATGAAAGACAAGCTGCATAAAGAATACTGGAAGGCAACGGACGCAGGAGACACAGGCAGAGCGAAAAGAGCCTACAATGAATTCAGAGCTTTAGGAGGAAAGCACGAAACAATCATGAAAAGACCGGATTAAGACAAAGAAAAAGCCCCGGAAGGGGCTTTTTCTCATTTATCGGAAGAAATATTATCTGTGAAAATTTTATTTCCGCAGTAGGGGCAAAAAAGGCTGTTATCCAGTAACCTTTCGCCACATTTGTTGCAGAACAAAATTTGTTTAGAGGGTGATTTTTCCATAGATATATCAGTTGAATGATGTTCAGAGATTGGAGTGTAATGAATATCCTGTTGAGTATCGCATGAATCTATGGGAGAAGGAGGAACAAGATATTTTTTCGGAACATCATATCCGATTTCTTTCAGGAAACAGGCATATTGGTAATTGCTTAGTCTTGCTTCTGATTCAGCACGTTCTTTTTTGAGGTATTCTTGCCTTTCATCATAACTTTTTACATCTCTGATTACGCTGTAAATCGCCCATACAACAAGGAGAATTGCAACTATCAACAACAAAAAATCATCTTTTTGGCTAAAGAGAGACGGATATGATATGAATAAAAAAAGAACGGGACCGGAGAAAAGAATGGTGAAAACGCAGATAAATATTGTGTATGGATAGATTTTTTTCGTATCTGAATCACGAGGACCATCTACTGCAATTTCACGATATTCTTTATCTATGAATGGCTTTCCGCATCTTTCGCAAGTAAGAATAGGAGAGCCGTAATTCACTCCACCTTTTGCTTCCATGACTGTATATGCAAATTTGCAATGAGGGCATTTCTTTGTAGTATATTGCATTTTCAGACCACCTTTCTTAATTTTCTTCAATATATCATGTAAAGTGAAAAAGGACAATGTAAGTTTTTTATGAAAATTTAGGGAGGGTGCAGAGCATCCTCTCTTTTTTTATAATTTCCATAAATACGAACAAGAAGGAAGGGAGGGAAAGCTATGGTAAATATTGGTGAGATTATTGTAGGGATTTTGGCATTGCTGGGGACACTGGCAGGGAGTTATTTTGCCAATAACAAAAACATTGCCGTGATGCAGGAGCAGATCAGGGACGTGCGGGAGGACATTCAGACGCTTTCTGGAAGGGTGGACAAGCACAACAACCTTGTGGAGCGGATGGCAACGGTGGAGGCAAGCACAAAGAGCGCACACAAGCGGCTGGACGAAATGGGGCATGGGAAATGAGAAGAAGCAGGAAGGAAGGCAAGAAACAGGAATTTTCCAAAAAAATAATGAAAATGGAAATGGCCCTGCTTTGGATAAATACGATTGGCGTTTTGGGGCTGGCTTTTTATTGTGTGCATAATAGCTTTGATGCGGCATTCCCGTGGCTAAGTGCCATGGTAAGCCTTCCATGGGCGGCATGGGGCGTGAGCAAGACGGGATACACAATGAAATCAGTAAAGGAAAACACCAGCGGCGGGATTGTTTATGAAAGTGCCATGAGAGAAGAAGGAGGAAACGGCGTATGAAATACATTACATTATTTTTAGAAAACTGGTATCTGTTCGTTGTGGTACTGGTGATCCTGTTTGTGATGATCGCAGCGGCGGCAAGATTTTTCGGGATGCCTTCTGCGGCGCAGCGGGAAAAGGTAAAGGAATGGCTGCTGCTGGCTGTGACGGAAGCGGAAAAGGAATTGGGCGGCGGAACAGGGCAGTTGAAGCTGCGGTATGTATACGATTTATTCTTGCAGCGGTTCCCGGATATTGCGAAGATGATTTCCTTTGATACCTTCCGATATTGGGTAGATGGGGCATTGATTGAAATGAGAGAAATGCTGCAGAAGAATAAAGCGGTTTCTGAGCTGGTGAAAGGGGAAGAAAAATGCTGACGATTAAGGTTGATATTGCCGCCAGAAAGAATTACGGCGGAAAAAGAACTGCAAAGGATATCAAATACATAGTGATACACTACACGGGGAACGACGGGGACAGCGACGAAGCCAACGCACGATTCTTCCGGGAGAACATCAGGAATGCTTCCGCCCATTTCTTTGTGGACGATGACAGCGTGACACAGAGCGTGCCGGAGGATTTTGTGGCGTACAGCGTAGGCGGGGAGAAATATCCTTCCTGCGACAGAACAGGCGGCGGGAAATGGCACGGGAAATGCACCAACAAAAACAGCATTTCCATTGAGCTTTGCGACACAAAAAGAAACGGGAAATTCGACTTCACGGAGGAAACATTGGAGAACGGGGCGGAGCTGTGCCGCAGGCTGATGCAGAAATACGGGATTCCCATTGAAAACGTAATCAGGCATTTTGATGTGGTTGGGAAGAACTGCCCGGCTCCTTTGGTGGACGAGAGCAAATGGAAAAAATTCAAGGAAAGGATTGTGGACGAAGTGAAATATTATGAAACTATCAACGAAGTGCCTAAATGGGCGAAGGGTATGATTCAGGATATGATTCAGAAGGGGTGCTTTGCAGACATACAGAAGCTGCATGTGAGTGAGGATATGCTGCGGACAATGGCACTGATGGAGAGATATCACGGGAAATAAGAAAGGGGAATAATCATGAATGAAAAGGATTTTTTGAAATGGTGCAAAGAAGTTGTAGCTGAGTACACAAATAAACATTTGGACAAAAGCGATAATAAACAAATCACTGCTGATGATGTATTTATGGTATGGTGCTGTAAGACACTGCAAAACAATAAGGCACTGCTGTCCACTACATTGTTCGATGGCATGTATTACGAATGCACATACAACGGAGATAAAAAAGAGATGTATGTGGATGCCTATAAAAAATGGGAAAACTTTGCAGTAAAATAACCATTTTGTTGAGGTCAACAAAATGAGATAGATAAGGGAGGGTGACAGAGAGTATGAAACGTTTTAAAATGGTATTGCTCTAAAATGAACAGGCATTTCATAATTTGTTAATCGTGCAAGACAAAAGCACAAAAGCCACGGTTGGTCCCCGTGGCCATGGGTCTTTAGCTCAGTTGGTAGAGCATCCGGCTCATAACCGGGCGGTCTAGGGTTCGAGCCCCTAAAGACCCAGCCTGCATCAGTAGTTTAATGGCAGAACATCAGCCTTCCAAGCTGTGGGTGAGGGTTCGATTCCCTTCTGGTGCTTATATTTATACAGGGAATTTCATATGGGAGAATAAGTATTTTTTATTTCAAGTGTATCAACATCCCACTGTATCGTATAATACCCATTTGCTTCCGCTGTTTCGATCACATGATTGTCATATTCCCCGAAAGGGGGGCGGAAAAGATCCATCTCAACCCCTGTCAGATCTTTTACATTCTGGTGGCATTTTTGCAATTCCTGTGCGATCTGTTCAGAGGAGATCTGGCTCATATGGGGATGTGTGGCGGAATGATTGCCCAAATCATGGCCTCCTTCCGCAATCTTCTTCACTTCGTCAGGATATTTTTCGACCCAATACCCGCAGAGAAAGAAGGTAGCTTTTACATCATTTTCTTCCAAAATGCGGAGCAGTTCATCGGTGTCTTCTGCGCCCCAGGCGGCGTATAGATATGGAAGGACAAATGAGGTTAGAAAGGCAGTTATTGTGTTTGACAGCACTATATATTGTGTTTTTTGTAATAGTAACCACATTTTTAAGAACCTATTGTACGGATAGGATTTTACAAATATGGTTAGTAAAGGCTATATTATTTTTAAATTACAAGCCCATGAATGGTTATCAAATAGACCGTTTGTGGGCTTATTTTAGTGTGAAAAATAATCCGTTGAAGAATTACTTATCTAAAACCAAACGTTGCTTAGAAACGATTCTGTGGGCAAATATGGTATCCCGCTTCAAGGTTGATTTTACATAAAAACTGGAAAAATAAAAACCACATTTCATTAGGATAATACAAGAAAGAAGGAACATAAATTGAACCAGAAAATAAATAAAAACGATTTAGTACGTAGAATTTCAGACAAGTTGTCAGATGAAAGAATTGTAGTTGGCGGCAATAAAGAGTTGTATAAACGTAAGTATCATCTTTCCTACAGCCATGTCATCATACGGAAGGTATTAAACGCCTTTCTGGATGTCCTAGTAGATGCTATTGCAGAGGGGAACTCTGTTGGCTTGGATGGCTGTATGATATTAGAGCCTAAATATCATAAGGAAACTATCACCCCAGCAGGATACCGATTGAAATTGAGAACTGGTGTCCGCATGAAAGCAGCTTGCAAACAATTAACAGAAAAAATGAAAAAAGAAAATGATGAGCAGGAGACAGTGTGATTTTTCATGCTGTCTTTTTTAATTTGAACGAAAGATAAGGAGATTGAATTTGATGGAAACAAATGAAAGTGTACAATATATTTTAGATGAAAATGGAGAACTATGTGAGATGCTAAAAGCAGATGCAATTCCCGTAGAGTATCCAGTTAAATATAAAATAAAGAATGCGTTTGAAGTTTTTGTCCGGGTAA
Source organism: uncultured Clostridia bacterium (assembly GCA_945868505.1). Classification (GTDB taxonomy): domain Bacteria; phylum Bacillota; class Clostridia; order Lachnospirales; family Anaerotignaceae; genus Anaerotignum_A. The sequence goes on along the minus strand of CAMBLO010000032.1, from coordinate 833 downwards.
AGAATACGGAGAGCTATTGGATTTCTAACTATGGCAGATGTATAAATAACCTGAATCGAAAAGATAAAAATACTTTCTATGCCCATAAAACAGGCAAATGTCATTATACAATTTTTGAAATCAAAAAATCTATTATAAGCTATTCTACAAAGAAGCAGAAAAATGGTAAAAGAAAGGCTGATATGACAACATATCGTACTGAGAGAACATTTGATACTCTTGTTTCGGATATGGAATGTAATAGCATTATAGCTGAATTAAAAAATGCAAATGATAAACGTGAGTATGTACTGGACAGTTGTAGAAAAAAACGTGAAACCAGTCCAAAGGAATTGGTGGCTGAAACCTTTTTAAAGAAGTATGAAAACAGAAGCAAAATCTGGCATAAGGATGGAGATGAGACAAATAACTGGTATAAGAATTTGTTGTATGTTTCTCAGAAAGATTATGCTGATTTGAAATCTGGAAAAATTGCATGGCAAGAATTAAATCTTGAACAGGAATACATAGAGTACGAAAACAGGGCAACCTTTACGGCATATAAAACATACAGTAGTATTAAAAATAGATGCGGTGATACTAAAGAAGATGACAGAATTGGGAAGTGTTACGATGATGCAAAAATGTGTCAGGAATGGATAGACAATCCTAAAGCGTTTGTTAAATGGTATCTTCAGCATTATTATGAAGTTGATAATGAGAGCATGGCTGTTGATAAAGACTTGTTTGGTAAAGATGCAAAAATGTATTCTCCTGAGAACTGTTGTATTCTGCCGCAATGGACTATAGTCAATAAAAAAGACACGATTTTTAAATATATTTTCTGGGAACGG
>CAMBLO010000031.1 GCA_945868505.1 uncultured Clostridia bacterium | reverse complement strand
TTTTTGCAAAAACAAAGGCGGCGGAGGCGATTCTCGCCAAGGATTTGCGGGAAGGCAGATTAAAGAAACACTATCTGACGGTTCTCTGCGGAAAACTGCCTGCAGAACAGGGAACCTTGGAGGATTATCTCCTGAAAAACGCCCGTACGAATCTTTCCGAAGTGGTTTCCAAGGACAGAAAAGGGGCAAAACGAGCAGTTCTACACTATAAGCGGATTGCGGAGCAGGAAACGGATATAGGCTGGCTGACCTTGGCGGAAATCAAGCTGGAAACAGGCAGACACCATCAGATTCGTGTGCAGACCTCCCATGCAGGCTTTCCCATTTGGGGGGATAAAAAATATCATAAAAATTTTCCCAAAAGAGGAAAAACGGATATCGCCCTCTGGTCTTACAAATTAGAGGGGCAGCATCCCAAAACGAAAGAACCTTTTTCTTTCGTGGCAAAACCTGAAAAAGATCCTTTTTCCCTCTTTTCGGAAGAATTAACGAAATTGTAATAAATCGGCAGTAAGTATCCTTTGCATTTTCCGGTTAAATGGGATATAATAAAGAACTGTATAGAAATTACGAAAATAAGAGGACGGCTTCGTTCTTTTATTTTCTCTCATAAATTAGCAATCACAACTTTGATTGGCTAACAAACCGACTGAGGAAGGTGAAACGAATGCAAGGCAAATATACAAAAAAAGCAAATGATGTTTTGGTCAGAGCCAAAGAAGCCGCAGCCAAGCTGGGCAATGAATATGTGGGAACAGAGCATATCCTGCTGGGGCTGACGCTGGTGCAGGAAAGCGTTGCTGCAAAGGCATTGGAAGGTCAAAATGTGACATATCATCAGGTGATGGAGCGGATTTCCGAGATGAACAAAGGAAAGACCAATTTCGCTATCCCTGCGGATTTCACACCCCGAGCAAAACGGGTGGTGGATTTGAGTGTGCAGGAAGCCCTGCGTATGGGTACGAACTATGTAGGCACAGAGCATATCCTCATCGCACTGCTGCGGGAAACGGACACCATTGCTGTGAAGATTATGATGGGTTTGGGGGTAAATATCCAGCGTTTGTATGAAGAAATCATGGTGATGCTGGGGGAAAGCGAAGCACAGCACGTTGGCGTTATGGGGATGAACGGCAATTCTGAAAAGGAAGAAGCATCCGCAACGGAAACATTGGATAAATTCAGCAGAAACCTGACTGCTCTGGCGAAAAAGGGTGCCTTTGACCCCATTGTGGGCAGGGACAACGAAATTGAACGGATTATCCAGATTTTGAGCCGCAGAACAAAGAATAACCCTTGCTTGACCGGGGACCCCGGTGTGGGCAAAACTGCTATCGTGGAAGGGCTGGCCCAGAGAATCGCCGAAGGCGAGATTCCCGATACCCTGAAAAATAAAAAAATCATTTCACTGGACCTTTCCGCCATGGTAGCAGGCTCGAAATACCGTGGGGAATTTGAAGAACGTATGAAAAAAGCACTGGAGGAAGTTCGTGCCGATGGGAATATCATCCTGTTTGTGGATGAAATTCACACTATTATCGGCGCAGGTGCCGCAGAAGGGGCTATTGATGCCTCCAATATTCTGAAGCCCGCCATAGCAAGGGGCGAAATTCAGCTGATCGGTGCCACTACTTTGGAGGAATACCGTAAGCATATCGAAAAGGATGCGGCCTTCGAACGCCGTTTCCAGCCTGTCCGTGTGGAAGAACCCACAGAAGTAGTTGCCATCCAAATGCTGACGGCATTGAAGGATAAATATGAAATGCACCATAAAGTGAAAATTTCCGGGGAAGCACTGGAAGCGGCAGTCAAGCTTTCTGCCCGCTATGTTTCCGACCGTTTTCTGCCGGATAAAGCCATCGATCTGATTGACGAAGCTGCATCCCGTTTGCGTCTCCACGCCTATACTGCCCCTACGGCTGTAAAGGAATTGGAACAGCGCATTGCAGAAATGGAAAAAGAAAAGGAAGCAGCCATCAAAACAGAAGAATTTGAGAAAGCAGCAGAAGTGAAAAAAGCGCAGGATTCCCTGCGGGTGAGCTTGAAAGCGGCAAAAAAAGTTTGGGAAACAGGGAACGATACGGAGCCCGTTGTGACAAAAGACGATGTGGCAGAGGTTGTGTCCCGCTGGACTGGCATTCCCGTACAAAGCATGAAAGAAGAAGAAAGTCAGCGTTTGTTGCGTCTGGAAGAGACTTTGCACCAGAGAGTCATCGGGCAGGAGGAAGCGGTCAAGGCCGTTTCCAAGGCAGTGCGCCGTGGTCGTGTGGGCTTGAAAGACCCCAACAGACCCATTGGTTCTTTCCTGTTCCTTGGCCCTACGGGCGTTGGTAAGACAGAGCTTTCCAAAGCACTGGCAGAAGCCCTTTTCGGGGATGAAAATGCCATGGTGCGGATTGATATGTCTGAATATATGGAAAAGCACAGCGTATCCCGTATGGTTGGTTCTCCTCCGGGCTATGTAGGCTATGAAGAGGGCGGTCAGCTCAGCGAAAAAGTTCGCCGCAACCCTTATTCCGTTGTTCTGTTTGATGAAATCGAAAAAGCCTCTCCCGAAGTGTTCAATGTCCTCCTGCAGGTATTGGATGATGGACATATCACCGATGGGCAGGGCAGAAAGGTAGACTTTAAAAATACTGTTATCATTATGACCTCCAATGCCGGTGCCCGCAGCATTGCCGCACCCAAACGTCTTGGCTTTACTAGCGTAGAAACAGCGGAGCAAAGCTATGAAATCATGAAAAAGGGTGTCATGGATGAAATTAAGAATATTTTCAAGCCTGAATTCCTGAACCGAATTGATGATATCATTGTATTCCATCCTTTGGAGAAAGAAGATATCGTGAAGATTGTAAAACTGATGACAGATGTTCTGGCAAAACGGGTGAAGGAAAACATGGGTATCACTGTTTCTTTCACAGAAAAAGCCATCGAAAAAATTGCCGAGGAGGGCTTTGACAAGGCATACGGCGCAAGACCCCTCCGCCGTGCCATCCAGTCTAAGATTGAGGATGCCTTTGCGGAGGAATTCCTACAGGGGAATTTTAAGGCGGGGGATAAAGTTTCTATTGGGTTAAAGACCAATGGCTTCAGTTTTCGTGTTGTGAAGTGAACCTGAATTTTATTCAAAAGATTTGAAAAAATTGACTGTACCAAAAGTGTATTTTGTGGTATAATATCTAAATATATAGCCTGTTGTATTTGGCTGTATAAACAATAAAGTGCAAACCAGTCTGCGGCTGCATCCTGATAAGCTGCCGCAGGCGAAACACCATAGAGAAACGACTGGAGGTACTGAAATGGCAGTAATCGAAGAATTGATCAGACAGGAAGACAATGGCACAATCAGCTTCGGCAATCACTTGATGGATGAAAAGAAAAAAGTCCTGGATTTCGAAGTGAATGGTGATTTGTATAAAGTAAAAACATTTAAAGAAATCACAAAGCTGGAAAAGAACGGCAAGATGCTTCTGGAAGCAGTTCCCGGCGCAACCGTACATAATTTCGGAATGAATGAAAAAGGTGCACACTTCACAGTAGAAGGAGAAGAAGACGTTCAGATTACAATGGAGCTGGAACCTGAAACAGAATATAAAATTTTGATCGACGATGTAAACGTTGGTAAAATGAAAACAAACCTGGCAGGTAAGGTAACCTTTAGCGTAGAGCTGCAGAATAACGCACCTTCCGTTGCAATCGAGAAAATCGGCTGATGTATTCCAAAGTGGACTGTAATCTAATTACAGCCCACTTTTACTATAAATAGGTATTGCCTATTTGCGAATGGCATCAGGGATTCGCTTTCATAGTATTGCAGAAAAAATTGCAAAATAGGAGTCTGGTGGAGAAATGAAAGTCAAAACAGTCTACAAATGTACCAACTGTGGATATAAAAGTCCGAAATGGGCGGGAAAATGTCCGGATTGTGGCGAATGGAATACGTTGGAAGAGACGGAAGAAACAAAAAGTGGCGCAAGAGTGGCAAAGACCGTTGTGAAACAACCCATTACCCGTTTATATGAGGTGGAAGCAGGGAACGACCAGCGTCTTTTGACAGGCATCACGGAATTTGACCGTGTCATGGGCGGCGGCATCGTGCGGGATTCCGTTACCATCATCACATCACCCCCCGGCGGCGGAAAATCGACACTATCTCTGATGGCGGCTTCTGCTTTGGCAAAACAGGGTTATCGGGTACTGTATGCTTCCGGTGAGGAAAGCGACAGCCAGATTAAAAGCCGTGCAGACCGAATTTTGGAAAGCATTGAAGAAAATATCTGGATTTTGGCGGATACTTCCATGGATCGGGTGCTGGAAGCCATTGTGGAAATAGACCCCGATTTCATCATATTAGATAGTATCCAGACCTTCTCTTTGGCGGAATTTCTGCCTTCTCGTGCAGGCAATCCCACCCAGACCATGGAATGTGCGTCTGCATTGGTGACGCAGGCGAAAAATAAGAAACGCCCCAGAGCAGTCCTGATGATCGGGCAGATGAACAAAAGCGATGAAATTGCCGGTCTTCGTGCCTTGGAACATCTGGTGGATGCGGTGCTGGTGCTGGAAGGGGAAGGAGCCGATGAGCTGCGCTGTCTGGTGGCGACCAAAAATCGTTTTGGCAGCACAGGAGAAATGGGCTTCTTTACCATGACAGAAACGGGATTGGCTTCTATTGAAAATCCCTCCGCCTATTTTGTAACAAAAAGGGGAAGGGACGATACCGTTTCCGGCAGTGCCATTGCAGTGCTGCGGGAAGGCTCCCGTCCTGTCATTGCAGAGATCGAAAGTCTGGTTTCCCCGTCCTTCACGCCATATCCTTCCCGTATCAGCGAGACCATGAAAAAAGATACCATGAATACGCTGATATCCATTCTGGAACAGCGGGGCGGCATCAAGCTTTACGATAAGAATGTGGTAGTCAAGACCACAGGCGGTCTGCAGTTAAAGGAGCAAGCGGCAAATCTGGCTGTTCTTATAAGCATCGCCTCCTCTGTATATGATAAACCCATCCCTTCCGGTTGGGCATTCATCGCCGATGTTGGCTTGACAGGGGAACTGAAACGGGTGCCTTCCATGGAAAGCCGTATAAAGGAACTGGACCGAATGGGCTTTGAAAAAGTATTTATTCCCGCAGGGGGTATGCGTGAGATCAATCTGGAGAATATCCAAGTGGTCGAGGCAAAATTTTTGTCACAACTTCTAAAGGATGTCTTTGGCAAAAAGGGAAATTGATTGAAAATGATTTGTTTTGTCCGTGTCATACAAACATAAGTTTTTCTAATGAGAAACTAAGTGATTTTTTAGTTTACGAATAGGGATTCCTGTATTATAATAGGGAGAAACTATGCTTTGGTAAACTTAGCCAAAATGGTATTTGAAAATAAAGCGTTATGTACAAATAGCGAAAAGGAGGTATTACCCATGCAGGAGGTACAAATTAAAAAATTCAAAAAAGTACTGGTTGCAAACCGTGGCGAGATCGCCATTCGTGTGTATCGTGCCCTGAATGAATTGGGCATTCAGACAGTAGGTATTTTCTCCAAAGAAGATAAATACGCACTGTTCCGTACAAAAACGGATGAAGCTTATATGCTGAACCCCGAAAAGGGCCCTCTGGATGCATATCTGGATATCGATAATATCATTAAGATCGCAAAGGCAAAGGGTGTGGATGCCATCCACCCCGGTTATGGCTTCCTGTCCGAAAATCCTGATTTCGTAGAAGCCTGCGAAAAAGCAGGAATTGCTTTCATTGGCCCCAATGTAGATGTTATGTACAAAATGGGCGATAAGATCTCTTCCAAGAAAATGGCCATCGAATGTAATGTGCCCATCATCCCCGGTGTTGACCATGCAGTCAGAAGTCTGGATGAAGTCATGGAAGTAGCGCAGAAGGTTGGCTATCCCGTTATGCTGAAAGCCTCCAACGGCGGTGGCGGTCGTGGTATGCGTATCGTAAATTCCGCCGATGAAATGCCTAAGGAATTTGAAGAAGCAAGAAACGAAGCAAAAAAAGCCTTCGGTGACGATAAGATTTTCGTAGAAAAATATCTGCGTGACCCCAAACATATCGAAGTACAGGTTCTGGGCGATAAATATGGCAATGTAGTTCACCTGTTCGACCGTGACTGTTCCGTACAGCGCCGTCACCAGAAGGTAGTGGAATTTGCACCTGCTTTTACCGTAAGCCAGCCTGTTCGTGAAAAAATTCTGGCTGACGCTGTTCGCCTGTCCAAATATGTTGGCTACAAAAACGCAGGTACACTGGAATTTCTGGTGGATGCCGATGAAAATTACTACTTCATCGAAATGAACCCCCGTATCCAGGTAGAACATACTGTAACAGAAGAAGTAACAGGTGTAGATATCGTTCAGGCACAGATTCTGATCGAAGAAGGCTACCCCCTGAGCGCACCTGAAATCGGCATTGCCTCTCAGGATGATGTACATTGCAATGGCTATTCCATTCAGCTGCGTATCACAACAGAAGACCCTGCAAATAACTTCATGCCCGATACAGGCAAGATCAGCGTTTATCGTTCTCCTGCTGGCAATGGTATCCGTCTGGACGGCGGCACAGCCCACACAGGTGCGGAAGTAACCCCTTACTACGATAGCCTGCTGGTTAAGATCATTGCCCATGACAGAACCTTCGCAGGGGTAACAAGAAAAGCTGTTCGTGCTGTCAAAGAAACCCGTATCCGTGGCGTAAAGACCAACATTCCTTTTCTCATCAATGTACTGCAGAGCGATACTTGGAATGCCGGCAAATGTACCACAACATTCATCGAAAAAACACCCGAACTGTTCCATATCGTTCTGGGCAAAGACAGAGCAAGCAAGATTGCTGAATTTATCGGTAATCAGATCGTAAATGAATCCAAGGGCAAAAAGCCTGAATTTGATCCCATCATTGTGCCTTCCTTCGGCAAAGCGGAAGATGGCTCCACCATTCCTGTGCAGGGTGCAAGAGATGCCTTCCTGAAAATGGGCGCAAAGGACTTCACCCAGTCTCTGCTGAAAGAAAAACGTCTCTATGTAACAGATACAACCATGCGTGATGCCCACCAGTCTCTGATGGCAACTCGTTTGCGTACCAACGACCTGATTGCTGCCGCACCTGCCACCAATATGGCAATGGCAAACGCCTTCTCTGTAGAAGCATGGGGCGGTGCGACCTTCGACGTTGCATACCGCTTCCTGAAGGAATCTCCTTGGCTGCGTCTGCAGCAGTTGAGAGAAGCAATGCCCAATACGCTGATCCAGATGCTGCTGCGTGCGTCTAATGCCGTTGGGTATGCAAACTATCCCGATAATGTGGTCCGTGAATTTATCAAGGTTTCTGCAGAACGGGGCGTTGACGTATTCCGTATCTTCGATAGCTTGAACTGGGTAGAAAACATGAAGATGCCCATCGAAGAAGCTCTGAAAACAGGCAAGATCGTTGAGGGTGCTATCTGCTACACAGGCGATATTCTGGACCCCAACGAAACAAAATATACACTGGACTACTATGTGCGCAAGGCGAAAGAACTGGAAGCTCTGGGCTGCCATACCTTTGCCATCAAAGACATGGCTGGTCTGCTGAAGCCTTATGCGGCGAAAAAGCTGTTCAGCACACTGAAAGAAGAACTGCATATCCCTCTGCATCTGCATACCCATGATACAACAGGCAATGGTGTCAGCACCGTGCTGATGGCTGCAGAAGCAGGCGTAGATATTGCCGACTTGGCAATTCAGTCCATGTCCTCTCTGACTTCTCAGCCTTCTATGAATGCCGTTGTAGAAGCATTGAAGGGGACAGAAAGAGATACCGGTCTGGATACAGAACAGCTGACAGAGCTGAGCCATTACTATCAGGGCGTTCGTCAGATTTTCACAGGCTTTGAAAGTGAAATGAAGACACCCAATACAGAAATCTACAAATATGAAATCCCCGGCGGTCAGTATTCCAATCTGCTGGCGCAGGTAAAGGCTATGGGCTCTGCGGATAACTTCGAGGAAATTAAGCATCTGTATAAACAGGCAAACGACCTGCTGGGCAATATCGTAAAAGTAACACCTTCCTCTAAAGTCGTAGGTGATATGGCGATTTTCATGTCCAAGAATGGTCTAAATAAAGACAATATCCTGACAGAAGGTGCTGAACTGTCCTATCCCGATTCCGTAGTGGACTATTTCCTTGGCAATATCGGTCAGCCTGAAGGTGGTTTCCCTGAAGAACTGCAGAAGATCGTTCTGAAAGGTCAGAAACCCATTGAAGGCAGAGCCGGTGCATTGATGGAACCTGTTGATCTGGAAGGTATCAGAAAATACCTGCAGGAAGCACATTCCATGAAATCCATCAACTCCAGAAATGTCATCTCCTATGCTCTGTATCCCAAGGTATATGATGATTATTGCAAGCATTGGGAATACTACACAGACGTATCTAAGCTGACCAGTGATGTTTACTTCTTCGGTCTGGCAAAAGGGGAAGAAACCTCCATCGAAATCGGCGAAGGGAAAAATATACTGATTAAATATATCGATATGTCCGAACCCAACGCAGAAGGCTTCCGTTCTCTGACCTTTGAAATCAACGGCGTTATGCGTGAGATCAAAGTTTTGGATAAACATCTGGAAGTTAAGAGCGATGGTAAGCTGAAAGCAGATAAGAACAATCCTTTCCACCTTGGCTCTTCCATCCCCGGTACTATTTCCAAAGTACTGGTAAAAGAGGGCGAAGAAGTGAAGAAGAACCAGCCTCTGCTGACAGTAGAAGCAATGAAGATGGAAACATCCATCGTTGCAAATCAGGACGGCGTGATCGACAAGATTTATGCAAAAGAAGGCGAAAAGGTAAACCAGGGCGACCTGTTGGTTTCCTTTGTACAGGAAGCATAAACTTTTTCCTAAAACGTCTTTTTGGCACACCTCATAACGGCGCATCCAAATAAGAAAACATCTAAAACGGATAAATCTTTGATTTTCAATGATTTATCCGTTTTTTGCAGAATGGGGAAGTTTTCTTATTTGGAATGTCGCTGGCAGTTCCGCTTAAGAAATCAACAAACGATTAAAGAATGTTTTCTTAAGCGGAACTACATAACGGGTGTGCTTTTTTTCGTGCCTTTGAAAGGATAGATTGTCCTGAAAAGGGATTTATGATAGAATATTTGTATACAATAATCTTGACGAACTTTTTTATATAAGAAAGGATGAATCAAATGAATTGGAAAGATATGTTTACAGGCAAAATTTTAACTGCCGATGAAGCAGTTGGCTATATCAAATCCGGCGATACCATTTCCATCGCCAATGCCAGCTCCGAACCCTTTGCGCTGTCCGATGCTCTGGCAAGAAATGCAGAAAACTATACGGATGTGAATGTTAATTTTCTACTGTCCTTGCGTAAGGAAACCCCTTACATGGCACCCGGAATGGAAAAAAACATCCATTTTACAGGCTTTTTCCTGAGCGGCAGCACAAGAGAATGTGTAAAAAGCGGCAGAGCAGACTATATGCCCGGCTTCTTCCATCAGTATCCTGCAATGCTGGAAGCCCGCGGCGGTCTGGATGTGCTGATGATCTCCATTTCCGAGCCCGATGAACACGGTTGGTGTTCTATGGGTACCTGTATCGACCATCTGCCTTGGGCAAGAGACAATGCGAAGCTCGTTATCGCACAGCTGAATAAAAACCTGCCTCGCGTGATGGGGGATGCCTTCATCCATCTGCGGGATATTGATATCATCGTAGAAGAGGACAGACCTATGCCCACACTGACACCTCCTGTCATTACTGATGTGGAAAAGAAGATCGGCGAATACTGTGCATCTCTGGTAAATGATGGAGATACGCTGCAGCTTGGCATTGGCGGCATCCCTGATGCAGTCGTAACCTTCCTGAAGGATAAAAAAGATTTGGGTCTGCATACAGAAATGGCAGCCGATGGTATTGTTGACCTCATCAAAAGCGGCGTCATCAATAATAAGAAGAAAACATTGCACAGAGGCAAATGTATTGCCACATTCGCTGCGGGCACACAGAAACTGTATGATTATCTGGATGATAACCCTTGCTTCGAACTGCATGGTGTGGACTATGTCAATGATCCCAATGTGATCGCGAAAAATGATAACATGGTTTCCATCAACTCTGCCATTCAGGTAGACCTGATGGGTCAGATCAACGCAGAAGTGGTAAAAGGGATGCAGTTTAGCGGCGTAGGCGGTCAGGTGGACTTCATTCGTGGGGCGACCATGAGCAAAGGCGGTAGAGCCATCATCGCACTGCCTTCCACGGCAGCAGGCGGGAAAATTTCTAAAATTGTGCCTTTTATCGACCACGGTGCTTGCATCACAACCCCTCGTACAGAAGTAAATTATGTTGTTACGGAATACGGCATTGCTCAGCTTTGGGGCAAAACACTGCGGGAAAGAGCAAAAGCCCTCATCGCTATTGCTCATCCTGATTTCAGAGAAGAATTGGCAGAAGAATACGAAAGACGCTTCTTTGAAAAACTGAATTGAACAAAAAAATAAGCACCCGATTTGGGTGCTTATTTTTTTGCTTGAATATGCTCCGCGGGGTAGTCAGTACGCCAAAAGCTTCGCTTTTGTGCGCCTTTCCCGCAGTCTGCCTGTGTCAAACTACGTTATTTACCAATGGAACGTTTGTAAGCTTCTACTTCTTCGTCTGTCAGGGGTTCCAGTTCCTTGGGATCCATCCATCTTACCCAGATACGATCCTGCATAGCGGGAATATCCAGAGGGGTATCAAAGGAATCCTTGTCGATGGGGATCACTGTGTCATTATCGCCATTGAACATGATTTCGAAAGGTTTATAAACGCCGTCTTCAAATACCAGCATATCAGAAGAGAAGAAGTTCAGCGCGCCGCCTTCACTCAGCAGATGTTTTTCCAGTGCTTCCATGTCGGGGAATGTGACAACCATCCAGTCACCCTTTGTATCGGAGTAATCGAACAGCTGCAGACCGTGGAAATCGATCTCTTCTTCGCCAGTCATGCCCTTATCCTCATTCGCTTTCCCTTTCATAACAACGGGTGCACCATTTTTACCATCTCTCAGGATTTCGGTACCGGACTGGAACGTATTTACAAAGTTGTTGATTTCGTTTGTTCTGAACTGGGAACGGATCTGGGCGATCATGCCATATTCACTGTTATCATAGCAAATAGAAGCAACTTCATTCCAAAATTCATTTAATGTTTTGATCATTTTTATTACCTCCGTATCAAATCAAACTCATTACCTGTTATCATACTAGCATTTTGTTCATTCTGTCAATAGATATTCGTTCGGTGGGCTCATTTGAAAATAATGTTCCGGTATCTTTCCGCTGAAGATCAGGTCAGCCAGCATGATTTTTCTCTGCAAATTCAACGTTTCTTGATAAAGAGGGTTTACGATTTTTATTTCCATGGAAAGATTCAGCCAGATTTTATAATTGATTTGATTGATGCCGACAGAAGTAAAATCTGTTTCATAGTCCACCTTTACGGCCCCCATAGGAATCAGAGTAAAGGGGATTTCCGGCCCTATATTGGAAAAGAAGCTCCAGTTCGTAGCTGCCCCAATGGGAATATGTATGACTTCTTTCGGAAGATTCTGCAATCCTAGGGTCACTTCTTGGCTTAGGAGACTGCAAAAACGATTTACCATTGCTGTATTCGCCGTATAGCTTTCCCCATCTTCTTCTCGAATTAAAAGGGAAGAGGCGGAAAAATCAGTATTTTCCAGAATATCTGCTGTTGCTTCATCGATGATCTGGTTCGCCAAAGCCTTACACTGCATATGGGAGATTTCCTTCAAGGGCGGAAGGAATCTATTTTCCAGCAGGGCAAACAGCAGGAAAGACAGACATAAGACAAATAGAAAGAGAAGTATGGACCGATATTTACGCTTTCGCCGTTTTTTCCTCATAGGCAGACCCTCCCTTTGCAATGATATGAACGGAGAAGAGAAAACATGTTTTTCGCAAAAACCTTCCATTTTACCCATCTTAAAGAAAAAATAAACAAAGCTTATAAAAGATATCCGATTCTATTTGTGAAAATATCTTTCTTTTGCAGCGAAAATTTGTTATAATCAAAAAGTATAATGTTTGTAGAGTGGCGGTTTATGAATTTATATCCAACCGTTTGGTAACGAAAAGGACAAACAGGAGGCTTTATACTATGAGTGAATCTCAACACAGGAGGAGATCCTCGGATGGTTCTGACAGAAGAACCGGCTCTGCCGAAAGAAGAAGCTCTTCAGGCAGAAACAGTTCTCAGCGGACCAACCGCACATCCTCCAGGAATACATCAAGCAAAAAACGCAGAAAGCGCAGAAAGAAGCGCACGGTAAACGGCCGAATCGGGAAAGTATTACTGGTCGTTGCAGTAGTGATCGGCTTTGCTGTTGCAGGGGCAGTTTTGGGTACGGTCTTTGGCATCCTGCAAAGCACGGATATGCTCAACACATCCGATGTTATGCCCGATTCCTATACATCTGTCATCTATGACGCCAATGGGGATGCTGTAGATAAGCTCCATGGTTCAGAAAACCGTGAATATGTGAAGCTTTCTGCCATCACCAAAAATATGCAGAATGCAGTTGTTGCTATCGAGGACGAGCGGTTCTACGAACATAATGGTATCGATATGCGCGGTATCATGCGTGCGATGGTGGAAAACATGAAAACCATGAGTTTCTCTCAGGGCGCAAGTACCCTGACGCAGCAGGTCATCAAAAACGAAGTGCTGACCAATGAGAAGAGCATTACAAGAAAGATAAAAGAACAATATTTGGCGGTTTCTTTAGAAAATGCCTTGGAAAAACAGCTTGGCACCAAGGAAGAAGCAAAGAAATATATTCTTGAGCTGTATCTAAATACAATGGCACTGCATCATGGTCTCCATGGTGTGGAATCTGCGGCACAGTATTACTTCGGCAAGCACGCCAGCGAGCTGACCTTGGCAGAATCCGCATGTCTCGCCGGTATCACAAAAAATCCCAGCAAATATGCACCGGATGTGAATGAGGAAGAAAGCCGCAATCGTCAGCTGACGGTTCTGAAAAAAATGCTGGATCTGGACTATATTACCCAGGAAGAACACGATGCGGCTGTTGCAGAGGATGTTTATGGTCATCTGGTATGCAAGGAAAAACAGGAAGAAGAAGGAAACGCAAAGCATAACTGGTTTGTGGAAGCAGCTGTGCAGCAGATCAAACAAGATCTGGTAGAAAAGAAAAAAATGACAGAAGCTCAGGCATCCAACCTGATCTATAGCGGCGGTCTGCAGATTCATACAACCATGGACAGCAGTATGCAGGAAACTGCGGAAGCTGCTATGAAGAATGATAATCTCTTCCCTACAGGGGACGGTACACTGGATGTAACCTATCTGATCTCCGTATTGGATACGGAAAATCCTAATGAAAGCAGCAATCAGTCTCATTATGAAAAGAAAACAACAGCAACCAGTCAGGCGGAAGTAGATGCCTTTGTGGAATCGGTAAAGGCAGAATTACTGGATGATACCCATACACTGGTTCTGGATAAGCTGACCGTTTCCAAATCTCTGCAGGCGGCTATGGTCATCATGGACCAGAGCAACGGGGAAGTAAAGGCATTGGTCGGCGGCCGCGGCGAAAAGCCCGGTGACTCCGTATTCAACCGTGCCACACAGGCATTGCGTCAGCAGGGTTCCACTATGAAACCCTTGGCGGCTTATGCACCTGCCATTGATACAGGTTTGCTGATGCCCGGTTCTATCATCATCGATGAACCTGTCACATACGGCAGCTGGTCGCCTAAGAACTGGGACGGCAAATATATCGGCCCTACAACAGTTCGTCAGGGTATCTGGCATTCCATGAACGTATTGGCAGTTAAGACGTTCAATATGGTCGGTGCTGATACTGCATATCAGTATTTGCTAGACTTTGGCTTTACAACCATTGACGAGAGGGACAAAGCAGCCACAACCGCACTGGGCGGCTTGACTCAGGGTGTTTCCGTTCTGGAAGAAACAGCGGCATACGCAACCATCGCCAACGGCGGTACGTATTATGAACCTATGTTCTATACAGTGGTTTACGACCACGAAGGCAATGTGCTGCTGGATAACAGCGATCAGGAAACCCATAGAGTTCTGAAAGAAACCACAGCATTCCTGCTGACAGATATGATGCGTGACGTTATCACAAAGGGTACCGGTACACAGGCAGCCATCAGCGGCATGAATGTAGCCGGTAAAACAGGTACAACAAACGATACCATTGACTTGACCTTCTATGGCTACACCCCTTACTATACAGCAGGTATCTGGATGGGTTACGATACCCAGAAGGAAATCAAAAATGCAGGCAATGCCCATCTGCGGATCTGGAAATCTGTCATGTCTGAGATCCATTACGATCAGGGGCTGAAAAATAAGGAATTTGAAAAACCTGATGGTCTGACAACACGTTCCTACTGTACTGCAACAGGCTTGACACCTACAGAATTGTGCAACAGCGATTATTATGGTTATGGTACCCACAGCGACTATGTAACCACCGATTTCAAAGGTGAAAGCAGCGGCACATGCACCATGCATAAATCCTATGTGGTTTGCAAGGAAAGCGGCAAAATCGCTTCTCCCAACTGCCCCGCAGACAGCACCATGCAGGTGGTACTGGCGGTAGACAGCAGCGGCAATATCAAAGGCAAGCCTACAACCATTCCCGATGGAAAGATGGATATCAAGGTAAACGAAGCCTGTGATCTGCCCCATACAGGCGGAGTAGCGACAGAGCCGGAGCAGCCCGGAACACCCACTGATCCAGATGGAAACGACCCGAATGGCGGTGTACAGATCCCCGATGACGAGCTTTGGGGTGACAATGATTTTGGGATACAGTGATGTCTCTAAGGTATTGAATTGAATGAAGACACAATAAAAAATAGGGAGGATCCTAATGGATTTTCCCTATTTTTAATTTTTTTGAAGAACCGAAGAAATAAAAAAGCTCCTCTGGAAAAGAGGAGCCTGTTCTCACTGTGCTTTATTCAATTGTTCCAGCGCATTTCTTACATTGCTGATCTGATTGGAGTCGGGGAATTCGCTGATGATGCGGTTATAATATTTCTTCGCTGTTTCGTTATCCCCATCTTCTTCTGCGATCTTTGCCAGATAGTAGATAGCATCATCTACAAAGTTTTCATTGCTGGTATAATTCATTGCTGTTTCCAAATAGGTTTTTGCTTCTGTAAAATTATTGCTCAGGAACTGACTCTTACCTTTTGTATAGTAAGCGTCGGCTGCTTTCGGGTAGGCAGTTGTCTTTACAGAATTATATTTTGAAAGATCATCTTCACTGAAACTTACAGTATCGATTGAATCCAACGTAGTAACGCAAGCTTCATAATCGCCGTCTGTCATTTGTGCCACTGCTGTTTCCAGTAATTCCAGATTTGCCTGCTTGTTTTCTTCACTGCGGAGTAATTTGTTTTCTTCCTGCAACTTTGTCAGCTCTGTGCGCATTTCCAAAACCTCTTCCGGTGTCATATTGGTTTCACCGGCATAGTTTTCCACGGCTGTTTCCAGCTCTTTGATCTTTGTGTTTTTGCTTTCATTCAAAGCAGGAACGATCAAAACAAGGATAACGATGGCCGCAGCAGCAATACCTGTCAAAAATGCCAGCAAATCCCGTTTTTCCAATACGCTGTTGGTCTTTTCCTTCCGTTTATAGCGGGGAATAGGCGGATTGCTGTCGGTTTTTTTTACGCTAACAACAGATTTTGCTTTTTCCTGCTTTTTCAGGGAAGAAGGAGCAGGGGAATTGCCGATCAATTGGGCATAATGGAGAGCAAGAGGGTTGCGGATATCCCGTTTCAGCACAATATCATTGAAGTGCATGGCACGTTTGATATTTTTATCTTCAATGCAGCAAAGAGTCATCAAATTATAGGCGTCCAGAAAATCAGGGTTATTGTCAATGGATTTTTTTAGCTGAATGATTGCAAGGTCATCACTGCCTTGTTTCAGATAATTGATCGCCTGATTATACATACGAATGGCATCGTTGCATTTTTCCATTTCTCTGCCGTTTTTCTGCAGATAATCGATATAACCGGAGGCTGCGTTGCCTTCCGGCAGGATAGAGGTGCTGATGATCCAATGCTTCAGGGCATCTCCGATCCGTCCTGTTTCACAATAGATCAGACCAAGCAGGTTTCTTGCCTGTACGTTATTTTTATCAAAAAGAAGGCTTTGTTCCAGATTTGCCGCTGCACCGGAAAGGTCTTTTTCCTCTGCCAGACCAAGGGACTCGTTATACAAACGGATGGACGCACTGCGCGCTTTACGGAACACATATACATCGACCCCACAGTCGGGACAATGGCAGCCCTCAAAAAATACAAAACCGCAATTCGGGCATTTCATGTCATTCTCTCCTTTATCTTACTCTTGAGGGGGGGCCTGCTTTTTTTCTTTTGCGATATGCTGCAAAATATCAAGCAAATCCTGCATCTGGGAAGGGTGCAGAGATTCTTCGATCTGATCGATCTCCATAATGGGCTGGAATCTACTCAATTCATCTTTAAAATTAAACACGGGTCATTCCTCCGTTTCAACGATTTTTGCTTGTAATATAGGATCTCATGGCACCGATCATATAAAGAGAACCACAGCAAAGGATGATACCCTCTGCAGAGGTGACAGAAAGGGCTTTTTCATAAGCATCCTCAATCTCTTTTTCCGTATAGATTGTGCCATTATGATTGGAAATGGAACGAGCCAGAGAAAATACGTCCAGCTTTCGTTCACTGTGGGGTTCTGTCAGGATGACAGAATCCGCATAGGGGAGGATATACTCCGCCATTTTGTGATATTCTTTGTCCCCCAAAACGCCGAGGATCAGGGTGACTTTTTTGTCCTTGAAATAAACGGAAAGGGATTTTGCCAGCTGTGCGATACCATCAGCATTATGGGCGCCATCCAGAATCACCAAGGGATCTCTGCCGCAGATCTCCATTCTGCCAAACCAATGAGCATTTTTCAGCCCCTGACGGATGGCTGCCTCAGTAAGGTTCAATCCTCTTTTGCTGAGGACATTGCAGGCTTCCAGAACAGCCACACAATTGCTGATCTGATAAGACCCTAAAAGGGGTAATTCCAAATTTTCCAAAGACACCGATTTATTTTTGACAGAGAAAACAGTCCCTTCCAGTGTTTGCGAAGCGACATCAATCTCTGCATCATTCAAACAATAGAATGGAGCATCCATCCGGTCTGCCACATCCTTGATTATATTATATACTATATCATCCTGAGAATACAACACCACAGGGCAATTTTTCTTGATGATGCCTGCCTTTTCTGCGGCGATCTTTTCAATGGTATCCCCGAGGAAATCCGTATGGTCGATGCTGATGGACATAATGAGAGAGAGCAGGGGAGCGGGCACTACATTTGTAGCATCATATTTGCCTCCAAGACCTACCTCCAAAATCAGTACATCCACTTTCTGTTCGGAAAAATAGTGGAAGGCTGCACCGGTGACAATCTCAAAAAGGGTAGGCACAGGCTTGCCCTCTGCCGCCAGTTCCTCGCAGGTTTCTTTCATCAAAGTGATTTCCTCGGCAAAATCGGCATCAGAGATTTCCTCTCCATTGACGAGGAAACGCTCGTTATAGCGTTCCAGATGGGGGGAGGTATAGGTTCCAACGCGGTATCCCGCCTCTTTCAGGATAGATGTAAGCATGGCAACGGCAGAACCCTTTCCGTTGGTTCCTGCGATATGGATAATGGGAAGCTTCTGTTCAGGATTTCCCAGTTTTTCACAAAGTAATTGGATACGTTCCAGCCCCGGTACAGAACCAAAGCCGACTTCTTCTTCTAAATAATGGATACACTCTTGGTAATTCACGGAAATTCTCCTCTCGATTTTTTTCCATGTTTCATTATAGCAAAGCTAGGGATTTCTGCAATAATCTTAAGAAAAATGAAAAAGAAAAAGTTGAATTCCTTTATATTGTAAGAAAAGGTTGTAGGATGAGGGAGAAAAATGTATAATAATATGATGGAATGAAGAAAGGAGCATCATATATGGATGATAGATTGGATAGAGAAAATGAATACTCCGAAACCAGATATCCTCGGAGAGAAAGCTATACCATAGACGGAAACACAAGATATCCCGTCAGAGAGGAGCGTCAGCCTCTGCGCAGTTCTCGCGAACAGACAAGCATCCCCAAAAGAGAAGAGCCTGCCCGGGAACAGAACAGCCTTACGGAATATGAACAGCGTGCGGACGCAAGACGGGCGGATTTTTCCAGAGAGACGAGGGAACCCTATCACCAAGAAGCACACAGAGACGGGCATTCTCCCAGAGAGGGATGCTCTGCCAGAGAGAACAGAAGCCATTCCTCTGCGCCTCAAAGAAAGAATAAGCATCGGAAGAAACGCCATCTGACCGGCTTTGCAAAAGGGATGATCGTTCTGGTGGTGGCTTTGATCGTTGGGCTGCTTTCCTTTACATTTATGAATCATCTCATGAATCCGCCCGCAGAAGAAGTGGAATTGAGTGGACAAACTGTCACCATCACCATTCCTGATGGCGCAGGCACAGAAGAAATTGCCACCATTCTGAAAGAGAATAAGCTGATTAACAGCGTCTTTGGCTTCAAGTTGACCAGTAAGCTGGAAGGATTCGACGGCACCTATAAACAGGGTACTTATGATGTGGATACAGGTCTGACAAAACGACAGATCATGGAACTGCTGCAAAGCGGCAAGGTGGCGGCTAATCTGAAAATTACCATTCCTGAAGGGTATAATGTGCAGCAGATCGCCGAAAAGGTTGCGGAAACGGAAATCTGCACGGCGGAAGAATTTATCAGCGAATGTAACAATGGTACTTTCGATTATGATTTCCTGAAGGATCTGCCCGAGAGAGAATATAAACTGGAAGGCTATCTCTTCCCTGATACCTATTTCCTCCACGAAAGTATGACAGCCCATGATATCATCAATGCAATGCTGGCTCGATTCGATAAAATGTATACAAAAGAGTATCAGAAAGCCGTAGAAGAAAGCGAATACTCTTTGGATGAAATCGTGACTATCGCTTCTATGATTGAAAAAGAGATTAAGGTGGCAGACGAACGGCCCAAAGCCGCCGGTGTTATCTATAACCGTTTGAAAAAAGAAATGTCTCTTGGTATCGATGCCACAGTATTGTATGCGGTTGGGAAAACCTCCGGTGAACTGACACAGGAAGACCTGAATATAGATTCTCCTTACAATACAAGAAAAAATCAGGGTTTACCGCTGGGGCCTATTTCCAACCCCGGGGAATCCTCCTTCAAGGCAGCCCTTTATCCCGAAGAGAACAACTATCTGTACTATGTTGTAGAGGCAGTGGGCAAGGATAACCACGTTTACTGCGAAACTTACGACGAATTCCTGGCGGCAAAGGCAGCATATAACGCCAGCGCCCAGTGATAGAAAATAGGAGAGAAGAACATGAACTATGTAACTGATGATACAATGAATGCCTATCTGCGTACGGTACAGCCGATGTATGATGGCGTACTGGGTGAAATTCAGAAGGAAGCCATGGCTGCAGAAGTACCTATCGTGCCTCCCGAAGTGGCACGCTTTCTGAGTGTTCTGCTGACTATGCAGAAGCCCAAAAATATTTTGGAGATAGGCACCGCCGTTGCCTTTTCTGCAGGGCTCATGTGCCGCTACCTGCCGGAAGAGGGCACAGTGACTACCATTGACCGTTACGAAGTGATGCTGAAGGATGCCCGTGTGAATATCAAGCGCATGGGACTGGAAGATAAAATCAAAATTCTGGAAGGGGATGCGGCGGATATCCTGCCGACTCTGGACGGCCCCTATGATGTGATTTTTATGGATGCGGCAAAGGGTCAGTATCAGGCGTTTCTGCCCCATTGCCTGCGGATTTTGCCTGTGGGCGGTCTGCTGATCGTGGATGATGTGCTGCAGGGCGGCACTATCGCCCAGACCCGCTTCAGCGTGCCCCGCAGACAGCGTACCATCCATAAGAGACTGCGGAATTTCCTGTGGGAAATCACCCACCACGAAGCACTGGAAACCTCCATCATCCCCATTGGGGACGGCGTTGCCCTATGCTATAAGAAAAAAGAGATTGAATGGAAGGAACCCGAAGTTGAAACAGAAGGAGAGACTCATGATGCAGAATAAAAAGAAACTGGAATTGCTGGCACCTGCCGGTGATTTGGAAAAACTGAAAATTGCTGTACTTTATGGTGCAGACGCAGTCTATATCGGCGGTGAAGCCTATGGGCTGAGAGCTAAAGCGAAAAACTTTGATATGGACACCATGGCGGAAGGGGTAAAGTTTGCCCATGACCATGGCGTTAAGGTGTATGTGACAGCCAATATTTTTGCCCATAACCCCGATTTTGAAGGCATGGCAGAGTATTTCAAGGCAGTAGAAGCCATCGGCGTGGATGCTCTCATTATTTCTGACTTGGGCGTATTCTCCGTTGCAAGGGAAGCTGTTCCCAATATGGAAATCCATGTTTCCACTCAGGCAAACAACACCAATTATAAATCCGTCCAGATGTGGTATCATCTGGGTGCCAGACGTGTGGTCGTTGCCCGTGAGCTGTCCATGACAGAAATCAGACAGATTCGTGACAGCATCCCCGAAGACATGGAAATCGAAGCCTTTGTCCATGGTGCTATGTGTATTTCCTATTCCGGCAGATGTCTGCTGAGTAACTATTTGGCAGGCAGAGATGCCAATAAAGGGGCTTGTGCCCACCCTTGCCGCTGGAAATATCATCTGGTGGAAGAAACCAGACCCGGCGAATATATGCCCATTGAAGAAAACGAAAGAGGGACTTATATCTATAACTCCAAAGACCTGTGCATGATCGAGCATATCCCCGATATCGACAAAGCGGGCATCTACAGCCTGAAGATTGAAGGCCGCATGAAAACACCTTTCTATGTGGGTACGGTGGTAAAAGCTTACCGTCAGGCTATCGACGATTATTACAAAGACCCAAAGCTGTATGAAGAACAGCTGCCTTACTATCTGGCAGAAGTTTCCAAGGCAAGCCACAGGGAATATACAACCGCCTTCTACTATGGCAAGCCCGATGGCAACCAGCAGGTCTACACAAACAACTCCTATATCCGTGAATACGATTTCATCGGTATGGTACAGGAGGATTGGGACGAAGCTACAGGCTTTGCCGTTGTGGAACAGAGAAATAAATTCTCCGTTGGGGAAGAAATCGAAGTGATGCCTGCTAAAGGGGATTCTTTCTCCATGGTCGTTACCGAGATTCTCAACGAAGCAGGGGAACAGGTGGATTCTGCCCCCCATCCCCAGGAGATTTTGAAGATAAAATTCGACAGATCTGTGAAAAAATTCGATATGCTCCGCAAAATTCCTACAGATATAAAATAAAAAACTTGATTTTCTGTCGAAATAAAGATATCCTAGAAGTATCCTAATGAAAGAATGGTAAAACTATGGAATTGACACAATGTATCAACTATTTGCTGACAACTTCACAGCATACGGTTTTCCAGTATCTGAGCGGAAAACTTTCCGAATATGATCTGACACCATCCCAGTATGGTGTGTTGAGTTGTTTGTGGCAGAAGGAATTTGCAACACCAAAACAAATCTCCGAAATCCTTTGTCTGGAAACTTCTACAATTTCCGGCGTATTAGACAGAATGCAGAAAAAAGGCCTTATCGATCGCGTGATCAATCGGGAGGACAGAAGAGAAGTTCGTGTCGTTCCTACGGAAAAAGGCAAACAATTGCAGGAGCCTATTACAAAGATCATTGATGAAGTGAATGAAGAAGTTTTGAAATGTTTTACAGAAGAAGAAGTTGCCTCATTGAAAAATGCATTGCGCGTCATTGCGGATGGGAGTCATTTTAAATAAGAAGAGCTGAGCGGGTCTGATTTTCAGGTCTGCTTTCTTTTTTGAAAGGAAAAGAAAAATGGTATGTAGCAGGGCAAAGCCCTGTTATTCATTTAAAGCGGCATTGAGTTTTTTCAATGCTTTTTTTTCGATGCGGGAAACATAGCGCCACGTTTATTGTAAGCGACATCCAAGACGATAGAGTTTGGATGTCGTTTTTATTATTTTTGTTAGCGACCAGTCATTTATTATTTTTGAAAAGCTAACGAAAATACTTTGAACAAGTTTATTTCATTCTAATAGAAAAGGAGATGAGCGTTATGTGTAAAGTAATCTCAGTTGTAAATCAAAAAGGCGGCGTAGGAAAGACAACCACCTGTGGCAATTTGGGTATTGGCTTAGCCAGAAAAGGGAAAAAAGTTTTGCTGATTGATGCAGATCCGCAGGGGGATCTGACGGCTAGCTTAGGCTTTACGAATCCAGACGAGATCAGTAATACATTAGCATCTGTAATGATGAATATCATCAATGAAGTTGATATGGAGGACGGTTTTGCAATCCTTCATCATAGCGAAGTGCTGCCATTCCAGAGTGGTAATGATATGCCACTCAAGAATAGTACGGAAATACCTCTCCAGACTGGTAAAAAGGTGCCATCTCAGAGTGGTACGAAGAAACAGTTCCGGAATGGCACAGATATGCTCCTCCAGAGTGGCAAAAATATGCACAATCAAAGTGGCATAGAGATGCAGCCCAAGAGTGGCATCGAGTTGCCAGCAAATTATACTGAATATAATAATACTGATTTTAGTGATACTGATTCTATCTATCCGATCAATCTGAGAAACAAAGAAGATGAGATGGATGTATTGGATTTGTATCGTAGAATTGTGAAAGAGAACATCAGCTATGATAATCTTTACAGCAATTTGTCCATTATGAAACAGCGTATGCTGAATGAGATCGTAGAACTGATGGTATTGGGTATTGTATTATACTTATTTATCCCCTCAAGAAATCGGAGGGGTAGATGAAATTGTAGAAAGAATATCAAATATGTTCCGGGATTTTTCAAGAAGTACTTATTATCGAAGAAAAAATGAAAGCATAAAACAGATGGGAGATTTGCTTTGGGGATTTACAACGAATACTTGTGATCCTGCACTGGAATTATTATATACTGACAAGATTTTAGATGATGGAGATGGTGAGAAATGAGTGGTTTTGCGGCGAATCTTAAAAAAATCAGGAAAAGCAGTAATATTACACAAAGGACATTGGGTGAACATTTGGGATATCAATATACTGCCATTGCAAATTATGAAAGCGGACGTAATGAACCGTCTATTGATGATCTGATTAAAATTGCAGAATTCTTTGATGTTACAATGGATTATTTAGTTGGCAGAGAAATTGGAAAGGGATAAACTTCTTTTTTGATTACACGAATGACAGCTTGATGAGGAATGTGGGTTTTTGAAATCCTCGGGGATTGTAGCCTATTTTAGCATTTAAAATGAGTAATCACAGAACAGATTGCTGATGAGCATCAAGCGGATGCAGGAAAAAGAGGCTGTAACTGATGAACTGAAAGGGAAAGAACAGCGGGGATGGATTCGGCGGATGAACAGCACTCAGAAGCGGACAGAGGAAAATGTCTTGAACGGATTGATATATTGATAAAAATGAGAACTGGTTTTCACTTCATAGAGAGGTGACATCTAGTTTTTTTTTAATCAAATAGATATGCTGACCATATCCAAAACACACCGGTCATCGCACAATTCTTTATATAAAACTTCCGAAAACGGCAAAGATAGACATATATAAAGAGTATTGTTAGCATCGGGAGATTTGTTGAAATCCCCCGATGCTAACAGTATAAGTTGGATTTATTGCCGATAGTATGATATATTGTATAATAGAAAAATGAGAAATCATTTTGAGATAAACGGAGGAGAGCAGATGCGATAGCTTTTAGTTACTGAAATACCAAAGAAATGGAATATTTCGGAACACAGTGTGAGGAATTATTGTGCACAGGGATGTGTGCTGGGTGCTTTCCTTACCGGAAAGGCATGGAATATCCCGGAGAATGCAGAAAAACCGGAGCGTTCAAATAAGTGAAAGGAACAGCCGATCACCTTATTGGATATTATGAGGAAAGAAAAAGCAAATAAGTATTCCGGTGGTATCTATCACAAGATGCAGATTGAGTTGACCTATAATTCTAACCATATCGAGGGCAGCCGCCTGACGCACGATCAGACTAGATATATTTTTGAAACCAATACCATAGGTGTGGAGAATGAGGTTCTCAATGTTGACGATGTGATTGAAACGGCAAATCACTTCCGCTGTATTGATATGATTATTGACAATGCAAAAGCAGTACTGACTGAAAAGTTCATTAAGGTACTTCACCTGATCTTAAAGAACTTCACCAGTGACTTCAGAAAAGACTGGTTCGCTGTGGGTGATTATAAAAAAATGCCGAATGAAGTTGGCGGTATGGATACAACACTTCCAGAAGAAGTTGCCGATAAAATGAAAGCGCTGTTGAAGGAGTACAACGCCAAGGAAGAAAAGATTTTTGAAGATATTCTGGATTTCCATGTGAAGTTTGAAAGAATCCATCCGTTCCAGGATGGCAACGGTCGTGTCGGCAGATTGATTATGCTTAAGGAGTGTCTGAAATATAATATTGTTCCGTTTATCATCGAGGACCATCTGAAGATGTACTATTACAGGGGTCTTAAGGAATGGAACAATGAGGAAAGCTAGCTGACGGACACCTGTCTGATGGCACAGGATAAGTACAAGGCGTATTTGGATTACTTTAGAATTGCGTATTAACGATATGGCTTTCAAAGTGCGAAGTTCCAGACCAAAAGTTCAAATTGACACTTTGGAAGCATATAACCTTTCTTGCAATGTAAGTTCCGATAATTTCGGATTATGAGAAGCTTTCATATATGATGGATATGGAAGGGGGATTATACAAATGAGTACAATTTTATCAAAGAAAGCAATGTCTGAAGAAGATATAAAATTACAGTATATTACCCCTGCGGTTACATCCAAATGGGACAGAAGCAAAGTAACAATGGAAACGCAGGTCACTGACGGAAAGATCAATTTAAAGGGTAACTTTGTATTCCGCGAAAAGCCGAAACGTGCGGACTATATTCTTTATTTGAATGCAAATAACCCTATTGCCATTATTGAAGCCAAGGATAATACTCATAGTATTTCTTACGGCTTACAACAGGCAATAACCTATGCACAAATGCTTGATCTGCCGTTTGCATATAGCTCTAATGGAGATGGCTTTGCTGAACATGATTTCCTTACCGGAAAAGAAAGAGAATTTGGTTTGGACGAATTTCCAACTGAAGAAGAACTTGTGGCTCGTTTCAAACAGGAATCCGGTTTAACATCTGCGCAGGAGACTGTTATTGAACAGCCGTACTACAGCAGTCAGAATACATATCCTCCTCGCTATTATCAGAGAATTGCCATTAATAGAACTGTTGATGCAATTGCCAGAGGACAAAATCGTTTATTGCTTGTTATGGCAACTGGTACGGGAAAGACCTATACTGCTTTTCAGATTGTCTACCGGCTTTTGCAGTGTGGCTTGAAACGAAAAGTTCTTTACCTTGCTGACCGCAATATTCTTGTGGATCAGTCTATTCAACAGGATTTTGCTCCGTTGGAAAAGGTTATTCATAAAATCAATGTTGCCAAAGATGATAAGAGTACTATCACTTCTCACGAGGTATATTTCTCTTTGTATCAGCAGTTGGTTGGTGACGATGACAAGGAGCATTTCAGTGAACTGTTCACACCAGATTTCTTTGACCTCATCATTGTGGATGAGTGTCACCGTGGAAGTGCGAAGGAAGAAAGCCGGTGGCGTAGAATTCTGGAATATTTCAGTTCTGCCACCCAGATCGGTATGACTGCTACGCCGAAGGAAACCAAGTACATCTCTAACTTGAACTACTTTAAAGATCTTATTTATTCGTACAGTTTGAAGGAAGGTATCGAAGATGGCTTCCTTGCACCGTTTAAGGTTATCAATATTATGACCGATATTGGTGACGGATGGCGCCCTCGTAAAGGACAACGTGATATTTATGGAAATGAAATTGAAGATCGCATTTACACCAACAGTGATTACGATTACAACATCATCATTGAAGATCGTATCCATCAGGTTGCATCCGAAATTACCAGATATTTGAAAAGCACAGATAGAATGGCTAAGACTATCGTATTCTGTGCTACAGAAGATGCTGCTGAGCGTATGCGTCAGGCATTGGTAAATCTGAACTCCGATATGGTTAAAGAGAATCCAGATTATGTTGTGCGTATTACCGGCAGCGATGATTATGGTAAGAAGAAACTGGATTATTTCATTTCTGTTTCTGCACCATATCCGGTCATTGCTACAACTTCTAAGCTGTTGTCTACTGGTGCTGACTGTAAGATGACTAAGCTGATTGTTCTGGATGAAATGATCGGTTCTATGACCGAGTTCAAGCAGATTATTGGCCGTGGTACAAGATTGCGTGAAAAGGAAGGAAAAACCCATTTTGTAGTTATGGACTTCCGCAACGTTACCAGACTCTTTGCTGACCCTGACTGGGATGGGCCGGTTGAAATTGATCCCGGATTTGTTCCGGGTGGGCATACTCCACCTCCGGGACCAGGACCAGTTGACCCACCAGTGCCTATTGACCCTCCAGGGCCGAAAAATCCGAAGCCCATTGTTAATCGTGACGGTTGTAAGGTGGAGATTATTCATAAAACTGTATCCGTGTATGATGCGAACGGAAAGCTACTCCGTCAGGAAAGTATTGTCGATTACACCAAGGAAAATATCCGTGGTGAGTACGCATCTTTGGATAACTTCATTCGTCAGTGGTCGAAGGAAGAAAAGAAAGAAAAAATTAGAGAAATGCTTCTGGAGCGTGGCATTGACCTTGAACTGATGAAATCTGATCAGAACATGGCTGATGTGGATGACTTTGACTTTATCTGTCATGTGGCTTTCGATAAGAAGCCGTTGACTCGAAAAGAAAGAGCAAACAATGTGAAAAAGCGTGATTTTCTCAGTAAATACAGCGGTGTTGCAAGAGAGGTGCTGGAAGCACTTCTCGATAAGTATATGAACACCGGTATTTATGAAATTGAAAAGACAGAAATTTTGAAACTTGACCCGTTTCTAAAGATTGGTAAGCCTGCAAAGATAGCCGGGTATTTCGGTGGAAAGGCTGGATATTTACAGGCAGTTAAGGAACTTGAAGAAGCGATTTATGCAGATGAGGCGGTATAAATTATGAAAGGATCTGAAACGAAACTTGTTTCCTATATGCAAGGTTCTGATAAAAGATTTGTCATCCCTGTATATCAGAGAAACTACGATTGGAAAACTGAAAACTGCAAGCAGCTGTATGATGATCTGATTAAGGTTATCCGCCGTGGACGCAAGAGCCATTTCTTTGGCAGCATTGTGTCTGTTCATAACGATGGCGAGTTCAATGAATATCTGGTCATTGATGGTCAGCAACGATTGACTACTATTTCTCTGCTTCTGCTTGCAATGTATAGCCTGATGAAAAACGGTGTATTAACACCGGAAAAAGGTAATCTTGCAGAGAAAATCTATAAGACCTATTTGATTGACGAATGGCAGGACGATGACACCAGAATTAAGCTGAAGCCTGTAAAGAATGATAGAAATGCTTTTGGAAAATTGTTTGATGAAGAAACCGAACATATTCCGGATTCCAATCTCACAATTAACTATAATTATTTTTATTCTCGCATTCAGAAAGAAGAAATTACTCTTGATGAACTCTATGAAGCAGTAACTAAACTGGAGATTATCAATATTACATTGAATCAGGACGATAATCCTCAGCTGATTTTCGAAAGCTTGAACTCTACTGGTGTTGCTTTGAGCGAGGGTGACAAAATCAGAAACTTCATTCTCATGGGCTTGCCTACTAAGCAGCAGAATGATTTTTATGAGAAATATTGGAACAAGATTGAGGTTTGTACGGACTATGATGTGAGTATGTTTGTCCGTGATTATCTCAGCGTAAAACAGCAGCTCATTCCTGCCATGAGTAAGGTGTACTTTACCTTTAAGGCGTATGTAGAGGAAAATGGCACAGAGATTGAGCTGTTGTTGCAGGAATTGTTAAGCTATGCAAAATGGTACGAAATCCTGCTCAAAGGCAATACTGTAGATAAGGAATTGAACGCTTGTATTTATCGCCTGAACCGTCTGGAAACCACAGTTACAAGACCGTTCTTCCTAGAAGTTTTACATTTACAAGCTGCTGGGAAACTGCCTCTCGCAGAAGTCAAAGAGATTTTCCTCTACACCGAGAATTACTTGTTCCGTAGAACGATTTGCGATCTTCCTACCAATGCTCTCAACAAGATTTTCCTGATGCTACATCGAGAAATCATCAGATATGACGGGACGGATAACAGCTATCTTGAGAAATTCAAGTATGCGCTTAATTCTAAATCTGATCGTGGCAGATTCCCGGATGACGGAGAATTTGTAGAAGCGTTTGCAGCTCGTCCTGTTTACCAGATGAACAGCAAAAACAAAATTTATATTCTGGAACGATTTGAAAACTATGGAACCGTAGAGGTTCAAAATGTCTATAAACAGTGTGATGATGGTGTATATTCCATTGAACATATTATGCTGCAGCACCTTACTCCTGTATGGATAAAAGAACTTGGGGAGGATTATGAAGATATTCATGAAACGTGGCTCCACCGCATGGCAAACCTGACTCTGACCGGATATAACTCCAAATACAGCAATAGTCCATTTGTTGAAAAGCGAGACATGAAAAACGGCTTCATTGACAGCCACCTTTACATGAATAACTGGATCGGACAGCAAGAACATTGGGGACTTGCAGAACTGGAAGCACGAAATCAGATGCTGATGCAGCGTGCATTGACAATATGGCCGCTTCCTGTAACGGACTATAGACCTGCAGAAAAACAAATGGATTCCTATTCACTGGATGACGATGTTGAACTGAGCGGTCGTGATATCGTTCGTTTTGGCTATAAGAACACCGAACAGCCTGTTACAAGTTGGATTGACATGATGGAACAGATTTTGAAGATTCTCCATGCAGAAGATAAGTCTGTTCTGTCACGTTTGGCATACTCCAAGGGGGCTTCCAACGATTTGGATGCCTATGTCAGCAACAAACCGCAAGATTTGAGAAATGCCCTACAAATTGACACCGATATTTATGTGGAGAGAAATACCAGTACATCCACGAAGATTTCCATGCTTCGCAAGTTCTTCAAAGCTTACGATGCAAATGAAGAAGATTTGGTTTTCTATCTCAAGGATGCAAATGACGATGGAACCGCACAGGAAGCCGGTACACGTTATGAATTGCGTCGCCGTTATTGGGCATTTGCATTGCCTTATATTCAGCAGGCACATGATGATGGAACTGGTCACGGATGTTTTTCTGGATGCACTACATCCAAGGAAAACTGGTTGAGCGGTTTCTTCGGTATCGGCGGTTTTAGCCTTGCTTGTATAGCGAATTACAATAAAGCAAGAGTTGATTTGACACTTGCACATACCAATAAAGAACGAAATAAGGAAGCCTTTGATTACTTATACAGTCACAAATCTGAGATTGAATCTGTCTTGGGTACTCAGATAGACTGGCTGCGCAGCGATGACACTAAGGGATCTTATATTGTGATTCGTCTGGAAGGTGTAAGTATCGAAAATGAAAATGAAGCTGACTGGACGCAAATGGCAAAGTTCCACGCAGAGTGGAGTAAGAAGTTCTACGATGTATTTGTTCCTTATTTGAAGCAAAAATACTAAGGCGGTATAAACTATGAGCAATTTATCAGGATTTGTGAAAAGGCTCCGTGATATTATGCGCAACGATGCCGGCATCAATGGTGATGCCCAGCGTATTGAGCAGATTGCATGGATGCTTTTTCTGAAAGTATATGATGCAAAAGAGCAGGATTGGGAATGGGATGACGAGGACTATGTCTCCATCATTCCGGAAGAATGCCGTTGGCAGAATTGGGCTGTTGACGATCACACAGGTACTGCTTTGACAGGCGATAAGCTGTTAAATTTTGTGAACAACACGCTGTTTCCGGTACTGAAAGGAACCGACATCAAGGATTCCAATGGAAAAGTAGTAATCCCGGGTGTCAAAGTTGATTCTTCAACCCCAATCAAAAAAGCTATTGTACAAACCACGTTTGCCGATGCAAATCAGTACATGAAAGATGGCGTTCTGCTTCGTCAGGTTATCAATGTAATTGACGATCTTGATCTTGGAGATTATGAGGAAAGCCATGCTTTCGGTGAAATCTACGAAACTATTTTGAAAGAACTCCAAAGTGCCGGTTCTTCTGGCGAGTTCTACACTCCTCGTGCTGTGACTGATTTCATGGCAAAGATGATCAATCCGCAGATTGGTGAACAGGTTGCAGACTTTGCCTGCGGTACAGGTGGATTCCTTACCAGTTGGCTGAAAGAGCTTTCTGCCAAAATCGAAACGACAGAAGATCAGTCCGCTTACGATGCTTCCATTTACGGCATCGAAAAGAAGCAGTTCCCTTATATGCTTTGCATCACAAATATGCTGCTGCATGGCATTGACGTGCCGAAGATTTACCACGACAATTCTTTGCTGAAGGATGTTCTGGACTACACACGGGATGACCAGTTTGATGTTATTCTGATGAATCCCCCTTACGGTGGTAATGAGAAAACAGAAGTGAAGAACCATTTCCCGGCAGACTTGGCAAGCAGCGAGACGGCAGACCTCTTTATGTCTGTCATCATGTACCGTCTGAAAAAGAACGGTCGTGCGGCTGTTATTCTGCCTGATGGCTTCCTGTTCGGTACAGATAACGCCAAGGTTGCTATCAAGAAGAAGCTGTTCTCTGAGTTCAATCTGCATACTGTAATCCGTATGCCGCACAGCGTATTTGCACCTTACACATCCATCACTACTAACATTCTGTTCTTTGACCATACAAAGCCCACAGAGGAAACTTGGTTCTATCGTCTGGATATGCCGGAGGGTTACAAGAACTTCTCCAAGACCAAGCCAATGGAACTGAAGCACTTTGATCCTGCTATGGATTGGTGGAATAACAGAGAAGAAATCAATGTAGATGGCTTTGACAAGGCGAAGAAATATACCGCAGAAGAAATCGCTGCGAGAAACTACAATATCGACCTTTGCGGTTATCCTCACGAGGAGGAAGAAATTCTGCCGCCTAAGGAACTGATTCAGCAGTATCAGGAAAAACGAGCAAGCCTGAATGCTGACATTGACCGCATCCTGGCTCAGATCACGGAGATATTGGGAATTGATTTGGAGGGAGAATAATGACCGGGCAACAGCTGAAAAATTCAATATTGCAGATGGCTGTTCAGGGCAAACTTGTTCCACAAGACCCAAACGATGAGCCGGCTTCTGTATTGCTTGAGAGAATAAGAAAAGAAAAAGAACAGCTCATCAAAGAAGGCAAGATTAAGAAGGAAAAGAACCCTTCTTACATCTTCCGTGGTGCCGATAATTTGCCTTATGAGAAAGTCGGTAAAAATGAGCCGGTGTGTATTGCGGATG
>CAMBLO010000030.1 GCA_945868505.1 uncultured Clostridia bacterium | reverse complement strand
GTATTATTATCAATCACAATGATGTCATGTCCTTCACCGGAAAGCTGGCTGGCGATGGTGCCGCCTACCTTACCGTCCCCTACGATCACAACGTTCATGGTCGTTCCTCCTTGTTTCTCTAAGGTCTCTGTTCTTTTTCCAAGACCAACAATTCATCGTATTATCATATCATTTCCACTTATGAAATACAAGGTCTTTCCCTGTTTTTATATCTATAGAAGCCCCTTCTTTTCCAGCATTTTTCAGCAAAACAAAGAAGCCCGGAAGAACTTCTTCCTAAGGCTTCTCTCACGCTTGGTCTGATTTTTTATTTTCCGCATTTTTCCTTCAGGATATCCAGCAGGTCTGCCAGAGCCACTTCGCTTTTTTCGCTGGTAGCCATTTCCTTCAGCTCCACTCTGCCGCTTTCCAGTTCAGAATCCCCAAGGATCACGGAATATCTTGCGCCAATCTTGTTTGCATATTTCATCTGGGCTTTTACACTGCGTTCTACGGTATCGCAGTCGGCCTTGATGCCTGCTTTTCTCAGCTGATAAGCCAAAGCCTGTGCTTTCAGCAGACCCGCTTCCCCCATGGAACCGATGTAAACGTCTCTTTCGGGGGTTTCTGTGATGGCACCATTCTGTCTTTCCAGAATCATAATCAGTCTTTCGATACCCAGACCGAAGCCAACGGCCCCTGTGGGCTTGCCGCCCACTTCTTCCACCAGATTATCGTATCTGCCGCCGCCGCATACGGTCAAGCCATTGGATACAAATTCAAATACAGTTCTTGTGTAGTAGTCCAGACCACGAACGATCTTGGGATCGATGGTAAAGGCAATGCCGTTTTCTGTCAGGATATCCTGCACCTTCTGGAAATGAGTGGTACATTCCTCATCCAGACAATCCAGTACGGAGGGTGCATTTGCCACGATTTTCTGGCAGGATTCTTCCTTGCAGTCCA
Source organism: uncultured Clostridia bacterium (assembly GCA_945868505.1). Taxonomy (GTDB): domain Bacteria; phylum Bacillota; class Clostridia; order Lachnospirales; family Anaerotignaceae; genus Anaerotignum_A. The sequence goes on along the minus strand of CAMBLO010000030.1, from coordinate 30,803 downwards.
GTACACGCAGGGGGTTCTTTTCAAAACGTTCCTTGCAGGTAGGGCACAGCTTATCCAGATTCTGACCGATAAATTCTTTCAATGTTTTATTGTATCTTGCACGACATTCGGGGCAGCCAAGGCTGTTGATGCACAGTTCCACCCCTTCTACGCCCATTTCTTCCAGAAGGGCAGTTGCCACAGAGATAACCTCCGCATCCTGAGCGGCACTATAGGAGCCCAGCATTTCGATACCAAACTGGTGGAACTGTCTCTGTCTGCCTGCCTGTGTGTTTTCGCAGCGGAAGGTGGGAGAAATGTAGTACAGCTTTGTGGGCTGTGCCTGATTGTGCATCCCATGCTCGATATAGGCACGAACGGCACCTGCTGTGCCTTCGGGGCGCAGGGTCAGGCTTCTGTCGCCGTCATCTGTGAAGGTATACATTTCCTTCTGCACGATGTCTGTTGTTTCGCCGACACCTCTGGCGAAAAGTTCTGTAAATTCAAAAGCGGGAGTGCGGATTTCGCCGATGCCGAAGGTTTCGCAGATGCGTCTCATCTTCCCTTCGATTTCCTGCCATGCCTTCACCTCTGCGCCGTAAATATCCTTTGTCCCTTTTACTAACTGGATCATATCCTACCTCCTTGGGGCAAGCCCGTTCTTTTTCTTTCTATCATTTCATCGATGCGACCGATGTAATCTTCAATGCTCTTTACGTTGAATACCCGTTCGATGCGGTCTGTTTCCGGGTCAACGGTCTTTGTGCTGGCCCCTGCCCCTGCCGCCAGAATAGTCTGCTTTTCCTCCATAATCTGGACATTATAGACCCCTTCCTTGCCGGGGTGGCAATAGCCAACGTTTTCAAAATTGCCCACCATATTTTTCTGGCGGTACATATAATAGGGCTCCATGCCCATTTTTTCCGCATATTCTGCGGAAATATCCAACATCTGCTCCAGCATTTCCGCCGTTGTCATGTCGTGCTGGTCAAGCTCTTCCCGCAGACGGGATGCCCGCTTCACCGCCAAGGTATGCACCGTCACGTTATCCGGCTCCAGCTTCATAATTTCTTCCATGGTATTCCGCACATCTGCAGCATCCTCCCCGGGCAGCCCCAGAATCAAGTCCATATTGATGTTTTCATGGCCTTCCTCTCTGGCTTCATGGAACACCCGGCGGATATCCTCCACCGTATGCTTTCTGCCCACAGCCTGCAAGGTCTTATCATTCATGGTCTGGGGGTTGATGGAGATGCGGTTGACACCGTAGACCTTCATCAGGCGGAGCTTTTCTCTGGTGATGGTATCGGGACGGCCTGCTTCCACCGTATATTCCATGGAAGCATCGGGATGGAACAGCTCCTCCACCTTTTTCAGCAGCCGTTCCAGCTGTGCCTCGTTGAGGGAGGTGGGTGTACCGCCGCCGATGTAGATATTTTTCATGGTAAACTGCTTGCTGTATGCCGCCAGCCAATCCAATTCCTTGAACATGGCATCCAAATATTCATCTACACGGTTTTTATACTGATGCAGAGGATAAGCCGTAAAGGAGCAGTACAAGCATCTGGTGGGGCAGAAGGGAATCCCGATATACAGGCTGATTTCCTCGGGCTTGTTGCCCTGCAAAATCTTCTGCTCCGCCTTTGCCACCTTCAACGCCAATGCCGCCTTATGCTCCATGACAAGATAATCCTCCATCAGGAACGCCATACATTCCGCATCGCTTTTGCCTTCCTCCAGCAAAATGCTCACCAGCTTGGCAGGACGCACCCCTGTCAGCAGACCCCACTGGGGACGGATGCCCGTTTCTGCTTTCAGCAGTTCATAAATGGTACGCTTGATGATGCGTTTCTGTTCCTTTTCCGTCAGGGCTTCTTCCGCATAGGGCATAGACCATTCCGCCGCTTTTTCCCCACGGCGATAAAGCATTGCCGAAGCAATGCCTTTCTCCATGCGGCTGACCACGGTGATCTCCCCCGTCACTTCCTCCACACGGGTGTAGTGACGGTTGGCGAGAAACACCTGAATCATGGTCTGCACATCATTTTGCAATTCATGTCCCTGCAGGACATAATAAATCATTTCTGTATCCATAGTCATTAGAACAGTTTTTCACTATCCAGCAGCAGTGTAACAGGACCGTCGTTCACAAGGGCAACCTTCATATCTGCCTGGAACTGCCCCTGAGCTACTTTCTTGATGCCCAATGTCTGAGCTTTGGCGCACAGCTTGGAAAACAGTTCGTTTGCCAGTTCGGGGGCTGCACCGCCGGAATAGCCGGGGCGTCTGCCTTTTCTTGCATCGCCATACAGTGTGAAGTTGGGCACGATGAGCAGTTCCCCTTCAATATCCATCAGGGACAGGTTCATTTTGCCGTTCTCATCCTCGAAAATTCGCAGGTTGATGACTTTATCCAGCATATAATCAATAGTTTTATCGGTGTCTGTTCCCAGCATGCCAAACAAAACCATGATACCCTTGCCGATTTCACCAACCACCTGACCATCGATGGTCACACTTGCTTCTGTTACTCTCTGTAATACTGCTCTCATTTCTTCCTCCTACGATATATCCAAAGCTCAGCCAAGGCCGGAAACACGCTCTACTTCTATGATGTCTCTCAGGCTCTTCAGGTGTTTTACCACCCGTTCCAGCTGTTCCTTTGTTCTGATTTCCATTGTAATATTAATAATTGCCATCATATCCTTCGTTGTGCGGACATTAAAGCCCTTTACGGAAATATCATCATCCGCCAGCATACGGCTGATCTCCAGAATCAAACCAACTCTGTCGCTGGCTGTTACGCGGATTTCAGCCAGATAGGATGTATTGGAATCCCCACGGGCATAGTGGGCATCCCATTCCGCGTTAATCAGGCGGGCCCGTTCATCGTTGGTCAGATTGATGACATTAACACAGTCCGTACGGTGGATGGTGACACCACGGCCGCGGGTAACGAAACCGACGATTTCATCCCCGGGCACAGGGCTGCAGCATTTGGAGAAACGCACGGCAACATCGCCGATGCCTTCCACGATAATGCCACTCTTACTCTTATGCTGCTTGACGGGCTTCTGGTCGATGGTCTTTTCAAAGTCCTTCAGGGCATCCTCTGCCGTCTGGGTCTTGCGTTTTTCCTTCAGATATTCATCCTTCAGGCGGTTCACAACCTGCCCTTCTTTTAAGCCGCCGTAACCGACAGCCGCCAGCAGGGCATCCCAGTTTTTGAAATCGTATTTGACCAGAACGATTTCCTGCCATTCGGGGCGCAGCAAATCCTGGGGCTGGAAGCCTTTTTTCTTCATATCCGCCAGAATCATTTCCCGACCACGAATGATATTTTCTTCCTTTTCTTCCTTCTTGAACCACTGTTTGATCTTGGTTCTGGCCTGCGCCGTTTTGACAATCGCCAGCCAGTCTCTATTGGGGCCTTTGGAATTCTGAGAAGTGATGATTTCAACGATATCGCCGTTCTGAATCTTATGATCCAGAGGAACGATTTTATTATTGACCCTTGCGCCGACCATTTTGTTGCCGACAGCGGAGTGGATCATATAAGCAAAGTCAATGGGTGTGGAATCCTTGGCAAGCTGGATCACATCCCCCTGAGGGGTGAAGGCATACACTTGCGTCGTAAAGATATTCAAGTCCAGCTTGATGGTATCCAGATATTCCTTGTTATCGGACATATCCTGCTGCCATTCCATGATCTGGCGCAGCCATGCCAGCTTCGCCTCTTCCTTCTTAGCGGCTTTGCTGGTCTTTTCGTTTGCCTTGCCTTCTTTATATTTCCAGTGGGCAGCGATACCATATTCACTGGTACGATGCATTTCCCATGTTCTGATCTGCACTTCAAAGACCTGCCCCATGGGACCGATCAGGGTATTGTGCAGAGACTGATACATATTGGGCTTGGGCATGGCGATATAGTCCTTAAAACGACCGGGCATGGGGGTATACATGGTGTGTACGATACCCAGTACGGCATAGCAGTCCTTTACACTATCCACCAGCGCACGGATGGCAAACAGGTCATAAATCTGATCCAGTGTCTTGTTCTGGTTCACCATCTTTTTATAGATGCTGAAGAAATGCTTCGTTCTGCCGTAGACCTTGCCCTTGATGCCGGCTTCGTCCATCTTCGCCTGCAGGTCGTTTACGATATTCTGAACAAATTCATCCCGTTCCTCTTTCTTTTTCTGGATCTTCGTTGCCAGATCGAAGAAAGCATCAGGGTTCAGATACTTGAAGCACAAATCCTCCATTTCGGAACGGATTTTGGAAATCCCCAGTCTGTGTGCCAGAGGCGCATAGATATCCAAGGTTTCCTGTGCTTTTTCCCGCTGTTTTTCAGGCGTCATATAGTTCAGCGTACGCATATTGTGCAGTCTGTCCGCCAGCTTGATCAAAATGACGCGAATATCCTTTGCCATGGCAAGGAACATCTTTCGGTAGTTTTCTGCCTGCGCTTCTTCTTTTGTAGAATAGGACAGCTTACCCAGTTTGGTGACACCATCCACCAGTGCAGCGATTTCTTCGCTGAACAGATTGCTGATGTCTTCATAGCTGTATTCCGTATCTTCAATGATATCATGCAGGATACCTGCCACGATGGTCTCCATATCCAGTTCCAGTTCCGCCAGGATATATGCCACTTTCAAAGGATGGATGATATATGGCTCGCCGGATTTTCTTTTCTGATCCTTATGGGCATCCACCGCCAGTTTATAGGCTTTTTCGATCATAGAATAATCATCGGATGGATGGTAGGTCTTGATTTTCTCGATCAGTTCCTGATACAGTTGTTCTTCGATTGCTGCCATACTCATCACCCCCTCTTACTGTTAAAGATTTTATAATTTTGTCGAAAAAAGATTATAAAAATAATTATACAGTTTCCTATGTATATTTTCAAGATTTTTCTGAGAAAGCCCTATCCTGCGTTCCTGCTTTTCTGCGAGAGTGCAACGCACGGAGCAATCGGCTTTCCACTTACTATACTAACAAGCCCTTGTCATATTTCAGGGAAAGGATGCGTGTCAGGCTTTCCTCCACCCGTTCCTTGGGAATTTTTCCCGTTTCGATAGCCGAGGTCAGAGCTTCTGCCGCTTCTACCAAATCCGCGGGCATCAGCACGATATCCACCCCTGCCTGCACCGCCATCACTGCACTTTCCCCCACGCCGTAGAGTTCCACAATGGCACCCATATTCATGGCATCGGTAATGATGATGCCATCAAAGCCCAGCTCCTGCCGCAAAATCCCCAGCAGTTCCGGGGAAAGGGAGGCAGGCAGCCCATCCGTGGTGGCATTGGGCGTTTGGATATGCCCCGCCATAATGAAGTCTACATCAACGGCAATGGCTTCTCGGAAAGGAAGGAATTCCACATTCCGCAGCCGTTCCATATCATGCGACACATAGGTCGCTCCGTCATGGCTGTCCATGGCAGTATCCCCATGTCCCGGGAAATGCTTCGCACAGGCACTGACCCCCGTTCCTTCCATGGCTCTGATAAATTCGCCCACCTGTTCCGCCGCCTCTTTGGGGTCGGAGGAAAAGGCTCTGGTGCCGATCACGGGATTCTCTGGATTTGTGTTCACATCAGCCACGGGGGCAAAATCCACATTGATGCCCAACTCCGCCAATTCTTCCCCAATGGTCTGCCCCGCCGCCGTCGCATCTTCAATCTCCGCCGCCGCAGGAATGGGCGTATGAGGAATATTGCTCTTATCCAGACGGGAAACCAATCCTCCTTCTTCATCGATGCCAATGAGCAAGGGCAGGTCTGCCGCCGCCTGCAAGTCTGCCGTCAGCTGCTTTGTCTGCTCTGCCGTGTCCAGATTTTCCGCAAACAAAATCACTCCACCAATATGATATGCAGAAATGGCTTCTTTCGCTTCTGCGGAAAGGGCTGTCATGCCCGTTCCATCGGCATTTTTGCGAAAATCCGCCATCAGAAGCTGCCCTGCCTGTTCCGCAGGGGTCATATCATCAATGATGCTTTGAATGATTTCTGCCTTGCTCTCCGCCTCTGTTTTCGGCGGTGTCTCCACAGGTTCTGTCCGCGCCCCGCAGGCAGCAAGCCCAAAGGAAAGGCACCCCGCCAGAAGCAAAGCCAATAATTTTTTCATTTCCGTTCCCCCTTTTGTAAATTCTTCCCATTTTTATCATAATTTCTTCATCCGCTATCCTTTTTCCTTTACAATAAACAGAGTTCTTTGAAAAAACAAGTCCTTATCTTTTCTTTTTCATATCTTTTTAGTATAATTAGAATAGGAAATGATGTATTGAAAAAGGAGAATCTCTATGAAATTACAAAAACTGCTCAGCTACGTGCGTCGTGCCGTGGACGATTACCATATGATAGAAGAAGGCGATAAGATTGCCATTGGTGTTTCCGGCGGAAAGGACAGCATCTGCCTCCTTGTGGCTTTGAAGCATTTGCAGCGGTTCTATCCCAAGCATTTTGAAATCGAAGCCATCACCGTTTCTTTGGGGCTGCCCGGTGCCAAATACGATGATATTCAGGCCCTTTGCGATGAACTGGGCGTTCATTATACCGTTGTCCATACCGATATCGGTCAGATTATTTTTGAAGAAAGAAAAGAGAAGAACCCCTGCTCCCTCTGCGCCAAAATGCGGAAGGGTGCCTTGAACGATATGGCGGAAAAACTGGGCTGCAATAAAATCGCTCTGGGGCATAATAAAGATGATGTGGTAGAGACATTCTTCATGTCCCTGTTCTACGAAGGGCGCATGAACTGCTTTGCCCCCGTCAGCTATCTGGACAGAAAAAAACTGTATTCCATCCGCCCCCTGATGTATGTCCCCGAATGGGAATGCCGCAGCTTCGTCAACAAAAGCGGCATCAATATCGTGAAAAACCCCTGTCTGGCAGACGGCAATACCAAGCGGCAGGAAACCAAAGAACTGCTGGCAGAGCTTTCCCAGAGATATGATAACCTGCAGGAAAAGGTATTCGGTGCCATCAAGCGTTCCTCTCTGAAAGGCTGGAACAAGGAGGAATAATATGTCCACTTACCATGAAGAATTGAAAAATAAAGAGACTTTGCGTCTCAGGGAAATCCAGAAGGAGCTGCCCCCCTTCACACAGTCCTTTTTCCGCGGCATCGCCCAGACCACATCCACCAAAACCCGTCTGGCATACGCCTACGACCTACGTATCTTTTTCCGCTATCTTTACGAGGAACACCGCACCCTAGGCGGCATCGAAGCAAAGGATTTCACGGCGGAACACCTGAACGAGGTCACCTCCGAGGATATCGACTGCTTTCTGGAATATCTTTCCTATTATATCCGCCCCGACCATGAAAACCCTGAATATGGCAAAGAAATGCACAACGACGAAAAGGGAAAATCCCGTAAGCTGGCGGCAGTGCGGATGCTGTTCAAGTATTTTTATAAGAAAAAAATCATAAAAGCCGACCCTGCGGCTTTGGTAGATACCCCGAAGATTCACGAAAAAGCTATCATCCGTTTGGATGTGAACGAAGTAGCAAACCTTCTGGATGCGGTGGAGACAGGCGAAAAGCTGACCGACCGTCAGAAGGCCTTCCACGAACGGACAAAAAAACGGGATTTAGCCATGATGACCCTGCTTTTGGGCACAGGGATGCGTGTTTCCGAATGTGTGGGCATCAATATCAAGGATTTGGATTTTAAGAACAATGCCGTGAAGGTCACCCGTAAGGGCGGCAACGAGGTTTTCCTGTATTTCGGCGAGGAAGTGCGGGAAACCTTGGAGGAGTATCTGGAGGAACGGCAAAGCGCCGTCACCGCAGAGGAAAACGAGCCTGCCCTCTTCCTTTCCGGTCAGGGCAAGCGCATCGGTGTCCGCACGGTGCAGAAAATGGTGAAAAAATATGCCAATGGCGTCACAATTAAAAAAATCACCCCCCATAAGCTGCGGAGTACCTTTGGCACGAATCTTTATCAGGAAACGGGAGATATCTATTTGGTAGCGGATGTTTTGGGGCACGCCGATGTCAACACCACCCGCAAGCACTATGCCGATATTGAGGACAGCCGCCGCCGCATGGCTGCCACCCGCATCAAATTAAGAAAGGACTGAACCCCATGGAACCCAAAAGCTGCTTGAAAAAAGTTGAATCCATCTTTTCCGAACATCAGGCGGAGCCCATCTGGCGGCTGCGCTATTTTGCCGTTCTTGCCCTGCTGACGGAAATCAATGGTGAACTGCATTTTGTTCTGAATAAACGTGCCTCCGGCGTGAATCAGCCCGGGGATGTCTGCTTCCCCGGCGGGCATCAGGAAAAGGGCGAATCCCTGCAGGAAACTGCCCTGCGGGAAACGGAAGAGGAAATCGGTATCCGAAAAGAGGATATTCAAATTCTGGGCAAGAGCGACTTCATGCTGACCATCTATCGGGGCATGATACAGCCCTTCATCGGCTACGTACCCTATGAGGTCTATCAAAAGGCCCGCCCCAACCCCATGGAGGTGGATGAAATCTTCACCGTACCACTGAAATTTTTCATGGAAACAGAGCCTGAAAAGCACGATACTGTCTGGAAGGTCATAGAATCCGAGGATTTCCCCTATGATAAAATCGAAGGCGGCAAAAACTACCCCTTCAGCAAGGGCAAAACCACTCAGCTTTTCTATGAATACGCAGGGCATACCATCTGGGGCTTCACAGCCCAGGTCATCCAAAATATCATCGAGATTTTGAAAACGGCATAAACATAAAAAACAGCGGTAAAACCCCTTTCGGTTTCATCGCTGTTTTTCTTTATGCTTTCGGTCTTTCCATCTGATTTCCCTTTTCATCTACTACAATCGTCTGTGCAGAGGAAAAACTGTACTGCTCATAAGGGTCATACATATTGTCAGGATAATCGATTTCATAAAAACCATCGTTAATCCAGATATGCTCCGGGTCATTGCCGTTGGTGTTCAGCTTCAGCACCTGCTCTTCCCCGCTAAAAAAGGCATAGGAACCTGAACTTGTCACCCATTCCTCATCGGCGTCTATCCGTTCTTCCACAACGGCACTGTTGAACACAGCAACAAGCCTTGCAATCTCCGTTTCATCGGTAATGACCTTGCAATCTGCCCCATAAGCAGGGTTCCCCATAGCCAGCATCACCACTACCTTGTCGATTTCATTGGCGTCCAATTTTTCCTGTAATAATTCCTTTTTTCCACAGCCCGCCAAACAAAGCAGGCACAATGCCCCACAAATCCATACTTTTTTCTTCATGCTGTTCTCTCCTTTCGCCCATATTCTGTTCCAGTTGGACGAAAAAAATCCCCTTTTTGTTCCGGTATATAAAAACCGAGTGTTTTCACTCGGTTCAAAAATCATTTTTTCTTTTTATGATTGTAAGCTCTTTTTCTTTCCTTATCCAGAAGGGCCTTTTCCGCATCCCTTGCGGCTTTTTCTTCCAGCATCTCGTCGATATCCTCGGGCAGCTCCAATGTCAGCTTGCCCAGCTTGCCCCCGCGGAATTCATCGATCATGATCTTCGCCGTACGTTCCAAATCGGGCTCGTCGCCTTTTTTCTTGAAGCCACGGGCAATGGCGATTTTTTCCAAAATCACATGGGGTTCTTCGATGCTGTCAAATTCGATATTATACCGCTTGCGGAAGCAATCGGGGTCTCTTGCTACCATGTGGTTGATGAAAGCAACCCCAAGGTTTTCCGCATCCAGAATATCATCGTTGATGGCACCGGTAAAGGCCAGCTTCAGCCCCACCTGCTGATCTTCAAATTTGGGCCACAGGATACCGGGGGTATCCAGCAGTTCAAAGTCTTTTTTCAGCTTTATCCACTGTTTGCCGCGGGTCACGCCGGGTTTATCCCCGGTTTTTGCCGTAGTTTTCCCTACATATTTGTTGATAAAGGTGGATTTTCCCACATTAGGGATGCCGACGATCATGCTGCGGATAGGCACATTGATGCGCCCACGGGCTTTCAGCTTTTCGATTTTTTCCTTCATCAGGGCACGGGCAGTTTCTGTTACTTCGCCAAAGCCGCTGCCCTTCAGGGCGTTGATGCGAATGACACGGAAGCCCTGTTTTTCAAAATATTCCTGCCAGATATCTGTTGCTTTGTCATCGGCAAGGTCGCATTTGTTCAAAAGCAGGATGCGATGCTTATTTTTCGCAATCGTATCCAAATCGGGGTTTTTGCTGCTGTAAGGGATACGGGCATCGACCAGTTCGATGACGATATCCACAAGAGAAATATTCTCTTCCATCATTCTCCGGGTCTTTGTCATGTGCCCGGGATACCACTGAATATGATTCATAGTAACCTCTTTCTATTCTCACTTGATGGGACCAAATTCACTAAAGGGGAACAGGCGGAAAATCACTTTCCCCTCCAGATTTTCCTTTGCAATGGCGCCAACAGATTCCTTGCGGCTGTCGGTGCTGGCATTTCTATTATCCCCCATAACGAAATAACTATTTTCAGGCACCTCAAAGGGATATTCGATATTGCCTCTTGTCATCATGGGTTCCCCCAAAAAGGGCTCCTCCACTAATTCCCCATTGACATACAGATCGTAGATTTCCTCATCCTCTTCATTTTCCACAATATCAATTTCATCACCGGGCAGGCCGATGACACGCTTGATGATATTTTCATAAGCGAAATCATCCTCCATCCTGCAAATGACAACATCTCCATAATCGGGAGAGCCGATGGATGTACTCAGCTTATTGACAAAGACCAAATCCCCATGGTAAAAATTGGGCTCCATGGAAGAACCTTTCACATAAACCGTTCCCATCACATTCCGCAGAATCAAAACCAACACCACCAAAAGCATCAGCTGCAGCAGAATGGGCATACTTTTCTTCTCCTTTTTTCTTCTATCTCTTTTTTCCGCTGTTTTCAGCGTTTCTTCTTGTTTCAAAGCTTCATTTTCCATGGAAAGACCTCCTTTTGCAAGCAACTTCTTTCGTCAAAGGCAGAGAATCTTTCTGCCCCTCACGAAAAAAGTCTCGATGAAACCTGTTCACCGAGACCGCTTTTTCTTATCTCAATACTTCTTTAACCTTAGCTGCTTTACCAACTTTGTCTCTCAGGTAGAACAGTTTTGCACGTCTTACAACACCGCGTCTTACAACTTCGATACGGTCGATTCTGGGAGAGTGCACAGGCCATGTTCTTTCAACGCCAACGCCGGAAGCGATACGTCTTACTGTGAAAGTTTCTCTGATGCCGCCGCCCTGTCTTTTGATCACAACGCCTTCGAACATCTGCAGTCTTTCTCTTGTACCTTCAACTACTTTAGCGTATACACGAATTGTGTCGCCAACGTTAAAAGGAGTTACTTCGCTTTTCAGCTGTTCTTTTTCCAGTTCTCTGATGATATCCATTGTATTTCCTCCTTATACACCTTAGACGTTCTTACCTCATCCCCTTGATGGGGCATTGGACCGTCCGTAATCAACATGAAAGATTATACCACGCATCCAGGTGTATTGCAAGCACTTTTTTCCGAATTTTCAGGCTTTTACAGCCTTTTTCAATAAAGCAGATTTGCCAGCCAAACGCTCAGGGGAATGGTCAGCATAGAAATGAAGGTAGTCCAAAGGACGATATTAGAAGATAATTTTTCCCCATAGCCATACTGCCCCACCATCATGGGAACCACCACCGCCGAGGGCATACAGATGGACAGCAGGAACACAGACTTTGCCAGACTGCCTGCGGGCACGAAAAACATAATAAGAATTGCCAGAGCAGGCATCAAAATCATCTTCACCAAGCTGATTTCCAACGCCAGCTTTTCCTTGAACAATTGAGCAATGCCGCTGCTGCCTGCCAATGCGCCAATATAGATTAACGACAAGGGTGTTGATAAATCCCCCACCTTTGTCAGCAGACCGATCACCATTTCAGGCACAAACTCGATGGCACGGGTCATGGCCAGTGCCAGCCCAAGCAAAATGGCGATGCAGTTGGGATTGACGGCACCTTTCAGGAAGGTTTTGCCCATAACGATGGGATTTGTCTCTTTTTTGCCGGAAATGATATACACCCCATAGCTCCAAAGATACAGATTCAATGCCAAAACCCCCGCAGACATATACATAATGCCTGCCTGTCCAAAGAAAATCATGGTAACGGGCAGGCCGATAAAGCCTGTGTTCAAAGAACCTGTTGTCAGGTCCAGCATGGGAAGCAGGGCAGGTTCCAGCTTCCGCCATTTCCCATAAAACCGCATCAGGAAGCCAAAACCAATCATCATGGCTGCCTGCCCTGCCGCAGAAAGGAAAAATCCCTTCAAAATCTGATCGGTGATCACGATACTGGATATGGTGGTGATGAGCATGGCAGGAATGGTCACACGCATGACCATGCTGCCCATATTTTTATTGGTTTGCGGAGTCAGATACCCCTTCTTATTGCAGTAATACCCCACGAGAATCAGCCCGAAGAGCATAAAAAATTGACTGTACATCTTGCACCTCTTTTGTAGTTTGATAAACCATAAAATATGGGGGCAATACGCCCCCAAGCTTTTTAATAGTGGATCACAGATTCAATTCTGTAACCGGGCAGAACCTTTCTGCCTTCCAAGAAATCCAATTCGATCAGGAATACCAGAGCCGCTACCTCTGCGCCCATTTCCTCCACCATTTCGATGATGGCTTTGGCGGTGCCGCCGGTTGCCATCAGGTCATCCACGATAACCACCTTCTGACCGGGCTGGATAGCATCCTTGTGCATTTCAATGGTGGCTGTGCCATATTCCAAGGCATATTCCTTGCTGATGACCTCCGCAGGCAGCTTGCCTTTTTTGCGGACAGGCACAAAGCCCTTGCCCAGATTATAAGCCACAGGCATACCGAAGATAAAGCCTCTGGATTCAGGCCCCAGAACTATATCAAATTCCACGCCGTCCAGCTTCGCTGTCATTTCGTCGATGGCTGCCTTCATGCCTTCCGCATCCTTCAGCAATGTGGTGATATCGCGGAAGATGACGCCTTCCTGAGGGTAATTTTCAATCGATCTTATTTTATCCTTTAAATCCATTATGTATCCTCCTTAATCTGCAAATCGGAAATCTTTTATCTGTAACTGCACACTGCTCCTGCCGTTATAGGTATTGATATCCACACTATAAATGATATCCAGCAGCTTGGACAGTTGTCCACTTCTTATTATTTTATCACAATCCTCCCCGGGATACAATTCCCTCAGCAGTTCTCTCAGCTGTTCGCAGCCGTCAAAGGAGACCGCAGAAAGGCGGATACCGCTGCTTGGTTCCGAAAGGGTCAGCCGCAGGATATCCTTATTCTTCCCAATCAAATCCAGCCTATCCACATGAATGCCCTTGGAGCCGAATAAAGGTGAGGGATTGCCCTTGCCGAAGGGTGCCAATGCCTTCAATTCCTTTGCCAGACCCAAGTCAATTTCCGCAAAGGAAAGGGATTTTTCAATCCGCAGAACGGGAATCATCTGTTCCTCCGTCAGAGGGCAGCTTTCATTCAGCCGCTGCCGCAAGATATCGATATTTTCCACAGGCAAGGACAGCCCCGCCGCCATGGCATGACCGCCAAAACGGGTGAAAAGGTCTTTGTTGGCAAAAAGTGCCTCAAAAAGATGATAGCCCTCGATGCTTCTGCCGGAGCCCTTTGCCCCCTCCTCGCTGCCTGTGATGAGGATGGTGGGGTGGTAATATTTATCCTTGATGCGACCTGCCACGATGCCCGCAATGCTTTCGTGTATCCGGGGGTCATACAATACGAAAACCTTATCCTGCAAAGCACCCCTTTCCTGCAAAGCCATATCCGCCCGTTCTGCCGCTTCCTCCGTCAGTTGCTTCCGCTCCTCGTTCAACCGCACCAGATGCTTCGCCAGTTCTCGGGCTTCTTTTTCTTCTCCTGTGCAGAACAGCTCCACCGCCTGTCTGCCGCTTTCCAGCCGCCCTGTGGCATTGATGCAAGGACCAAGGATGAAGCCGATATGATAATCGGAAATCACTTTATCGGAAAGACCTGCTTCTTCTATGAGGACACGCAGACCGATGTTTTCTGTTTTCTGTATCTCAGGCAGTCCTTTCCGCACGATGGCGCGGTTTTCCCCCAGCAAGTCCACAATATCGCAGACAGTGGCAATGGCTCCAAAGGAAACCAACTGTTTTTCCAGTTTTTCATCCTGTATACAAAATTCCTGCAGCAGTAGGCGAGCAAATTTATAGGCAAGCCCTCCGGCGCACATCTGCTTGAAGGGATAGCCGCAGTCCCTCTGCTTGGGGTCGATGATGGCGTCGGCTTTGGGCAGGATATCTCGCCGTTCCTCTCCAATGCCCGTAAAGCCCGGTTCATGGTGGTCGAGGACAACAACGGTCATGCCCTTTTCCTTCGCCAAAGCAATCTCCTGCAAAGCGGCAATGCCGTTATCGCAGGTAAACAGCACCTCCGCCCTTTCCGCAGAAAGGCGTTCCACCGCTTTCAGGTTCAAGCCATAGCCCTCCTTCTGGCGATGGGGCAGATAAAACACAGCCTTGCCGCCGCAGCGAATGATGGTCTGATAGAGGATAGAGGTACTCATCACCCCATCTACATCATAATCCCCATAAATGGCGATTTTCTTTCCTTTTCGGATGGCATCGGCAATGAGATAAATGCCCTTATGCAGGTCTTTCATTTGGGCAGGGTCGCCAAAAGCCTCCTCCCCGCCATAGAGGAACTCCCGTGCCTCCTTGCGGGAATATAATTCCCGATTGGCAAGGACAGCGGCAGTTGCCTGACGGATGCCCAGCTCCTTCGCCATTTCTGCCGTATTCACTTTCGTTCGTTTCAAAAGCCAGCGTTTCATGGGGTTCCTCCTTTTTTTCATACTATCTTAAAGCATACCACAAAAATCTGTTTTCCGAAAGAAAAAAGCATTGGTATACTCCAATGCTTTCATCCAATCTTTATTTATTCGCTTCTTTTTCCGACTTAGGCAGGAATGTATACCAAATAGAGCCGGAAATACAAATGGAAGAATACGCCCCGGCGATGATACCTACCATCATAGGCAGTGCGAATTCCTTGATGGAAGGCACACCCAATGCATAAATGGCACCAACGGTGAACAATGTGGTCAGGGAAGTATTGATGGAACGAGCCAAAGTCTGGCTGACGCTCTTATTGATACGCTCTGCCATCTGGTTCGGTCTGAAATAATCTTTATTTTCACGGATACGGTCGAAAATAACGATGGTGGAGTTGACAGAATACCCCAGAATGGTCAGCAATACCGCAATAAAGGTATTGTTGACAGGGATACGGAACAGAGCATAAGCCGCCAAAGCCACCAAAACGTCGTGAATCAGCGCCACAATGGCACTGCCGCCTGCACGAAAATCGCGGAAGCGGATGGAAATATACACCAGCATTGCCACACCGGCGATCAAAGTCGCTTTCATGGCTGCCTGCTGCATTTCGCCACTGACGGTACCGCTGATATCATTGGCTTCTTTCAGTTCCGCAGCAGGATATACCGCCTGTACGGCTTCCATCAGCGCCACACGGGTGGGGCTGTCGATGGACTGCAGCTTGATGGCTACGCCGTTTGTGCCCATGATCTGCTGAATCTGGGGACTGGACTGGCCTGTGGCTTCGCTGATGATGGATTCCAGTTCCGCTCCGTCATATTCGCCGCCCATATCAATTTCCATGGAAGTACCGCCTGTAAATTCCACGTCCCAGTTCAGTGCGCCTCTGCCTGCTCTGGCATTGACGAACATAGCGCCAAAGCCAATACAGATGATGAGCAGGGAAAGGATAAAAAATTTCTTTCTGTTTTCAATAATCTTCATTTCCCCACCCCCTTATTTCAATCTCAAGCCGTAATATTTGGGATTATGCACACCGGCGTACATCAATCCTTTTACGATAATACGAGTAATGACCAATGCTGTAAACATAGAAACGATGATACCGATCATCAATGTGGTAGCAAAGCCCTTGACCGTACCGCTGCCTAAGAAGAACAGCACCGCCGCCGCAATCAGCGTTGTCACGTTCCCATCCACGATGGCAGAGGTTGCTCTCTGGAAGCCCTTTTTGATGGCTGCCCGCAAAGTCTTGCCCATCACCAGTTCTTCCTTGATGCGTTCAAAAATAACGATATTGGCATCTACCGCCATACCAACGGAAAGGATGATACCTGCGATACCGGGCAAAGTCAGGGTCACATGGAACAGGCTCAGGGCTACCAGCTCCAGACCGATATAGATCACCAGTGCCCAGTCGGCTGCAAAGCCCAGCAGCTTATAGCTGAACAGCATATAAACAAGCACCATAATGATCCCCACGATACCTGCTTTGATACCTGTGGAAAGGGCATCGGCACCCAATCTGGCACCAACATTTTTCATTTGAATCACATTCAGATTGAAGGGCAGAGAGCCTGCACGGATCAGAGAAGCCAGTTCCTCTGCCTCTTCCCCGCCAAACTGCCCTGTAATCATGGCATGTCCATCGGTAATGGCATTCTGCACCACAGGTGCGCTGATGACTTCCTCATCCATGACGATATAGATAATTTTGCCGATATTATTCTGTGTTGCTTCTGCAAAACGCTGTTTTCCTTCTTCGTTGAATTCCAGGGCAACATAGGGCAGAGAAGGACTATTGGGGTCTGCTGCACCCACCTGCTTATAGGCATCCTTCACCATATCCCCTGTCAGCAGTACATTTCCTGCTTCATCCACGAAAGAAAGCTGGGCTGTCTGACCGATTTCCTGGATAGCTTCTTCCGCATTTTCCACACCGGGAATCTGCACACGGATACGCTTGTCCCCTTCTCGGGCAACCTCCGCTTCTGTCCAGCCGCTCCAGTCCAGTCTGCCCTGCAAAAGGGAGATGGCTGCCTTCATTTCTGCATCTGTTACCGTAGGCTGATCTGCTTCATATACGATGTCCACACCGCCGCTCAAATCAAGCCCCTGTTCAATTCGATTGACACTCAATGTTTTTTCTGCCCCGATGCCTTTATAGGAAAGCATACTCAGCAGCACTGCCACGATCAACGTAGCCAAGAGCATCATTCTGCCCCTCATTTTCATTTCTTCTCCTCCTTTTTTTGCACAAAAAGCTTTTTCACACAAAAAAGGGATGAATCTTTCCCAAATGCTGGAAAGGATCCATACCCTTTTTATTCCATTTTATCACGAAAAATATTTTAGCACAAAAAACAGGATTTGCAAGTTTATTTTCGATTTACTCCCAGGATGCCGCCGATGGCCCCTGCGGCTGCCGCAACGGCGAGGGTCATGATGCCTGATAATGCAAGGGTGAAGCTATCCGCCGCAAGGCTGGTGATGAGATACAAAAGCACCGCATAAACCACCCCTGCCAAAGCCCCCCAGAGAAGTCCCTTCTTCTTTTTGCAGGCCGCCCAGTCATAGCCTGCCGCCGCCGCTGAAATGGCAGTACAGATGAGAGAGACCATGGGCAGGCTTTCTTCCGAAAGGGAAGTATATGTAAGCAGGATGCCAAAGCCGATGAAGATGATGCAGGTGATGGCAAAGGCGATGCCCATGCCCCGCAGGAAACAAATCCCCATGCCATTGGAAACAGGCATTTTATCTGCTTTTCCGCGGCTATGTGTTTTTTCCCTTTTCTTTTTCTCTTTTTTTCCCTTTCCCAAAAGATCACATCCAAACATATCTGTTTTGGTTTTATATTATGGGCTTTTCGCAAAAAATATGCTATGCTACCCATAGAAGAAAGGAGTGAACTCCATGCAATATCCACCTATCATCGATCTGCATACCCACAGCACCTGTTCCGACGGCACATACACCCCTGCGGAATTGGTGGAGCTTGCGAAAAAAATAGGTCTTTCCGCCCTTGCGTTGACAGACCATGACACCATAGACGGACTGGAGGAATTTCAGGCTGCAGGAAAGAAAAACGGCATCGAAACCATCTGCGGCATTGAATTTGCCGCCCTTTGGGAACAACACCACCGCCCGGAAATCCACATCGTCGGTCTGGGCTTCGACCCCAGCCATCCCCTTTTACAGGAACGGATGAAGGATATCCGCCAAAGCCGTGATATCCGCAATCGGAAAATGTGCGAAAAGCTTTCCTCCATCGGTTTGTATATCACCTTGGAGGAGGTTGCGGCAAACGCAGGGGGCGAAATCATCACCCGTGCCCATTTTGCCAATGTCCTTCTGCAAAAGGGCTATATCAAAAAGAAGGAGGATGCCTTCTCCCGCTATATCTCCCCGTGGCTGCCCGGCTATGTGGAACGGGAATTTCTTTCCCCCGCCCTTTGCATCCGCACCATCAAGGAAGCCGGCGGTGCCGCCGTTTTAGCCCACCCCACTCTTTACGGGCTAAGTTTGGAGCAGTTGGAGGAGCTTTGTCGGGAACTCATCCCCTACGGACTAGACGGCATGGAATGTCAATATTCCACCTATTCCCCGGCGGAAACACAGGCCATCACCGCTCTGGCGGAAAAAATGGGTCTGCTGCCCTCAGGCGGCAGCGATTTCCACGGCAAAAATAAACCCAATATCCATTTGGGCAGCGGCAAAGGCAATCTTGCCATCCCATACGGCTTTTGGGAAGAACTGCGCCGCCGCTGCGACATCTAACCCCATCCACAAAAATAATCTTTTTCTCACAAATGCACCCTATAAGACAGTAGGGACGCTGCAGTGGCATCAAATTCCATTCACAAAAATAAACTTTTCCTCACAGAGACGCAGGCTCAGACAGTTCGGAAAAGTATTTTTTGCTGAATGGAGATGCCACAAGGCGACTTTGCGAAGCAAAGTGCTGAACAAAACGCAGGCTCAGACAGTTCGAAAAAGTATTTTTTGCTGGATGGAGATGCCACAAGGTGGCTTTGCGAACAAATTGAAAAGAGGTCCCCCATAGGGACCTCCTTTTTGTATGATTTATCTTGCAATCACTGCTTCTTTATAGCCATCTTCGGAGGTGTAAGAAACGGTATAGCCCAGTTTTTCAAAATCTCTTACGCCAACGAAGGCTCTGCCATCCTGCAGCATTCCTTTCATATCGACACGTTTGCCATCCTGCATCACATAAGGGGTCTTTGTGGCATTTTCCCAGCCAACATTTTCGCCCAGTGCATCGCAGATCATCCGCAGAGGCAGATATGCACGACCATCCTTCACAATCAGGTCTGTAAAATCATAGTCCTCGCCGAAGATACCGTCTTCCGCTCTCATCTTATACAGGTCTGCTTCATTGCTTGTGCCGTCCCAGCCCCAGCTCATGGTAACACCGATGACAGGGTTATATTTATTTTCCAAAGCCTGCAGCTTCGTTGTCAGCTCATCCACGGAAATTGCTGCTTTCGGCATACTGATTGCTACATTGGATTTTGTAATGGTAGAATTTGTCATCAGGCAAATAACCTTTTTGCCCTTATGTGTCACATCATAGTCTGCTTTAGAAACAAAGCCATTGCCTGCTTTTTTCGTTTCCGCTTCGTAAGAGAAGCTATCCAGAATCATAGCAACATTCGCATCCTGAATAATGCCTGCCAGCATTTCCTTCATATCTGCTGCCGCTGCCACAAAATCATCCTGAGATGCTCTTGCCATTGCAAACAGCTCAGCCATTTCTGCTTTTGCCTCCGGTGTGCCCAGTTCCATATTATCCATTACCGCATTCATGTATGTTTCTGTTGCATTGATGACCTGTTCGGGATTCTTTGCTACAAAATCCAGCAGGTCTACCAAAAGCTGTGCCACTTCCTTGCCGTCTGCCTGGATAGCAAAGCCGTTTGGAATCTGTTTTACCATGCCTGTTTCAAAGCCATCCAATACATCCTCATAGAAGGTAATCACAGCATCATACAGATTGTTCATGCCATCCTTGGGCATTGCTTCTTCCATATCCATGTCTGCCATATCCTCCATGGAAATCAGCTCGATATATTTATCTTCCGCCAGCACTGCTTTCAGGTCTTTTGCAAAGGCATCGCTGAAAAGATAGCTGTTATCATAATCGTCGTAATCCTTCATAGCATCGTCCATCATCTGATATACGCCCCAAAGGGTATCAGAGGTTACATAGACACCATCGGTCAGGCTATAATACATTGTTCCCAAGTCATATTTCTTGCCTTCATAGGTCACATCAAAGGCCATATCGTATTCCAGTGTGTCCAGATTCATATTCATATCGTAATCTACGGTCACTGCTTTCTTGCCTGCAAGCATTTCTTCTCCATCCATAGTAAGACTCATACCCATTTCAGCATTTGTTGCTTTTTCAATATCTGCAACAAATCCCTCTAAAGCATCAAAGTCCATTTCCGCCTGCATGGTGCCCGAAACTTTGCAGGTTTCCATAGTATCCAACAGTTCCTTGCTCATCTTCAGATAAGCCAGCTCTGTGCTGGAACAGCCGGTGAATGTGCCGACACACATGACACTGCAAAGCAACGCCGCCAATTTCTTTTTCATACCGAGTCCCCCTCTTACATTGTTGGTTCATTTTCGTTTCTCAATCGATTCCATCGGAAAGACATTTTTCCGTCTTACAAGGATATTATATTGAATTTTTCTTTCCCATGCAATAAGTCTAACAAAAAATAAAGATTTCTTAAGAAATACAGCAGGGTTCCCTTTCTTCCGCAAAAAAGGCCTGCGGAAGCAATTCCACAAGCCTAATCCATTTCGTCCTCTTTTTTCTGTATCAATTATGATGTCTGCTTCATTTCAGGCACAAGCAAAGGGAATTTATCGGTAAATATCGTTCCTTCCCCCACCTTGCTCTCCACCAGGATATCCCCCTCATGGCTGTCCACAATCCAGCGGGCAATGGCAAGGCCAAGGCCTGTACCGGAAATTTCTTTATTTCTGGATTTATCCACCCGATAGAAACGATCGAATATCTTGGGCAGATCTTCCACGGCAATCCCCATGCCGTAGTCCTTCACGGAAACATAGCCATACTTCTGATCCTTCCAGACCTTTACTTCTATCTTTCCGCCGGAATATTTCAGGGCATTTTCCCCGTGTATCCACAAAAGCTGCTTAATGAGGTCATAATCCGCAAAAAGCTCCACCGCCGCCTCTTCCGTAAAGGTAATCGTCCTGTCTTCCCGCAGCATTGTCATTTCCCGCACCAGTTCCCCGGCAATCTCATTCAGAGAAACCTTGGCTTTCTGCACATGAAGCCTGCTCTGGTCGCTTTTCGCCAGAAAAAGCAGCTGACGGATGAGGGCGCTCATGTGGTCTGTCTCTGTCAGAATGGAATCGATGGATTCCTGCAATACCTCGGGGTCGCTCTTTCCCCAGCGGTTGATAAGGTTGGCATAGCCCTGAATGACTGCAATGGGAGTACGCAGTTCGTGGGAGGCATCGGAAATAAACTGATTCTGCCGCTGAAATGCCGTATCCAATCGGTCGATCATAGAGTTAAAAGTTATGGTCAGCTCCTTCATTTCATCATCGGGGCCTTCAGTAGGAATACGCTGGCTCAAGTCTTCGATGGAGATGCGCTCTGCCGCCGTGCGGATGGCTTCCACAGGCTTCAGCATCCTGCGGCTGATAGATTTCCCGATCAGGAACGCACAACAAATGCCCAACACATCCACCGTCAGCATTTTCATCAGGAAATCCCGCATGATATAGCCGCCATTACCGAACATTTTGAAAGCCTGGATGCGATAGATTCCCTGTTCCGTATGAAAATGATTGGTAATCAGCATAAACTGCTGGTCTGTCTCATTTTCCAGAATATATTCCATACTGCCGCCTTTGTTTTCACGGCTCATATTGATCTGATATCCCTTTTGGTACAGGTCGTTTTCCTTCAACAAGGGCGGTTCCTTGGAAAAATCCTCATTCTCTTTGTTCTGCTCTCTGGGTTCCTCCATTTTCGGGCGAAGAATAAAAGGGGGTGCTTCTCCTGTATAGCTATTGTATATTTCATTCTCTGCAAAGCTGAAAACGCTGACTTCTACATATTTATCATGCAAAAGCTCTCTCAGTGCTTCATCGCTCAGTTTTTCCCCCGATTCCAGATAAATCTGGATATTGGAAACCGTATCCAGCAACTGTCTGCGCATTTCTGCCTGCTGCAGTCCGGAAATATTGAACGCCATAAAAACACTGATAAACAACAGAGACAGAGAAAAAATACTGCTGTACAGCAACGTGATACGTTTGGCGATGGCCATGTGCCGTATGCTGCCTACCAGCCCGTCTTTATTCGTCTTTGACATAATAACCTACCCCTCGGATCGTCAGGATGTATTTTTTTCCAAAGGCTTCGTCAATCTTGGAGCGCAGATAGCGGACATAGACATCCACCACATTGGTCTCCCCAATATAACTATAGCCCCATACCTCGTTCAAAATC
This sequence comes from uncultured Clostridia bacterium, assembly GCA_945868505.1. Lineage (GTDB taxonomy): Bacteria > Bacillota > Clostridia > Lachnospirales > Anaerotignaceae > Anaerotignum_A. The sequence continues at coordinate 8,469 of CAMBLO010000030.1, read as the reverse complement.
TGCTCTCTGGTCAGGGCAATATTCTTATTCTGTACCAGATAGGTCAGCAATTCATATTCTTTTTTGGTCAGATCAACAGCTTTACCGCCAACAGTCACCATACGCTTTTCCGTATCGATTTCCAGATCCTGCACCTGCAGGATGGTCTTTTTCGCCGTTGCGCCTTCGCAATGCTTGAAGGCCACCCGCATACGGGCCAGCAGTTCTTCGATGGCAAAGGGCTTCGTCAGGTAATCATCGGCACCGCTGTCCAACCCCGCCACTTTATCCATCACTTCATCCTTGGCCGTCAGCATGATGATGGGAATTTGAGAGAATTTCCGCACACGGCGGCAAATTTCAATCCCCGTCAAGCCGGGCAGCATCAAGTCCAGCAGGATCATATCAAATTCCCCATTGGTGATCTGGTTCATGCCCTCTCTGCCGTCGTGGCAGACAGTGACATCATAGCCTTCATATTTCAATTCCAGTTCCACAAAACGAGCCAGTTTGACCTCGTCTTCCACCAGAAGGATTTTTTTTCGTTCCATATCTTCACTTCCTCCAAATGTTTCTTTTTTCTACAGTATACCAATTCTATGGCAGTTTGTCTGCTTCCAGTATGATTTTTTCTCTTTAAATATCCCTTCGAAACAGATTAAAAAGTGATTAAAAACGGATTTTTCCGTGGTTTTCTGCCATACTTTTCCTCTTTCGGTTGCGGATAAAGAATTTTTTCGCTATAATGTTATGCAGACAAAATACAACAGAATACAGGAGGTTTTAAGAATGAAAAAGAAACTTGCCCTGCTTTTGGCAATGACGCTGCTTTTCGGCACAATCGGCTGCGGAAAGGATACAACTGCCGAGGAAACGCCCCATGAAATCCAGACAGAATTTGAACTGGCAGAATGTGGTCTTTCCTACACCATCCCCGATGCATGGGTAGAAACAGAAAATGCAAACCTGATTCCCGTTTCTTTTGTAAATGCCAGCGGCGAAATCTATGCCAAGGTGCAGTATAATTATGCGCCCGATGAAAACATGGCTGATTTAAGCGATACAGAATCCACCGTTCCCGTGGAAAAGCTGATGACCCCCATCGTGGAATTTTTGGTGGTAAAAACAGAAAATCTGGAAACGGAAACCGTGAAAAATGAACTGGCATTGTTTAGCAATGTGGAAGAAATCGGCGTGGAAGGTGATTTCCACTTCTACTTCATGACAGATTACGCTTCCGGCATCGATCATTTTTCCAAAAATGCGCAGGAAACCTTCCGTGAACTGGAAACCTATCTGCCCGAATTGAAGGACAGCATCGAAATTTCCATGCCCGATGAACAGGCTGTGGTTGATGCGGCGGAAGAAAACAGCAAATACCTGAACTTCATCTCCAATACACTGGAGGGCGACCCTATCACAACCACCGTTTTCTATGATTACGATATGACCGTTGTGAACTTCTGGGCAAGCTACTGCGAAGAAGAAGGCATCAACGAACTGGATACCCTGGAAGCCTTCTACAAAGACCTGCAGAAAAAATACCCCAACGTAAACTTCATTCAGGTTGTCATCGATACTCCCGGTGAAAAGGCAGAAAAGGTCGTTGCAGATGCTTATAAAAAAGCTGGCGTAACCTTCACAGGCATCATGCCCGACCAGAACTTGGCTGGCTGGATCATGAATAACCTGAACGGTCTGCCCACCACCATCTTCGTAGACAGCAAGGGCAAGCCCGCTGAACTGAAAATTGAAGGCATTCAGGATGCCTCCTATTATATGGAAACTACAGAAACGATGCTGCAGACTGTTGGCAAAGCTGAATAATGGCAAAAGAAAAGAAGCCGCGAACCAAAATAGGTTTGCAGCTTCTTTTTTATTGCTTATTTATAAACACGCAGCTTTTCGATTCGGTTTTTATCCATTTCCTCTACGACGATACGCAGACCTTCTGCTTCGATCTCCTGCCCACTTTGAGGGAAATTGCCCAGCAGCAGCAGGATATACCCCGCAATGGTATCCACTTCCTCACTTTCCAACTCTGTGCCCACCATTTCGTTGAAATCCTCCAAACGGGTGCTGCCATCTACCACAAATTCATTATCCTTGATGACTTCGATTTCTTCTTCTTCATCATCGTATTCGTCCTCAATTTCGCCGACGATTTCTTCCACGATATCCTCTGTGGTAATCATGCCGGAGGTGCCGCCATATTCATCCAGAACTACTGCAACAGCCAATCGGCTGTTTTTCAACTCTGCCAACAGTTCATCCAAAGGCTTGCTTTCATAGGTGAAGAAGGGCTCCCGCATGAATTTTTCCGCAGAGAAATCTGCTTCATTCAGGAAAAATATGTCCTTTACATACAGAATACCTACGATATCATCCAGATCTTCGCCGTAAACAGGCATACGGGAGAAGCCCTCCTCCTGCACCAAGCGGACATATTCCTCGTAGGTCACATCCAAAGGCACCGCAACAATATCCGTTCTGGGGGTCATAACGTCTCTGGCTTTGGAATCACCAAAATCGAACACATTGTTAATCATGGTTCTTTCCTCTGATTCCAGAACACCTTCTTCATGGCTCACATTTACGATGGTTTTCAGCTCCGCTTCTGTAATCAGGGGGGATTTTTCATCGGGGTCACAGCCAAACAGGCGAATCAGCGCCCCTGTCACCACATTCAACACCGCCACCACAGGACGGAATACAAATACGCAGACCGCAATAATCTTTACAACGATCAGGGCAACCTTTTCCGCCTTCTGGGCCGCAATAGTCTTAGGGGTGATCTCCCCGAAAATCAAAATGATGATGGTGATAATGATGGTTGCCAACCCTGCGCCATTGCCCGTATTGCCGTTGAACATCTGGATGGCAAGGGCAGTTGTCAGGGCCGATGCGCCGTTGTTCACCAGATTGTTGCCCACCAGAATGGAACTGAGCAAACGGTTGGGGTCCTCCAACAATTGCATAATCAAATCCGCATTTTTCACATGCTCATCCACCATATTCCGCAGGCGAATCCTGCTCAGGGAGGTCAGCGCAGTTTCCGATGCGGAAAAGAACGCAGAACAACATACTAAAAATAACAATAAGCCAATCAACACTGGACTGCCGTCCACGGTCATCACTCTCCAAATCTTAAAAACACTGTATTTTTAATAATATTTATTTAGTTTACCAAAAAAGCGTCTTTTTTGCAATAGGCGGCAAAAATCACCCCTTATTCCGTTCGATTTCCTCCGCCAACTCGCTTAGCTCCATCCAGCGTTCCATCCGTTCCTCCAGTTTTGCCTCCAAGGCTTCCTTTTCGGCGGAAAGCTCCTGCAAACGGGTAAAATCCGTTGCACAAGCCGCCATTTCGGCATCAGCCTTGGCAATTTTTTCTTCCAAAGCGGCAATCTCGTCCCCGATGGTGTCGTATTCCCGCTGATCTTTATAACTCATTTTTTTGATGGGAGCATTGGCCTTTTCTCTGGGGGCTTCCTCCTTTTTCTCCTTTACCGCCTTTTCCTCGAAGGCAGGAATCTCCCGTTCCCTTGCCGCCTTGCAGTCGGAATAGCCGCCCTCATACTGGCGGATATTGCCATTACCAAGGAAGGCAAAGATGCGCCCCATGGTCTTATCCAAGAAATATCTGTCGTGGGAAACAGCCACCACCGCCCCATTGAAATGTTCCAGATACTCTTCCAAAATCATCAGCGTTTCAATATCCAAATCGTTAGTAGGCTCGTCCAAAAAGAGGATATTGGGGGCACCCATCAGCACACGGCAGAGATACAGCCGCCGCCGTTCGCCGCCGGAAAGGATGGAGATAGGCCCTCTCTGCATGGAAGGGGGGAACAGGAATCTGTCCAGCATCTGGGATGCGGTGATGTGTCCATCCGTTGTACGAATGATTTCCGCTTCATCCCGAATATAATCAATGACCCGCTGGTTTTCATCCATATCCACATTTTCCTGAGCGAATACACCGATTTTCACGGTCTCGCCCTGTTCCATTTCGCCGCTGTCGGGCTGCAGTCTGCCCGCCATGATGTTCAGCAGGGTAGATTTGCCGCAGCCGTTATCCCCGATGATGCCCACACGGTCATCCCGCAGGATAATATAGCTGAAATCCTTGATATAGGTTTTGCCGTCGTAGGCTTTGCAGACATTCCGCAGTTCGATGGTCTTTTTGCCTAAGCGGCTGCCCAAGGAAGAAAGCTCTACGCTCTGCTTTTCCTCCGGCGCGCGGATAGCGGAAACCTCTTCAAACCGCTGCAGTCTTGCCTTCTGCTTGGTGCTTCTTGCCTGTGCCCCACGGCGTACCCATTCCAATTCTGTCCGTAGGAAATTCTGCCGTTTCCGCTCCCCTGCGGCAATCAGTTCCTCCCGCTCCGCCTTCATTTCCAGATATTTGGAATAATTGGCCTGATAGGAATAGATTTTGCCCTTTTCCAGTTCCAATGTGCGGTTGGCAACACGGTCAAGGAAATATCTGTCATGGGTTACCATCAGAAGGGCTTTGGAATATTTCTCCAAATGCTTTTCCAGCCAGTCTACGGTGTCGTTATCAATATGGTTGGTAGGCTCGTCCAAAATCAGCAGGTCAACAGGGGCAATCAAAGCCGCCGCCAAAGCCACCCGCTTTTTCTGCCCGCCGGAAAGGGTTTCCACCGTCTGCTCAAAATCGGAGATGCCCAGCTTCGTCAGGATGGTCTTTGCTTCGCTTTCCAAAGACCATGCCTCCACCTTATCCATTTTTTCCGCCAGCTCTGCCGCTTTTTTCACCAAGCCTTCGTTTTCAGGGGTTTTCGAAAGGGCAGCCATGGTTTCCTCATAATCCCGCACCAAAGCAAGCTGAGGGTTCTCCCCACGGAACACCTGCTGCAAAACCGTTGTCCCCTCCACAAAAAGAGGGCTCTGGGAAAGATAGCCGATGCGCATCCCGTTCATAGTGATGATGGTGCCGCTGTCTGCCTGATCTACCCCGGCGATGATTTTCAATAATGTAGATTTCCCTGTGCCGTTGACCCCGATGACACCGATTTTATCCCCTTCATGGATACTAAAGGAAATATCATCGAAGATCACCCTTGTGCCATAGCTTTTTCTGATATTTTCCGCTGTCAATAAAACCATTTTGAACACTCCTATGTAATAAAGCTGCCCCACCCGAAGGCAGAGCAGTTCCCGTCTATTCCATCACACTTTTCGCTTTTTCTTTTTTGCCCTTCCAAATCAGGAACGCCACTGAAGCCACGATCAGCACCGCCGAAAACAACTGGCTCACGGCAAAGGGGCCAATCATCAGCTGGTCTGTCCGCAGTCCTTCGATCCAGACACGCCCCAGAGCATAGCCCAGAAAATACAAGCCTAATATCTGCCCATCAAATTTCTTTTTGGGACGGAGCGTCACCAAAATGAGAAACAGACCCAAATTCCATAAGGATTCATACAGGAACGTAGGGTGTACTTGAATATAATCCACACCGCTGAAATTCATGATGTTGTCCATCACCTGCTCCGAAATATCCCCGGCCCGCACCTGTGCCACCTGCAAACGCATGGCAAGGGGGCCATTGGTAAAGCCGCCAAAGGCTTCTCTGTTGAAGAAATTCCCCCATCTGCCCAGCATCTGCCCGAAAGCAATGCAAGGAGCCGTCGTATCCCCCAAAAGCCAGAAATTGACCTTCTTCTTTTTACAATACACGACAGCCGTCAGTACCGCACCGATGATGCCGCCATAGATGGCAAGACCGCCTTCCCGGGTGGCAAATATCTTTTCCGGGTGGGCACTGTAATAATCCCAGGAAAAAATAACATAATACAGCCGAGCGCCAATGATGGCAAAAATCAGGGCATAGATAACAAAATCCACATACATATCAGGGTCTTGACCCGTCCGTTTTGCTTCCCTTATAGCCATGCCAACGCCGATAATGACCGCCAGACCGATGAAAATACCATACCAATATACATTTTTGCCAAAGACCGTGAACGCCACTCTGTCCAGATGGGCAATCTCAATCCCTAAATTGGGAAACCATATTTCAGGCATATAAACTCCTTCTTTCCTCTGCAGTTCCCCATTCCGCATTTATCGGACCACAGATAATATCATTGTATAATCTAGCCAAAATTTTTTCAATACTTATTGTAATCAATAATAACTAGAAATATTATAAAACGTTGATTTTTCAATGTTTTCTCACAATTTTTTATAACTATGTAAATTCTATCACAATTATACAAAATTTGTGAATCGGTGGCAAAATGGTGGCAAATCAGTGGCAAGAAAAACGACGGTAAAATGCGTATAATCCAAATAAGAAGGGGCGGAGCGAGTCTCTTTTAGCGTACAGTTTATTTTAATCTCTTGTTGTCAAGCTTATATTTTTTATCATTCAATGTAGTTTGATAAATTTTAATGGGTTGCTTGCTTCCCCTGTTCTTATTAAGCTTTTCAACGATTTCTTTGATGTGTTCTTTTTTATCTTCTGCAAGTTGAACACCAAAATATATCGCAGAGATACAATCAAAATTTTGTAAGATAGCTACAGATTTGTTATCCTTCCCCTCCATTCCCAGCATGTGTTTCCAACAATTTATAGGTATAACTAATCTCCATTCGCACTCTTTTTTCCACGCATCTGCTTTATGCACAAAATAAGATAATATATCGTCCATCCTGCTTAAACATATCTTTCCTGCTTTATATTTTTCTATGTATGTTTTTAATTCCGTTTTATATAATAAATTAGCAGGCTTATCGGAATATATGACCGGGAATAAATAGCTGGAAACTCCATGATATACATCATCATCAAGCAGACTTAAATCATACTGAATACAAACCCCTTTGTAAGAATCTGCATAATGTGCAAACATCAATAAATGATTTTTATTTTCTGTAAAACAGGTTACCATCGCACTATTTCGTATAATATCCATGTCCTGTTTCTCAATACTGCTATTCGTTAAAGCAATCCCTTCATATGGATCATTGAATTCTGTGTATTTTTTTAATGCTAGCGTGCTCTTCTCAATATTTCGTATAGTGTAATAATCGCAATTACAATACTTATAAAAAATCAAATCCTTTTTATTCTCATTTAACAATTTATAGTAATCCCTGAGTCTTTTTGTACTCAACATTTCTCCACTTTTAATATTTTTTTCGATTATATACGAAAATTTATTTTTTATTTCTTTTATATTATTTTTCACATATATCCTCTATTCTTTTGGCACAAAAAATTATTTTCCGATTATATTTTTATTATTATACACCAAAAAATCCAATAAAGCAAAAAAGCAGAACTTTCGCCCCGCCTTTCTCGTTTCCATTGGAAAAACAACATTCCCTTATTGATAAGTTCTATAAAAACCCCGAGCCAGAAGTACGCCGGAGTACGTTCAAAAGCACCAGAAGGGAAGGGAATCGAACCATCCCTTTCAGCTTGGAAGGCTAATGTTCTGCCATTAAACCACTGATGCAGAATGGGGCTTCAAGGACTCGAACCCTGGACCGTCCGTTTATGAGCCGGATGCTCTGACTAACTGAGCTAAAGACCCGTATGCCCCGGTATCATCCGGGGCTTTTTCTTTTAATCTACCAACTCAAAACGGTATTTCTGGGAGACGTTCGGATATTTTGCTTTGTCGACCTCAGAAGCAAACATATCATAAGATCTGACGTATGTTTTGCATTCTCCATACAGAGCCTGATACACGACATACATTTCGCCAGTCTCGGAATGTTCTGCTAAAGCAATAACCTTGTAGTTTTTATCTTTGAAATGCTTATACTTCCTGCCAACCAATATTTCTCTCATTTCCACTGCTCCTCCCGTATGGTTTGATTTATTATATCATTTTGGATCCATATTAAAAAAGTGGACACATAAAGTAACTATCCATTACAATTAAGTAGACACCAAAAGAGCTCATGTTCCATTCTGATCAAGGATCTCAATATACCGTTTTTTCATTCCGGCAGTTATTGGATTCTCTTAATGTTGTACAATCATTTTCAAAGAAAGGCTACCCCTTTGATAATGCCTGCTGCGAATCCTTCTTCAAATACCTCAAGAAAGAAGAAATCAACCGAAGAACCTATCACTCTTTACAAGATTTACAGCTTTCTGTATTTGAATATATTGAAGGTTTCTACAACTCCAAGAGACCACATGGTTCCCTTGGAATGATGACCCCTAACGAAAAGGAAGAACTATTCTGGAATCAGGTTTAGCTGTCTGATTTCAGAATAGTATCTTTAAAAATTGTGTCTACTTACTTGACTATGAAGCATTCAGCTGACTATAATTCCCTCAGACAAATGGAAAACAACCATTTATCTACTTTTTCTTTTTATTAAAATAGATAACGAGGTAATTAAAATGAAAAGGACAAAAGAAGCGCATTTGGGCACCAGAGCAAAAATCGAGACTGTGAAAAAATCTCTGTAAAATCATAAATAGCAAGGCCTTCTATGATAGA
>CAMBLO010000029.1 GCA_945868505.1 uncultured Clostridia bacterium | reverse complement strand
CTATCATAGAAGGTCTTGCTATTTATGATTTTACAGAGATTTTTTCACAGTCTCCATAAAAAACTCCCGTTCACTTTTGAGTAAGTGAGCGGGAGTTTTTTTGAAACCTTAACTAAATGACATTGTTTCCCGGTTCCTTCCCTTTTTATTCTATTTCAATTCCCTGCTCCTGTAAAAATTGCAAGTCTTTTTTTGTCAGCTTCGCTGTTTTCAACAAATCCGGGCGTTTTTTTGCAGTTCTGAGCAAGGCCTGCTCTCTGCGCCATTTGGCTACGTTGGCATGATGCCCGCTCAAAAGTACCTCTGGCACCTCTCTGCCCATAAATACAGGGGGACGGGTATACTGGGGATATTCCAGCAGACCATCGGAAAAGCTTTCATCCGCAAAGGATTCCTCCTTCCCCAATACACCGGGCACCAGACGGGATACCGCATCAATGATAGTAATAGCCGCCAATTCACCGCCCGTCAGGACAAAATCTCCCAAAGAGATTTCATCGGTAACGATTTCCTCAATGAGCCGTTCATCCACGCCCTCGTAATGTCCACAAAGGAACACAAGGCTTTCCTCCTGAGCCAGTTCTTCTGCAACACGCTGGGTAAAGGGTCTGCCCTGGGGTGTCATATAAACCACCCTTGCCCCCTTCGCTCTGGGCATCAAGCTTTGGTAGGCATCGTAAATAGGCTGTCCCTGCATCACCATGCCCGCACCGCCGCCATAAGGGTAATCGTCTACGTGTTTCTGTTTATTCAATGTGTAGTCCCGAATATTGGTCGCTTCGATGGAGATAAAGCCATCTCTCTGGGCCCTGCCCATGATGCTGTGGGAAAGGGTCTGCTCGATCATTTCAGGGAACAATGTCAATACGAAAAACTGTTTCATTTATCTCAGTCCTTCCAGCAGATGCACAGTCATAACGCCAGCTTCGATATCCACCTTTAGGATGCAGCCCTTAATGGCAGGGATCAGCAGTTCCTTCGCTTGGGAGTCTTTTTTCACGGCATAAACGTCATTTGCACCTGTTTCATAGATTTTCACCAGTTCGCCCAACTCCTCCCCTTCATCTGTCACCACTTTCAGGCCATACAGATCACGGGTGTAGTATTCATCCTCTTCCAGAGGGATGGCAACGGCATCAGGAATCAGGATATGACCGTTTTTATACAGCTCTGCCACATTGATATCGTTGATTTCCTTCAATGTCAGCAGGATCATATTTTTCTGGTAGGCTACCTTCTGCACATGGAAAACTTCCTGTTTTCCTCTGATCTCCACTGTCACTTCTTTCAGTTTTTCAAAGCGTGTAGGGTCCTGTGTGGTAGGAAACACACGCATGGTGCCACGGATACCGTGAGTACCTGTGATTTTGCCGATTTCAAAATATTTTTCCATAATACACCTCAACTGCTTATCTTACTTCTTCATTTTCAGCGCGATTCTCATTGCAAGGATCAAAAAAAGCACCGCAAATACCATCAATGCCACAATCAATGCCATAGGCTTAACAGAGCCAATCCCGGTAATAAACACAGCAAGACCCTTATTCCTGAGAGACAGAAAAAGAGCTGCCATCATTGCACAGGCTATGCTCATGATGATGCTCATAAAGAAAAGTAATTTATCCATTTTTGACTCCTTTATCTCAAAAACATTACCTTGTTTCTATTTTCGATTTTTCAAAAATCGCCTGCATTCTTTCAAAGAATATTTCCGGCGACATATCTATGTTTGCAAAAGAAAGATAAACAAGCTCATGTCCTGCCACTCTTTCCATTTTTCGTTTTCTTTTCTCCCTTTTAGAAAATCTTCTTAAATACTTATTTTCATCTCGAAAAACAAATTCTATAAACGGTTTTTCATCAACATAATTCAGATAGATTCGCTCCACCGCTTTCCATGGAACAAAATCCACATTCATAGTAGAATGATAGGCACGCACACCCTTTCCGTCTGCAATCAAAAAAATATCTCCCTGAATCAGCCATCCAACCTCTTCATATATCAATATGACAAAAAAGAAAAGACAAATGCCACTTGCTAGGAAAAAAAGCAAAGCAATCGGAAAAAATATGATGGCTGATAAAACAGAAGCAAAACTCCATTCATCATATAAAAATTTCAGTGAGAAACACGCTGGTAAGAAAAATGCAAAAGAGAAAGGAAGTAATTTCAATCTATTCCAGTTTCTCTTTCTGATTACGATGGAATCTTCCATGGTATTTCCTCTTTTCCTTATAAAAAAGGCGGCAGGAACATTCCCACCGCCGCTATCGTATCTTCCTGCTTACTGCACGATTTCTACGATGATTTTTTTGTCTTCATGGATGCCAGCAGCTTTTACCACAGTGCGGATCGCTTTTGCGATTCTGCCCTGTTTGCCGATGACTTTGCCCATGTCCTCGGGAGCAACCTTCAGTTCCAGAACCAGAGCACGTTCGTTATCTGTTTCTGTAACCACTACCTGCTCAGGATGTTCCACAAGTCTTTTCGCAATGACTTCTAACAGTTCTTTCATAAATCGGCCTCCCGTTGATTCGGAATTATTCGCCGATTACGCCAGCTTTTTTCAGCAGAGCTTTTACTGTATCGGAAGGCTGAGCGCCGTTTGCCAGCCATTTGTTAGCTGCTTCTGCGTCAACTTTCAGAACTACGGGTTCTTTTGTAGGATCGTAGATACCGATTTCATCGATGGATTTACCATTTCTGGATGTTCTGGAATCTGCTACAACGATTCTGTAAAAAGGTGCTTTCTTTGCGCCCAGTCTTTTCAGTCTGATTCTTACTGCCATGATTTTGTCCTCCTAAAAATAAATACTTGGTTAATAATTTTCTTTATCTCTTGATTCCTTGCGGAATGAAGTTTCTCTTTTTAACGGAAGAAAGGAAACTTGCCTCTCTTACCTTTCTGCATATTGTTCATCTGCTTCATCATTTTCTTCATTTCTTCAAACTGCTTGATGAGGCGGTTGACATCTGCAATGCTGCGGCCGCAGCCTGCAGCGATACGTTTTTTTCTGGGGCCATTCAGAATGGAAGGGTTTGCTCTTTCTTCCTTCGTCATGGACTGGATGATGGCTTCCGTTCTTGCCATTTCCTTCTGAGGGTCTACCCCGTTCAGGGCGGAATCCAGATCAATTTTTCCCATACCGGGGATACCGGGCAGCATACCCAACAGGTCTTTCAAGGGACCCATTTTTTTGATCTGCTGCATCTGGGAAAGGAAATCCTCCAGAGTGAAATCGTTGGCACGCATTTTTTTCGCCATGTCGAGGGCTTCCTGTTCATCGATATTGGCCTGCACCTTATCGATCAGGGAGAGCACATCGCCCATGCCCAAAATACGGGATGCCATTCGGTCGGGGTAAAAAGGCTCCAAATCTTCCATTTTTTCGCCCATACCGATATATTTGATGGGTTTGTTGGTTACGCTTCTGACAGAGAGTGCGGCACCGCCTCTGGCGTCACCGTCCAGCTTTGTCAGGATGATACCATCTACACCCAACTGACCGTCAAAGCTTTCCGCAACAGTTACAGCGTCCTGACCTGTCATGGCATCGACTACCAACAGGATTTCCTGGGGTCTGACTGCCACTTTGATATCCTGCAGTTCCTGCATCAATTCTTCATTGATGTGCAGTCGGCCTGCGGTATCAATCAGGATGACATCGTGATGCTGTTCTGCGGCATATTCCAAGGCTTTCTTGGAAATTTCCACAGGGCTGATCTCTGTCCCCATTTCAAACACGGGAATGTTGTAATTTTTCCCTACCACCTGTAACTGCTTGATGGCAGCGGGTCTGTAAACGTCGCAGGCTACCAGCAGAGGATTTCTGCCCTGCTTGCGAAGCTGACCTGCCAGCTTACCGCTGGTAGTTGTTTTACCGGCACCCTGCAAGCCTACCATCATGAAAACAGTGGGCGGTCGTCTGGAAAAGGTCAGTTGGCTTTGGGTCGTCCCCATCAGGTCGATCAGTTCTTCATTTACGATCTTAATAACCTGCTGACCGGGATTCAAGCCCTGCAACACTTCCGTACCTACGGCACGTTCTGTTACCTTTTTGATGAATTCTTTTACGATTTTGAAGTTGACATCTGCCTCCAGAAGCGCGATCTTTACTTCACGCATGGCAGCCTTTACATCTGCTTCTGTCAGCACACCTTTGCTTCTGAGCTGCTTGAATACTTCCTGCAACTTATTGGAAAGATTTTCAAATGCCATGGGTCGCGACCTCCTTTCAGGACAAGATTTCTTCAGCGATCTTTTTCATTTTGGAGAGAGCCTTCACCACAGCTGCATCGGGATTTTCCTTTTCCATGTCATCTATGATGTGCTTCATTTCCTGTACGACTTTTTTTTGTGCCTGAAAACGGGAAATGAGCTGCAGCTTTTCCTCGTAGCCCTGCAGAATTCGTTCCGTTCTCTTGAGCTGATCACGGACAGCCTGTCGGCTGATGGATAATTCCTCGCCGATCTCCGTTAAGGATAAATCGTTCTGGTAATGCATTTCATAGACCTGCTTCTGTTTTTCTGTCAGCAATTCGCCGTAAAAATCATAAAGCAAAGTCAGCTGCAAAATATCATCCATAGTATTCCTGCCTCCTGTAAAGGATAACTACTTTACAATCACCTTGACTATTCTACTAAACAAATGCTCTATTGTCAAGTATTTTCCCTTTACAAATAAAACTTTTTTAAAAAAGCGTGTTTTTCCCGTAAAATCAACGGTTTCATAGGCGTATGTCCTCAGAGGATGCACGCTTTTTCTCTTGCTTTTTCGATAGTTTCAAAGATTTTATAGTATGGTTCTCTATGGATATTTTTTGAAAGCTTTCGCTCTGGCGCAGAAAGTCCAAACAGCATACCAAAGGCTTCCTTATCCGCTTCCGTTTCCTGTAAAGCCTCCTTTTCCCCTGTAATTTTTTCTTTCCAATCAGGTTCAAAAACGACCATCTGCACAAAGGTACGAAAATCCCCGGCTAAAGTCCAACATTCCAGTTCTTTGGAGATAAAATAAATGGGGCTGTCCAAATCTTTTCCTCCATGGGCAAAATATCCGCCTTCGCCGTCATGGGCAAATAGGGTCAGCTTCGGCACAGGGTAGAAATCCAGCTTCGGGATATTCCCTTCAAAAATCAAGGAAATCCCTCTTTTTCTCTGGAGAGAAGTGAATCCGTTTTCCTCGCAGGTCATGACAAAGGGGTCAAAGCTTTTTCCTGCCGGAAATATATCATACCCCTCTATTTCGGGGGTTTTTCCCATTTTTTCGCTGTCAAAATAGATTCTTTTGGGCGGTTCTATCTCCATAAATTCCTTCAGTTCATGAATATGAACCTGCTTTTCTGCTTCTGCTCTGTTTGCAAAAAGCTGGATATCATAAGCAGGACAAACAAACCTTCTTAAGTCTGTTTCTGATTTTTGCAATTCAATCTCCTGTGCAAATTTCTGCAGTTTTTCATTCTCCTGCTCAAAAATCACCATCTGCAGGTATTTTCTGAAATGTTCCGCCAGATAGGTCACCTGCCCATCGGATGAGACATAATAGACACAGCTTCCGCCATCTCTTTTAGCAAAATACCCGCCTTTGCTATCTTTGGCAAAAACTGACAGCGCAGGCACAGCATACCAGTTTGGACAAGGCTCCTCTTTTTCTAGAAGAATAAAATCCAGATGTTTTTTCATAATCTCAACATACTCTGCTTTCTCATGATGGGCTTCTACTCTCGTTCCCGTCCAGATAGTGTTGCAATCTCTGTCGCTCTTATGAATCATGTAAGCCAAACCATCCTCAGGGCGAGAATCCATATCAACATAAACAGTCTCTGTTTTCTCTTTACAAAGAGGATAATTGATGCAATCATAAGTCAGCTTCTTTTCGGAGACCCAAACGGCACTGTAATGCCCCTGCTTGGAATTGAAATTCCAGAAGCCCTTGGGCCCTGCCCCCGTCAGATGGCAGTGCATGGCACTCAATGCCCCATTATGGGACACGACCAAAACATGCTTACCCTTATTTTCCCGGATGATACGGTCAATTCCTGCAATCACTCTGTTATAAAAATCCATGAAGGATTCGCCCTCCGGCATAACGAGGTCCACCCAATCTGTTCTCCATTTTTGCCAATCGGCTCGGTCTGCCTCCGTCATTTCCTCCCATGTACGATTTTCCCATTTCCCATAATACAATTCACGAATATCAGATATTGTCTCGACTGGTCTGCCGTCGGCAATGATTTCTGCTGTATGTAAAGCCCGCTTCAAATCGCTGGAATAGATGGCATCCAAATGGATATCCCGAAAGGCTGCCCGCAGTTCTTCTGCTTGGGAAATACCCTTTGCATTGATATCCGCATCGGTCCAGCCGTAAAACATATTGCGGGCATTCATGTCGGTTTCTCCGTGGCGTACAAAATAAAGTTTCATTCTTCCACCTCCTGATTTTATTGTACGATAGAACCCTGCTTCTATGCAAGAGAAAGCGGACGCTCCGAATCCTCGAAACGCCCGCTTCCTTTTCAGTTGTCCTTATTTTACTGCAAAGGACATGCAGTCTGTGCACTGATCCTGTGTAGGATTCATTTCATGTGTGCCTACCTGGATAGAGTCCAGTGTGCAGTAATTTTTTGTGCCGTGGTGGTGTCTGCACTGTTCTACTGTACATTTGATACATTCGTTACATTTTTCCATGTAAAAATCCCTCCTCAAATTTGTTACAACCCTAGTATGCTCTGTTTTTCAGAAAACATAACTGAAGATTTTTCTTTTTTTAAAAAATATGATACAATAGCTTCATTGCAAAAAAAGGAGTGGATTCCCATGGCAGAAAAGAAAACAATTACCAAAAAAACAACTGCAAAGAAACCAACCAACAAAACAAAAAAGCTTTCCGTCACTTTGGATCAGGAAACCTACGCCCTGCTGGAAGAATATATCGCCGAATTTGGCTTCAGCAAGGATGAATTTGTCAAAAAAGCAATCACAGAAAAAATCAGCCGCGATAAGATCAGTTCCATGATCGATTCCATGATGAAACTCTAAGCATAAAAAAGACCTCAATGCGAGGTCTTTTCTTTGTATCAAGCGTTTCTGTCGTCAGCTTTCATGCCATCCAGTGTTTTCTGCATCAGCTCATCCAATTCCCAGCCAAGCTGTTCTGCACCCCGTCTGATAATGTCGCGGTTGCAGCCTGCAGCAAAGGCTTTGTCTTTGAATTTTTTCTTGATAGATTTCAGTTCCATATCCTTTACGCTCTTGGAAGGACGCATCAGGGCAGCCGCACCGATCAGACCTGTCAGTTCGTCTACCGCGAACAAAACCTTTTCCATTTCCAGGCGCTACATCGCAGCAGATGCCATAGCCATGGCTGGCTACCGCATGGATCATTCTTTCGTCGATGTCCTTTTCCTTCATCAGTTCCTGCACTTTTGTGCAATGCTGATCGGGCCACTGTTCGAAATCCAGATCGTGCAGCAAACCTACATTGCCCCAGAAATCCACCTCATCGCCATAGCCCAGTTCCTTTGCTAAATAGCGCATAACACCTTCAACGGTTTCCCCATGACGCAGGTGAAAAGGCTCTTTATTATATTCCTTCAGCAGCTCCCATGCTTCTTCTCTTGTCAAAATCTTACCCATTGAACATTCCTTCTTTCCTTTTGTATTTCTTTCCGTACATTATAGCGAACTTTCTGCCATTTCGCAATCCTTTTCCCCCATGAATACAGAACACAGGAAGGGCTTGCATTCCCCTTCCGAACCATGTAAAATAATGCACAGAGAAATTTCGTATAGAAAGAAAGGATGAATACAATGGACGTAACTAGCTTTGGCATCGATCATAACCTGCTGCTGCGGGGCATCTATGTTTCCAGAAAAGATACTGTCGGCGATGGCGTTTTAACGACCTTCGACGTACGCATGAAAGAACCCAACCGTGAAATGGTCATGGATACTTCCGTGATGCATACCATCGAACACCTGATGGCAACCTTCCTGCGGGAACATCCCGTATGGGCAGAAAAAACCATTTACGTTGGCCCCATGGGCTGTCGTACTGGTATGTATGTAATCTTCAAGGGCGATCTGGAATCTGCAGATGTAGCTGAAATCATGAAGGAATGTTATCAGTACATGGCAGATTTCGAAGGGGAGCTGCCTGCAGCAAAACCCGAAATGTGCGGCAACTATCTGGATCACAACCTGGGCATCACAAAGATTGAATGTCAGAAATTTGTGGACGAAGTGCTTTCCTGCATCAAAGAGGAAAACATGGTCTACCCCAGACAGAACGGCTGATAAAAACAACAAAAGGAGTCCGAAAGGGCTCTTTTTTGTTGAAAAGAAGCCGAAAACCTTTTTTTCGGAAGCACAAAAAAAGACACTAAATAAAATAGTGTCTTTTTTGATTTCAGGATTAAAATATTCACTTTAAAAGGTGCTGTTCAAATTCGTCCAGCAAGGATCAGGAAGCAAAGCTTCTTCTGAACATCTGTGCATATTTGCGTTCTGTGAATTCACATACTGCGCAAATTTTATCTACAAATGTGATAACAAAGGATTCGATATAGCGAGGCGGAACTGGTGTACAAGGCCACATATGCTTTTTAATCGCATCAATTTCCACTTTATTCAGCTCTGTGATTTTTTTTGCGTTATCCAATGCAACGCGGGGATGCCAAGATGCATGACCGGAACGAATATATTTTTTAATCCGCCAATCGTAGAAATATAAATCATGCAGTAAGCCTGCTCTGGCTGCGGAACGATAGTCCCAACCCATCTTGCGGCAAATCAGAAAGCTGTAATAGGATACATTTATACTATGCTGAAGTCTGCTTGTATTGCAATGCTGTGTGTGCAGATCCAATTTCTGAACCTGTTCATTGTAGAGGACATCTCCAATACATTCCTTATACTCCGCCAGCAGCTGATCTTCATCCAAGTTGCTGAAATCCTTGCGGGACCCAATAGCGCTGTGCATGGGTTCCACTTCCTTCTTATTGAGTTTTACAGAGAGCTTTGAAATCTATCTTTCAGTTCTCTTCTGCTTTTTATGGTTGTATTATATCATAATCTTATCGAATTGTATATAAAAAAATACCTAAAATTCCGTAAAAAATTTTAGAAAAATTATCAGCAGGAATTCTTCAAAACCCTGGATTTGACAACTTTTCTTCATTCTTTTTCAAAATTAAATATTCTCCGTCATTTTTCCTTGGGATTCGCCAGCAGCGCTGCCAGAAACGCAAAGAAGATCGCCGCTGTCACGCCTCCTGCCGCCGCCTTCATTCCGCCGGTAAAAATCCCCAGAAAGCCTGCGCTGTCCACTTCCTTCATCACGCCCTCCGCCAAGCGGAAACCAAACCCGGTCAGGGGAACCGTTGCCCCCGCTCCGCCAAATTCCTCGATTTTTTTATAAATGCCAAGGCCGCCAAGAATACACCCCAAACAAACATACAATACCAGAATACGCCCGGACATCAGCTTGGTTTTATCAATCAAAATCTGCCCGACAACACAAATGATGCCGCCCACCAGAAATGCCTTCAAAATCTCTGTCATATCAATTTGCCCCCTTTTTGTAGCCTTCAATCACAAGACCATGGGCAATACCGGGAATGGGCTGCCCTTGTTGAGAAGATGTAGGGCTCATCAATGCCCCCGTAGGAATGAAAAGCATCCGCTTGATTTCCCCGGAAAGCAGCTTCGGATAGAAATAAGCGCAGAAGGTCACCGCAGAGCAGGCACAGCCGCTGCCTCCTGCGTGGGTATCCTGTGTCTCATCGTCGAAGATTTCAATGCCGCAGTCTGTAAATCGGCTGTTCATTTCATAGCCTTCCTTTGCCAGCAGTTCAACCACCAGTTGTTTGCCCACCGTTCCCAAATCCCCAGTGGCAATCACATCATAATCCTGAGGGGTTCTGCCTGTATCCTCAAAATGAGCCTGCAGCAGGGCTGCCGCAGCAGGCGCCATGGCTGCCCCCATATTATTGGCATCGGTTACCCCCATATCCACAATCTTGCCCGTGGTAATCTCCACAATTTTAGGCCCCTCGCCTTTTCTCGCCAAAACCACTGCCCCGTCCCCCGTCACTGTCCATGTGGCAGTAGGAGGTCTTTGTGTGCCCAAGGGCAGAGGGAATCGGAACTGTTTTTCTGCCGCACAAAAATGGCTGGATGCCCCTGCCAATACATGATTGGCAAAGCCCCCGTCAATCAGCATGGCCCCAAGGCTCATGGATTCCCCCATAGTTGAACACGCCCCAAACAGCCCGAAAAAGGGAATGTTCAAATTTTTAATGCCGAAAGAAGAACCTGTGCATTGGTTCAATAGGTCCCCACACAGCACATAATCAATGTCCTTTGGCTTCAGATTAGCTTTCTGCATCGCCAGTTCCATGTTTTTCTCAACGAATTTACTTTCCGCCAGCTCCCATGTCTTTTCTCCGAAAAAAGGGTCTTCCACCTTTTGGTCGAAATATTTGCTCAGGGGCCCTTCTGCCTCTTTCGGTCCTACCATAGACGCCGCCGAAAGGATCACAACCCCCTCCGCCAAACGTACCGTCTGTTTTCCGATTTTTTTGCTCATCCTCTTCACCTCTATTTTACAAAGTAATAAACCAACCCGACCAGCATGGATGTCAGAGTGCCATACACAATGACAGGACCCGCTACGATGAACATTTTCGCCGCCATACCAAATACCATGCCTTCTTTTTTGAACTCGATGGCAGGAGAAACGACGGAATTGGCAAAGCCCGTGATGGGCACGATCGTCCCCGCGCCGCAGAATTTCCCCAGCTTTTCATACCACCCCAAGGCTGTCAGCAAAGCCGAAAGCCCGATCAATGTAATAGAAACCAGCAGAGCCGCTTCTTCCTTTGAAAAATTCTTTCCCGTATAAAAATTCGATAAGAGCTGCCCGATGATGCAGATGATACCGCCGGAAATGAAGGCTTTTAGGCAGTTCATGAAAATTGGGCTGTTGGGCGAAGCCTGCTTCACCATTTTGTCATATTCCTGTTGTGCTTTTTTTGTCGTATCCAAATATAACCCTCCCTACAACACATAAAATCCGTCGATCAAAAAATACGCCAAGGAACCGAACACCTTCCCCAAACCAAAGGCCAGCACTAGCCATTGCAGCCCTTTCGTCAGCCTTGCCCGCCGCAGCATAATAGGAACCACGTTCAGCACCTCTGTCAATGCCATTGCCAGCACGCCTACAAAAATACCGGCGCAAAATCCATAGACTCCCAACAGAAATGGGATCTCCGGAAATCGATACTCCATAAACATAGCTGTTGTGCCAAAGATACCGCCCAACACAATGGCATCCTCATACACACGAATATATCGTTGTGTCTTGGTTCGTTTCGCCATACGGGGCACAATGCCGATGGCTGCAATGAAAGCGAAGGTCCCCGCCGCCACCAAGCACCCAGAAGAAAGTCCATAGAAAATCAAAAAAAGGGATTTTGCCATATCACGCCCCTCCCTTGCGCCGATTCAGATAATCGATGACGCTGGCGTTGGTTTCCTTTTCGTAGGTCGTCATTTCGATTTCGATGGGCGTGGGATCCTGCGTCAGGGAAATTTTGGTGAAATGATTGAAAAATACGATGATGCCCAGCCCCAGACCGATGCTGTAGGGAATGGAAAGCAGCTTGGGAATCTCCTTATTTTCCCCGAAGAACATATAATAAACATTTTCAAAGACCAACGGCACCTGCGTATCCGAATGGAAGCACATGATGGTCGTAGAGGCCCCCACAAACAAAACCAACGAGACAAAAAAGACCTTTGTCCACAGCCAAAGGGGGTTCCTTTTTTCAGCCACAGGCAGATATTCGATCAGGATATCCATTTCCCCCACGTTAGAGATTGTGGCATCGGGCCATTTCTGATTCAGAACCTTGATGATATCCACCACCGAAAGCAGATAGGTCTTTTTTCCGTTCTCCGGTATGCGGAAAACCACCAGCTTTTCCGCCTCCCCTGTCGTCTGCCCGCCAATGAACACCTCCGCAATATCCCGCAGAAGCACATCTCTTTTCTGTATAATCTGGGCTTTTTCCACAGGCTTGATATAAATATCCATTTCGCCCCACCTTTCCAAATTCTTTTGGTTAGTATGGCAGTCTTTCCCGAAAACATACGGAACAAAAAAGTCGCTGATTTTTTACAAAAAAAGAAGACGCATCTCTTTTTCAAAAGAAATACGTCTTTGCTGTGTTTATAATCGGAAGCCCTTGACCCTTTCATCATTGGCAAAAATATCCGCCAGATCCGTACAGGTGATGGCGTGTTCCTTGCTGACATCCAATGTCACCTTTACCGTACCATCTTCCTTTTTCTCCATCTGAATATGATGGATCAGGATATTACGGTCTTTTAACTGTTGTTTTAGCTGTTCCAATCCATTAGGAACATTTTTATAAGTGATGGAAAAGCTTTCGTAAACAGGCCCATCCAGTTTTTGCAGATGCCCGTGGGTGAAAATCTGTATCAAAAGGATCAGCAGTGTGGCAAAAATACCCACAAAATACATCCCTGCACCGATGGCAAGACCAATGCCCGCCATAGACCAGATGCCTGCCGCCGTTGTCAGCCCTTTGATGGAAACATCCCTCACAAAGATCATCCCTGCGCCCAGGAAAGAAATACCCGTGATTACGTTGGCAGCGATACGGGCTGCATCCACACGCATCCCCGGGATATCCCCGATATCCATAAAGCCATACTTGGAAACAATCATCAAAAGGGCAGACCCCAACGCAACGATGATATGGGTACGCAGACCGGCTTCCTTTCTTCTACGGCTGCGCTCAAAGCCAATGATACCGCCGCAAATGCTGGCAACGATCATCCGCAGTAAATACTCCAAATTATCCCCAAAATAGAATACGATTTGTTCCATGCAATGACCCCCTTTCACGTTTTTATCATTATATCACGTCGACTGACGTCTCCGTGTTTTTTTCGCCTTATGTCGATGTCCGCAAGCGCACATCGCCGCAAGGCTCATTATATCATATTATCCTGCAAAGGCCTCAAAAATCAACGTTTTTTATGTCATGGCAGTTCCTTCCTGCCATTATGAAGCCTTTGCATCATAAAAAAGGCACGCTGACTGCGTGCCATAGGTTTTTATTTCACGATCATGTGCAATACAAACTGGTCCAGAATCAGAACCCCACCCAGAATGAATACATACACAGAGAACCATTTCAATTTCCCTTTTTTGATCACATCAACCATGAAGCGGATTGCCAGATAGCCGGACACTGCTGCTGCGATGAAGCCGCAGATCATAGGTGCTGTGCCCATGGCGTCTGCCAATACGACCTCTCCTGTAATCATATCTTTAATGGTCAAAACCATGCCCCCCAGAATGGCAGGAATGGACAGCAGGAAGGAGAATCTTGCTGCATTGTCTCTATCCATACCTCTTGCCAGGCAGGTGCTGATGGTCATACCGGAACGGGAAACCGCAGGCAGGATGGCTACCCCCTGCATGGTACCTATCACAAGCGAATCGAAAATGGACATATTTCTGATCTTCTTTCTGCCTGCATGGCGGCTGTCTGCATAGAGCAGGATCAAGCCTGTGAACAGGAAGTTGAAGCCGATGAATTTCCCTTTGCCGAAAATGGCATCGAATGTGTCGTTGAACAACAGGGCGATGATGACTGTAGGGATGGTACCTGCAATCAACAGTGCTGTTGTTCTCTGAAAAGGTCTGCGGATCAATGCCCAGATATCCTGCCAGTAATAAACGAATACCGCGATCAGCGTTGCCACATGCAGGAGAATAGAAAATGCCTGAGTGGCTTCTTCAATGCCAAATAAATTCTGGAAAAGCACCAAATGACCGGAGCTGCTGACAGGCAGGAACTCTGTCAAACCCTGAATCAACCCCAAAACGATTGCCTGAATAAATTCCATATCAAAAAACCTCCGTTTTTTTCATTTTTCTCGTTTTCTATGTAAAATTTTCTCTATAACTAAATATTGATTATAACCGATATAATTATTTCTTGCAATTCTTATTTTTTCCTGTTAATATAGATATCTGCGGCTTTTTGCCGGAAATATGCGCTTTAAAAGGGAAGTTACGAAAATCCTAAGATTTTCTTAAGTACAATAGGTATATTTCAGAAAAAAGGAAATCATACCTAGCGAAAGCGCAGCAATATAATAGAAGTCGAAGAAAATTGCCGGTTTGACCGACACTGCGATATTGCGTTGCCACAAGGCAAAGGGGTCTTGTTTTTCGTTGTTTTCTTCGGCTTTGCCACCCAAAAAGAGCAAAGAAAGGAAGAAACTATGGAACATTTAAAATTTGAAGAAATGAACATTTCCAACGAGATCTGCCATGCGGTGCTGGATATGGGCTTTGAAGAAGCCACACCCATCCAGTCTCAGGCAATCCCCATCATTTTGGAGGGGAAGGACATCATCGGTCAGTCTCAGACAGGTACAGGGAAAACTGCCGCCTTCGGCATCCCCTGTCTGGAACGCATCGACCCCGAAGACAGACGCCTGCAGGCCCTGATCCTCTGCCCCACCCGTGAACT
Source organism: uncultured Clostridia bacterium (assembly GCA_945868505.1). Classification (GTDB taxonomy): domain Bacteria; phylum Bacillota; class Clostridia; order Lachnospirales; family Anaerotignaceae; genus Anaerotignum_A. The sequence goes on along the minus strand of CAMBLO010000029.1, from coordinate 17,362 downwards.
GGCGATTCAGGTCAGCGAAGAATTCCGCAAGCTGCTGAAATATAAGGACAACATCCGTGTCCTGCCGATTTACGGCGGTCAGCCCATCGACAGACAGATTGCCGCCCTGAAAAAAGGCGCACAGGTTGTCATCGGTACACCCGGTCGTGTCATGGACCATATGCGCCGCCGCACCATCAAAGCGGAAACCGTACAGATGATGATTCTGGACGAAGCCGATGAAATGCTGGATATGGGCTTCCGTGAGGATATCGAAACCATTCTGGTTAAGATTCCCGAAGACCATCAGACATTGCTGTTCTCCGCAACTCTGTCTCCCGAAATTCTGGATATCACCAAGCGTTTCCAGAGAGACCCCGAATTCATCAAGATCGTTCGGAAGGAACTGACCGTTCCCAGCATCGAACAGTATTACTTCGATGTAAAGGAAAAAACAAAGCTGGATGCTCTGACTCGCATCATTGACGTATACGACCCCAATCTGGCGATGGTTTTCTGCAACACAAAGAAACGGGTAGATGATCTGGTGGAGATGCTGCAGGGACGCGGCTACTTCGCAGAAGGACTCCATGGCGATCTGAAGCAGCCTCAAAGAGATAAGGTCATGCAGAAATTCCGTAACGGAACCATCGAAATTCTGGTTGCTACAGACGTTGCTGCCAGAGGCATCGACGTAGACGATATTGATGTGGTATTCAACTATGATGTGCCTCAGGATGAAGAATACTATGTACACCGGATCGGGCGTACAGGCCGTGCAGGCAAGGCAGGCAAGGCCTTTACCTTCTGCGTCGGCAAGGAAATCTATAAGCTGCGGGATATCATGCGCTATACAAAGACAAAAATCGTACAGCAGAAGCTGCCTACCCTCAGCGATGTGGAAGAAATGAAAACAAATATCTTCCTGGAAAAAATCAAAGGCATCATTGATGAAGGTCATTTAACAAAATATATCCACTTAGTAGACCGCCTGATGGAAGAGGATTACACCAGCATCGATATTGCCGCCGCCCTCCTGAAAAACCATCTTTCCGATGTCAATGCCGATGATATTGATGCAATGGATGATATTAACTTTGACGGCACAGAGCTTTACGGCGGCGAAGGCGAAAAAATGGTTCGCCTGTTCATCAATGCCGGCAAGAAAAATAAGATTCGAGCTAAGGATATCGTCGGTGCCATTGCTAATGAAGCAGGTGTACCCGGCAAAACACTGGGCGAAATCGCCATTTACGACGAATATACCTTCGTGGATGTCCCCAGTGAATTTGTACGGGATGTGCTGTATGGCATGAAAAATGCGAAAATCAAAAATAAAAAAGTACACATCGAGATTGCAAAAAAAGAGAAGAATCAAAGAAGATAATAAAAGAAGCAAACAGAAAAAGGGTGTCCTCAAAATTTGAGGTACACCCTTCTTTTATTCATCATTCCCCTATACACATAGGGTTCTAAAGCTTTCACGGTTCTAATCCCGTTTTTTCCGCATACTGTGCCCAGTCTGCATTCCAGTTATCACTGATAACAGAATCCTCCCGATGGTCGGGCAGGTCATACTGCTCATCCAGCCAATCCCCCAGCCAATGGGAAAGCTTGATGGTGCCTGTCAGGTTCATGTGCCCCTGATCGTAATAATCCACCTGAGGGTCTAAACCCAGCTGACTTCTGTATTCCGCTCTGTCCAAATCCAGATAAGCCACACCATTTTCCTCTGCAAAATTCTCCAACGCCATGCTCTGCTCATAGCTCCAACTCATTTTGGGCAAATGCAGCAGCAGCACAGGGATATCTTTTTCCTTGCAGAGAGCAATGGATTTTTCGATATAGCCTTTTGCACTTTCATCAAAAGTGTAAGTTTCCCCTGTAGGCTCCATAAAGCCTTCGGGGTATATCTGGGGGTTAATATCTCTCAGGTACACATTCCCCTTCTTGAAGGAATGTTCCAGCAGAGGTTCCGGTTCATCCTCCGCCAAGTTGATTTCCTTCCAACGATCATGGTAGCGCATCAGCGGAAAGGCATAGGACAACATAGACTGTCTTTCGTCGGCTTCTGTAACTTCTTTGATGATATCCAGCTTATATTTGGACATTTTCATGCCGTCCAAGCCACGGCGCAGGTCGCCCTCTCGCTCCACGTAATCATATTCCGTAAAAATATTATCACAAAGCAATACCACCAATTCCGGGGTCTGGTATTTCAAGGATTCCGCCAAAAGACCATAGCTGACAGAGGGAGCCTGCAAAGCAGACGCCCGCACATATCCCGTAAAACCATGCTCCTTCCACATCACCATGGGAGAAACGCCCCGCAAAAGGGGGCTGCTGCCCACATACAGCACATCAATGGTATCCTGTGGTTCACTATAAAACGCATGAATCTCATTGGACTCATCATCATGCCGCATCAACAGGTTGGTGGCATTGGAAAACAGCATGGAAAACACCACGACAAACGCTACGCATCTTACCATAATTTTCAAACACTCTTTCTTATTCATACTTAGAACCCCCTGTAAATAAAGTCGGCGGCGTTATAGTTCAGACCGTATACGCCAAAGAAGATCAGGGAGAACACGGCACCCAGATAAATAACCCAACGGAAGTAAAGATTCTGCTTCGCCAGCGTTTCTCTTATCCGTATGCCGCTTTCCTGCATCAGGCTGACACAAAGCAGCACCAGACAGGACAGGAACAATACCCACAGGTCTTTTACATCCAGACCCATGGTCAGCAATCCGCCATTCCAAAGAACATCCGTATTCCAGTTTTCCACCATAGAGCGGATCATATAAACCGCTGCGCTGACACCGGGGGCTCTGGTAATGATTTTCCCGATGGCAACCAAAGCCAAGGTACGCAATACCTGAAAAATACGCCAGCTCAGGCAATCCATACGGATGCCCAGCTTCTTCGCCAGCTTCTGCAAGGGCTGTTCAAAGAGAATACCCAATACAATCAGCGTACCATTATAACAGCCAAAGGCGATATATTTCCATTCCGCCCCATGCCAAATACCGATAAGAAAGAAAATGATAAACTGGGGAATCAGCACAGGAATCAGCTTGCCCACATAATTCCCCAGCACCTTTCTGCTCTTTTTGCCCAGTTTCATAAAGAACTTAGACAGGGATAAGGGATAGAATACATAATCCCGGAACCATGCCCCCAAGGTGATGTGCCATCTGCGCCAATAATCGGGAATAGAGGTTGCCAGATAAGGACGTTCAAAGTTTTTATCCAGCGTTACACCAAAAATTTGGGCCGCACCGGTGGCAATATCAATACCGCCGGAAAAATCGCCGTAAATCTGGATGGCGTAAACCAATGCCGCTACAGCTACATAAGTACCGCCAAAGGTTTCCGGGAAACCAAAGGCATTATCTACCAAAACCGCTGCTCTGTCCGCAATGACCATCTTCTTGAAGGCCCCCCACAACATGAGCTGTGCCCCATATTTCACACGGGTATAGGAAAATTCATTGGGACGGAAGAGCTGCTCCGCCAGTGTGCCAAAACGGGAGATAGGCCCCTGCACAATCTGGGGAAAGAAGGAGATAAACAGTGCCAGCTTGAAAAAGTTCCGCTCCGGCTCCTGCTTTTCTCTGTATACGTCGATAAGATAGCCCATGGACTGGAAGGTATAGAAGGAAATCCCTAAGGGCAGCAGGAATTTAAATACAGGCAGTTCTGCCCCAATGCCGATTTTTGCAAACAGTGCGTTAATATTGCTGGTCACAAAGCCAGAATATTTCAGCACTGCCAGAATGCCAAAGTTGAACAGCAATGTCGGGATGAGGATGCGTTTTTTCTTTTTGGCAAATGCCGCTTTCCAAGCCTTTTTTCCCTCTTTATCCAAATTGTCCTTTGCTTCATTGAAGGCGATCTTGTTTTTCGCCGCCATATCCCCGATTTTTATGGTTGCCAAATATGTGGTAATGGTCGTTGCCAGCAGGTAAATAAAAATTTTACCGCCGGAAATGAAATAAAAAACATAGTTAGCAACAAAAAGCGTTACCCATCGGCAACGCTTCGGTGTCAGGAAATATGCTGCGGCAGCCAGTACAAGAAAAACGATAAATCGAAATGATGTAAATGCCATACCGCTCTAAACTCCTTCTTAGTCTTCCTGCAGTCTCTGAACCAGAGCCCAGATTGCTTCTACAGAATTGAAGTTTTCGGGAACGATATCATCGGCGCCGATTTCGATGTCATATTCATCGCACAGCTCGCCAACCAGAGAAACGATATCGAAGGAATCCAGTTCGCCGCTGTCCACCAGTTCCTGATTGTCTTCAAAATCTACGTCAGGTCTCAGTTCTGCTAAAATTTTCAATAATGCTTCCATGTCACTTATCCTTTCTTACTTTCTCGAATTTATTTTCTTAACATGACCGGTGCAATTCTGCCATCGGACAGAAAGCCCAGTTTTTCATACAGTTTCATGGCCGGGGGATTATCCTCCCTGACCCAAAGCTGGAATTTTGCGACTTCCGCCCTTTCCAGAGCAATCCAGTCTCTTACCAGCCCTTCGCCAACGCCTTTGCCCCGTCCTTCTGGTGTAACGACAATCTGCCAGAGGACAGATACCTTCTTTTCTCTGCCAAAACGCAGGAAACCAAGGAGGTCTCCTCCTTCCCTTGCGGCGATGACACGGTGTTCCGCCAAGTCTTTCCGCAGGGTTTCCAAATCGGGCAGTGCAGAGGTATAAGGCTCAAAGGCATTCTCCATCATTCCAAGGATGGTTTCTGTTTCCTCCTCCTTGCAGAAAGAAATTTCTCTCTGTTCCGCCTCTGTTTTTTTCGCAGAAAGGAACAGTCGCTTTCTCTGGAGGTATTTTTCGAAGCCGATGGTTTCCCATTCCTCCAAGGCAGGAGAAGTTCCCGTTTTCGCCAAAGCCACCTGCTCCAGCACCAAGAGCTTTTCCAGTTTCGGCACTTCCACGGGAGCCGTTTCTTTCTCCAGAAAAAAGTAAACGTCAATCTGGTTTTCTTTTTCCACGAAATAATAGCTGCCCCCGGGAAAGGCTGCTTTGGAAATACGTCCTTCTTTCACCAGAGGGAGAAATTCCTCCGCAGAGGCATAAAAATTTGTCCGCATCCCTTTGGAAATAGCTTGGGCGATTTCTTCCGCCCACTGTTTTCCATCAGGAATTTTGCTTATCGTTATCATAATACTCCTTCAAAGCCAATCTGTCTATCTTTCCATTCAAAGTCTGGGGCATTTTTTCTAATTTTATCATCACATTGGGGAACATATATTTCGGAACCTTATCCCGCAGCTTTTTCAGGATATAGGCTTGGGTAGCTTCTTCCCCGCCGCAGTAAAACAGCAGGATACGCTGGTTTTCTGTATCATAGAGGCAAACGCCCGTATCGATGGCATCGATGGAATTGATGGCTGTTTCAATTTCGCCCAATTCAATGCGGTGTCCCATGTGTTTGATCTGATGGTCTTTTCTTGCAAGGAAAATGATTTCGCCCCGTTCATTATATTTCGCAATATCTCCCGTTTTATAAATTTTTTCAGGATAATAGGGATTCAGCGGATTCTGAATAAAGGCTTCTGTCGTTTTTTCAGGATTGTTGTAGTAGCCCAATGCCAAGCAACGCCCTCGCACGCAAAGTTCGCCGCTTTCGCCCTCTTCCGCCAGTCTGTCCCCATTCAAGATCAATACATCCGTATTACGGCAGCCATAACCGATGGGCAATGGTTCATCATCGGCAAATTCCCTGTCTACAATATAATAGGTGCAATCCACCGTCGTTTCCGTAGGGCCATAGATATTGGCAAACAGGGCATCGGGGTATTTCGCCCGCCACAGATTGAACTGCTTCGTGGGCATGGCCTCCCCGCAGAACATAATTTTTTTTAGATACGAGGGCTGGAAGTTATCCAATGCACCTGTATTCACTACAATGCTCAAGGCTGAGGGTACCCAGTCGATATAATTGATTTTCTTTTCTTCCAGATATTCCAGCAGCTTTTTCGGGAAGGAGAAAAGCATCTTGGGGATAATCTCCATCTGCGCCCCTGTTTTTAGCACCGCATAGATATCCTTTACGGAAGAATCAAAATAAAAAGGTGCCTGATTGCCGATAATCTCTTTGTCTGTAATATCGAAGGCTTCTGTATACCATTCTGTCAGGTTTACCACAGCCTGATGGCTGATGACAACCCCCTTGGGCACGCCTGTAGAACCGGAGGTGAACAGGGCATAGAGAGGGTCTGTATCGATGGAACGCAGACGAATTTTTTGCAGAAATTCTGTATCGATTTCTGTATCCAAAATTTCGTCTAATACAATAATTTCACCCTCATAGCCTAAGCCTGCCGCTGTCTTTCTGCTCTTTTCATCGATGAGCAACACCTGCGGCTTCAACGTGCCCAGAATGGACAGGATGCGCTCCTTTGGCATGGTCACATCGATGGGTGTGTAAAAGTTGCCGCTGTAAACAGCACCCATGAAAGCCGCCACAGAAACAGAGGTTTTCTGCATCATTACCGCAATGGGGCAATTTCTGCCGCCGAAACGGGTCAGATAGGTGCCAATACGCTGTGCTGTTTCCGCCAGCTCAGAAAAGGTGATCTCCCCTTCTGCGCCGGAAAAAGCAGCTTTGTCCGGCAGTCGTTCTGCCGTATTTTCCAAATATTCCAGTATATTTCGAATCATAATTCTTCCTCAATTCTCAGGAATTTTTTATTATTTATTTAAAACTATTTTTGAGTATAGCATTTGTGTTTTCTTCCGTCAAGGTCAGAACCTTTCTGCATAAAAAGAAGAAGCCTCACACACGGGGATGTATGAAAGCTTCCTTCATGTTTGTATCATCATTGCTCTGTCTTTCGCATGGTTAAGTTTTCTTTAAGACTTTGCATATTGATACCAAATCTTATTTCATTTATTTGAATAGTATATCACATCCAGCAGAATAAAACAATCTTTTTTCTCACTGTGCATTTTCCTTGCATAATTCCTACTTTTCTGATATGCTGAATAAAACCATAAATTTCTCGGGAGAAGAACCCCTCGAACTATACAAATGTAACAATGTAACAAAGGAGAGAGTACCAATGTCTATCGAAAAAGTACGTGCATATCTGAAAGAAATGAACTGCCCCAAAGAAGCCATCGAATTTGCAACATCCAGCGCAACCGTAGAATTGGCAGCAGAAGCCGCCGGCGTGATTCCTGCCCGCATCACAAAAACACTGTGCCTGATGTCTAAAGAAGGCCCTATCGTCATTTGTGTTGCCGGTGATACAAAGATCGACAACCGCAAATTCAAGGATACCTTTGGCCTGAAAGCAAAAATGCTTTCCGCAGAAGAAACACTGGAAGCAACAGGACATGCTGTTGGCGGCGTTTGCCCCTTCGCCCTGCCCGAAGGCACAAAGGCATATGCGGATATCTCCATGAAGCGCTTTGATACCGTATTCCCTGCAGCAGGCAGCAGCAATTCCGCTGTGGAACTGACCTGCGACGAACTCTTCCACTATGGCAAATGCGTAGAATGGGTAGATGTATGCAAAGGCTGGCAGGAAGAAGAATGAAAAACCCCCTAAGTGAGGTGACTTTATGAAGATTTCAACAAGAGGCCGTTATGGCATCCGCCTGATGCTGGCTCTGGCTCTCAATTACGAAAAAGGCACGATTCCCCTGAAAGCCATCGCAAAGGATCAGGGAATCTCCGAAAAATATCTGGAACAGATCATCAACCCTCTGACAAAATCCGGGCTGGTAAAAAGCTTTCGTGGCGCCCAAGGTGGCTACACTCTGACAAATCCCCCCGAACAAACCACTGTCGGTGAGGTGTTGCGGGTGCTGGAAGGTTCCCTTTCCCCTGTAGATTGCGTGGATCATCCCAACTGCGCCAATGCGGATACCTGCGTTTCCCTTTCCATCTGGAAAAAAATGAAGGATGCCCTAGATGAAGTGGTGGATAACATCACTCTAGCAGATATGGCAAAGGAATATGCCGAAAAAAATCCCCAAGCAGCAGAATCTCTTCGCTGCAATGGCTGATAGAAAAAAGAGGAGCGATAAGACAATTGTCCTATCGCTCTTTTTTATTGAAAAATAAGCAGGCACCTTAAAAACTTCGTTTTTCTGCTCTTATAGTAAAAAATCCTCCCAGCCATCCTTCGTCAGGACTTTCACTGTCTGAAAACCGACCTCTTTGGCGATCTTGGCTACTTCCGCAAAACAGAACCCCAGAGAAGCCCTATCGTGGCTGTCGCTGGAAAGAAGGATATGGCCCTTTCTTTCATGCAAATCCTTCAAAAGCTGCACGGAAGGATAAGGCTCCTTCCGCAGCCCGCGATACATGGCACCCGTGTTGATTTCAAAGGGGCATCCCGTTTCAATCAGGGCATCCATGGCTGTCAGGGCCGCATACTGATAGCGTTTATCCATGGGGTCAAAAAACCGATTGCCTTCATTGAATTTCGTCACCAAGTCAAAATGACCGATAAAGGTTGCATTGGTTTTCTGCACCACCTCTGCTTCCTGTTCAAAAAAGCGTTTTGTCAGGGCATAGGGGTCGCCGCTAAAGCCTTCTTGGATGGCCCATTGCAATACTTCGGGAGATTCATCCACGCAATAATACATGCCATCCTTCTCCACATAATGGACAGAACCAACGACATAGTCGAAACCTTCCGCAGGGGCAGACGCACAAAAATCCTGCTCCACACCGCAAAAAATTTCAATCTTATCTTTATATTTTTCTGCCATAGTATGCACTTCTGCCATATATTCTCGGGACCCTTGGGGGCTCATGCACCAAACCTCCTGATCCTCCGGTCGGAAATCATTGAAGCAATGCCCGGAAAAGCCCAGTCTGGTGAAATCCTTCGCCAAGGCCGCCTGTATCATGCTTTCCACGGATTCCTTCCCATCGCAATAGGTGGTATGGGTATGAAAATTCATTTTTGGAAATTTACTCATTTCGTCATCTTCTCCTGTTTTACCTTGTGGTCAATGACATGTCTGCTTGCCAGTTCTTTTCTGACAACCTCCAAAGAAATGCCTGCTTCCACCATCAGCACCATCACATGATACGCCAAATCAGCAATCTCATAAATGGTTTCCGCCTTATCCTCTGCCTTTGCCGCAATGATAACCTCGGTGGATTCTTCGCCGACCTTCTTCAAAATCTTATCCAGCCCTTTTTCAAAGAGATATGTAGTATAAGAGCCCTCAGGTTTCTCAATTTTTCTTCCCTCCAGCATATCCATCAGCCCTTGCAGAGAAAATGCACTCCGCTCTGGGTTCACATACACCAAATCATTGAAGCAGGAATCGGTACCCAAATGGCAGGCAGGGCCATCCTTTATAACCTCTACCGTCAAAGCATCTCTATCGCAATCCGCCGTAATGGAAACGATGTGCTGCACGTTGCCGGAGGTGTCGCCCTTTCTCCAAAGCTCCTGTCTGGAACGGGACCAGAAGCAGGTTCTGCCTTCGTCCATGCTGATTTGCAGGCTTTCCTTGTTCATATAGGCCACCGTCAGCACCTTTTTGCTCTCCGCATCCACAACGATAGTAGGGATAAGCCCCTTCTCGTCAAATTTCAAATCTTCTATCTTAAGCATTATCCGCACTCCTTCGTTACTTACGCACAACGATACCTTCTTTGTCCAAAGCATCCTTCAAATCAGAAATTTTCACTTCACCGAAATGGAAGATGGAAGCCGCCAGCCCCGCATCAATGGTGGGGATTTCTTGGAACAGGGTCACGAAATCCTCGATACAGCCTGCGCCGCCGGAAGCAATGACAGGCACGGAAACGATTTCACAAACTGCCTTCAGCAATTCCAAATCGAAGCCCTGCTTTACGCCATCGGTATCAATGCTGTTGACAACCACTTCCCCGGCCCCCATATCCACACAGCGTTTGATCCACGCCAGCGCCTCCATGCCGGTATTTTCTCTGCCGCCCTTGGCAAAGACCATAAATTTGCCATCCACCCGCTTCACGTCCACGGAAAGCACCACACACTGGTCACCGTATTTCTTCGCCGCTTCTTCAATCAACTGCGGGTTTCTGATGGCACCGCTGTTTACGCTGACCTTATCCGCTCCACATTTCAGCACACGGTCAAAATCCTCTAAAGTATTGATGCCGCCGCCCACGGTCAGGGGGATAAAAATATTTTGGGCTACCTCCGTCAGGATATCAGTAAAAAGGGCTCTGCCCTCGGCGGATGCGGTAATATCGTAAAACACCAGCTCATCGGCACCGCAATCGCTGTAATATTTGCCCAGTTCCACAGGAGAGGAAACATCGGAAAGGCCTTCAAAATTTACACCCTTTACCACTCTGCCGTTTTTTACATCCAGACAGGGAATGATTCGTTTGGTAATCATTTTTCTTCCTCCTTCGTCAGTTCCACTGCGGCTTTCAGATCAATATTGCCCGTATAGAGGGCTTTGCCCAGAATGGCACCATACAGCCCCATATCCGCCAGTTTTTTCACATCATCCAATGTGGTCACACCGCCGGAGGCTACGATATCCACAGAGAATTTTTCGGAAAGTTCTCGATATAATTCCAGATTTGTGCCGGAAAGCAGACCGTCCTTGGAAATATCCGTACAGATGATGGTTTTTACACCGATTTTCTGCAATTTTTCGCAGAAAGCAAAGCAACTTTCCGCAGAAACCTCCGTCCAGCCCTTGATGGCAACCATGCCATCCTTGATATCTACACCAACAGCGATTTTCTCTCCGTATTTTTGCACCATTTTCTCCAAAAAAGCAGGATTCTGTACCGCCGCTGTCCCCAGAATCACACGGAACACGCCTGTATCCAGATATTTTTGGATGACTTCTTCGGAACGGATGCCTCCGCCTACTTCCACCAGCAGACCGCCTGTTTCCACAATGTTTCGGATGGTTTCCAGATTGGGAGTACCTCCATCCATGGCACCTTCCAAATCTACCACATGGAGGTATTTTGCCCCCGCCGCCGCAAAGGAGCGGGCAACCTCCCCGGGATTTTCGCTATATACAGTTTTCTGCGCGTAATCGCCCTTCACCAGACGCACCGCACAGCCGCCAATCAAATCGATTGCAGGAAATAATTCCATGGAATTTTCCTCCTTTATAATTCACAAAAGGCTTTCAAGATTTTTAAGCCTACTTCGCCGCTCTTTTCCGGATGGAACTGGGTGCCGTATACGTTCCCGCTTTCCACAGATGCGGTCAGCTCTGCGCCATATTCCGCTCTGGCTGTGACGAAATCATCACAATCCACCCCCGCATAGGAATGTACAAAATACACGCAGTCGTCTTCGTTGATATATTTATAGATCTTGCTCTTTTCTTTCTCCTTGGGGAAAATCAAGCCGTTCCAGCCAATATGGGGCACCTTCAATCCTTCCCCAATCATAGGGGCGATGGGCTTCACGCTGCCTTTGATAAGCCCCAAGCCTTCATGCTCGCCATATTCATAATTCTTTTCCAGAAGCATCTGCATCCCCAAACAAATCCCCAGCAGGGGCTTGCCCTTGGCGGCTTCTTCCAATACAACCTTTTCCATGCCGCTTTGGCGCAGCTTTGCGATGGCATCTTCGAATGCGCCGACGCCCGGCAGGATAATGCGGTCCGCCTTTCTGATTTCTTCGATATCCTTTGTTACCTTTGCCTCCGCCCCGATAAATTTCAGGGAGCTTTGCAGGGAAAACAGATTGCCTACGCCATAATCAATAATCGCAATCATCACAGCACCCCCTTTGTAGAAGGAATCTCGTCTTTATAAGCTTCCTGCACAGAAACGGCCTTTGCCAATGCACGGGCAACCGCCTTAAAGGTGCCTTCGATGATGTGGTGGGAATTTCTGCCTCTGAACTGCAGGATATGCAGGTTCATTTTGGCATTCCGTACAAAGGCAATGAAAAATTCCTCCACCAGCTCTGTATCGAATGTGCCAACCTTTTCCGTAGGAATTTCCAAGCCGTATTCCAGATGGCATCTGCCGCCCAAATCCACCGCCGCCAGAATCAGGGCTTCATCCATAGGCAGGGTGATATCCCCATAGCGGGCAATGCCTCTGCTGTCGCCCAAAGCCTCTGCAAAGGCCATCCCCAGACAGATACCGATATCCTCCACGGAATGATGGTCGTCCACTTCGATATCCCCTTTGCAGGTTACAGCAAGGTCAAAACGACCATGTTTTGCGAACAGGGTCAGCATATGGTCCAAAAAGCCCACACCTGTGTTGATGCTGCTTTCCCCGCTGCCATCCAAACAAAGGGACAGGCTGATATCAGTTTCTGCTGTCTTTCTCTTGATTTCACTGCTTCTCATGTCATGCCCCTTTCTGCTCCTGCAAAATTTCTGCCAGCTTTTCAAATAGCACATTCATCTGTTCCGGTGTGCCGATGGTGATTCTTACAAAATCCTCGATTTTTGCCTTGCCGAAATAGCGCACCAAAACACCTTTTTTCTTCAATTCTTCATAAATAACTTTTCCGCTCAGGGCATTACTCTTGGCAAAAATGAAGTTTGCCACGGAATCCAGCACCGTAAAGCCCATTTCTCTCAATTTGGATGTGGTCATTTCTCTGGTCTGGGCGATTTTCTTTGCAGTTTCCACATAATATGCGTTGCTGTCCACTGCTGCTTCCCCCGCCGCCAGTGTCAGGCGGTTGATGTTGTAGGGGTTTGTGGAATATTTAATTTTTTCCAAATCTTCAATGATAGCTTCGTTGGCAATGGCAAAGCCCAGTCTCGCCCCTGCCATGGAACGGGATTTGGAGAAGGTCTGTACCACCAACAGGTTATCATATTTCTTGATAAAATCCACACAGCTTGTCCCGCCGAAATCCACATAAGCCTCATCGATAACAACGATATTGTCAGGATTTGTTTTCAAAATTTCTTCGATTTCAGCCAAAGAAATTTCCATGCCTGTAGGGGCATTAGGGTTTGCGATAACAACCATTCTGCCGATGCCGCAGTAATCCAGATAATCCACACCAAAATCCTCTTTCAGAGGAATTTTTTTGCAATCCACATGGTATAGATCGCCATAAACGGGATAAAAGCCGTAGCTGATTTCTGGGAAAGCCGCTCCCCGTTCTGCATCGCAGAAGGCCATAAAGGCGAAATTCAAAATATCATCGGAGCCATTGGAAAGGAACACGTTTTTTGCTTCCACGCCATAAAGTGCCGCCAGTTTTTCCTTCAGCACCTTTCCCGTAGGGTCGGGGTAGAGGTTTAACAGCTCCACCTCTGCTTTGGAAACCCTCTCCAGTACTTCCGTGGAAGGCGGATAAGGAGATTCATTGGTATTCAGTTTTACATACTGCTGATCTCGGGGCTGTTCCCCCGGTGTATATGCTTCCAGCCCCGCAAAACGGGGACTCATAAATCTGCTCATTCTTCCGCCTCCTTCGTTGTTCTGATTAACGCAGAGCGGGCATGGGCTTCCAGCCCTTCCCTTCTGGCAAAGAAGCCAATCTTTTCCGCCTCTGCCGCCAATGCATCTTTTGTATAATATGTAAAGGAAGATTTCTTGATAAAATCGTCTACGCTCAAGGGACTGGAAAATCTTGCTGTGCCGCTGGTAGGCAGGGTATGGTTGGGCCCTGCGAAATAATCGCCCAAAGCCTCCGGTGCATTTCTGCCAAGGAAAATAGAACCGACATGACGGATATCCGCCAGATATTTAAAGGGGTCATCCACACAGACCTCAAGATGCTCCGGCGCGATCTCATTGGAAACCTCGATGGCCTGTTGAATATTTTCCACCACGATGATTTTGCCCTTCTTGTCGATAGACGCTCTGGCAATCTCTGCTCTAGGCAGGAGAGGAATCTGTTTTTCCAATTCCTCCGCCACAGCCTTTGCCAAGGCTTCGCTTTCTGTTACCAATACCGCCGAAGCCATTTTGTCATGTTCTGCCTGAGAAAGCAGGTCTGCCGCCACCACTGTTGCATCAGAATTGCCATCGGCAATCACGAGAATCTCGCTGGGGCCCGCAATCATATCAATGGAAACCTGTCCGAAAACCTGTTTCTTTGCTTCCGCCACAAAGGCGTTGCCAGGGCCAACAATTTTATCCACTCTGGGTACGCTTTCTGTGCCATAGGCCAGTGCCGCTACCGCCTGTGCACCGCCAATTTTAAAAATCCTGTCTACACCTGCGATTTCCGCCGCCGCAATGATATCAGGATTCAGCTTGCCGCCCTTAGCAGGAGTCACCATGCAGACCTCCTTCACTCCGGCGATTTTCGCGGGGATACAGTCCATGAGAACCGTAGAAGGATAGCTGGCTGTGCCGCCAGGTACATACAGGCCAACTCTGTCCAAGGGAATGATTTTCTGCCCCAATACCACACCGGGACGTTCCGTAATGACAAAATCGGTACGCCTCTGTTTTTCGTGGAAGGCACGGATATGGGCCGCCGCTTCTTTCAGGATTTCTATAAATTCCGTATCCACTTCCGCCAGAGCCGTCGCCCGTTCCTCCGCAGAAACCTCCAACACCTCCGCCGCTGCGCCGTCAAACTCTCTGACATAGCGTTTCAGGGCTTCATCGCCGTTTTTCCGCACATCGGCAATGATATTGGCAACCACATCGGCAACGGTGGTCTTTTCTTCCTCTCGGGAAAAAATCTCATCTATTTTAATGTCTTTATAAGCATAGGTCTGAATCATGCTTTCACCTCATTCAAATCCAATTTCATATAAATGGTCGTATCCAAGGGGCTATCGTTGTAGCTGGGAATTTCATAAAAGCCAACCCCCTGATACAACTTGAGGGCACTTTTTAAAAAGGGCAAGGTATCCAACAACATGGCAGAATAGCCGATCTCCTTGGCATCCTTCAGGATGATATCCATTAACCGTTCCCCAATCTTTTTGCCCCGAAAAGCAGGACGCACATACAGCCGTTTCAATTCGCATTGGGCTTCATCCAGCTTCCGCAGACCGATGCAGCCTGCCAGTTTCCCATCATAATAAGCCAGATACAGCCTGCCCTCTGGCATACCGTATTTCCATTCCAGATGTTCTAATTCCTGATCGTAATTTTGGATATCCAGATATTCCTTGAAGGCACTGTCCCCCTCAATGAGCATATCGGTATATTCTTTGAACAATTCGCCTACTTCCTCAGGACGGTCATAGGCAGCTACTACCTGCAATCTTTCCATGGATTCCTCCGTCATTCTTCTTTTTTCTCAATATTCTGAGCAATCAGATCGCACATTTCCTTGATTCTTGCATTATTGAATTTATAGCTTGCCTTATTGGCAATAAACCTTGCGCTGATGGGAACCACCGTTTCGATGACCTCCAGATTATTTTCCCGCAAGGTCGTCCCCGTTTCCACGATATCCACAATCACATCGGACATTTTCAGAATGGGTGCGATTTCGATGGAACCATGCAGCTCGATGATATCAATTTCCCTGCTCTGCTTTCTGTAAAATTCTCTGGCAATATTAGGGAATTTTGTGGCAACCCGCAGGGTATGCTCGGAATCAGGTCTTTCTCCTTTGACCCCTGCCACTGCCATACGGCATTTCCCCATGCCAAGATCTAATAATTCATATACGTCAGAGGACTGCTCCAGCAGAATATCCTTGCCGACCACGCCCACATCCGCAGCGCCACGCTCTACATAAACCGCCACATCGGAGGGCTTTACCCAGAAATATCTGACACCGTTTTCTTCGTTTTCAAAAATCAGCTTTCTGCCGCCTTCATGGATAGAGGGACAGCCGTAGCCAATCTTTTCAAAAATATCATACGCCTTTTCGCCCAGTCTGCCCTTCGGCAGGGCAATGTTAATCCAGTTCTGCAACGATTTCAAGCCCCCTGTCCTTCATACAAAGTAATTGTTTATATTTCACATTGCCTGTGTTTTTCTTCTGTACCAATACACTCTGGCCGTTATCGGTCAACATCTGTGCCGCCTTTGCCAGCGCAGCAACGTCTGCGCCATCCTCATAAAGCAGCAAGGTGTCTACATCATATTCTCTTTCCGCGGAATCGAACCGTTCCAACAAATCAAGGTATACTGCAAAGCCGATGGCATCTGCATCCTTCCCCAGCTTCCGCAGCAGGTTATCATATCTGCCGCCGCTCAAAATGCTGCTGGGTACACCGTTGATAAAGCCTTGGAAAATGATGCCTGTATAGTAATCCATATCGTTGACGATAGAAAAATCCAGATTTACATTTTTGTCGTTTCCGCCAATCTTCAGGCAATGCAGGATATCTTCCAGCTCCCTCACAGCCTGTTCCATCTTTTCATTGCAGCAAAGGGCTTTCGCCTGCTCCAAGGTTTCCTCCAAGCCCCCATAGAGACTTGCCAAGGCTTCCAGCTTTTGGGTCATGTCCTCCGCCAGATTTGCCTCCTTGCAGACAGCACGGATACCGTGGGTATTTTTTTCGCTGATGCAGTCTAAAATCGCCTTTTGCTGTGCATAGGGCAGGCTGATTTCCTCCATCAGCCCCGCCACAAAGCCCATGTGGGAAACATCCATGATGTATGCCTCGCTGATGACTTTCAGGCTCTTTTGCGCCAACAAAAGCACCTCCAGTGTGGCGTATGCATCTACCTCACCGATATATTCCAGCCCTACCTGCATGATTTCTTTATATTCCCCGGCGCCTTTTCTGGCACGGTATACATTTTCGTTATAATAAACTCTCTCGGCGCTTTCTCTGCTGCCCTTGGTGTTTTTTACAATGGAAAGGGTCACATCAGGTTTCAAGGCCAGCAGCTTGCCATCCAGCCCCGTAAAAGTCAAAATCGTTTCGCTGTTTAAAAAGCTTCTGTTATCTGCATAAAAGTCATATTCTTCAAATTTGCTCATTTTGAACTTCCGATAGCCGTATTGTTCAAATAATGCCCGCAAACTAAAGATGACCTGTTCTTCTTTTTTCAAAAGCATCTCTGCCTGTTTCATGCTAAATCCACTCCCTTCCTGACCTAAGATTATATTATCTCACTCTATCACTTTAGTCAAGTAGAACACTAAAGTAATTTTAGAAGGATTTTATCGTAAAATACACACAATTTTATGCAATCTGACAAAGACATTTGCTGTTAGAATATGAATTGTACAAACCAAAATGAAAAATCCAATATATGTAGCATGTTACAATGGAAGTATTTATGTTGTTAAAGAAGTTAAGAAAGCTACGAAAAAATACAATGTAGGTATTGAAGACTGTTTAAAGTCTGTGTAAAGTGAAAATCTAATATAAAGTTTTCTGTATATAAAAAAGCCCTTGGAATTTCCAAGAGCTTTTACTGGATTCCGGCGACCATCTACTCTCCCAGGCAACTGCCCACCAAGTACCATCGACCGCCTAGGTCTTAACCGTCGTGTTCGGAATGGG
>CAMBLO010000028.1 GCA_945868505.1 uncultured Clostridia bacterium | reverse complement strand
CTTTTATTAGCCGTATTTTACCGTAAGGTTTACATAAGAAATATGCTCCCGCATAGCCGTATAAGCCGTCTGAAAATCTCCGCCCTTAATAGCTTCTATGATCTTCCCATGAAGCTCAATGGTAACATCGATAACCCTAGGGTTCTGGGTCAGGGATTCCCTCATAGCAAGGCGGATGCCCTTTTCAAAGGAATCCTTGGAAGCCATCATAGTACTCATCAAAAGCTTATTATGGGTGGCCACTGCCACCTGCATATGAAACATGGAGTCATAATCCACAAACTGGTTCACATCGTGGCGATGCTCCTTCATCTTTTCAAAATAATATTCCAGTTGGGCAATATCCTCTCTGGTGGCCCGCTTTGCCGCATAGCTGGCTGTCTCCCCTTCCAACATATAGCGAAATTCCAGAAGGTCACTCAGGTCTGAATTTTCCACAGTAATGCTGAAAGGTGCAATATTTACGATATTATCGATTTCACTGACAAAAGTGCCCGCTTTGGAACGGCGGATGAAGCCAAACACCGCCAAAGCCGTATAAGCCTCCCGCAGGGTGCTTCTGCCGATGCCAAGCTGTTCGCTGACGATATTTTCATTGGGCATCATATAACCGGCAGGCAGTTTGCCGCTGGTGATCAGTTCTTTGAACCGCTGGAACAAATTCTGGGAAATATTGCTCCGCCCCAAATCTTTTTTCAAATAGGCGGCATTTTCCGCCAGATAATCTCTTTCATTCATAACAGGATTCCTCCCTTTATCTTTTGTATTTTTGTATGAACATTATCGTACCACAACTTTCCTTGCATGACAAGAGAAAATTTTATGGTTTCGGGAAAATGTATTCTTCCTGCATTTCAGAAAGGGGAATATCCCTTTCCAAAAGGAAGCAGGCTGTCTCTTTATGGATTTCCTCCAATCGGGCTTGGTCTTTCTTCCGAATCTGGGCATCCTTTTCGGATTGTGATAAACTCAGCCTTTCATAGACACTGCGCACCACAAATTCATCCTGATTTTGTGCATTTCTGAACTGGGTCCAAATGGGCACGAAGGAAACCTCCTTCACAGAAGGCGGTTCATCGGCAATCTGTTCCACCGTCAAATGCAAAACAATGGAAGCGTTTCTGGGCGGTGTTGTCTGAGAAGATATAAAGTTCCCAAGGGAATAAATGATGAATCCATCATGGGCACCATCGCCATGGTCAAGGGTGCGATATTCCATTTTCTGCAAAACATGAGGATGGCTTGCCAAAACGATATCTGCCCCGGCTTCAAACATCAGGTCTGCCCATTCCACAAAAATATCTCTGGGGTATGTTTCATATTCATTGCCCATGTGGGGCATCACCACCACCACATCGGCATTTTTTCTGGCTTCTTTGATATCAGAAACCATGGTATCCGAATCAATGAGATTTACCAGATAGTCCTCCGGCACAGGGATGCCATTGGTGCCATAGGTATAGGAAAGGAAGGCAAAGCGGATGCCATTCACATCCCGATAAAGGATGGTATCCCTCTCCTCCTGAGAACGATAGGTGCCGAAATGTTCGATACCGGCTTCATCCAGCTTGTCCAAGGTGCGAACCAGCCCTGCCTGCCCCGTATCCATGCAGTGATTATTGGCAGTGGTCAGCAGGTTGAAGCCTGCATCCTGCACCGCATCCAGAAAGCTATCGGGCGTATTAAAGCAGGGGAAGGAGGCATAGGGACGGTCAGGGCCGCCAAAGGTCAGCTCCAGATTGCCGATGACAAGGTCATTCCCTGCGAAATATTTCTTCACATCCTGAAAATTGTGCATGAAATCATATTCCCCCGTGGCAGGGTCATAGGCTTCGTTATACTGATAATCATGCACCATGATATCCCCCACCACTGCCAACTTCACGGTCTTGATGATGGGTTCTGCTTCCCCCGCCGTGGCAGTGAAAGTGGGCTGGCTTTTTCCGCAGCCGGAAAACAGGAAAACCGCCGTCAGCAGCAATGCAAGTTTTCTTTTCATCATTCTCCCCTCCTTCTGATAAAAACAAATGTATCTATCTGAAAGTATATCATATATATAGGAAAAGAAAAAGCCCTGAACTTTCTCCAAGTCCAAGGCTTTTACTTATTTCATTTCTTCTTCAATTACGCCTTCTTCATTATAGTGGAGGCCTTTTTCAATATTTTTCGCTCTTGTTTTTCTGGAAATATACCATGCCACAAAGCAGGCTACTGTAGGCAGCAGCATATAGAAGAAATATTCCTTCTGGAAAGAAACGCCCGCCCAGATGGAAGCAGCCAGCATCAGCAGGCAAAGAGCCAGACCGGGCCAGCTTTTTTCTGTTCTTGCAGAAATCACGGCAATAAAGAAAATGATTGCCAGAAAAAGAGAAACAGTTTGTCCAACTGCAAAAATAGTATCCATTCAAGTTCACCTCATAATATATTTTTCACCCTACATTTTATTGTAGCATCCCAAAAAAAGGAAGTCAACAGAATGGCACCATTTTTGTTTGAAATTAAAACTTTCCGCCGCCGCCGCCAAAGCTTCTGCCGCCGCTGGAGAAGGTAGAGGAAGGCCCGCCCCAGGAACCGCCGCTGTGGTGGTTCGTATCATCGTTTTTCGGTATAGGCATCATGGTCGTATGGGTATTGGCAAAGATATCCTGATTTACCCGCAAATGGTAGCCATTTCCTTTCAGATAAGCCCGCCCGTCTGTAAAGGGACGGATGGTATCGCAGGATCTGCGCATGATTGTCACACCAATCCCTGCAATCGCCAGAGAAATCAATACCGCAATTCCCATAAACACAGGAAGTACGTTTACATCTTGGTCTTGTTCATAGGCAGAAATATAATCGGGATCTTCCAAATATTTCTGATATTCCCCACAATAATAGGAAACATTATCTGCTAAATCCACCATACCACCGTAAAAATCTCCGTCGGAAAGATAGCCCATCACTTCATCCCAAATGACTTCGATATAATAATCAGTGAAAATATCAATGGCTGTACCGCTGGTGACAATCTGGGCTTCTCTGCTACCCATATCCACCACGAAAATCAGACCGCTGTAATCCTCGCCGATACCAAGATTTTTTTCCATATAAAACTGGGCGCCGTATTCCCGCACGGACAACCCCTCGGTATCATTGGTAGTCAGATAGGCCAAGTCCATGTCCCATTCCTGCTGTATCTCCTCCGATAATACCTGCAGCTCTGCCTCCTCCTCTGCTGTCAAAAGGTCGGCATTATCAAAGACACGCCCCTCCTCTGCAAAGGCAGGCACAAAGGAAAGCAGCATACAAAGGAGGGTAAAAATTCCAATCCATTTTTTCTTCATCAGAACACACCTCCTAAATTCCTAAAGCAAATGCGATAATACCGGTAATGAGAAAAGCAATCAGGAAGATGATAAAGAACCATTTTGCCGTCTGGCTGCCGCTGACGGGCAGTTCCCCGACAATCTTCCCCGTCTGTCCATTCATGGCAAAGAGATAATCTTTCCCCTCATATTTGCTAATCAGCATCCAAACAGGCAGCAGCATATAAACCTGTCGGTCGGAGGAAAAATCTGTATGGCATTTTACCCCATAAACCCGCTGATAGGCTCTGCCCCCCTCCGCCACCTTGTTTTCCACACCGGGGGTGATGCGCTTCGTCATGCGGTCATACAAATCCTTGGGTTCGTATGTATATTTTTCCGCCAGAAAACCGCTCAGATAGCTCATATCAAAGGGCTTCGCCTGATCCAGACGGAAGGGCTCCAAGGCATCCATCAAATCATCCCGCATTTTTTCAGAAGCATCCAAAGGGATATTTTCAAATTCCAAGTCCCCCGCCCGATGGATATGATACAGGTCGGTTTTTGTGTAGATATAACGGGCATCGGACCATGTGGTGACATTTTCCCCTGTGGCATGATAATCAAAATCCGCCTTACAGTCAAAAACCCAAAAAGGCACATAGACCCCTGTGATTTTTTCCAAACGCTGTTCGGAGGTATACCCCTTGGGCAGTAGCTTTTTCCCCCTGCAAAGGTTCAAAAAGGCTTTTTGGGCATCCTTTTTATCCGTTTCAAAGGGAAGGATGGCCGTAGGGCGATATTTCCCCGCAAACTGAGTAGGCAAAACAGTGGGGTTGCCACAGAATACACAGAATGTCGCTGATGTCACATCATCCGTCAGGATTTCCCCGCCGCAGGAAGGACAGGTATAGGCCCGTATATGGCTCATATCTTCCTCACCTTGAGGAATATTTTCCTCATAATGATAGGACACATCTGTCGTATCCTCCTCCGCCTGATCTCTGGGAAGAATCTGATAATCATCCTCTTTGATTTTGGCCCCTCTCTGTTCCAGCTCCTCCATGGTAAACTTGCCGTCGCAGTAATCGCAGACCCAATTCCCCTCTTTCCCATCAAAACGCAGATAGGCCATACAATTGGGGCAAAGATAGGTTAAAGCTGTATTTTCCATTTCCTTTCACATCCTTTCCAAAAGTCTTTTTCTTCAGTGTATCATATTCATTTTTTCCTTTCAATGAAAAAGTGAAGGTCATTTTCAAAAGAAAAAATGGCAAAACCCCATTTCGAGCTTTGCCATCCTTCCCTATTATTTAACTAGGTATAAAATCCTTTGTTTTAATACACTTCATCATAAAAAACAGTTTTATGTAATGATGCAAAAAACCGATACCGTAACTCATGCTTCTGCAGGTGCTTCGGGTTCTGCAGGTACTTCAAAGCCCAAAGCTGTGCCCAGATCACGCAGTTTGATTTTCTGTTCATAATGGATAGTACCGTTCTATTTCCGTATTATACTATTTCCCAATCATTCACAAAACATTTGCAATATCTTTTCTCCATTTTCCCACCATTGACCAACAAAGAGTGCAGATGCCTCCTGTCCTTCATAAGGAACAAGCTCATTTGTATTGGCATCGTAAAAGAATTCCACATCAGCCATGGAGTATGTTTCTCCGTTGAATATAATGTTATCTTCGGTGCCATCCAAGATACATGCACCAATGCAGTCCTCACACACAATGTTCAATGTATTAGGACTGACAAATTTAGGCATAGAAGTGTCCATTGTTGCTTCTTTGATTGTGTTTTTGAACACACAATTACCGTTTACGGTTGTCCCATCAGGAAGAATTACTTTGGTAAACTGTTCTGCGGCATTGATAATATCACCGTTAAATTCGCAGTTCTCAAAAACGATAGTTCCAAAATCTCCGC
The DNA here is from genome assembly GCA_945868505.1 of uncultured Clostridia bacterium. GTDB lineage: Bacteria > Bacillota > Clostridia > Lachnospirales > Anaerotignaceae > Anaerotignum_A. Next base: position 28,802 of record CAMBLO010000028.1, on the reverse strand, counting down.
TGATTGTTACATCCTCATCAAAGACGAGATTTTCAACTATACGCTCTTCTTCTGCAGCCAGCTCAAATGTGAATTCCGTGGCTTTACTTCTTCCATTTTCTTCCTGAGATTGAGTATCTTCACCACCGCTGGAAACAGCATCAGCAGCGATACCGATCAGTTTTGCTTCGCTGTCCCATGTTACTTCAAAGCCCAGAGCCGTGCCCAGGTCACGCAGTTTGAAGTAGTTGTAGCCATCAATGTTATATGCTGTCAGATCAGCTTTTGCGCCATCCAGAACAACTACCTGTGTGGACAGTTTTGCTGTCTTGTCACCATCTGTTGCTGTCGCTGCTTCTTTGCTGCCTGTGTAAGCTGTGCCTTTTGTCAGTGTGATTGCTTTTGTATCTTTGTCGTAGCCAACTTCAAAGTTTGCAACTGTACCGTTTACAGCAACTGCAACATCACGCAGTTTGAAGTAGTTGTTTCCGCCGATGTTGTAAGCCTGGAATTCCACTGCTGTACCGTTTACAGCTATTTTCGCATTGGAAAGAACAGCCTTTGCTGTTGCGGGAGCTGCAAATACATTTACACTGAAAGCAGAAACTGCCATTGCAGCTGTTAATACGAATGTAACAAACTTTTTCATAATACGATCCCTCCTAAAAACATTAAAACAAAAGATTTTGTTGTTATTTTAGTATATCATACCATTTCATAAATCCTCAATGGTAATTTTCAACCTTTTTATTCACTTTTAAAAATTAAGAATTATTTATGTATACGTTGAATAAACAAATTCCAATTTACTTCCAATTTTCATTTATTTCTTTTCCGACTGATTTCATCCAGATAGCCCGCTGTAATGATACCCGTAGGCAGGGCAAATACGGCAATCCCCAAAAAAGAGGAAACGATGGCAACGATTTTGCCCACATCCGTTACCGGGTGGATATCTCCATAGCCCACCGTCATCAGAGTGATGGCAGACCAGTAAACCGCATCCAGAAAGGATTTGAAGGTATCCGGCTCCACCTGAAACATCACCAGAGCAGATAAGAAGATATAGCCCACCACAAAATAGCAGACCGTCAGAAGATTATCCTTTTCCTTATGTAGTACCCGCATCATCATGTGGAATCCCTTGGAATAACGCAGGATTTTCAGGGGCTTCATGCACTTTGGCAGACGCAGAACACGGACTGCCCTCAGGGTAGAATTCAATGGTGTCAGAGAGGACAGGACCGCCACCAGGTCTATGATGGCAAAGAAGGTGAAGGGATATCTCAGAAAAGCATTTGTCCCCTTCAGTTTGAAATCTGCCGTGCCCCACCGCAAGATATAATCCACAATAAAAATGGCAACCGTTATTTTATCCATCCAGAAAAAAGCAGGATGACTGGTATCCTTGAAGCAAAGAGGAAAAATGCTCACCAAAATGCAAACGATCATAAAACGGTCGTAATTGACACTTAATTTGTCATTGGGTTCCCCTTTTTCGATCATTTCATAGATACGCCGCCGCATGGTCATTCCTCCTTCCCAGAAAATACTATCTTTAGTGTAACACAATTTTTCCAAGAAAAAAACCCCGACAATTGTCGAGGTTTTTCTACATTCATTTTCTTACTATTTCACTGACAGACCCCAAATGCTTCCCATTTGCCGCAGCTTTGCTGCTTTTGGTTCTGTCAGTGTCACGCAGAAAAAGTAAATGCCTGCTTCGCAGTCGCTTCCTTTTTCTTAGCGCGCAGTTTCTTCTGTTTCAACGACTTCTTCTGCTGTTTCTGTTGTTTCTTCTTCGATATCCTCTTCGGAAATCTTGGCAATGCCCACAACGGTCACGCCTTCATTTAGATTCATCAGTTTCACACCCTGAGAAACTCTGCCGATGGAGGAAATATCTCTGCCGCGCAGGCGGATGATCACACCTTCGGAGGTAATCAGCATCAATTCTTCATTTTCGCCGATCATCAGCACCCCTGCCAATTGGCCTGTTTTTTCCGTCAACTGATGGATTTTCAAGCCCTTGCCGCCTCTATACTGCAGGTTGAACTGTTCCACATCGGTCCGTTTGCCGAAGCCCTTTTCGGTAACGTTCAAAATCTGAGCATTGGGGTCGATTTTTCCGGCGGAAACCACATAATCGCCCTCCCGCAAAGTAATGGCTTTCACGCCTGTTGCTGTTCTGCCCATGGGGCGTACATCCTGTTCAGAGAACTTGATGCCCATGCCATTTCTGGTGGCAACGAAAATCTCATCATTGCCCTCTGTTGTCATAACAGAAATCAGGTAGTCCTCTTCCCGCAGATTCAGGGCAATCAGACCGCTTTTGCGGATATTGGCGAAGCTGGTCATATCTGTTTTCTTCACCAGACCCTGTTTTGTAATCATCACCAGATACTGGTCCTCCCTAAATTCATTTGCGGGGATAACTGCCATAATCTTTTCATCGGGACTGATTTCCAGCAGGTTCACGATGGCGATACCACGGGCGGTTCTGCCGGCTTCGGGGATTTCATAGCCCTTCATGCGGTAAACCTTGCCACGGCTGGTGAAGAACAGCAGGGTATCATGGGTGGATGCCAAGAACAGGTCTTTTACATAGTCCTCTTCTCTGGTCTGCATCCCGATGATGCCTCTGCCGCCGCGGTTCTGGCTCTTATAGGTATCCAGAGGAGTACGCTTTACATAATTCAGGTTGGACAGGGTGAATACACAAGTTTCCTCGTCAATCAAGTCCTCCACATCAATTTCGCCGGGGTTCTGAATCAGTTTGGTGCGGCGTTCATCGGCGTATTTATTCTTGATGGCGGTAATTTCATCCTTAATCACGCCCAGCAGCAGCTTTTCATCTGCCAGAATGGTCTTATAATAAGCGATTTTCTTCTGCAATTCCGCATATTCCGCATCGATTTTTTCTTTTTCCAAGCCCTGCAAACGACGAAGCTGCATTTCCAAAATCGCCTGTGCCTGCACATCAGAAAGACCAAAGCATGCCATCAGACGTTCCTTGGCATCGTCATAGCTGGTGCGGATGATGCGAATGACTTCATCAATATTATCAATGGCGATACGCAAGCCCTCCAAGATATGGGCTCTCTTTTCCGCCTTATCCAAATCGAAACGGGTTCTTCTGGTAACAACATTTTCCTGATGCTTCAGATATTCCGAAAGCATCTGCTGCAAATTCAGCACCACAGGTTTTCCGTCAACCAATGCCAGCATATTTGCCCCAAAGGATTCCTGCAAAGATGTATATTTATACAACTGGTTCAGGATGACATTGGCGTTGTAGTCTTTCTTTACTTCGATGATGATTTTGATATCATCCCCGGCGGAAGCATCGTACAGGTCGCTGATGCCCTCCACCCGTCTTTCCTTGACCAAATCTGCAATCTTTTCAATGAGACGCAGCTTGTTGACCATATAGGGGATTTCTGTCACCACAATCCGTTCTCTGCCGTTGTGGTTTTCAATTTCCGCCGTGGAACGAACGATGATCTTGCCGCGACCTGTTCTGTACGCCGCACGGATACCGCTTTTTCCAAGAATATTGGCACCTGTGGGGAAGTCGGGGCCTTTGATATACTGCATCAGTTCTTCCACATCAGTTTCTCTGCCTTCGATTTTGTTGTCAATCATGCAGACAATACCGTCAATGACCTCACCCAAGTTATGGGGCGGGATATTGGTCGCCATACCAACGGCGATACCGCTGGAGCCATTTACCAAAAGGTTAGGGATACGGGCGGGCAGAACTGTAGGCTCTTTTTCGTTCTCGTCATAGTTGGGCACGAAATCCACGGTATCCTTTTCGATATCCGCCAGCATTTCCGCCGTAATCTTGGACATTCTGGCTTCTGTATAACGGCTGGCAGCAGCGCCATAGCCGTCGATGGAACCAAAGTTCCCGTGACCGTCTACCAGCATATAGCGCATGGAGAAATTCTGCGCCATACGCACCATCGCCTGATAAATGGAGCTGTCGCCATGGGGGTGGTATTTACCCATGGTATCGCCGACGATACGGGCGGATTTTCGATAGCCCTTGTTGGGGTCCAGATTCATTTCGTTCATGGAATACAGAATACGCCGCTGTACGGGCTTTAAGCCGTCCCGTACATCGGGCAATGCACGGGCTACAATAACGCTCATGGCATAGTCTCTGTAACATTTTTTCATTTCTTCATTGATATCTATGGTTATGACCTTATCAATCTCTTTGTTTTCGTCACTCATAAGTTCACCTCTTATCTTGAGGGTTTCACCCTCAAACTCCCACGAGGGGAATCATTCCCCTCGACCCCGAGTCGCAAAAACTGCGTTTTTGCAGGGGCTTTGGATAGTATCTATTGCGCCGCAGGCAAATCGGGTCAAGGGGCTGAGCCCCTTGCGGGTGTATTGAGGGCAGAGCCCTCAAGGTCTTATTTGCCTTGCAAGCTGATTTTGGGAGAGTTTGGGAACCTTTTTACAAGAAAAAAAGGTTCCCATCTCCGTTATATTCAAATATTAGAAATCCAGCTCAGCATACTGTGCGTTCTCTTCAATAAAAATTTTACGGGGCTCAACTTCATCCCCCATCAGCATACTAAAGATCTGATCCGCCAACACTGCATCATCAATGGTAACCAATTTCAAAATACGATGCTCCACCGCCATAGTGGTATCCCGCAGCTGGTCGAAGTCCATTTCACCCAGACCCTTATACCGCTGTACTTCCTTGATACCTGTTCTGCCGATTTCCTGATACAGTTCCTCCAACTGGATATCATCGTAAACATAATAATGCTGTTTATTCTTCTCCACACGATAGAGAGGGGGCTGAGCAATATATACCTTGCCCTCCTCAATCAGCTTGGGCATATAACGATAGAAGAAGGTCAGCAGCAGGGTGCGGATATGGGCACCGTCAACGTCGGCATCGGTCATGATAACGATTTTATGATAGCGCAGCTTTTCAATATCAAAATCCTCGGAAATACCCGTACCAAAGGCGGTAATCATGTTTCTGATTTCTTCGGAATTGAGGATTCTATCCAGTCTTGCCTTTTCCACGTTCAGAATCTTCCCTCGCAGAGGCAGGACAGCCTGTGTCTTGGGGTCTCTCGCCTTGATGGCAGAACCACCGGCGGAATTCCCTTCGACGATATAGATTTCACATTCATAGGGGTCACGGCTGGTGCAGTCGGTCAGTTTCCCAGGCATACGGGTATTTTCCAGACCCGTTTTGCGGCGCACCAATTCTCTTGCCTTTCTGGCAGCGTCTCTGGCTCTGGAAGCCATCATGCCCTTTTCGATGATGGTTTTGCCGATGTTAGGGTTTTCCTCCAGGAAATAGGTCAGATATTCGCTGAGAACGCTTTCCACAGCGGCTTTGGCTTCACTGGTGCCCAGCTTTGCCTTTGTCTGCCCTTCAAACTGAGGGTCCTCCACCTTAATGCTGACAACGGCTGTGATGCCTTCCCGAACATCCTCGCCGGAAAGCTTTTTATCCGCATCCTTGATGATGCCGATTTTTTTGCCGTAATCATTCAAGGTCTTTGTCAGGCCGGATTTAAAGCCCACCAGATGGGTACCGCCATCGGGGGTATTGATATTATTGACGAAAGTAAAAATGCTTTCTGTAAAGCCATCGTTATGCTGGAAGGCCACTTCCACCAAAACGCCGTCCTTTTGCCCTGTAGCATAAAAGATATTTTCATACAAAGGCTGACGGCTCTTGTTCAGGAAGCTGACAAATTCCTTGATACCGCCCTCATAATGGAAGGAATGGCTCTGTTCCATGCCTTCTCTCAGGTCGATGAGGTTGATTTTCAGCCCCTTTGTCAGGAAGGCTGTTTCCCGAAAACGCTGTTTCAGAATATCGTAATCGAAAACCGTTTCTTCGAAAATGGTATCATCGGGCAGGAAATGAACGTAGGTACCTGTGATATCCGTTTCACCGATGACGGTTACGGGGCAAAGCACATCCCCTCTGCAATATCTCTGTTCGTGGATTTTGCCGTCTCTGTGTACCTGTACGGTCAGTTCCGTAGACAGAGCGTTTACAACGGAGGCACCAACCCCGTGCAGACCGCCGGAAACCTTATATCCGCCGCCGCCGAATTTCCCGCCAGCATGGAGGATGGTATATACCATTTCCAAGGCAGACATGCCCTTCTGCTCGTTGATATCCACGGGGATACCGCGGCCGTTATCCATAACGGAAATGGAATTGTCGGGATGAATTTTTACTGTAATCTCGTTGCAGAAGCCCGCCAAGGCTTCATCCACGGAGTTATCTACGATTTCATAAACCAAATGATGCAGACCCTTGGAGCTGGTGGAGCCGATATACATACCGGGACGCTTTCGGACAGCCTCCAACCCTTCCAGAACCTGAATTTGATTTGCATTATATTCTGATGACATCAAATCCCTCTCTTTCGGTCGATTTTTCATCTTTCATTTTTCGCAAAGAAAAAAAGAAAGGACAATTTCTGGGCTTTCTTTTTCAATCAGTCTTGCTTCAAAATTACACAGTAGAATTATAGCACTTTTTTATTGATTTTTCAACGTTTTCAAATGATTTTCCATGTATTTTTTTATAGAGTTTCTTCCTTATAATTTAGAGAGGATACAGAAAAAAGCAAAACCATTGAAAAAAGACACCACAAGATGTAGTGTCTTTCTCATTCTCTATTGCTCTGGGGGGTGATGACCCCATTTTCCACGTAAAACAAGTTATCTTTGCTGATATATTTCTTCACGGAATCTTCAATCCCTGTGCAGGTCACAAAGGCCTGCAGGCCGCCGATGGACTCCAGCAGGAATTTCTGCCGTCTTTCGTCCAATTCGGAAAACACATCATCCAGAAGCAAAACAGGTTCCTCCCCCGTTTCCTCCCGAATCAGGTCGATTTCCGCCAAGCGGGCCGCCAAGGCCGTGGTCCGCTGCTGCCCTTGGGAACCATAGACCTTCACTTCCCGCCCATCAATGGAAAATATCACATCATCCTTATGGGGGCCGCTTTGGGTGGCACCGAAATAAATATCCCTGTCCAGATTCCGCCGCAGCTTTTCCGCCAGCATCCCCTCCTCGCAGTTGGGCTTATAGAGGGTCTGCAAGTGGTCCCTGCCCCCTGTCAGTCGGGAAAGCTTTTCCGCCGCAATCTCATCCAAACGCAGAAGAAAACGCTTTCTGGCAGAAATGATACGCTCGCCGTATTCCGCCATCTGAGCATCCCAGACAAAAAGTGTCTCCGCCAAGTCGGGCTTTTTCTGAATTTCCTTCAACAGATTGTTTCGCTGCTTCAAAATACGGTAATACTGCTGCAAATCATAATAATAGACCTTGCTGAGCTGGCAAAGCTCCATATCCAGAAAACGGCGCCGTTCCCCGGGGCCCTCCTTCACAAGGGATAAATCCTCAGGAGAAAAAATCACGGCATACAGTGTACCAAATAAGTCCCCCAGCTTCCGTACAGGCAGACCATTGACGGCAATGCCCTTCTTTTCATTCTGCTTCAGATGGACATCGATGCGGTCATAGCGATTTTTTCTCTGCACCATCATGCGGATGTGGCTTTCCTCCGCATCAAAATGGATGAGCTGTTGGTCACTTTTTCCCCGCATGGAACGGCCCATAGCGCAGAAATAGAGGGATTCCAGAAAATTCGTCTTTCCTTGGGCGTTGCTGCCGTAAATCACATTGATTCCCCAGGATGGCTCGATTTTCAGTTGTGCAAGGTTTCGAAATCCCTGAAGGGAAACCTCTGTGATATACATTTTTATTCACCTACAATTTATAAATATAAATTATTTGATTCCATTATACAAATATTATGTAAATCATTTCTCAGAGCTGCCAAAAAGAAGATTCCCCTCCCAATCATAAGCAGAAGCACTGTACACAACACTATGATCAGTACCTTCTTTGATTTGAGGTGCAAAATCCATATCCCATGGATCAAGCAGACAAAACATCTGCGATCCTTCTTCCACAGTAACAGCCTGTTTTTGAACCTGAGTTTTCAATTTTCCATCATCTTCGCGCCAAAAATACTCATAACGGACTACGAACTCCTTAATTGCAGGGTCTGTCACATAATAGCAGTTATAGCTTTTTTCATATCCTCGTATACGTATACCGGGAAAATCATACACCCCTTGGCATAACATACCGGAACTGGTTCCTTTGCCACCCTGATATAATTCATAAGTACCATTCTTCTGCAGCTGATAATAATGCATATAATACTCGCTATATTTTTTATCATTTGCATCGGAAAAAATAACGATACGTACGGTTTCTTTTCCATCCTGTATTACAAAATCCTGAATATCACAAATCTCGATATTCAAAGGAAATGCAAGCCTTTCCCGAACAGTATTTCTAAAAATCGCCCCTTCTGTCTCTCCGCTTTCTCTGGGCCAGCAGAAAAACACCAAAAGAATCGCCAACGGAATCAAAATCATACATTTCAAAATAAATTTCGTCCGTTCTTCCATTCTTTCATCCATAATATTGCCTCCTCTCTTATGGATAAAATGATATTAACTTATTTTTTCCAGTTCCTCTCTCAATTCTGCCAAAAGCCCCTGTAACAGAATCACTCTTTCATCATAGAAAGCCTGCTTCGCTTCTTTCTCATGGTCCTCGAAATAAGCGTATTCCTCGGGCCATTCCACCCAATCCTCGAAGAATTTTTCCATATCCCCTAAAATTTCCTGAATCAGCTCCAGCTTGGAAAGCTTCACCTCATATTCCTCGGGGCCATAATAGCCTTGAGCCACAATTTTCACTGTTTCATCGGCAGTCAGGGTAAATTCGGAGCCTTCCTCATCGAAATGGAGTTCCACAGGAACGCCATCCCGCAAAGCACGAATGCAGGCATCCATCACTTCCACAGGCACATCCTGAATATAGCTGCCAAGGCCTTCAAAATCCCCCAAAAGGATATCCGTCCAGCCGTTTTTCGGTTTTGTAAACATGAAACCACCTCAATATTTTTATAAACATCTGCTTACGCTTTTTCTTTTTCCGGTAACTCGCTGACAAAGGTAGACCCCAGCACCAGCACAGCGCCGATGACACCAAAAACCCCCATATTTTCCTTCAGCAGCAGGGCAGAAAGCAAAATTGCCACGATAGGGTCGATATAGCTGAAAATAGCGATAGTCTGGGCTTTCAAATCCTTCATAGATGCAAAATACAAAACGTACGCCACCCCCGTATGGATGATGCCTACCAACAGCAGCATGACCAAAACAAAGGGGGTAAGAGCAGAACGCACCACACTCAAATCCTGGGTCAAAAGCACATAGGGCAGCAGAACCACAGCCCCGGTGCCAAGCTGCATGAAAGTCTTATCATAGGGGGAAATATCGGTGATCTTGAAATTCATCAGCACCACAGTGGCGTAAAGCAGCGCCGCCCCCAACCCAAAGAGGATGCCCTTTGCCTCGGAAAGAGGGGGGATGCCTGTTTGCAGCACGCCGGAAACAAACACCATGCCCAATAACGCCACCACCACGCAAAGGACTTTTTTCGCCGTCAACCTTTCCTTCAGCAGAAAGGGCGAAGCCAGAATGACGAAAATCGGCTGCATATAGTAGCAAAGGGTGGCTGTGGCAACGGCGGTATAGTGATAGGCTTCAAACAGCAGAATCCAGTTGATGCCGATGAATGCGCCGGAAAGGATAAGCATCCTCAGATTTTTATGGATAGCTTTTTTGTCGGGGCTGCTTTTTTTCAGGAAAAGAAAAAGAAGCACGAACAATGCACCCACAAAGCCCCGCACCACAGCGATAAAACTGGAGGGAAGGGGAATATATCGCACGAAAATGCCGATGGTGCCGAAGATCACCATAGACGCGATCAATTCCAGTTTCGCTTTGCTCCCCATACTTTCGCACCTCTCTCATTTGTATCATTCAATTTGCATAATTATAAGCCAATGTATAAATATAAATCACTGCTTATTCTTCCGCAGTTACTTCCACAGAGCCAACGCCTTTCAGCTCGATCACATCGCCGGGGCGGATTTTTTTGCCACGTTCGGTGGCATCTTCACCATTGACCGTTACCATGCCTTCGGACAGGTAGAATTTCACATCGGAGCCTTGGTCCACCAGACCTGCCAGCTTCAATGCCTGCTGCAGCTTAATAAACTCTGTATGAATAAAAATCTTTTCCATTTTTTAACCTCCTTTTTTAGGGGGCTCTGCCCCCTATGACCCCCGCAAGGGCATAATGCCCTTGACCTTATTTGCAGAAACTATCGTTTCTGCGAGAAATCAAACCATTCACCCCGAAGGCAAATCGGGTCAAGGGGGTGACCCCCTTGCGGAGTGTGAGGCAGAGCCTCACGAAAAGAATTGCCTGCAAGCGTGTTTTTGAAGGGGTCTGGGGAAACTTTTCACAAGTGAAAAAAGTTTCTCCAGCAGTCTCTTTTACATTCTCAGTGGTAAAATCAAATATTTAAAGGAATCCCCCTCCACAGGAAGGATGGTGCAAGGGCTGAGGGACGCCATAAAGATCATTTTCACGGAATCCTCCTCGATGGAGCGAAGCGCCTCGATCAAATATCTGGGGTTAAAGGCGATAGCCAAGTCATCCCCCTCCACCTCTGCGGCAACATTTTCATGGGCAGTGCCCATGTCACTTCTTGCGGTGATATCCATGCCATTGGCACGGATCATCAGGCGAACAGGGGTCTTTCTGTTATCTCTGGAAACCAAAGACGCACGCTCCAAAGCCTGAATCAGTTCGCTCTTGTCGATGATAACCTTTGTTTTATAATCCTCGGAGAAGGACTGGGCATAGCGGATGAAATCCCCTTCGATCAGGCGGGAAACCATCACCGCTGTGCCAAGGTCGAAAAGAATATGCTTTTCCGTCAGGTAGATGGAAAGGGTATCTTCTTCCTCCTGAGACAGGATTTTATTCAGCTCCGCCAAAGTCTTGCCGGGCACGATAACTTCCGTTTCGCCGCTGCCCATAAGCAGCTCGTTTTTTCGGAAGGAGATACGATAGCCGTCTACGGAAACCACATTTACGGATGTATTTTTCAGTTCAAACAGTTCCCCCGTCAGGACAGGCTTACTGCCATCCTGAGCAATGGAGAAAATAGTCTGGCGGATCATATCCCTTAACTTCGCCTGCTCCATGGAATAGATTTTTTCCTGTTCCACTTCCGGCAGGCTGGGGAAATCATCGCCGCTCTGTCCCATGATTTTGAATTCGGATGTACCGCTGAGGATAGTTACCGCAAATTTTTCATCGGTTTCAATGGTAACAGATTCCCCGTTCAAACGACGAACAATTTCGTTAAAGATACGGGCTTCAATGGCAATCTCGCCTTTTTCGATAATTTCTGCTTCAATAGGTGCTGTTTTGATGCCGATCTCCAAATCATTACCGGTCATGATAAAGCCCTTTTCATTGGCTGTCAAAAGAATACATTCCAGAATAGGCAGTGTCGTGCGGTTGGATACGGCTTTATTAACAATATTGATGTACTGCAAAAGCAGATCTTTGCTGCATGTCAGTTTCATGGTTGTGTACAACTCCTTTGTTCACATGAATAGAAAGATATAATAACATTCGATCAGTAGTAGCAGTAGTAGGGGCTGTGATTTTGTGGAAAACTCAAATTTACCCCAAAAATCAAGGAAAAATCATCTTGGAAAACCTTGTGGATAAGTGGAAATAAGTAAATAGGTTGTCCACGTTTTCCACAGAAGGGGGAAGGGGTATAAGGTTATCCACAAAGTATTCAGGACGATTCCACAAAGGGGTGTGGAAAGGTATTATTATATATGAGGGAACCTTTCTTCGATAAAGGGGAAACTTTTTTCACTTGTGAAAAGTTTCCCCAGACCCCTTCAAAAACACGCTTAAAAGGCAATTAAGACCTTGGGACGCTATCCCAAACCCTGCAAGCCTTTGAAAAGGCTTGACCGAAACTTTTTATTTGCCTGCGGCGCATATTTTCGAATTTTTCCTTGAAAAAGCGAAGCTTTTTCGTATGGGGGTCCAGTGGAATCATTCCCCTGGTAGGGGTCTCGGGGACGAAGTCCCTGAGTTAAGCTTCTTTGATATCTTTTTCCAGCTGCAGGATAGTTTTCTGCAGGGCGGTATCGGTCTCCAGCTGTTTTTCTATTTTAGAGATAGCATAGATAACCGTGGTATGGTCCCGACCGCCGAAGCTCTCGCCAATTTTCGGCAGGGAGATATCCAGCAGTTTTCTGCAAAGATACATGGATACCTGTCTGGGGAAGGCGATATTCTTGGGCTTTTTACTGCCTTGGATATCCTCCACGCGGATATTATAATGCTCTGCCACCACCTGCTGGATCAGCTCCGGCGTCAGGGGGGCGGAGGAATGCTCGCTGAAGATATCCTTCAGGCTATTTTCCGCCAGGGCAATGGAAATATCCTGATTGGTCAGGGTGGCAAAGGCTACGATGCGGGTCAATGCACCCTCCAGTTCACGGATATTGGACGCAATATTTTTGGCGATATATGCCATCACATCATCGGGGACGGTCAGATTATCCCGTTCCGCTTTTTTCTTCAGAATGGCGATTCTTGTTTCGTAATCGGGGGGCTGCACATCGGCGATCAGACCCCATTCGAAACGGCTCCGCAGTCTATCCTCCAATGTCTTGATTTCCTTGGGGGGACGGTCGGAAGAAATGATGATCTGTTTATTGGATTCATACAATGCGTTGAAGGTATGGAAAAATTCCTCCTGCGTCCCTTCTTTTTTAGAGATGAACTGGATATCGTCGATCATCAGTACATCGATATTGCGGTATTTATTGCGGAATTCCTCGTTTTTATTATTTTGGATAGAGTTGATCAGTTCATTGGTAAAGGTTTCGCTGGTGACATACAGTACCCTTGCGTTGGGATTTTTATCCAAAATAAAATGACCGATGGAATGCATCAGGTGGGTTTTTCCCAGCCCGGAATTTCCGTATAAAAACAGGGGATTATAGGCCTGAGCGGGGGCTTCCGCAACGGCAAGGGATGCCGCATGGGCCATACGGTTGCTGTTGCCAACGACAAAGGAATCGAAAACGTATTTGGGGTTCAAATTTCTTGCCAGTTCGTTTTCTGTTTTCTTTTCCTTCACCAGATTATGTTTGCCAAGACCGCCGGCCTTCTGTTCTTCTTCTGTGGTAATAACGATTTCATATTCGTTTTTGGTGACGAATTTCACTGCGTTTCGGATGATGGGCAGGTTTCTTTTTTCCAGCATTTCCTTGAAAAATGCGTTTTCGACCTGCAGGATCAGCTGATTGCCGTCAATCCCGCAGGGGATGATGGGCAGGATCCATGTTTCAAAGCTGACGGGAGAAGTCTCTTCTTCGATGATCTTTAGGGCTTCTTCCCAGATCTGTTTCAGTTCCATTTCTTTCCCTCCTATTTTATTTCCTGTTTGTGGACATTCCGTTATCCACAGGGCATTGGGATATTCCTGTGAAAAACAGGATATGACATCTTTCGATTTCCAAGTTATGAACAGGTTCTTTCATTTCCCTTCTGCACAAATTCCACATAGGTACAAATATAGCCGTTATCAGGCCTGAAGGGTTTCCTTTGGGGAAAGGATTCACAGTTGTTTTCACAATCTGGAAAAGTTATCAACAGAGTTGTCAACAGATTGTGGATAACATAATATGAGGTGTTGTGAAACCTGTGGAATTTCATAAGGGCACTCTTGTCCTTAGTATATCAAAAGTTATCCACAGGTTCAACGAAAAACTTGTCCAAAAAAATTGTCAAACGATATTGTATACAAGATATAGTAAATCCAGTCTCAAAAAATCTAAATGTTCCTTTTTCGCAGAAAAATTTTCGGAATTTTCCTGTGGAAATGTGGACAAATCCAATGAATATGCGGCTTTCAGGAAAAATTTTTTCTTGACGAGCCTTGCTTTTTTTACTATAATAGGGGCAGTGCTCATAAAAAGGGTGAGCAGAACCCGGAAATTGAAGGAGGTGCAACAACCATGAAAATGACATTCCAGCCTAAGAAAAGACAGAGAAGCAGAGAACACGGCTTCAGAAAAAGAATGAGAACAGCAAACGGCAGAAAAGTGCTTGCTGCAAGAAGAAGAAAAGGTAGAAAAGTATTATCCGCATAATCTTTTCGTGTTTATTTAAGGCCGCAGATTTTTTCGTGTGGCCTTTTGTTCGTCATGGAAGATTTTTTTACGTGGGCCGCAAAGGAGGTTGAGTCGATGAAGCATACAGAATCTTTGAAGAAAAATTTTCAATTCCGCTATGTATATAATAGAGGCAGATCCATCGCTAACCGCCATTTGGTATTGTATTTGGTCAAAAACGGAACACAGGGGAACAAGCTGGGCATTTCTGTCAGCAAAAAGGTGGGCAAAAGCGTTGTCCGTTCCCATGTGACACGCCTGATTCGGGAAAGCTATCGCAGCATGGAAGAGGAGATCAAAACCGGGTATGACATGGTGGTCATCGCCCGTGTTTCCTGTGCCGATGCTTCCCATCACGAGGTGTGCCGTTCTTTGCGGCATCTTTTCAAAAAACAACAGCTTCTGCTGAGCGCGTCTGAAAGAAAGGACCGTCAGGATAAATTAGAAGCAGAAAACAGAAAAGAAGTGGAAGAACCGAATGTTTAAAAAACTATTTCTGTTATTGATCCGGTTTTATCAGGCAGCGATCTCTCCCCATTTCAGACCATGCTGTCGGTTTACGCCGACCTGCTCCCAATATGCGTATATTGCCATTTCCAGACACGGTGCGATAAAGGGCACGTATCTTGCCGTGCGGAGACTTTTGAAATGCCATCCCTTTCACGAGGGAGGATATGATCCTGTTCCGGAAAAGAAAAAATAACTGTCCTTCGGGGCGAAAATCTCGTATTGTTTGTTGAAGGAGGAAAAAATGTTACATTCCTATTTACTGGAAGCATTGCCTTCCGTAAGAAAGCCCGGTATGATTATCGGACCTGTGGCCGACTTAATGGGGAAAGTTTACAACATGCTCTTCGATCTGCTTCACAGCAGCTCCAGCGCAGGTTCCCTGGGTCTGGCTATTATCATTTTTACATTGATCGTGAAAATAATCCTGTTCCCTTTGATGGTGAAGCAGCAGAAATCTTCTTTTAAAATGCAGATGTTGCAGCCTGAACTGAATAAGATCAGGAAAAAATATGAAGGCAAGACAGATCAGATGTCTCAGCAGCGCATGGCGTTCGAAATGCAGGAATTCCAGAAGAAAAACGGAATCAGCATGTTGGGCGGCTGCCTGCCTATGCTGATCCAGCTGCCTATTTTGTACGCATTGTTCTATCTGTTCCAGAATGCTTACGTTTACGTTGACGTAATCGGTCAGAATTATACAGATATTGCCAATGCCATCGTAAATATCCCCGTAGCACTGCGTATGGAAGTGTTCCAGCCCTTTGCGCAGAGCTTCGTAGATATGTATAAAAATGTCGATATCATCAAAGATGGTTTTGATATGAATAATGTCAATGACGTCGTTATGCTGATCAGCCAGCTGAAAACAGAAGAATGGGCGACAATCATGACAAACCTGGGTTCCGCAGGCGATGCCCTGACACCCCTGCTGGCAACAAAGAATGAAATCGAAACCTTCCTGACTATCCCTCTGGTAAGTAAGGCAGGTCTGTCCTTCCCCGGCGTCATCATCCCTATCGCTGCAGGTATCACCACATGGCTGCAGTCCAAAATCATGATGATGATGAACCCTCAGCAGAACGATCCCAATAACCCTGCAGCAGCTATGTCTAAATCTATGCTGTATATGATGCCTATTATGATGGGCTTCTTTTCCATCTCTATGCCCGCAGGTCTGGGTCTGTACTGGACAATCAGTAATATTTTCGGTATCATCCAGCAGGTGATCCTGCAGAAACATTATAAAAAGAAATTTGCGGAGGAGGCAGCACAGTAATGGAAGAAATCAGAAAAAGCGCAAAAACCGTGGAGGAAGCCATTGCGGCTGCCCTGGCTGAATTGGGCGCAACACGGGAAGAAGTAGATATCACAGTGATCGACGAAGGCTCCAAGGGCTTTTTGGGTATGTTCGGCGGTAAGGATGCCGTTGTTCTGGTGAAGAAAAACTTCAACCCCGAAAAAGAAGCAGAAACCTTTCTGAAGGAAGTGTTCCTGTCCATGGGTCTGATCGTGAAGATCAAAACAGAATTGAAGGATAAGCACCTGTTTGTAGAACTGACAGGGGATGATATGGGTATTCTCATCGGTAAAAGAGGTCAGACATTGGATGCTCTGCAGTATCTGGTAAATCTGGTTGTGAATAAGAAAAGCCCTTATTACATCAGCGTAATGCTGGATACAGAAAATTACCGCCAGAGAAGAAAAGAAACTCTGGAAAGCTTGGCATTCAACCTGGCGAAAAAGGTAAAACACACAAAGAAAAATGTGGTTCTGGAACCCATGAACCCCTATGAAAGAAGAATCATCCATTCCGCACTGCAGAATGATCGTTTCGTGACAACATATAGCGAAGGGGAAGAACCTTATCGTAATGTTGTTATTACTCTGAAATAAGAAACCATTGGAAACCCGTTGTTGTATACATCGGGTTTTCGTTTTATTCAAGACTTTGGGGATATCAGGAACCTTTCTTCCCTTGGTGAAAGGTTCCCGAACCCTCCAAAGAACCGCTTACAAGGCGATAAAGACCTTGAGGGCTCTGCCCTCAATTCACCCGCAAGCCTTTGAAAAGGCTTGACCTAAACTTTATTTGCCTGCGGCGCTGAAAAATAATCCATTAGCCCTGCAAAAACGCTAGTTTTTGCGAATGAGGGTCCAGGGAAATCATTTCCCTGGCAGGGTTTGGGACGGAGTCCCAAGAAAAGAGGTAAACTATGAAAAGAGAATATATGTTAGACGACGTGATTGCGGCCATCTCCACGCCCATGGGCGTTGGCGGCATCGGCATTGTCCGTATGAGCGGTGCGGGCTGTATCGCTATGGCGGATGATATCTTTATCGGCAAGAAAAGATTATCGGAAAAAGCCACTCATACCTTGTCCTATGGGAAGATCACCGACGGCAAGGGCGGCGAAATCATTGACGAGGTATTGGTTTCTGTCATGAAAGCACCCCATACCTATACCAAAGAGGATATTGTAGAAATCAACTGCCACGGCGGTTCTCTGGTGACAAGAAGGGTATTGGAGGCTGTGCTGAAAACCGGTGCCCGTGTGGCAGAGCCCGGGGAATTTACCAAGCGTGGGTTCTTAAACGGGCGTATCGACCTGACCCAAGCAGAAGCCGTCATCGATCTGATCCATTCCAAAACGGAATTATCCCGTCAGGCGGCGGTGAATCAGCTGGAAGGCCGCCTGAAAACAGCAGTCAGAGAGATGCGGGAAGAAATTCTGGATATGATCGCTTCCATCGAAGCTGTTATCGATTATCCCGACTATGATATTGAGGATGAAACCTACGGCAATATGGGAAAGGGTGCAACAAAGCTGTTGGCCCAGATGGAAAAGCTGTTGGAAGGTGCCGACCGCGGGAAAATCATTCGGGATGGCCTGCAAACGGTTATTGTCGGTAAGCCCAATGTGGGCAAATCCTCCTTGCTGAACTGGCTGTTGGAGGAGGACAGGGCTATTGTGACCGATATCCCCGGCACCACCCGTGACACCGTAGAAGAATATTTGAATATCGACGGTATCCCCATCAAAATCGTAGATACGGCGGGGATTCGGGAAACAGGTGATGTGGTAGAGCGCATGGGCGTGGAAAAATCCAAGGCTTATGCGGAAAATGCCGATTTGGTGATTATGATGCTGGATGGTTCCCGTCCTTTGGAAGAGGAGGACAAGGAAATCCTATCCTTTATCAAAGAGAAAAAGACCATCGTTCTGCTGAATAAGGTAGATTTGGAGCAGAAGCTGTCTTTGGAAGAATTGGAAAGCTTTGTGCCGAAGGAACAGATTTTATTCATTTCTGTGAAACAGAATCAGGGCTTTGACAGGCTCATTGATGCCCTGAAAAATATGTTCTTGGACGGACATACGGCAACGGCGGAAGATGCCTTGCTGGGGAATACCCGCCACAAGGATGCTCTCTACCGTGCAAAAGAAGCCATAGAGCATTGCTTGGAAACCATCACCATGCGGATGCCCGAGGATTTCATTTCCATGGACTTGCAGGATGCCAACCGTGCCTTGGGTGAAATCACCGGGGATACCAGTGATGAAGAAATCATAGACAGAATCTTTACGAAGTTCTGTCTTGGGAAATAAGGTGAAAGAAAATTGGAACGAGAAAATGAACTGGGCATTGCGCCTGTGAAGGGACTGCTGTGGAAAATGGCAGTCCCTGCCATTACGGCACAGGTGGTGAATGTATTATATAATGTGGTAGACCGTATCTATATCGGGCACATTCCCGAAACAGGGAAGCTTTCCCTGACAGGCTTGGGGGTTTGTATGCCCCTGATTTTGCTGATTTCTGCCTTTGCGGCTTTGGCGGGTATGGGCGGCGCACCAAGGGCATCTATCATGCTGGGGCGGAATGACAAGGAAGAAGCCCAGCGGATTTTGGGAAACTGTACTACCCTGCTTTTGTTGGTCTCCCTGACTCTGACGGTGCTATTTTTGCTGTTTGCGGAGCCTTTTCTGATGACCTTTGGCGCCAGTGAAAATACCATTCCCTTTGCCATGGACTATATGCGCATCTACACCTTTGGTACGGTATTCGTACAGCTTACCTTGGGGCTGAATGCCTTTATTACTGCTCAGGGGTTTGCGAAAGTCAGCATGAAGACCGTTTTGATTGGCGCGGTCACCAATATCATCCTTGACCCCATTTTTATCTTCTTCTTTGGCATGGGTGTCAAGGGGGCGGCGTTGGCAACAGTCCTTTCTCAGGCCCTTTCTGCGGCGTGGGTTCTGCGTTTTCTGACAGGAAAACAGACCATTCTGCGGCTGCAAAAGAAATACTTGGGTCTGCGGGCAAAAACCATCCTGCCCTGTGTGCTGCTGGGTCTGAGCCCCTTTGTGATGCAGTCCACAGAAAGCATTTTGAATATCTGCTTCAATTCCTCTCTGCTGAAATATGGTGGGGATACGGCGGTAGGGGCTATGACCATTTTGACCAGCATGATGCAGTTTACCATGTTGCCCCTGTCTGGTCTTGCTCAGGGGGCACAGCCCATTACAGGCTATAATTTCGGTGCCAGAAAGCCGGAACGAGTGCGGGAATCCTTTGGGCTGCTGCTGAAAAGCTGTGTGGTCTATGCCGGGGGGCTGTGGCTCATCATCATGCTGTTTCCCAGACAGGTTTCTATGCTTTTCGCAGGGGATGCTGCCTTTTTGGATTATACGGTTTGGGCGCTGCGGATTTTTATGGCGACCAGTGTTCTGATGGGGATTCAGCTTGCCTGTCAGCAGACCTTTATTGCCATCGGGAATGCGAAAACATCCCTGTTTTTGGCGATTTATCGGAAAATTATCCTGCTGATTCCCTTGATTTATATTTTGCCCCATTTCTTCGAGAGAAAGGATATGGCGGTATTTTTGGCAGAGCCGGTGGCGGATTTCATTGCTGTGACAACAACAGTCCTTCTTTTTGCATGGCAATTTAAAAGCGCTTTGAAAGACCTTGAGGGAAGACCGTGAGGCTCTGCCTCACACTCCGCAAGCCTTTAAAAAGGCTTGACCTAAATTTTATACGAAAATCAAATTTCTTAGAAATTTGATTTTCAAATCGGGTTAAGGGGGAATTGGTGGTAAAACCCCCAAGGTCTTAGGGAAAACATTGTGTTTTCCCTTTTTTTCGTGTAAAATAAAGTATTAGAGTAATTTTCAATGATAATCCTTTATAGAAATGAGGAATTTGAATATGTATCATGCAGAAACCATTGACGTTGCCATCATCGGCGGCGGTCATGCCGGCTGTGAAGCGGCCCTTGCGGCGGCCCGTCTTGGCATGAATACGGTGATGTTTGCCATTTCTCTGGACAGTATCGCCATGATGCCCTGCAACCCCTCCATCGGGGGCAGCTCCAAGGGGCATCTGGTGCGGGAAATCGACGCTTTGGGCGGTGAAATGGGCAAGGTCATCGACAAAACCTATATCCAGACAAAAATGCTGAATACGGGCAAAGGCCCTGCGGTTTATTCCCTGCGGGCACAGGCGGATAAAATCGCCTATCAGACAGAAATGAAGCATCGTCTGGAAAATACACCTAACTTGAAAATCAAACAGGCGGAAATCGTGGATATCCTTATGGAGGAGGGGAAGGTCAGCGGCGTTGTGACGGCCTCCGGTGCGGTTTACAACTGTAAGGCAGTGGTGCTGTGTATGGGTACTTATATGAAAGCCCGCTGCCTGACAGGGGAACATATCACCGAAAGCGGCCCCAACAACCTGATGCCTGCAACAAAATTGTCTGCAAGGCTGAAGGAAATGGGCATCGACCTGTTCCGTTTCAAGACAGGCACTCCCGCCAGAATGAACAAAAACTCTCTGGATTTGAGTAAAATGCAGCCCCAGTACGGGGACGAGGATATCGTGCCTTTCTCCTTTGAAAATAAACCTGAGGACATCGCAAAGCCCCAAGCCCTTTGCTGGCTTACCTATACCAATGAAAAGACCCATCAGGTCATTCGGGATAACCTTCACCGTTCTCCTATGTTCGGCGGCGTCATTGAAGGGACAGGCCCCCGCTATTGCCCCTCCATTGAGGACAAAATCGTCCGCTTTGCCGATAAGGAACGGCATCAGCTTTTCGTAGAGCCCGAAGGGGAAAACACCGAGGAAATGTATATTCAGGGCATGAGTTCTTCTCTGCCGGAGGATGTGCAGATTGCCATGTATCGCACCATCCCCGGCTTGGAAAAGTGCGAGATTACCCGTTTTGCCTATGCCATCGAATATGATTGTATCGATGCTACCCAGTTGAAGCTGTCCTTGGAATTTAAGGATTTCCCCGGTCTGTTCAGCGCGGGGCAGTTCAACGGTTCCTCCGGCTATGAAGAAGCGGCGGCCCAGGGGCTCATCGGCGGCATCAATGCGGTGCAGTATATTCAGGGGAAGGAACCCCTGATTTTGCAGCGTTCCGATGGCTATATCGGCGTGCTGATTGATGATATCGTGAATAAAGGCACCAGAGAGCCTTACAGAATGATGACCAGCCGTGCGGAATTTCGTCTATTGCTGCGGCAGGATAATGCCGACCAGAGATTGACCCCCATCGGTCATGAAATCGGTTTGATTTCTGAGGAAAGATATGAAGTCCTGCGGGAAAAGGAGCGTTTAGTGAAAGACGAAATTGAACGGGTACAGGGCGTGACAATGGGCCCCAGTGAGCCTGTTTTGGCTTTGCTGGAGAAATATAACACAGCTCCCATCAAAAATGGTGCCCGCCTTTCCGACCTGATCAAACGCCCCCAGTTGACATACGATGCTCTGGCGGAAATCGACCCGGAACGTCCCGAGCTGCCTGCGGATGTGCGGGAGCAGGTGAATATCCAGATTAAATATGCGGGCTATATCGACCAGCAATTGAAGCAGGTGGAACAGTTCAAAAAACTGGAAGACCGTCTGCTGCCTATGGATTTGGACTATGAGACTATTCAGGGGCTCCGCTTGGAAGCGAGACAGAAGCTGAATCTGGTGCGCCCCCAGAACTTGGGGCAGGCCTCCAGAATCACAGGGGTATCCCCTGCGGATATCTCCGTATTGCTCATCTATATGGAACAGATGAAGCGGAACAAATAAACAAAAGAATTGGATGTGATGCTATGACAGGATTTTTTCTGCCATGGAATGAAACTAACAGACAACTGAAACGGGGCGAGAAAAAGCTGCACCTGCCCAAGGGGACGTTTTCTCTGGAGGATGCCGTTTTCAATAACCGCAAGCCTGCCTACGTTTCCCTGCCCAACCCCAGAGGAACTCTCCGTTCCTTTTTGCAGGCGGTGGAAAGCGGAAAAAAGGAAGAAGCCATGGGCTATTTTTCCAGTAGGGTTGCAGAAGCGGTGGATTATGAGGAAATGGAAGGCTTTTTGAAGGATTTGAAGGAATATCATTGCTTTGCCGATGAAAGCAGAAATGGCATCCGCACGGTTTCTGTCACAGGAAATCAGAAGGATGGGGAGATTTTCTCCTTCCGTATGGTGGCAGAGCCCGATTCCTATGGCAAATGGAAGATTTTCAGCATTGAAAAAGAAGGGAAGGAATAAAACCATGGAATATAAAGCATTACTGAAGGATTGCTGTGACCAGATGGGCGTTGCCCTCAGCGAAGCCCAGTTGGAACAGTTTATGACATACCTTTCCCTTCTGCTGGAATGGAATGAGAAAATGAACCTGACTGCCATTACGGAGAAGCGAGAGGTTGTGCTGAAGCATTTTGCCGACTGCCTGAGCCTTGTGCCCGCCGTGGAATGGAAAAGCGGGATGCAGGTCATTGACGTTGGCACAGGGGCTGGCTTTCCCGGTGTGCCTGTGAAGATTGCCTGCCCTGAAATGGAGCTGACCTTATTGGATTCCTTGCAGAAGCGTATTGGCTTTTTGCAGGAGGTAGGCACACAGCTACATTTGGATGGCGTGCAGTATGTCCACAGCCGTGCAGAGGATGGCGGGCAGAACCCCGATTATCGGGAAAAATTCGACCTGTGCGTATCCCGTGCCGTGGCGAATCTGGCGGTTCTTTCGGAATATTGCCTGCCTTTTGTACGGGTGGGTGGCAGATTGGCGGCTTTAAAAGGCCCTGATGCGGAGGCGGAAGTGGCACAAGCGAAGGGTGCGCTGGAAAAGCTGGGCGGCAGACTGGTGGAGATCAGGGATGTTGCCATTCCCTATACCGACCTTTCCCACAAATTAGTATTTATCGAGAAAATTGCGCCCACGCCAAAGAAATACCCCCGCAATGCGGGAAAAATCAAAAAATCCCCTCTTTCGTAAGGGGGTTCACCCCTTACAAACCCCAGCAGGGAGATTTGTCAAGCATCTTTCCTTCGGAAAGACGGCTACGCCGCCGCCTTATTCTTGGCGGTGCACATACCCCTGCACCCCTATACGCAGAAACTATCGTTTCTGCAAAGAAAAATAGTATGGGAAACTCGTATTGACATGATTTTTGTCGATAGGGGCTTTTTTTTGTGGAACGCTTTTTTCCGAGGAAGAAATTTGCCGTGTTATCATGTAGAAAAGAAAGTAAAAATAATTTCCCTGCACAAAAAATGAAATTTTTTGTGCCATTTGGGTCAAGGGACTGAGTCCCTTGCAGGGGTGTTGGGGACAGCGTCCCCAAGGTCTTAAGGAGGTAAAATATATGGAAGTTTTGAAATTTTCGGAAATGCGCTTGAAAAAGGATAAGGTAGTCTTTCAGCTGCCTATTGATAAAATTCGCTCAAACCCCTATCAGCCCAGAAAATACTTCAACCGTGCGGCGTTGGAAGAACTGTCGGACAGCATCAAGACCTACGGCGTGTTGCAGCCCATCACTGTCCGTAAAATGAGCGGCGGCTATTATGAATTGGTGGCAGGGGAACGCCGCCTGCGGGCATCAGAATTGGCGGGCTTGGAAACCATCCCCGCCATTCTGATGCAGGTCAGCGACAGCGATAGTGCCATTATGGCATTCATCGAAAATATCCAGCGGCAAAACCTGAGCTTTCTGGAGGAAGCAGAAGGCTACCGCAATATGATGGAGGACTATGGCCTGACCCAAGAAGAACTGGCGGCGAAACTATCCAAAAGCCAGTCCTCCATCGCCAATAAGCTGCGGGTATTGAAGCTGGAGGACAGCGTGAAAAAACTCCTCTTGGAATATCATTTCACGGAACGCCACGCCCGTGCCCTTCTGAAGCTGCCCGATGAGGAAACACGGCTGTTGGTTCTGGGCCAGATGATACAGGAAGAAATGAACGTAAAGAAAACAGAAGAGCTGGTGGAGGCCACCTTGGAGCAGATGCGCCCCCGTTATGTGGAAAAAGGGGAGCAGAAGGAAAAGCGATATGTTCGCTCGGCCGATTTTCGCCTGTTTACCAATACCATCAAGCAGAGCGTGGAGGTCATCCGCCGCTCGGGCATGGATGTGGTCTACGAGGATAAGCAGGACGAGGAAAGCTGCGAAATCGTCATCCGCATCCGCAAAAGCGGACAAGATATCTCTGCTTGATTTGTCCCCCGTAACGCTTTATAATGGTTACTATAAAGAACGTTACAGAAAGGAGGGGACAGCATGAAGGAAAGACCTGTTTTGATCCGTGCCGATTATGGTTCTGTGGAATTGCGCCTGAAAGAAGTCATGGAAGAGCGGGGCATTACCAGAAACCAACTGGCAAAGCTCATCGATGCAAGGTTTGAGGTGGTCAGCAAATGGTATAAGGGCGAAGTGGAAAAAATGGACTTGGATATTCTTGCCCGCATCTGCTATGCCCTGGACTGCACTACGGAGGATCTGCTGCGGTATGTCCCCGCAGAAAAGGAAGAAGGATAAGAGGATAGGCTTGTTCCGGGGGTGAAAGTATGAAAGGAAAAAGAAAACTTTTTGGCGTATGCTGCATGGTTTGTACCCTGTTGGTTTCGGGATGCGGCCCAGAGAAAGAAAATGCCGAGCTGCTTGCTGCGGATGTGGCAGAAGAAGTGGACGGTACAGAAATTTACAAAGATATTCTGGATGAATTTTATACCCTGATTGTCAATGGCTCTGGAGGAGACACCTATTTGGAAGGCAGCGATGGGGTATCGGAAGCATTGTGGGTCATAGGGGAGAATCCTCTTGACCATATCGGATACAGCATAATGGATATCAGCGGAGACGGCATTCCTGAATTATTGGTGGGGGCTATGGACGATAGCCATTCCGGCAAAGAAATTTATGCGGTATATACCTGCCAAAATGATACGCCCATCTGCACCCTTTCCGGCTGGAGCAGAAGCGCTTATACTTCCATGGGGGACGGCAGATTTCTTTATCAAGGCTCCGGCGGTGCCATATACAGCATTTTCGGTACCTATACCATTTCCCCCGATGGAACATCGTTGATCTGCGAGGATTATTATTTCACTTGTGAGAAGGATGAAACCTTCTCGGAAATTGGATTTTATCATAATACCTCCGGCGAATGGGACAAAGATGCTTCCGAGGAGCTGAATCTTCCCGAGGAGGAATTCTGGAAGATACAGAACGATTTGGCAGAACAGACAGAAAGTGTTGCGTTGACGCCCTTTTCCGCCTATGCCTTTACCGGTGAAAGCACAGCAGAGCTGCCTGTAACAGCTATTTATGCTTCGGATGCAGATGTTTCCGTCTACAACGAATTTATTGCGGATACGGATGAAGCGCAGGAAAAAATCTTATTTCTGGCAAATAGCACTGTAAAGGATTTTCAGGTGTTGTCCCTTTCCTTGGAGGATGTGGATGAAAACGGAAAGGTTACCTTTTCCACAGAAAAATTGTATGGCCTTGATGCATTGACACCGGAGCATCCCCTGATGGTAAGTATGACGATTTATGGGACTATCCCTCATTATGGGATTTCTTATGTAGATGAAAATGGTGCCGCAAGAAGCTTTGCTGTGGGAATCAGCGGTATGGATGGTTCCCTTATGCTGCAGGAATTTTAAGGATGGAGGATGTGCCATGGGTTCAGAAAAAAACAAAGGATTGTTACAGGAAAAGGAAATACAGGAAGCCATAGACCGAACCAGTGAAGAGGCATCTGAAAAAATAGACTGGACAAAGATGTGGGCAAAAAAATACCCCATCCTTGCCCAATATCAGCAGGAAGTTGAGGTTTCTTATTATGCGGCGGAGCTGAACAGGCTGCTGGCTGACTTGAAAGAGAAATATGGATACAATGATTTAGATGCTTTTCTCGTACTGAAAGATATTCTGGCGGTTGTTTGGAATGATAGAGAGAAAAAGTAAGGTACAAATTTAACAGACAGAAGTACAGAAAAAGACCTTCGCATTGCGAAGGTCTAACTTTTTTAAATGGGTTTATCAAAAATCTTATCCAGCTTCATAAAGGTTGCTGTCGCCGTGCCCACAAGGATATCCTTTCCATTGCGGTTGACCCAGCCCTCTGCCACCATGCTGATGAGGGTACGCCCCAGATTGGTGATTTTCACCCGATATTGCACCATATCCCCCAGAAGGACAGGCTTCAGGAAGGTGGTGGTCAGGTTGACGGTGGT
This sequence comes from uncultured Clostridia bacterium, assembly GCA_945868505.1. GTDB lineage: Bacteria > Bacillota > Clostridia > Lachnospirales > Anaerotignaceae > Anaerotignum_A. Next base: position 2,634 of record CAMBLO010000028.1, on the reverse strand, counting down.
AATCATGTGCTGTTTGGCGTAATAATGGCAGGTCAGGCCAAAGGAAACATCGAAGCAGGTGATGATGATGCCGCCGTGGAGACTGCCGCCGGGGTTCAGTTCCCAGGGCAGGGCTTCAAAGGCGATGCAGGCCTCTCTTTTTTCAAAATCGCAGGAAACAAAATGGGGCTCCAGATGCAGCAGCACCCCCTTGTTGGAAATGGGGTTATCGGGGTGTCCTAACTGGGAAAGCCACTGCTCCATATTTTCCTGTGAAGAAATTTCGTCTTTTAATGTAATCAATTCCATCAGCTCCACCTCCTTAACCGCTGACAGCCATAAATGTGGCTGTGGCGATACACGCCAGAATATCGTCCCGTTCCAAGCGCACCTCCGCCTTTACCGTTGCCAGCGTGCGTCCCACAGAATCCAGCTGACATTTGACATGGAAGGTGTCCCCCAAAGCGATGGGCTTCAGGAAGCTGACGTTCATGGTGACCGTTACCACCGTAGGAGCATTCAGATGGGTATAATAATGAGCCAACATACCCATGGTGGTATCCAGTGCTGTAGAGGTCATGCCGCCATGGATGATATTTTCAGGATTCAGCTCCCATTCCTGCACATCATAGGCAATATCCAGTGTGCCTTTTTCAAAATCGCAGGAAACGAAGCGGGGGTCCATACGGGGGATAACGCCGTGGTGTTTGATTTCTGAGCCGGGCTTCATGGCGTTGCGGAAAAAGGTTTCCATATCCGCCTGAGAAAGTCCGGGTATGTTTGCAAAATTCATTTGTATTTCTCCTTATTTCAAAAATTCTCTTACGTTTTCCAAGAACGCCTTGCTGTTTTCCATGTGGGGCAAAGCACCTGTTTTTTCAAAGAGGGCAAAGGAACCGTAGTCCTTCATTTTTTCTGCTGTGTTGAAATGCTCCGCAGGGTTTGTTTTGTTTTCCTCCCCCCAGATCATCAGGAAGGGGATGGAAAGTTTCTCAAATGCGGGCTTCGTATCGGCGGCATAAAATCTTGTTTCGATGCCGGCGAAGGTTGCCTGAGCATGGACGCCATAGCGGGCGGCATTGGCGTATCTCTGCACCAGTTCCGGGGAAATGGTTTCCTTGGCATAGAAAGCATCTTCCAGAGCGGCTTTGATTTTCCCTTTAGAGGTACCCATCAGGAATTTCTGGGTGCCTGCCACGGGAGAGAGAAGGAGGGATAGAGGCTTTGTATCCTCGTCGGTGGCAAAGCCTTTGCCGATGCCCTCGGGGGAAATCATCACCATGCGGCGGATATCCTCGGGATGGAGCAGGGAAAGAATCAGCCCAAAATCGGCACCTGCGTTGGCACCGCAGAAGCAGACGGGGCGTTTGACCGCGTTTTCGATGAAATCGTGGAGGAAAGCGGCATATTGATATGCCGTCCAAGGTTCTTTGGGGCAGAAGGAATTGCCGAAGCCGGGCAGGTCCACGGCATAAACGTGGTATTCTGCCGCCAGTGCGTCCATCACATCGTCCCATTCCCGACAGGATGCCCCCAGCATCATGCTGTGTACCAAAAGCAGAGGTTTGCCGTGGCCCAGAGAACGATAGGCAATGGTGCCTTCTTTTGTTTCGTATGTTTCCATGAAATGGGTTTCATCCTTTTTCTTTTGGGCTCTTTTCAGGCAAAACTTCTGAAAGCCAGCCAGACCGGCAAGGGCCGCACCAATGGCACCGAAAAATGCCAGAAAATATTTCATTATTTTTTTCTTCATATCCAAAACCTCCTTCAGAGGAATTTACATACCATTTGATATATGATCTTTGGAAAGAAAGATTGCGGGAAACTCAAGCCCCGTTGCTTTCTTTGATACTTCCTTCTATTATGCGCTTAAATTCTGCATTTGAAAAGGGGGTAATTCATAAGATAAATTGAAGATTTTCCAAAGGAGAGAGGGACATGGATGGGTTTTTGGCATTGGCGGGGCAGTTGTTTCTGATCCTTTGCATCCAATCGGTGTTGGAGGCCATGGCTTCGGCAAGATGGCAGAATAATTTTATACAGAAGCCCATCGAATTGGGGTGTTATCTGGCAAGCCTGTTGGTGGTGCTGCGGTTCATGCAGAACTATCTATTTGGCATTTTGCGGTCTTTTTCGAAATTTTTTTAAAAAAATTTCGTTTTTCGCAAAAAAATTGCTTGACGGATGGACAAAACGATGGTATTATATCATCTGTACTCAGTACGAGTTACGCCGATGTGGCTCAATTGGCAGAGCAGCTGACTTGTAATCAGCAGGTTATCGGTTCGAGTCCGATCATCGGCTTTTTTCTTATGTGGGTGGATTCCCGAGCGGCCAAAGGGGGCAGACTGTAAATCTGTTGCGATAGCTTCGAAGGTTCGAATCCTTCTCCGCCCACTTTTTTATACTGACGCGGAGTAGAGCAGTCCGGTAGCTCGTCGGGCTCATAACCCGGAGGTCGTCGGTTCAAATCCGGCCTCCGCAATTCAATGAAAAAGGACACCCAGAAGGGTGTCTTTTTTTTGTTGCATTACGGAATTTCGGATTGAGCCACGAACTCCGGGTAACCCGGGGCTTTGCCGCCGACCGCTGCCGGGGGCAGATGCAGGAAGGCGGCAAAGGCGAGAAATAAGGAGCGTGCCGACTGAGCATAGC